>JBGVET010000001.1:0-32224 GCA_045120395.1 Candidatus Limimorpha sp.
CATCCACGAAACTTCACGAATCATACACGAATATTTTCTTTCGTTAATGTTTAGTGTTATTTCGTGGATAGCAAAAAAACATCCACGAAACCTCTCGAACTATACACGAATATTCTTTCGTGACAGTTTAGTGCAATTCCGTGGATGCAGTTATGATGTTGATGTTAGAGGATTATTTTCCGCGTTCTGCCATTAAAATCTTAATCTCGTTTTCATTGATTCCGACCATCGCTTCGCCGAGGTCTTCACTCAATTCTGCTAAAATCTTAGGATTTTTGTAGTTAGCAACAGCATTAACTATAGCCTTAGCTCTTTTCATTGGATCACCGCTCTTGAAGATACCACTTCCAACGAATACACCCTCTGCACCAAGTTGCATCATCAAAGCAGCATCAGCTGGAGTAGCAACACCGCCAGCAGCGAAGTTTGGAACAGGAAGTTTGCCATTGTCGTGAACGTATTGAAGCAATTCAAAAGGAACTCTCATTTCTTTAGCAGCTTCGTACAACTCATCAACATTAAGAGAAACAACTCTTCTTATCTCGCTCTGCATCATACGCATGTGACGAACAGCCTGGACAATGTCGCCAGTACCGGCTTCGCCTTTCGTTCTAATCATCATTGCACCTTCTGAGATACGACGTAATGCTTCACCCAAATCTCTCGCTCCACAAACGAAAGGCGCATTAAACTGACGTTTATCTACGTGATATACATCATCTGCCGGTGAAAGTACTTCACTCTCATCAATATAATCTATACCTATAGCTTCAAGAATCTGTGCTTCGACAAAATGACCGATACGGCATTTTGCCATCACTGGAATATTGACTGAATTTTGAATTTCTTGTATCATTTTTGGGTCACTCATACGTGACACACCACCTGCCATTCTAATATCAGCAGGAACTCTTTCCAACGCCATAACTGCCATTGCGCCAGCAGCTTCTGCAATACGAGCTTGTTCTGGATTTGTAACATCCATTATAACACCACCTTTTAATAATTCTGCAAGGTTACGATTTACTTCTTTATTTTCTTTCATTTTGACTTAATTTTAAAAACGATGCAAAGAAAAATAATATCAAAATGCAAAGAAAAAATATATTCTGATTTTAAAAAACATTATTCCGATATTTATAAAATCATTTCAATCTATAAACAGAAGGTGTTTCTTTTTCATTTTTAAAAAAGAAAGAAGAGAATGCGGATTGTGACGAAAAACCAAGTTTGTTTGATATTTCCTGAACGCTGTAGTTTGTCGATTCTAAAAGTATTTTAGCTTCTTTTATTATATAATCAGAAATAAGTTGTTTTGGAGCAACTCCGACTATATCATTAGTCACTTGTGATAGATAACGTGTTGACACACATAATTTATCAGCGTAAAAAGACACGTCATGAGATTTATGATAGTTTTCACTTATAAGCGACATGAACTTATTGTAAACCACAGTCTTTCTGGAATGCTGCACTTTTTCCGACACAGCATAGACGACTTGCTTATGCATATAATCATGAGCCTTGTCAATCGCTGTAAGAATATCATCACCGAATGCGAGACGAGTTGCCACTGCGGAAGAAAGAGCTCCCCCAACTCCATGTTTCTGCCAGCCCTCGGTGTTATGCGAAGTAAAGAAATGCGGATTTCCATTTTCATAAAGCAAGGCCGTGAGCAAACCGTCATTATGTTTAGAAGCACGCAACAACACAGATTCTACACCCATATTAATAAATGAGTGCGCAGCTGCAATCATATCATCGTCGGTATTGATTTTTATGCCGAGCATTTTCTCTGCTTCGTCGCTACGTAATATCAGCAGCGTCGACATTGGAAGAAGATGCTTTTTAATCGCTAAAATAACTTCATCAGAAACAAGTTGTTTTCCTTCAGAAGAAAAGATACCAGGAACAAGCACAATACTTTGCGAGGCAACGATTTCACTCCTCAACATCTTTATTGTTGATGCATCGCGAACGAGACCTATTTTAACAACTTTTGGATGCGACTCTTTCACTATAGCTCTCACCTGCCCTATTATCATCTCCGATGACAAGTCGCTGATTGAAGTCTCGCTGTTTTCATTCTGGGCCGTCACTGATGTTATCGCTGTCAATGCATAACCACCAAGAGCCGATATTGTCCTTATATCAGCCTGAACGCCGACCACGCCAGCGCCGTCAGAACCATTGATTGTCAATATAGGAATCAGTTGAGGCATATTTTAATTTTACTTATTGCAAAGATAGTTAAATCTCTACATAAACACTTCATATCATAAGAAATATTTTTGCCATACAATTGACATATAAAATTGTCACAAAGTAAAATATTTTTTACATTTTGTATTGTTTATTTGATTTTAATATATATTTGCAAAGTCAAATCTTAAATTTAATTCATTATGAAAACAAATTACCTACTTCCAACAAGTTTTAAGAAAATCGGTTGGATCATGATTGTAATCTCATTGATTTATTACGTAATGTATATGACATTCGATTGGGCTACAATCTATTTCAAGATGCCATCTATATTCAATGATGGAAACTTTTTTACAATGGTAAAAACTGAGATTTATTCCACATTCCTGCCTATTGTGGCATTAAGTGGATTTTTATTCATAGCGTTTTCAAAAGAACGTGACGAAGATGAATATATTGGAAAAATCAGAGAACGCTCATTCATCTTTGCTGCATTATTTTCCAGTTTATTGATTATCCTCTCCACATTATTTATTTTCGGATTAGACTATCTCAACATATTAATAATGGACTTTTTCGTATTTTTGTTTGTTTTTACAGTTAAATTCCAAATTGAACTTTGGAAATTTAGAAAGGAAAATAAAGATGAAGAATAATATTAGAGTTGAAAGAGCCATACAGAAGATTTCACAAGAGCAACTTGCGGAAAAAGTTGGTGTAAGTCGTCAGACTATAAACGCAATTGAATTAGCAAAATACATTCCATCAGGCCTGGTAATGATGAAAATAGCTACCGTTTTCAACAAAAATGTAAACGATATTTTCGAACTCGAAGACAGTGATTGGAATTGATCAATACTACACAAAACAACTATAAATCAATAGTATATTACGAGATAACATGAATTCATGTTATCTCTTTTTTAATATAATCTTTCTATAAAGCTCCGCTTTCGCCTCCACTTTCATAGGATAAGCTCGCGATGATGACGGCATTCGCCAGAAGTTAATAACTCTATCGTTATAGATTATCTCCGTCTTCTCTCCCACTTTCGGTTCTTCACATTGGAAAATATCAATGATAATATCAGTCGCCTTCTGTCCTGTTGTCACTATATTTTCACATTCAGGCAACGATTCCAACAACGCATTGACATCAGTATTTTTAACAACTTCAAGGAATTTATCAGAAGCATTGTCTTTCAGACGAATGACTTCCGAAGCCGTGTCATATAAAGCAAAACCTTTATCTTTACAGAAATCTACAATCTTGTCTTTATCGAAACGTTTCTCGCCTTTTATCTCAAAATGATGCTTGTCGTTATAAAAGATAAGTCCCCATATTCTCCACATATCGTTTATCCAGTTAGGATAAAAGAACTCCATCGACCATTTCTCTTTCTTCGGAGGAAAACTGCCCAGCATAAGAATCTTGGCATTCTCCGGAAGAAACGGCTGCAAAGGATGAAATTCTACGTTTACAAACACATCATTATCTATATACATATAACTATTATTAATATAATAACCATTATTTGTGTTATAATAGCTATTTACCCTATCACGCTTTTTTATCCTTAGTCCTATACAGCAAAAAATTTCCATTTTCAAATGACTCTTTGATAATCCTTATATTACCATAAAAATCATCATATTCTTTTTGCTGTACAATTTTTTAACCAACCTTCAATATAATCTATATCCTCTGGAGTTATATTGCTATCAATAGTAAATTCTCTCATTTGTCAGATATTTAAATATACAAAAAGCAAAATCAATCAATCTTTCCCTCATAAAGATCTTCCAGATGAAACTCCAAATCATTGCCCCAAATCACATTGCCATCTACCAACTTACCTTTTTTAAAGTTTGCAATCTCTAAATATTTATTGTATTGCGAATGCGGATGTTTTCTGATAAAATCCCCAACATCTATCCTCCTACGAGTGCCATCATTAAACAGAATATCAACCGTTAAATCATCATTGCAAACGAGTTCTATAATTTGAGTCTGAATTTCCATAAATCTATACCACACGTTTTGTCTTCAAAATTAAGAATTTTATGTTAATGTTTGTTAAGACTACATTTTTTAATTAGGAGTTGAGGGTATGAGGATTTGAGAAATTAAGCTCTGAAAGAGCGAAACAAATATAGGGTAAGGCAACGCCTTATTAGTTAGGAATTATATATTTAGTATTCGCAACTTGGATTTAGTAGCCTCCAATGCGTTAGGGATTGGAGCGGTATCCTTTTGTAGCGAAGCGGAAAAAGATATAGCGGAAAGCCCGACGGCGATAGCCGGAACGCCCAAAGAAAGGAATTAAGGGTATGAGGAGTTGAGGAACTGAGGGTGTGAGGATGTGTAGAGACGTCTATCCTGTGACGTTTTTCGTGTTTATTCGTGTTTATTCGTGGATAAAAAATCAACAGCCAAAAGCCTTAGTTCTTAGCTCTTAGTTCAACAGCCTTAGTTTTTTTTATTTCTGGAACTAACTTTTATAAAATCGGAACAAAGAAAAACATTTCTTGCTTTAAATTCATTCTTTTGCAGCGTAATTTAAAATCTGTTAAAAATGAAAGAAAGAATAGAAAAGAATCGTAATCTTGCTGAGTTATTAAAAGGTGGTGTTATCATGGATGTCACAAATCCAGAACAAGCTCGTATCGCGGAAGCTGCTGGTGCAATGGCAGTTATGGCTCTAGAAAGAGTTCCTGCCGACATCAGAGCTGCTGGCGGTGTGTCACGCATGAGCGACCCTAAGATGATAAAAGAAATTCAAAAAGCTGTGTCAATTCCAGTCATGGCAAAATGCCGCATCGGTCATTTCGTTGAAGCACAGATTCTTGAAGCCATAGGCATCGACTATATCGACGAAAGCGAAGTCCTCTCTCCTGCCGACGACGTCTTCCACGTCAATAAGAGACAATTCAACGCTCCTTTTGTATGCGGCGCTCGTGACTTAGGCGAGGCTTTACGTCGCATCAGCGAAGGCGCGATGATGATTAGAACAAAAGGCGAAGCTGGCACCGGCGACATCGTACAAGCTGTTCGCCACATGAGAATGATGCAGTCAGAAATCAGAAGAGTCGTCTCTCTCAACAATGATGAGTTATATGAAGTTGCAAAGGAATTGAGAGTTCCTTTTGAATTGATACAATACGTTCACGACAACGGCAAATTGCCTGTTCCTAACTTCGCTGCTGGCGGCGTTGCAACTCCAGCTGACGCTGCTTTGATGATGCAACTTGGAGCTGAAGGCGTGTTCGTGGGCAGCGGCATCTTCAAGAGCGGCGACCCAATGAAGAGAGCTACTGCCATCGTGAAAGCCGTTGCTAACTACAACAATCCTGAAGTCTTGGCAGAGTTAAGCGAAGACCTCGGCGAAGCAATGGTCGGAATCAACGAAAACGAAATCAAGATTTTGATGGCTGAAAGAGGAAAGTGATTGCTGTTGGCTGCTGGCTTTTGGCTATAAAAAACTGCGAGAAAAAAATCTCGCAGTTTTTTTTACATCATTTACCTTTGGCTTCAAATTGAATGCTTCCACTCACGTCGTAGTTTGCTTCATCTAATCCTGATATATTGATTCCACAAGTTCCTGTTGCAAAAGTGGATTTCCAATTCAAAATCCTTGAATTATAGATTGATACTGTCGGATTCTTTAATTCTATATCGCAATATATCATTCCATATTCTGGTGAATATAACACACCGTCATAATTATTATTATTCAATTTCAATCCTAAGCCATCGCAATATCCTTCAAAAAACAACTCGCTAAATTCACCATTGACACCATTGATTTGCATCGTGACATTACCAGCGTCATCTTTCTCTGTAATAACAGCCGTTGTTTCAATCGTTTCAGTTGCTATTGGCAAGATACTGTTTCCATATTTAACACTGATGTTGGGAGTTATCTTAATATTATACTCACCAACAACCTTTTCTGTATAGTCTGTATTATCTGGTCCACATGATGACAATGCAAGCATACAAAATGCTAACAAACAATAAATTAAACCTTTAACTTTCATAATGATATTTTTAAGTATAGAGACACATCTATAAAATGCGTCTCTATAACGATTAATTCTTTTAAATATTATCAAGAACTCCTCAATTCTGAGTTTTTGAATTTCTGAGTTTTTGAGTTTTTATTTAACAATTATTCTACAATTTCTTACATCATTACCATCAACAGCCTTAATAACATAAACGCCAGCTGTTTCAATGCCTTTGATGAAATCTGTATCAGCATATTCCGCGACTTTAGCTCCGACAGAATTGTAAACCTCTACTCTATCGTATGTCATTCCGAGATTGATTTCAGCATTTACACTTGTAGGATTTGGATAAAGATTGAACATAGACTTATCATCTGTAGAAATTATTTCACCCACGCCTTCATCATCATCTTCTACATTTTCCAAACTGTCAGCGCCTTTTGTCAACCATTCGAGGCTAAAGTTATAGAATACAGTGCTGTAGTTATCTTTTCCTGTGTAAAAATCTTCTTCAACATAAATACCGATTGTGTTGTCTGGCAAAATGCACAATGAAGAATACGCTGAGCTGTAAGGCACTATGCAACGTGATGTTGGCCATGATTCACCTTCATCATAACTAACGAATACTGTTACATTCTTTCTTTCAGTACCGGTTGGGACAGAATGGAGAAGTCTGTTTTTGTCATCGCCCTTATTTACTGAAGTATAACGAATCAAATCGCCATTACATGCAGGAGCTGTGATATCGTACCATGTATATGGAACGGCTCTCCATGTCAAGCCTCCATCGCTAGAAATGTTATACCACCTGTTTCCTCCATGTCTGATGCTCATTAAAATACGACCGTCTTCAAGTTCTGTAACCTTAGCTTCATCGCCGCCAATAGAAGCGCGACCCGACACATTCCATGTCTCGCCATTATCGTCAGAATAGACTACATAATTATATAAGGTGTTGTTGTTACCGCTTTCTCTTATGGCTGCCACAAACATGATTCTGCCAGTCGATGTCAACAATCCGTTACCAGAACCGAAGAATGAAGCATACCAGTTTTTACGAGTTGGATCTGCACAATCCTTACCATAGATAAAATGCGTAATAACTTCTGGCTCAGTCCAAGTTTGGCCGTTATCATTACTTCTCACCATATAAGAGTTCTGAGGAACATTAGGTGTTGAAGTCCACAAACCTTGACCGCCTACGAACACTGCCAACAAACCGTTTTCATCTTTTGAATGAACAAGAGCAGCGTCGCCATAACCTTGAAATCTTCCAGTGCCTTGAGCGATTGTTATTGGTTCGCTCCATGTATGACCACCGTCGGTACTTCTATTGCAAATGATGTCGATATCTTCAGGAAGGTCGGTGTTGTTATATTTACGTTTGTCGGTAAACGCTACGATAGAACCGTCTTTTGCTGTGATGACTGCAGGAATACGATAGTTTGACGAGTTATAATCACCAGGACGAAGCAATGTTGTGCGAGCCAAGATGATTTCGCGACGGCCTGTTGGTGATGGTGACTTCACCTCACAAGTTTCATTCTCTGTAGTAACCGACAACAAAGACATATCTACGAAGTTACCTTCAGCAGCATCTTCTGCAACATTGACTGTCAACCATAAATAGTTAATGCCTTTTGACAAAGAACCATCAAGTTTACATTCAAAATCGCCTTCTGATGGAACGCAGCTACCGAGCAAAGTTGCTGTCTCCATGAATCTGCCGTTAGTATAATCTTTAAGTCCTGTAGTATAAACTCTTATTTCTTCTACATCAGAAATGTTTGTGGTTCCATCTAAATTGAGTTTAACTGATTGTAATGCAACAGATTCTTCACCTTTATACTGAACTGAAGCCTTCAATATCAATTCATTTACATTAGCACGCGCTGTAAGTTGCGTCTCTTGTTTTAAAATCACATTCACTTCTTTTTGCGAAAAAGATGTCAAAGAAATAAATGTCAATAAAACTAATGTTAAAATTTTTCTCATAATATAGTGTTAAATTATTATTTCTTCATTATAAATTTCAGCAAAGCCTCACAACCTTCACTAACGTCGTCCCATGTGGCTTGAAAATCGCCTGTATACCAAGGATCTGCTACGTCAGCAGGACGAGAAGTGTAATCCATCAAAAGAGATATTTTACCTTGTGGGTCATTACTCAACATATTTTTAAGATTACGTATATTGCTTTGATCCATCGCTACGATATAGTCGTAATAGTCGTAGTCTTTTTTTGTTATCTGACGAGCAGTCTTGCCCTTACAATCAATTCCATGCTCAGCGAGTTTCTGACGTGCAGGCGGATAAACAGGATTACCGATTTCATAAGTCGATGTAGCAGCCGAAGCAATTTCAAATTCGTGCGACAAACCAGCTTTCTCCACCATGTCTTTCATCACGAATTCCGCCATAGGACTTCTACATATATTGCCGAGGCAGACGAAGATTATCTTTTTCATATTATTTCTTATTGATTACAAACACATTTCATAAATCTTAACAATATCTTCTTTTGTCAGAGGTTTAAAACCTTTCAAGACAGCACCGCCGCAAGCCTTCTCTGCCATATCTTCGAAATGTTCTCTTCCGATGCCGAGTTCGCTTAACGTACTCTTAAGTCCTAATGTCTTGAAGAAGAAATCGTATAATCTTTGAATGCCTTCTTTTGCAATCGCCATATCATCTTGATTAGCATCGACACCGAACACATTCACTGCAAACTGTACATATTTAGAAACGTTAGTCTCGTCGAGGCAGTATTCCATCCAGCGAGGTGTGAGGATTGCGAGTCCGAGTCCGTGAGTGATGTCATAATAAGCAGAAAGCTGATGTTCCATTGGGTGACAGCTCCAAGCCTTAGCTCTTCCGCCATTGATGAATCCATTGATTGCCCATGAGGAAGTCCACATCAAGTTAGCGCGAGCTTCATAATTATCAGGAGCTTCCATCGCAACAGGAGCGAATTTCACGACAGTCCTTAACATACCTTCCATGAAAGCGTCGAGCATGAAAAGGTCTTTGTTCATATTGAAATAAACCTCCATGATATGCGACATGATATCGACCGAGCCGCAAGCTGTCTGATATTGACTTACGGAATATGTCAATGATGGGTCGAGGAAAGAAACTTTTGGAAGGAGATTTGGGTCAAGGCGACCGATTTTATCGTCGGTTTCTGGATTGCTGATGACCGCTGCTGTATCCATCTCAGAACCTGTAGCTGAGAGAGTTAATATTGTAACGATAGGCAGCGCTTTGTTGATAGGAGCTTTCTTCTCATTCATAAAATCCCAAGCGTCATGCTCCACGCAAGCTGCAGCTGCCATGATTTTAGTAGCGTCGATTGTAGAACCGCCACCGACAGCAAGCAAGACATCAATATTGTTTTCCTTACAGATTTGTGCACCTTTTCTGACAGAGTCGATACGAGGATTAGGCTCGATGCCAGAGAGTTCAAAGACTTTAAGACCAGCCTTCTTCATCTCTTCCATAATTCTGTCGTAGAGACCGTTTTTCTTGATAGAACCGCCACCGTAAGTCATAAGGACGCATGTTCCAAACTTGCTTAATTCTTCTCCGAGGTGAGACAACTGATTCTCACCGAAATATACCTTTGTAGGAATGTTATATACGAAATTATTCATGATATTAGATTTTCTACAAAGATAATAAAAGGCGAAAGATAAAAGACCAAATACGAAAGATTTTTAACGCATTTTTTAAATCACCTAGTCAATTCTTCACGTAATTTTTCCAACAACAAAGGAACGCCAATCGCACCACGTTCTTTGATGTGTGTAAAAGGATTTTTAATCATTGAGGTATCAGGCATTCCCGGGTCGACCAAATAAATCGGCACTTGTCTATCACGCACATAATATACCAATGACGCAGCTGGATAAACCGCTAACGATGTTCCCACGACAATCAAAATATCAGCCTGTTCAACGATGCTGCTCGCAAATTCAAACATCGGCACGTCCTCTCCGAAGAACACTATATGAGGTCGTAACAAGGCTCCATCTTCGGCGCGCTCATCAAGACTCTGCTCCCACCCCTTAATGTCGTATATAAGTTCAGGATTATCCTCAGAACGTAACTTCATCAGCTCGCCATGAAGATGCACCACACGAGTCGAACCAGCCTGTTCGTGAAGGTTATCGACATTCTGTGTTATCACGCAGACATCAGCCCACTGTTCCATCTCAGCGATAGCGATATGACCTGCATTAGGTTTCTTAGTCAATGATTCCTTACGACGTAAATTATAGAATTCAACAACTTTTTCTCTGTTATTTCTCAACGCTTCGGGAGTACATACTTCTTCAATACGATAATTAGCCCAAAGGCCATCAGCATCACGGAATGTCGCGATACCACTATCGGCGCTGACACCAGCACCAGTAAAAACCACTATATTTTTCTTTTTGCTCATAATAAAATTTCCTCAATGTTTGATATTCTTTATGTAGTGCATATCTAAATTTTACTTAATACAAAGATTGTTACTTCCCTCGTATTTGCTCATATTTCACTTCATCTTTATAATAGTGTAGATTTTCCTATAACACTCCGCTTTCACCTCCACTTTCATAGGATAAGCCCTTGATGACGATGGCATTCGCCAGAAGTTAATGGTTCTATCTTTATAAATTATCTCCGTCTTCTCTCCCACTTTCGGTTCTTCACACTGGAAAATATCAATGATTATATCTGTCGCTTTTTGTCCAGTGGTCACAATATTTTCACATTCAGGCAATGTATCTAATAAAGCTTTAACATCAGTCTGCTTCACGACTTCAAGGAATTTGTCAGAAGCATTGTCTTTCAAACGAATGACTTCCGAAGCTGTGTCATATAAAGCGAATCCTTCGTCTTTACAAAAGGAAACTATTTTGTCTTTATCGAAACGTTTCTCTCCTTTTATTTCAAAATGATGTTTGTCATTATAAAATATGAGTCCCCATATTCTCCACATATCGTTTATCCAATTAGGATAAAAGAACTCCATCGACCATTTCTCTTTTTTCGGAGGGAAACTTCCGAGCATGAGAATCCTGGCATTCTTCGGAAGAAACGGCTGCAAAGGATGAGATTCAATTGTATTGTTGTTCATATTACTTTACACTTAAAAACTCCTGTCCTATTTTATGCAAACCATTGATAATAATCTCTCTTTTATCTTTACGAGGATTTCTATAACCACTAAGATAATGTCCCAACTGACGCTGGTTGATACCCGTAATTCTGCTTAAAGCCGCTCTTGTCAATATCTTATCATAATGATGAAGTAATGCTGAAACTGACAATTCAAATTCCAATTCATATTCTTCTTTAAGACAGTCTGGCAGTTCGTCATATTCAGATCCTTCAATATGAAATTCCAATGCTGATATATATGCTTCTTTTACACCTTCTATCGTTGCATGTGTAGCTACACATCCTGGAATCAAATCTGAACATGCTCCATAATTATCATTCCATACGATATTAACCAAAATCTTTTTCATATTATCTTAATCCTGCTTGTTTAAAAATACTTATCAATAACTCCTGATCTTGAGTCTCATTCATTTTACCATTTATCGTAACGGTTCCTTTTTTAATAGGATGTTTGTATTGTCTATGACTACCCTTTTGTCTCACAAAATACCAGCCATCTTCTTCCAATATTTTAATCACAGTTTTGGTTTTTAGTTTCTCCACATCATCCCTCCCTTCAAACCTTTTGCAAAGATAGTATTTATACTAACAAATTAAAAACATTTTTTCTTCAAAATTAATAATTTTAACACCCTTTTGTCAAGGGTTTAACATAACTATTTTTCGATTTTAACAATTTTTAACATAAACGTTAACGGAATTAAGAAATTTATGTTAATGTTTTTTTTAAGACTACAAGACAACGAGACTACAAGACTACAAGTTTTTTTTAGTGAGGAGTTAGGAATTAGAAGTTAGGAGTTGAGGGATTTTTTTAGTCACCAAGTCACCAAGTCACCGAGACACTAAGTTTTTGAGTTTTTGAGTTTTTTTTATAGTCTCGCGTAGAGGCGCACGGACGTGCAAATATTTAATTAGGAATGTGAGATTAGGAGTTATTTGTTCAATGTTCGTGACTTGGAGTTAGTAGCCGCCGGAACGCCATAATTCAATTCATAATGCATAATTCATAATGCATAATTAAAAATTCAAAATTAAAACATTTCTGCTTTCTAATTTCGTGGACATTTTCATCCACTAATCTGCACTAATACACACTAATCTTTCGTGCTAATTTCGTGTCTTTTCGTGGACAAAAAAGTTTAGTGTCAAATTAGTGCCTTTTCGTGGACAAAAAAAAAGATTAGTGCAATTTCGTGCCTTTTCGTGGATAAAAAAAAAACGACGCCACTAGTGACGTCGTTTATATCATGGACAAAGACTGTTGTCTGTTGTCCGTAGTCTGTTGACAAATCAATCGATTCTGCAGCAGAGGTTTCTGTCGCCGAATGCGTCGTCGATTCTTGTTACGTGTGGGAAGTATTTGTCTTGAACATCGCTCTTGTTTGGGAAACCAGCTTCTGAACGTGTGAATGGGAATTCCCAGTTGTCAGCCATCAACATTTCTGCTGTGTAAGGAGCGTGTGAGATAACGTTGTTACCTTTTTCTGCCTTGCCGCTTTCGATGTCAGCGATTTCTTGACGAATCTTAATCATAGCGTCGACAAAACGATCTAATTCTGCTAATGGTTCGCTTTCTGTTGGCTCGACCATCAATGTTTCGTGAACTGGGAACGCAACTGTTGGAGCGTGGAATCCGTAGTCCATCAAACGTTTAGCGATGTCGATAGCAGCAACGCCAGTAGCTTTGTTGATACCGTTGATATCGAGAATCATTTCGTGAGCGACGTGACCGTTGTTACCGGTATAAAGTATTGGATAATAATCTTTCAATCTATCTTTGAGGTAGTTAGCATTCAAGATAGCCATCTTTGTTGCTTCTCTTAAACCTTCACCGCCTAACATCTTGATATAAGCATAAGAGATGGTGAGGATTTGTGCGCTACCATAAGGAGCTGCTGAAACAGCGCCGAGTTTTTCGTTATATGTAGCGAGGTTGAGGTGAGTTGGCAAGAATGGTACCAAGTGAGCTGCAACGCCGATAGGACCAACGCCTGGACCGCCACCGCCGTGAGGGATAGCGAATGTCTTGTGTAAGTTGAGGTGGCAAACGTCAGCGCCGATGAAGCCTGGGCATGTGAGACCAACTTGAGCGTTCATGTTAGCACCGTCCATATAAACTTGACCGCCGTTGTCGTGAACTATCTTCATCAAGTCGCGGATACCGTCTTCATAGATACCGTGTGTTGAAGGATAAGTTACCATGAATGCTGCGAGCTCGTCTTTATATTGTTCAGCTTTTGCCTTAGCATCTTCCATGTCGATGTTACCGTTAGCGTCGCATTTAACGACAACTACTTGCATACCTGCCATTGCTGCTGATGCTGGGTTTGTACCGTGTGCTGATGCTGGAATCAAGCAGATGTTACGATGACCTTGGTCGTTAGCTTCTTGGTAGCGACGGATTGTCAAGAGACCAGCGTATTCACCGCTAGCACCTGAGTTAGGCATGAATGACATACCAGCGAAGCCTGTGATTTCGCAGAGGTCTTTACCTAATTCGTTGATGAGTTCTAAGTAACCTTCAGCTTGGTCTGCTGGAACGAATGGGTGAATGTTAGCGAATTCTGGCCAGCTCAAAGCGAACATTGATGTTGCTGAGTTGAGTTTCATTGTACATGAGCCGAGAGGAATCATAGCGCGGTTCAAGCTTAAGTCGCGGTCTTCCAATTGTTTCATATAACGCATCATGTCTGTTTCGCTGCGATATTTGAAGAATACTGGCTCTTGTAAGTATGATGATGTACGTTGCATGTCAGCAGCGATGCCGTTAAATGTGCCGCAAACTGCTGGGTCGCAAACGAAGTCTGTATGTTCTTTACCGATAGCTTCACAAACAACAGCAACGATTTCGTTAACGTCTTCTAATGATGTTGTTTCGTCTAAGCTGATAGCGAAATGTTGTTTGTCGATGATACGGAAGTTCATCTTATGTTGAAGAGCTACTTCATTGACTTTGCATGTGCAGAAGCCTTCTGGTAATTCGAAATGTAAAGTATCGAAGTAAGAGTCGTTAAGTTGTTTAACACCGTACTTTTGCATTTCTTTATCGAGAACGCAAGCCAAAATATTGATGTGACGAGCGATTTCTCTGATACCTTCAGCACCGTGGTAGATTGCGTAGAATCCAGACATGATACCGAGGAGAGCCTGTGCTGTACAGATGTTTGATGTAGCTTTTTCGCGTTTGATATGTTGTTCACGTGTTTGTAATGCGAGACGGTAAGCTGGGTTGCCGAGAGCGTCTTTTGAGATACCGATGATACGGCCTGGCATTTCACGTTTGTAAGCATCTGTTGTTGCGAAGAAACCTGTGTGAGGACCGCCGAATGCCATTGGCAAACCGAAGCGTTGGCTAGAACCTACAACAGCGTCTGCACCCCATTCACCTGGAGGTGTGATAAGAGCCAAGCTCATAAGATCTGAAGCGACTGCTACTTGCATGCCTTTTTCTTTCCATGCCTTAACTTCTTCGCTATAGTTGATGATACGTCCGTATTGGTTTGGACATTGAACTAAGATACCGAAGTATTCTTCACCAGCGCTGAAGTTCTTGACATCGTCAACAACGACTTCAATGCCTAAGTGATATGCTCTAGTCTTGATAACGTCGACTGTGTGTGGGAAAACGTCGTTAGCAACGAAGAATTTGTTAATGCCAGCTTTTACTTGAGCGCGGCTGCGGCTGTGCCAGAACATCAACATTGCTTCTGAAGCTGCTGTTGCTTCGTCTAACAATGAAGCGTTTGCCAATGGCATAGCTGTCATGTCGCTGATAACTGTTTGGTAGTTTAAGAGAGCTTCAAGACGACCTTGTGAAATCTCTGCTTGATATGGAGTGTATGATGTGTACCATCCTGGATTTTCAAGAATGTTACGTGTGATAACACCTGGAGTGATTACATTGTAGTAACCCATACCGATGTAACTTCTGTAAATCTTGTTCTTTGCTGCCAAAGCTTTAAGATTGCCGAAGCATTCATATTCATTCAAACCTCTTCCGATATTTAAACCTTCTGGAAGACGAATGTCTGATGATATAATTTCGTCAATAAGTTGATCTGTTGATTCAACGCCAATAACCTCAAGCATTTTCTTTACGTCAGCTTCTGTTGGTCCATTGTGACGTTTAATGAAATTGTTGTTAATCATATTATTAGTTATTTAATGAAATACTTTTTTCTTATTCCGCAAATTTAGTTTTTTTTTCTTACAATTCACACCACTTTGAATAATTTTATATTTTTGTAACAAATTAGATTTTTATGAAAAAAATAGCATTTGTTTTACTATTTACATGCATTGTTTTTTCTTCATGTAAAAACGACTCCATAAAATATAAGGGGCCTGATGTAATCAATATAGTATTGCAAGAACGATACAATATTGACGCTGATTCAAAAGAACCTATAGTCTATAGTTCAGACAATAATCTTATTGTTGACATTATAGGCGACGGAACTATTTTGGGTAAAAACGTAGGCGAAGCTAACGTTACATTATCTAGCGAATCAGATGAACTTAGCATACCTGTAATCGTAAGTCTCTTCGAAGAACCAAGCTTTAACTTCTATTGCAGTCCTTCCTACATCAAAGATCTCTACGGTGAACCAAGAATCGAGACAGACTCAGTTTTTGTATACGGCGGAAGTGAGGATTGGTATTCTTTCGCAGTATGGGAAATGGATTTCTTCTTCAAAAACAAACAGTATGTTGAAGCTGACCTTTACATAAGAAAAGACCTCGAAATCCGCGTAGATGAATACCTTAACAGCAATTTCTTTTATAGAAACAAGGTAAAGGATGAAGACACAAATATCACATACGACATTTATCTTAACAACGAAAACCCAGAAAACGCAACTGTTCTTGTAGGAAAAATCAAAGATGCTGGCCATTACAAAGATATATGCCTTTTCTACATTCCTTATGAACATCAAAGAAATTCTGACTATAACGACATCTTCAGTCGTGACAGAAGAAGAAAATAAAAAACATTAACATAAAAAAAGTCGCTTCGATGAGCGACTTTTTTTGTTTTTATTCAGCTGATTCTTCTCTCTTGCTTTGACGTTTACGTTCGATTTCATCCAAGATAATCTTTCTCAAACGTAAGCTCTTTGGTGTGATTTCGAGATATTCGTCATCTCTAATCATTTCCATATATTCTTCGAGTGAGAAGCGTTTTGGTGGGATGAGAACAATCTTTTCATCTGAACCAGATGCACGTACGTTAGTCAAATGTTTTGTTTTATTAACATTTAAAACGATATCGTTTGAACGTGTGTTTTCACCGATGACTTCACCAGCATAGACTTCTTCATTTGGCATTACGAAGAATGCGCCTCTGTCTTGCAACTTCCATAAAGCGTAAGGAACAGCGACACCAGTTTCCATAGCGATAAGAGCGCCAGTGTTACGTCCAGCAATCTCGCCTCTCCATGGTTCGTAGCCTTTGAGTCGTTGTGACATAACAGCTTCACCTTCTGTAGCTGTAAGCATATTGCTTCTTAAACCGATGAGACCTCTTGATGGAATTTCGAAGTCGATGTTCATTCTGTCGCCCTTAGGCTGCATGTTTGTCATCTCGCCTTTCTTTGCTGTAACGAGTTCGATAACACGACCAGCGAATTGTTCTGGAACCTGAACTGTCAACATTTCAATAGGCTCGCATTTCTTACCATCGATTTCTTTCAAGATAACCTTTGGCTGACCGATTTGGAATTCATAGCCTTCACGACGCATTGTCTCAATCAAAATTGAAAGGTGAAGAATACCACGACCGAACACCATCATTGAGTCAGGTGATGCAGTGTCTTCAATACGAAGTGCAAGGTTCTTTTCCAATTCTTTATATAAACGTTCACGAAGGTGACGTGATGTAACGAATTTACCTTCTTTACCGAAGAATGGAGAATTGTTGATTGTAAACAACATACTCATTGTTGGTTCATCAACGAGGATTGGTGGCAATGCCTCTGGATTTTCGAAGTCAGCTACAGTGTCACCGATTTCAAAGTCTTCAAGACCCATCACTGCAACGATATCGCCAGCTTTGATAGGATTCTTTGTTCTTTCTTTACCGAGACCTTCGAAAGTATATAATTCCTTGATTGTGTTCTTTCTTACTGTTCCGTCACGTTTGACGAGAGAAACATTCATACCAGCTTGCAAGATACCTCTCTTCAAACGACCGACAGCGATACGACCTACGTATGAGCTATAATCTAAGGAAGTGATAAGCATTTGTGGTGTACCTTCTTCATATTTAGCTGCTGGAATATGTTCCAAAATTGTATCGAGAAGATATGAAATATCTGATGTTACGTTTTTGTAGTTATCAGACATCCAGCCTTGTTTTGAAGAACCGAATACTGTTGGGAAATCGAGTTGTTCTTCTGTTGCGCCCAAGTTGAACATCAAATCGAAGACTGCTTCTTGTGTTTCTTCAGGATAACAGTTAGGCTTGTCAACTTTATTGATAACAACGATTGGTTTAAGACCTAACAACAAAGCTTTTTCAAGAACGAAACGTGTTTGTGGCATTGGTCCTTCAAAAGCGTCGACGAGTAAGATAACGCCATCAGCCATATTGAGAACACGTTCTACCTCACCGCCGAAGTCGGAGTGACCGGGAGTATCGATGATGTTAATCTTTGTGCCTTTGTAACGAACAGAAACGTTCTTTGATAAGATGGTAATACCTCGTTCTCGCTCAAGATCGTTATTATCCAACATCAAATCAGTTGTTTCTTGATTGTCTCTGAACAATCTCGATTGGTGTAAAATACGATCTACCAATGTGGTTTTGCCATGGTCGACATGGGCAATAATTGCGACATTACGAATACTATCCATCTAAATATTATTTAATTTGTTAAAATTCAAAAAAGTGAGCAAATTTACAAAAAAAATGCTTTTGTATTTAAAATAATCTGTCTAAAAATACACGTTTTGTTTCTATATTTTCACCTATGTATAACAAATAGGCTTCTATCTCTTTTTCAACGCCCATATCCTTCAATGCCACGACATAATTCTTCAATTGATCGTAGTATTTCTCATGATGTTTTCCCGTCTTATAATCAATGAGTATCACCTTGTCCTCAAGCTCAGCATATCTGTCGGGACGCACTATAGTATTTCCATTATATTTATCATATATCAAAATATCCATCTCATTCCTGATAACAGCTTCTTTAGAATATGCATCCTTGATTTCTTCTATATTGACAATCTTTTCGAATTGCTTCCGCAATGCTTCGGCCTGCTGCTTGTCGATGCTACCTTCATTGATATAAAAATTCAATACTGCGTCAACATCATCGATAGTGTTGATTTTTGACAAGATATCATGAACCAGATTTCCCCATTCCTGAGGGAGATAATCACCTTCGTCTTCAGCCCAGAACATAGTAGGATCTGGTTCAAAATCTAAAGAGTTCTTCCATTCCGAGGTCTGAGGAATATTTCCATAATCCAACTCTATGATATTGCTCTGTTCTTGTTCCTTTTTATCATCAACAAACAAAATATCGCCTAGCTCATACTTCACACTTATCGCACTATTATTACGTACGAAGCGATTCTTTATCAAAGTAATATCTTCTTCCTCAACGAAATCCGCATTATTTCCCTCTTCAGCATCAAAATAATCCACGAAGAAATTATAAGAACCTTCCGCACATTCCGAATTAGTGTAAACAAACAACAAATTCTTAGCGCGAGTCATTGCGACATACATTATATTGAAATCGTCGAAGGCTGTTTTTTCCACTTCATCAGAATAATGACTTTCCAAAACTGTTCCTTGAAGAGTATCTTTATTAATAGGTAATACAAAACTGTCGATGCCTGGCATATCTTTAAAGATTTCAAAATCTTTGGTTGGCAGCCATTTCTCACCGCCTTTAAAATCACCAGGCACTTTTGTAAAAGCATAAGGATACAAGACAGCCTTAAACTCCAATCCCTTAGACTTATGTATAGTCATAATGCTTACAGCATCTATGTCAGAATTTATCTTAAGATTCAACGAGCCAGACTTCTTATCCCAATGTTCCAGGAAAGCATCCACGCCTTTATTCTCTGTGTTTTGCCATTCCAGAACATGATTCATGAAATACTGCAAGAACTCATCTTCTATGATATTAAAATTATAATTATCGATTATCGCGCAACACAAATCATACAAACTATACGACTTATATCTAAGCTCATATATCGCATCTAGATTAGTGCTATCATTCAATGCTTTTTGAATATCGTATGGTTCCGTATCACTGCAAATATTTCTGTAAAACGAAAGAGCCAGCTTTGCGACCTCGTTCTTGTCATCCTGCAAACATCTAAGCGTATATATAATCAGTCTCACTTTATCAGACGAATTCAGCATGATTGAGTCGGACGACATGACCGGGATATTATTCTTTGAAAGATAATCAGCAATATCAGAACCGTCACGATTATTTCTTACGAGAACAGCTATATCACTAAATCTAAATCCCTTATTTCTAAGAGTATGAATATCATTGAGCATCGACTGCTTGACTTCATCTTTATACATTTTCGTAGGTTTATCAGTATCTTCCGACAACTTGTCCATATCGAAAATTTCAACACTCACATACCCTTCATAACCATCTTTTTTATTACACAGCTGTTCCATGCCGTCATACACCTTGCTGTAATACTCAGATGTCAATTTATGTTTAGAAAGTTTGAAGAATGAATTGTTAAAATCTATTACATTTTTCTTTGAACGGTAATTATATCTCAAGCTTTCTTTATGCAAGCTACTTCTTAATGTATTTTCACATTCTGCGTAAAAATCGTTATCCTCCGCAGCATATATCGAAGGCAGGTTCATAATCTGCTCCACTTCCCCACTCCTGAAACGATATATCGCCTGTTTGGCATCACCAACTATAAGACTCATATTACCTTCTGAGAGACCATTATTCACCAAAGGAAGGAAATTATGCCATTGCAGAATTGAAGTATCCTGAAATTCATCAATAAAGAAATGCTTATAACGAGCACCTATTTTCTCATATATAAAAGGTATGCTGCAATCACCGAGAATATCAGATATTCTTTTATTAAACTCCGAAAGATGGACTTTGTTAGTCTCGTCAGTATATTGATTTATAACATTTAGCAAGACGCTTCTCAAAGCGTACATATACAAGTTATTTCTAACGATATTGACGAGATGAATCTTTTTATGGTCGTCAACAAGTTTTTTATACAAGCTAACGATATCGATTCCAGATTTATTAACATCCGCTATCGCCTGCTTATTTCCTTTTGTTGCGAACCAGTTTTTTTCGCCATCAAAAACGCTTTTAACAATAGCACCTGTAAGCGATGATGTTTTCACATTGATATCAGCCTCAACCTTCATCAACACCGACTGCAAACCTTTCTTTCCATTAAAATAATCCGAAGTAACGATGCCATATTCATCCTCTACATCTCTGATAGCTTTCACATCTTCAAGAACATCTTTTTTGCATTTCTTATAAAGATTATTAAGATATTCTTTAATTTTCTGATACTCCTCTCCAGAAAATTCCTTCATGCTTATATTAAGAATTTCACCTTTCTTATAAGCACTCTCTTTAAGAAGCTTGGTAGCGAAGTCTTTTAACATAGCGTCTATGCGCAACAACTTCTCCTCATCCAGCTGAAACTCCATAAATTCCGTTAGGATTTCTGTGATAGACTTATCATCCTCGCCAATCTGACTGTCGATGCATTGAATCAAGCCATCGAGAAGGTCATCATCGTCGATAAGCACTTTATATTGAACAGGAAGATTCAGTTCTTTGGCGAAACCACGTGATACCTGCTGGATGAAACTATCTATAGTTGAGATATTAAAATCAGAATAATTATGCAGAATATTATCATACAACAACTCCGATCTTTCAATCAAAGTATTTTCATCTATCCCCAAGGCACTGATGATATCTCTTTTCATATTCTCATCAGGATTACCATTGATAAATCCGTCAAGATATGAGAGTATCTTTGCCTTCATTTCGTTAGCAGCTTTATTTGTAAATGTCACTGCCAATATATCTTTACATGAAAGATTACCGGAAGACAAGGAAAGTATAAGAAACTCTTTTACAAGAGTATATGTTTTACCTGAGCCAGCAGAAGCTGTATATAATTTAAATTGTCCCTTATTCATTTTCTGTTTCTAGTTTTCTTATTTCTGTTTTTTCTCACAAAGATTTCTTTAATGCTATCAAAGCTTTGCGAATAAGAAATACCTATTCCTTGAGTATAATCCGAATAAGCTTCGTACGAATATGAATAATAGTTACTGCTAAGATTTGAGTGATTGTAAGCCTTAAGGCTCAACCTATTAGTCAATTTCAATGTGATATCGAAGTCACCCACAATATTATTAGTTCCAGATGCCACTTCATTTCTCAAACCATTATACATACCTACGTTTCCTTCTATTGTAAGTCTATCATCAAACAGTTGAGTTGAAAGAGCCACTTCGAGTTCTTCTGCCGTCATGTTGTCTTCTGGAGTATAGCGCACACCAATATCGAAATCCTTGCTGATTTGTGACAACCAGCTACTCAACGAATTACTTAACACATTATAGTAGTTTGAAGCACCGATGCTATATAAGCTAGAATTAGCATATGAGAACGAGCTTAACACCATCAAAGAAATAATCTGCTGCGACATAACAGCCTGATTTGTCGTATCAATTATTGAAAAAACAGTATTGTTTATATCATCTGTAGCATTAGGCAAAGAAAGTCCGAATGTGATGGTTGGGTTGGTAAGTTTTTCATTAAGATGCAAGATACAATCAACACTAACATTATTAACCATTGAAGTAGAGTCCAACTCTACACCCAGAGATGAGAGTGACGACTTAGTACGATAGCTACCTGTCACATTGATATCAGCATCATCGGCACGACCAGTCCATGTGATTGTACCTCCTCTCTTAATATCAAAATCACGTCGTACAAGATTCTGCAAATTAAAGTTAAAGGCACCATCATCAATAACATAGTCACCATATAACGACAGCTGGTTCGACACCAATCCAAGTCGTATGTTACCAGTTCCATTTGCCGTAATATTACCCATATTAGATGGCAGATGAATATTAACATTAGCATCCTGAGTAACATCAGCATTCAGATGCAAAGTAAATTTCTTATCTTTTTTATTGTCTTCAACGATTGTCTTAAGAGTATCGTTATCATCTCTATCCTTAACAAAAATGATAAAATTATCATTAATTGAAGACGTACTTATCAATCTAATATCCAAGATGGTTCCAGGCATTGTATATGCATTGATATTCATCACAATATCCTCCAACGGCCCATCAATATTGAGATTACCACTAGCTGTAACAGAACCATAAAACGATGAATTGTCATCTCCGAGCATATTCATTCCCAAGAAATTATCGAGTGTTGCATCCACATCGAAATTAAAATTCTTAAGATAATCGTGCGTCACGACGCCCTTTGCCACTGCGATATTATCGAGAGTATCAACAAGAACAATGTCTTGGAAGTCAATTCTATTTTCATAAAATCTAATGAAACGATTTAGGGAATCACCTCCATATCCAGTTTTGTTAACTGCATAATAAGTATTGAGATAATCTATATTACATGCCGCATTATTAAGTTCAGCTTCGCCTATTATAATTGGCTTTTTCAAAGAACCTACCAAATTCAAATCACCATTAAGATTTCCAGATACTCTGCTCAACACACCTTTAGTGAAACTATTTACAACTGAAATATCTATATCATTTAACTCAATATCGAAATCTATATTATCTTCTCTTGATGTATAATATTTACCTACCATAGATAAGACCTTATCTTCAGAATTAAGTCTAACCACTTTTGTGTCAATGAATATAGATGTATCCGGAGCATTCCAGTTGGCTCCAACATAGGCATTTCCAATCACATGTTTATTAACACCTAAATTTGCCACATCAAGATTTGAGAACAAAGTAAATTTTTCGGACAAACCTGATAATTTAACACTTCCATCAATGACACCATCCACATCAATACCCTTGCTAGATGTCAGCAAATCGAAATCAGAAATATCGAGTTTATTAAATTTCACATATAAAGTATCTCTACTTGTTCTAGGGAAATATCCGCCAACACTCAACGACTGATTTGCCGTATAGATATCAAATTCATTAATAAATATCTTGTTCTTCTTAAAATCGAGATAACATGTCGGAGACAATGACCACACCGTATCATTCACGATAACATCAGAAGCGAACACTTGCATTTTTCCTCCTTTATTATCAAGAACATACGACGCATCTATCACACCTTTATTCCTGTCATCAACCACATCGTCATCCCAAGAAACATTCAACAAAAGACTATCATTATGAGCATCAACAAGGAAAGACAGATTTTCCATTGAAAGCTTTATCGGATTAGACTCTGTTTCTTCTTTGATGATAAACTCCTTGACACGGAGATTAGCTGTAGTTTTTTCGTCATCAGTTTTATTTTTAAGATAGACATCATTAAAAGTCAGACTATTATACATCAAAACATCAGACTCTATTGTCGTATACAACTGATATTTGTCGGATGTGTATGTTGCTGTCAAATTAGTATTATCACTGATTTTAAGTTGAGGCATTAATAAACGAGACAAAGTTTCTGTATCTTTAAATGTCATATTAACATAAAAATCTTGAGTATCATCTTCCAACTTCACCCCTTTGCCCGACCATTTGTCAACGTGAAAATGTTTCATGATATAATTTTTGAACGAATTACCTATTGTTGCAAAATTGATAATACCTTTCAAATCCATGTCAAAGAAATCATTAATAATCAAGACATCCTTTGAGTCGAAATAATTCTCTGTCAATTGAACATCAAGGCTATCCATAAAATAATCGCCTCGACTATCAACGTATGTTGTATTATCCAAAGAGATAGTACCATACATCTTATCCAAACCAAGACCTGTAAGATTTGCCTTAACATTTGTGCTAATCAAACTCTTCTTGTCATAGTTAAGAAGATTCATTTCATACAGATTAGCGTCTTCGACAGCAATATTAACATCGAAAGTAGGCACATCTGCCGAAATATCCATCAATCCGCTAAAATCTACATTAAATAATTCCGACTTCAAATCCGTAGAAGCTATAATCTTTTGATTTTCAACACATCCTAATATAGAAAAATCACGAAAATCCTCACCTAACAAATTCAATTTGTCAATATCCAGTGTTATCTCCATATCAAGATCTTTCTTTGTCAAGCCTTCTCCTTGTAAATCAGACATCATTGTTATGGAAATTTCTTTATCAATACCAGCTATTTCACTAACATTTAAATTATTAGCATGTATTTTCAAGAAATAATAAGGCTGGGGAACAATCTTCAAATCATTATTCAAAGCCCCATTAAGATATATGTTACCGACGTTTGTGTGAAGGTTAAATGTAGTATTGAAATTATTATGGAAGCCATAAAACTCACCAGACAACATCGCGTTTTTCAGAGAAGATAACTCCTTAGGGATAGGGATTTTTCTTGTTGGTGTCGGTATTGCGAATTGAGATATGTCTTCGTATGTAAAATTCATCCTCTTTACATCACCAACAATGTGAGTTTCAAAGAAATTAGGCAAACCCTTCATCTTGATATTTCCCTCGAAATTGGTACTATCTTTAAAGGAAAAATTGAAATTATTGGCAGTAAAGTCTCTCACGAAACCCGTTATCAGACCGCTAATCTGCAGAGTATCTGTCATCTTCCCCATCGTTGGAGAAAAATATTTCAAGTCACTGAGTGTTAACTGCGACGGTCTGATATTAGCAACTATCATTATGGAGTCTACAAATTTATTATAACTTCTGTAATCCTTATACAAAAACTGCAAGTCCAAATTCAATGATGTCGCATGCGTTTCAACATTGAGGTTCTTAAAATCAAGTCCCTGTGAGGAAACTGTAAATAAAGACTTAGAACTAAAATTATCAATATCGAACCCACACTTATCAGTGGCCGAAAGCTTATCAAGATAACCTTTAACAACCTTGCCATCGAACGACAAGCTCCTAGCTGAAAGATTGATACTATCAATATCAAGATGTGAATAATCCATTCCTAATTTTTCAGGATTATCCATGTCTTGGTTCCAGATTACCACATGACCATCCTTCAAATTAAACTCATCAAGATATATAGTCTTAAAGTCTTTGTTCTTTTCTTTTTTCTCCGAAGACGCAAACATCTCAGAAACATTCATCATGTCTTCACCTTCGTACTTAATGATATTAACCAATATATCTTCAATTTCCAGATTTCTAAGTCTTAGTTCTCTAGTAATGTCCCTAATCGACAATCTTGCATTCAATTTACCGACATAAAACATTGGATTATGTTTCTTATCGTTAAACTGAACCTCTTCGGCATATACCCTAAAATTAGGTTTTATGTAAAAAGTCTTGATTTTAACTTCTGTCTCAAAGCGATTTGAAAGGACACCAGCAGCTGTACGAGCTAGCATACTCTGGACATTTACGTCGAGAATAACGGCGTATATACTCGCAAACAGAGCAAAAATTATCACAACGACAATTAAAATGCTATGTATGATTGAATTCTTCGTATCTTTGTCCTTTCTTTTAATGCTTATGAACGAATATATTTTAGCCATCGAATCGTCATGTGACGACACTTCAGCAGCAGTACTAAGAGGTACAACTGTATTATCTAACATAATTGCTAACCAAGAAGTTCATCGCCAATATGGAGGTGTCATTCCAGAGTTAGCATCACGTGCTCATCAGCAAAATATCATACCTGTTGTAGACGCTGCTTTAAAACACGCAAATATAACAAAAAATCAGTTATCTGCAATAGCTTTTACACGCGGTCCTGGACTTTTAGGTTCACTTTTAGTAGGCACTTCATTTTCAAAGGCTTTCGCTCTTTCTATGGATATTCCACTCATCGAAGTAAACCACACAAACGGACACATTATGGCATTGTTCGCACAAGAGGAAAATGAGACCAACAAAGTGCCGGAATTCCCATTCTTATGCCTTGCTGTTTCTGGCGGACACACACAAATAATAAAAGTCAACGATTACTTTGATTTGGAAATAATCGGCAAGACTATAGACGACGCTGCCGGCGAAGCTTTCGACAAAATTGCAAAGATAATGGGACTTCCTTATCCTGGAGGCCCTATCATCGACAGATTAGCAAAAGAAGGAAATCCCAATGCATTCTCTTTCAGCAAGGCTAATATTGCAGGACTCAACTACAGTTTCAGCGGTTTGAAAACCAGCTTCCTCTATTTCTTACGCGACAGATTAAAAGAAGACAAAGATTTTGTCGAGAAAAACAAAGCCGACTTATGTGCCTCAATACAAAGAGAAATAATTGAGACCTTAATGAAAAAACTTGTCAAGGCTACTAAAGAAACCGGCATCAAACAAGTGGCTATAGCAGGAGGCGTATCAGCAAACTCAGGACTTCAAAAAGCTATGCACGAAAACGGCAAACGCTATGGCTGGGAAGTCTTCATTCCTAAATTCAAGTTCAGCACAGATAATGCAGCCATGATTGGTATAGCTGGATACTTCAAATATAAAAGAGGCATGTTTGCAACACAAGACCAAACACCTTACGCAAGAACAACAACACAAAAATAATCAATATGGACTGGAAATCATTGCTTTCAGCACAGAGAGAACATAGCGACTACAAAAAAAGCGACATAAGAAACGCTTTCCAACGCGACTACGACAGAATAATATTTTCTAATATTTTCCGTCGTCTGCAAAACAAGACTCAGGTATTTCCTCTGCCTGGAAGCAAGATGGTCCACAACCGCTTGACACATAGTCTGGAAGTAGCTAGCGTTGGTCGCTCAATCGCTAAAATAGTTTCAAAAAGACTATGCGACAAATACGGCAACGATTTCCTTTATGACATCTTTGATATAGACACTATCGTCTCAGCCGCTTGCCTCGCACACGACCTTGGCAATCCTCCATTCGGTCATTCAGGAGAAGAAACAATAAGTAGCTACTTCAAAGAAGGAAATGGCAAAGATTTAGAAAGCCTGATGCCTGCACATCAATGGTCAGACCTAGTTTCTTTTGAAGGTAACGCCAATGCTTTCAGACAATTGACACATCAGTTTGCAGGCAGAAGACAAGGAGGCATGTCGTTGACTTACGCGACTTTAGCAACTTTAATAAAATATCCTTACCCTTCATATAACAGCAAAGGCAAAAAGAAATACAACATATTTCACTCGGAGATTGATACTTTCAAAAAAGTCATGGAAGGATGTGGAATACCTTGCCTCGATGAAGAAAGTTTAGCATATGCTCGTCATCCACTTTCTTATATGATGGAAGCCGCCGACGACATCTGCTACCTAATTCTAGATATGGAAGACGCTCATAAAAGAGGAATTGTCAGAACTGAGACAATAGATGCTTTCTTTACATCTTTCTTCAAAGACAATGAAACATGGTTTTTCAATAGAAAAAATGAAATTTACGAGACTGTAACCGACAACAACGAAAGAATGTCATTCTTGAGAGCCACTGCTATAAACAAGCTTGTCGATTGCGTATCAACAGTATTCATTGACAATTATGATGCAATAATGAATGGTTCCTTCAAAAACAGCCTCGTTCATCATTTACCTGAGTTTGAAAATAACGCTCTTGAAAAATGTAGAGAATTTTCATTAAAGAATATTTACAAGCATCCTTCTGTAGTTAAAGTCGAGCTGACAGGTTTCAACGTAATCGGTGAGTTGCTTGATGAATTTGTACAAGCTGCAGTTCATCCTGAAAAGACATATAATAAAAAGCTGTTGTCAATAATCCCTGAACAGTTTAAAAACAACAAAGAAGATATATATTCACGTATTCAAGTCGTATTAGATTACATATCAAATATGACAGATCTTTATGCAGTTCAATTATATAAAGATTTAAAAGGAGTATGATAAAAAATTGAAGGCTAAAAATCCAAAATCAGATGAAGATGAAAAGGTTTTTTCTGTTGATAATAGCTCTATGTTCTTTTTTTACGTCATGTTCAAAATTCAATCTGTTTCCTCAAACAGAAACACATTATCATCATGGCATTTTAAAACAAATAAGCGACACTATTACGAATTATCCAGAAGAAGCTCTAACATTATTGAATAATATCGACAAGCCAATCATAGACAATGATTTTTCAGAACAAGAATATCATGAATATCAAATACTTTTATCTGAGGCTTTATATAAAAACTATCATGCTCAAACCAACCATAACGAAATAGTTAATGCTTGTTCATACTTCGATAGTTTATCAGTATTATATCCACAAAATACAGAAATAACAATTCTTTTTTCCAAAGCATTATACTACAAGGCCGTAGGTTTCGAAGAACTTGACAAAACAAAAGAAGCTTTCAATAGCTATTTAAAATCACTCGAATCAATTGAAAAAATAAAACTTAACCAAAAGAAAGTCAACAAAAAGCAGCATAATGAAATACAACATTTCATAGCTTTGATACACACCAGACTTGGAGACTTATTATATTGGCACGATGTATATGATGGGGCTATTGAATGTATCTCAAAAGCTAACGAATTGTTTTGTTTAGAAGAAAATCAAAACGCTTTGTCGAGAAACAACATCATTCTAGCCGTAATCTACGGATTAAATGCAAACCATGACAAAGCTTTGCATCATCTCTCCATTGCTGATTCAATATTAAAAATCAACAACGTTGAAGGTGCTTTAAAAAATGATATTGAGAGAATCAAAGCCAGCGTAATGTATAATGTTGGCTACAAAGAAGAGGCTTTCCAATCGGTCATCAATCAATACAAGACACTTGATGACCCAAAACAAATCATGGAAGCTGCTGGCGTACTTGGCGATATGTATTACAACAAAAAGGTTTATGACTCTGCCATATATTACTATGAGAAATATTTCCCAGACAATAAGTTTTCAAAGATAAACGCTGCCAACAACATTATAGAAATCAGCATTTTAACTGGTAACAATGAACTAATTACCAAATATGCACCTTCTTTGGCCGAAGAAACCAATAAGGAAATAATGCTGTCATCAATAAAGACAGAACTTACCTCACTCTACCACCAATACAAAATCCAAAAAGATAACGACTCTCTTTACAACACAATTTACAGACATTTGATAATATTGTCAATTATCACAATCGCAATCTTTATCTTAGGATTAAACGTAATAAAATTCAAGAAGAAAAAATACAATAAGGAAATCACGCAGAAGAGCAATTACATAAATACGTTACAGAAGAAAATAGAAAAGACATCTTCAGAAAACAAGCATATAAAACTTCAGATGAAAAATCTTGAAGATGAAATAATTGACATCAAGAACAGAAGTCGCCGCGATTATGTGTCATTCGATCAGAAGATTGATTCAATAAAAGAACACTATATCTACAAAAGACTTTACAACATATGTATTGATAGCAATATCAAAACCAACACATTATATCCCGACTTACAAATAAACGATTTTGAACAGAAAGAAGTAATAGAGCTATTCAACACAGCTTTAGACAATGGTTTAAACAAGATTATTTCCGAACACAAAGGACTTAAATATAACGACCTACTATATTTCTGTTTATACATCATAGGTTTTGACGAGAAACATATTTCTGCTGTCACCGGCAAAACCTACAATGCAGTTTGGAACAGAACCAAGAAAATACAAGAAATCCTTGGCAGCGATGATGAAATAAAAAATATTATCGAGAACAAACTGAAATATTAATATTCATTCCAGCTACTCATCATTTCTAGAGGTTTTCTAACCTTATCACGAGTAGGTGCATCGGGATATCCTACACTTATCAATAATGGGATACGTCTATTTCTGACGCCCAATATTTGCTTTATCTTTTTCTCATCAAACCAACCGATTATACAAGTTCCAAGACCTAAATCTGCAGCTTGAAGACAGAACTGGTTAACAGCAATTCCGATGTCAAACAAGCTATAGTCCTTATTTTTTATCATACTTCCTATCGTAGACATAAAATTCTGTTTTTCAAGAACCACAGCCACAATCACAGGACATTGATGAGTAAATTTATTCATTCCTAGTCCAATGCTACATTCTGCAATCTGTTCCTTCTTTTCAAAATCATCAACAACGATAAATTTCCATGGCTGGGAGTTATTTGCCGAAGGAGAGATTCGTGCAGTCTCCAAACATTGAATAAGCTTTTCTCTTTCAACTACTTGATTTTTATATTTTCTGTCACTTTGACGTTTTTTAGCCAATTCGGCAAAACTAATGTTATCTTTCATATTCGTAATTTTAGCAATAATAGTTAGTTGTAAAATGAATTATATATTTGTTTTAGTCCGTTTATATGTTTGTCTATTGCAAATATTTCTCTAGTCTCTTCTTTAACGACTTGAGAAATCATCTTATAATCTTCTAAATCCAACAATATATCTCTTGCTTTTATAGCAAAATCCATATCATTATTATCTTCATACAACATAGCATATTTGCCGTTAGAAGTAATCTCTTTGACGAGCTCACAATCATTTGCCAGCACATTGACACCAGATACCATTGCCTCTATAATAGGAATAGCTATTGTTTCTCTTGCAGAACTATAAACAAACAAATCTAACTGAGACAACAAATTTGCATCATCTTCCCTCCTGCCAATGAATGTAATGTAGTTATCGAGTCCCTGCATGATATAATAATATTTACAACTATTATAATTATCATCATAATCGTCAATCTGATCACCAGCAACCACACATGTAAAGTTTCTACCCGACCTTCTCAGCTTCTTGATCATTCTAAAGACACCCATAACATTACGCTCTGGAGTAAAGTCTCCCTTCGTACCAATCAAATACCTCAAGTCATCAATAAAGAATTCATCTCTGACAGACTTAAATTCTGAACCGTCAAATCTATTAAAACAAAAGGCGTGATACAATTTGGAACATTTATCAGAATCAAGATTATATAAGTTCGCTACATAATTCTTATGAGTTTCTGATTGAAATATGATATAATCGACTTTCTTTAATACGGTTCTATAAATTCGGCTTTTATACCCTTTCAGCTCATCGTGGTATTTATAATCAGAGAATACCACCCTAACATTCATTCTTTTAGTAATTTTTAAGACAAGATAAGCATCAACATAATCGTACACTTGAACTATATCAATCTTATTTAATTTAATAAATCTCTTAAGCTTAAATAAGTTTATCGGCAAGTAACCAGAAGTATGTAGACAAGGATATTCGAAGAATTGAAAGTCAGTTTTTTTTACATTTGATGAAATATCAAGTATCAGATTATTTATCTCATAATGATATGGTGTTGTATGTAAGAAAACTACTCGCATAATGATAAAAAAAAAATCCAGTTGTTAACCGGATTGCTTGTGCCCATGAGAAGACTCGAACTTCCAAGAGCTTAAGCTCACTACACCCTGAATGTAGCGTGTTTACCAATTTCACCACATGGGCTTTAAGCTTTTGGTATTGTGCCCAGGACAAGAGTCGAACTTGCACGACGCAATCGTCACTACCCCCTCAAAGTAGCGTGTCTACCAATTTCACCACCTGGGCAAGGGTTTCTGCTTTCCTCATCTGAAAAGCGTTGCAAAATTACACGTTTTTTTAATACGTTTTACAAAATTTTTAAAAAAAAAATTTGCAAATTGATAATCAATAGATTATGTTGAAATGACGTAGATT
>JBGVET010000002.1:0-52668 GCA_045120395.1 Candidatus Limimorpha sp.
ACCTTATACCGTGCGTAATGTCATCGCAAGAGTGAAAAGCGTGCTGCGCCGTACTTCTGGACACAAAGGAATTAATGTTGTTCAGACTGACAAACCTAATATATTAAAGGTGGAAGGTCTCCATCTCGATTTGGAATTCAAACGCTGCATCGTCGATGGAGTCGAGGTGAAACTCGCAAGAAAAGAGTTTGAATTGCTGGCATATCTCATCTCGCATCGCGGCAAGATTTGTTCTCGCGAACAGATTTTAAGCAGGGTGTGGAGCGACGAGGTCGTTGTGCTTGACAGGACAATAGATGTTAACATCACTCGTCTGCGCACCAAGATTGGAAATTACGGTTCTTATATTGTAACACGTTCAGGTTTTGGCTATGGCTTCCGTGATTAAGATATCATATCATAAGCGACTCTTTCTGATGTTGCTCACATTCTTATGGTCGATGATTTTGTGTTTCACATTCTTTCAATATTTTCGTGAAAAACATTTTAAATCAGAATTAGTCAATGCGCAGCTGCAGTTGTATAATCACAAACTGCTTACGCTCGTTGAAGATGGCTCGCCATACGAAGACTTTATCGTATCAGAAGAGAAGCCTTTCGATGACTTGCGAATCTCAATCATCGCAACTACTGGGACTGTCATTTTCGACAATACACTATCTGTAGATTCGCTCGACAATCACAGTCATCGTCCAGAAATCGTTGCCACGATGAAAAACGGTGACGCTTATCATGCTGGACGTCAGTCGGCGAGTGATGGCCGTGACTATTTCTATTCGGCAACAAGAGGCGACAGGGTGATAGTCAGAACTGCGATACCATATTCTGATATACTTAAAGAATTGCTGAGACCTGACTCCACTTTCATCTTTGTGATGATTTGCATCAGCCTTGCTATGAGTGTGTTGGTATTTTTCGCAACACGACGTCTAGGTGAAAACATCGAGCGTCTTAATCGTTTTGCGGCTAAGGCGGAGACTGGCGAGAGCTTCGATGAAGAAGAGTCGTTCCCTAACGATGAACTCGGTTCTATCTCAAATCACATCGTGCAGCTTTATGCACAATGGCAGCAGACGATAAAAGACAGAGACATCGCTCATGAGGCGAGACTGCGTGAGGAACAGGAGAAAATCCGTATCAAGCAGCAACTTACAAATAACATCAACCACGAGTTGAAGACTCCAGTGGCATCAATACAAGTATGTCTAGAGACTTTACTTTCTGGAATAAATCTCACTGAAGAAAAACGCCAGGAGTTGATAGAGAGGTGTTATGCTAATAATGAACGTCTGCGTCGTCTGCTGGAAGATGTCTCGCTCATCACCAGAATGGAAAGCGGAAGTCAACTGATTGGAAAGGAAACCGTTAATATCAATAGTATAATTGATGAGATTTCTGACGAACTGAATATCATGCCAGAAGAGGAGCGTTTGTATCTGCATGCCGACTTCAACGAGCAAGTCGTGATTAATGGCAATCTCTCTTTGATTGGTTCTATTTTTAGAAATCTTACAGAAAATGCCATCGCTTATTCTGGAGGAAAAAATATCTTTATCACCTTGATGGAAAACAATGAAGACAGTTGTCTCATAAGCTTTGAAGACGATGGCAGGGGAGTGGAAGATGACCAATTGCCTCGACTCTTTGAGAGGTTTTATAGAGTCGACAAAGGACGCTCACGACGAATGGGCGGAACGGGATTAGGACTTGCTATCGTTAAACACGCCGTTCAGTTCCATGGTGGAAATGTCAGTGTGACGAACCGAGCCGAAGGCGGATTGAGGTTTGAGTTCTCGTTGAAGAAGTGAGGTTTAACTCAGACTCAGACTCTGAACTCTGACTATGACTTTGAACTTATTGACACATTGACTTATAGACTTATAGACTCAGACTTTTCCTAGATTTCTAACTTACAAATCTCCTTTTGCAACAAATCCAAAAACTGAGCTGCTTGACCGCCGTCCATTTGGACGTGATGGAACTGGAATGAAATAGGCAATGTTGTTTTAAACCATTTCTTACGATATTTTCCCCACATCACCATTGGGTTGAGGAATTTGTCTGTATATTGGTTTACAATACAATCGAGTTCTGTTGCCACGACAGCTGATGTTCCTACAATCATCGCGTCTTCTTCGAAAATGCTTTCGCAAGAGTCGGCGACTTTTTGTGTTAAAGAGATATAATCTTCGTTGAACTTATTCAAATCGTAGCTGAAGTTGATGTCGCAGGAATTGATGCCGCCTTGTTTGTTGTTGACGATGACATTTATCGCGAGTCTGTCGTATTCAAACATTTTTCCATCGACGGGAAGCATGGAGAATTCTTTTATCTGACTTGCTGCCTTGCCTATGCACCAGCAAAGAAGCATATTTAACTTCAATGATTTTTTCTTGCTTATCTTGCAAAGGCGAGAGATGTCGAATGTCTTGGTAAGAGTCACCATCGGCATAGGGGAGGTCATCCACAATTCAAATGCTGCTGCGCGAGACGTTTCTTTGGGATTTATTTCTTTCATGATTGGTGTTGATTTTTAGGTTGCAAAGATAGGGAAAAAGTCAACAAGACTACAAGGCAACAAGACAACAAGTGAGCCCTGAAAGGGCGAAACAGATATAGGGCAAGGCAACGCCTTATTAGTTAGGAATTGGGAGTTGAGGAACTAAGGGTATGAGGAATATCTAGTGTAGAGGCGTTGCAAGTGTATATTCATGTGAAAATTGAAAATAAATGTACATTTTACATTATAAATTATTCATTTTTTTAACCTCTTTGTGATATTTTTTATCTTGTTTTTATCTTGAATCCTAATTTTATTCGCATAAAATAATTGTTTGAGGTTTTATAAATTGTTGATAATCCTTTGTTTGTAAATAAAAATAAAATTTTTGTAAAACTTCTTGCTTGGAAAGAAAAAATTGTATCTTTGCAGCGGAGAAATGGCAGAGCGGTCGAATGCGGCGGTCTTGAAAACCGTTGTACAGCAATGTACCGGGGGTTCGAATCCCTCTTTCTCCGCGGAACTGAAGTGACTGATTAAGTCGCTTCTTTTTTTTGCTATGGGATGTGAGCAATGAGTAGTGAGTAGTGAGCAGTGGCTTGTATATCAAGATGATGGTTGCTTGCAAAAATAGCTGCCCCAAGCTCATGGCTCATAGCTCAAAGCAAAAACGTCACGAATTCGTGACGTTTTTTTTATTTAACAGGCTCCATGTGGATATTGATAAAAATATCGTTGTGGAGTTCTTCCTTTAATTTGTTTTCAATGTCGACGGTGATTTGATGTGCGTCGAGAAGACTCATTGCACCGTTCATTCTGATATGAACTTCAATGGAATAACTTTTTCCGATGCGACGTGTACGAAGGTGATGAGGCGAACTGACTTCATCAAATGACAATATTATTTCAGTTATTTTCTTTTCAATGTCTTTCGGTAATGACTTCTCCAATAATTCATCGAGACCTGCTTTCGTCAGTTGGAACGCTACTTTTAAGATAAAGACACTTACGATTACAGCTGCGATTGGGTCAAGGATTGTCCATTTGTTGCCTAATAATATCGCGCCACCGATACCTAAGGTCGTTCCTATTGATGAAAAGGCGTCGCTACGATGATGCCAGGCGTTGGCGATGACAGAAGGAGAGTTGAGTTTCTTGCCTTTGATGACGGTATATCTATATAAAACTTCTTTGACGATGATAGAAACGACTGCTGCTATCAACGCAATAATGCCAGGACTTTCAAGTGTCTTGCCTTTGGCAACATCAATAATTGACGTTATGCCGTTTTTCATTATGCCAAAACCGACGGCGAACAATACGATGCCGATTATCACTGTCGCCAATGTCTCGAATTTTCCATGTCCATAATGATGGTTTTCATCTTCTTCCTTGGAAGAGATACGAACGAATGTCATCACGACGATGTCGGTCAGAAAATCGGAAAGTGAATGAACCGCGTCGGCTATCATGGCGGCACTGTGACTCAAGAATCCGGCGATGAATTTGAATATTAATAGTAAAAGATTCCCGATGCCTCCAACTATCGTTACTTTATAGATCTCTTTTTCTCTGTAATTTACTTTCATTATAAATGTTTTGTTACAAAGATATGAAATATTGTTATATGACTGTGTTACAAAAACATAATTTCCTTATCTTTGTTGACCTAATCACTTTTTATTTTATGACAGAAATTAAAAACAAATACACTCATTCAGAAGAGTTTGCTAATGCTGCGTTTCATCTGGTAGGTATGATAATGAGCATCGTTGTATGTTCTTTGTTTTTGCATAAAGCGTATCAGGCAGACAATACTCTGGCTATCGTGAGTCTGTGGATATATTTCTTCGGCGTCGTAAGTTCTTATCTGGCATCGACAATATATCATGCCTGTCCTGCAGATAAAGAGAATTCTAAATATTTATTAAGAAAGTTTGACCATGCTGCGATTTATTGGCATATCGCAGGAAGTTATACACCAATCACCTTGATAGCCATGTATAATCATGGCGCGACAATATGGGCGATTGGCGTTTTTGTTTTTATCTGGATTAGTGCGATACTTGGAACATCGCTTACGTTTAGAAAGATAAAACCTCATAGTTATTTCAAAACCGCTTGTTATGTCCTTATGGGATTGTCTATTCTTGTGGCTTTCAAACCTTTATATGACAGCGTTGGACTCAAGGTGGTTTTGTTTATTATCGCTGAAGGACTTGCATATATTATCGGAGCTGTTTTCTATAGCTTTAAGAAAACAAAATATATGCATTCTGTGTTCCATGTCTTCGTAGTTTTGGGCGATGTGTTCCACATGATTGCAGTTTGGTGTGTGATAGGGATGTATTTGTAAATATTTTTTAATCTTATGAAACGAATATTATTTATTGTATTGACATTTATAAGTCTTAATGTTTTTTCACAAAACGATAAAAAAGCCTTCAATGGTTATGACGGTGGAATGATGCTTCATGCTGGATATGTTTCAAAGACCATAAAACCTGTTGACTTCAAGGCTGACGGTATCACAAAAGGTATTGGCGGCGCTATAAGATTTCATTTTGGGGAACATTATCGTATTGGTACCGAAGGCTACGTCTCGACATTGTCGCTTAATAAAGACTTGTCAGAAGGCAGTTATCTCAAGACTTTCTGGGCGGGCTTGACAAATGATTTCTATTGGGAGTTTGGTAAGTTTATGCCATACGCTGGTTTGAGTGTTGGCGGCGGAACTGTGACAGATTGCTTTATTTTTGAAGGTGACAATCACGACTGGAACCCAGAGTCGAAGGTGATGGTTAACAAAACCGCTTTCATCGCCATCGACCCATATATCGGCTGCGACTATTGTCTCACAGATGCCTTGCATCTCACATTAAAAATAGATTTCCTCAACGGATTTAATAACAGTGAATTATATCTCCCAATAGGACCACGATTCTATATCGGCGCGATATTTTTCCATTGATTGAGTTGCTGAGTTTCTGAGTTTCTGAGTTTCTGAGTTGTTGAGTTTCTGAGTATCTTAGCAACTTAGTAACTTAGTAACTTAGCAACTTAGTAACTTAGTAACTTAATTACTCGGTGTCTTTAAAAGTCAACATCGGGATATTGAGATTCAAAAAGTCGTCTTTGTCGATTTTGCCTCTGAACAGGAAGTCGAAGAATCCTTTTTGATAAGCGATGAACGAGCTGAGGCTTATGTCGTTGCGTTCGCAGAATGTCTTGAGAGCCAGAGGTGCGTTGTCGGTATAGATAAGTTGGAAATGTATCTCGCCTTCGAAGTCTTTTTCAAGGAATGCTTGTTCGAGTTCATCCATCAAGACTGCTTCTTTTGGTCTGTCGTCTTCTTCCACGAAGTGAATGACGTGGATATGAGGTTTGTAAGGTTTTAAAATCTTGAAGATTCTATCTATAGTATTGATGTCTAATTCGTTGAAGTCTGTTGCGTACACGACTTCGTTGCTTTTTCTCCAGCTGTAGCCTTCAGGAATGAAAAGCATAGGTACGTCGCATTTTGTCATGACGCTTTTCACTAGGCTGCCTTCGAGGAAACGCTTGCCTCCCTTGCCTTGAGTGCCCATTAATATAAGGTCTGGATTTTCTTTTCTAGATAATTCTATCAGCTCTTCTTCAGGGTCGCCACTGACAAGAACTGGACGCACTGTGATGTTATCAGAACCTTCTTCTTTGATTAAATCAATGAGATACTGAGTCTTTTCCTTCATTATCTGTTGTGAGTTCTTCTCTAGTTCAATCAGAATCTCGGTGGTGAAATAATTGTCAGTATCCATATTTCCTGGATAGCAGTTGTTTCCGATGCAGATGTTATCCATATAAGCATGGAAAATTATGATTTCACCGCCATTGGCGTTTTTCAAGAAATCTATTGCGTAGGGTAGAAGCACCTTGTTTTCTTCACTGAAGTCAGTTGATAGTATGATTTTCATTCTTTAAAAATTTAGTCATGACAAAGATAAAAAATCTTTAAAGAGAAACATTGTTATTAAGAAAAAAGTTTTTGTAAAATTTTATTTGAATGATTTATATTTGCATAAAATTTGAAATCTATGAAATACGAACAGTTGAACAAAAAAGGATGGATTATAGCATTGGTATTCATAATCTTATCAGGTTTGATTATTCAGTGGCGTTATATGGATGAATTCCCATCGTATATTCATGCATGGTCTCAGGCTGATAGATATGCGCTCGCCTTGGGATTTGTTAATAATGATTTAGATTTATTACATCCAGAAACTTTTATATATAATAAACAGTTTCCACATAAATGGAACCATCCATATGATAATACAATCACTTCTGTAGATTTTCCGATATTGGAATATTTTGTAGCTATAGTGATGAAAATCACAGGACTTACCTCGCCATTTATATTCAGGATATGTTCGTTGTTGGTCGCTTTTATCGGGATGTTCTTTTTGTATAAACTAACATTCTTAATCACAAAAGATTGGATAAAATCAATATTATTAGTGGCAATTGCAATGACATCGCCGGTTTATGCTTATTATTTTAATGGATTTATTCCAAGTATTCCAGCATTTACATTTATGCTAATAGCATATTATTGCTATTTTAAATATCTGACCAATAACGAAGTGAAAGAGTTCAATGTTGCGATATTGTTTTGTACATTATCTATGTTGACTCGTTCTTCTTTTGCAGTTGCATATATTGCCATATTGTGTTTTGAATTTTTAAGAATATTAAAGAAAGAGTCATCGTTTATTAACAAAATTATTCCAATATCAATCTCGTTTGTGTTATTCTTGTCGTATTATTTTTGGAATAGACATCTTGCAAATGAAAATGGAACTTTGTTTCTGGGAGATTTGATGCTTGCTGATAATTGGGAAGATTTTGTTTATTGTATTACGAAGGCAAAAGACAATTGGAAATTACATTATTTTACAAACCGACATTATTGGATATTTGCATTATTTATTGTAAGTGCATTGTTATGTGGTGTTTTCAATTTTATCAAGAAGAAGAAAGAAAATGTCGTTGAAGAAAATAATGTAGGACTTTCATTATGGTGGATTTGCGCTATTTTATTCTTTGGTAATATATGTTTTCTCGTTGCAATGGTGAGACAATTCCCTAATCATGATTACTATTTTATTGATACATTCTTTCTCCCTATATTGCTGTTGATAATATTGACACTTAATGTTTTGCCGAAGATTGTGAATTTTAAACAAGTTGTGTTTCCAATGGCATTGTTATTATTCTTTATAGTATTTATGATAAAAGATGTTAACGAAATGCAAGTTAAAAGAAGAGCTTGGTGGTGGGGAAAAGACTCAGAAAGAACGATAAATAATTATCAAGGTTCAGAACAATTTCTTGATTCATTAAATATTTCCAAAGATGATAAAATATTGGCACTCTTTGCATATCCTCAAAACACTCCTTTTATCTTGATGAATAGAAAAGGATTCACAGAGATGCAAGATATAGAAGAGAATGTGAAAATTAAATTGGATTTTGATTACGATTATCTTATTATTGAAAATGAATTGTATAAAGAAAAAAGTGAAATATTAACATCGCTACAATATATAGCTGATAATGGTAAAATTATGATTTTTTCCAAAAAATAGGTATCGATGTTAGAATAGAATTTTAGTTTTGTTTGTTATAGAATAATAAAGGAATATTTTTTAATTTTGTAAAATATTATTGTAAATCATTAGAAGTATTTTTATGTTGATACAACTCTTATTTGTTCTCGTTTGTATAATAGTCGGTGCTCGTATCGGCGGTATTGGTTTAGGTGTCATGGGTGGTCTCGGCGTCGCTATTTTGACCTTTGTCTTCGGCTTAGAACCTACAGCTCCGCCTATCGATGTGATGCTTATGATTGCAGCTGTCATCTCTGCAGCTGGCGCAATGCAGGCTGCTGGTGGTCTCGATTTCTTGGTTAAGATAGCAGAGAAGCTCTTGAGACGTCACCCTCAATATGTTACAATACTCGCTCCTTTAGTTACTTACACATTTACTTTTTTAGCTGGTACAGGTCACGTGGCATATTCGGTGTTGCCTGTCATAGCAGAAGTAGCTCGTGAGACTAAGATACGTCCAGAACGTCCGCTTGGCATCGCGGTCATCGCATCGCAACAAGCTATCACAGCCTCGCCAATATCAGCTGCTACAGTAGCCTTGTTAGGTCTCCTCGCAGGCTTCGATATCACCTTGTTTGACATACTTAAAATAACGATACCTGCAACACTCATCGGTGTGCTAGTAGGTGCTTTCGCTTCAATGAGAGTAGGCAAGGAACTCGTTGATGACCCAGAATATCAAAGACGACTTGCAAGTGGCGAACTCGACAACACTCACGTTGAATTGAACGATATCAAGAATATCTTCAGCGCAAAGTTGTCTGTTATCTTATTCATCGCCGCAACTGTACTCATCGTTTTGTTCGGTTCTATTCCGTCAATGCGTCCTACCTTCGACGGAAGAACATTGGGAATGCCATCGTTAATAGAGATATTGATGCTTACTACAGCGGCTGTTATCTTGTTAGTTACCAAGACTTCAGGAGCTAAAGCTGCACAGGGTAGCGTCTTCTCAGCAGGTATGCAGGCTGTCATCGCTATCTTCGGCGTCGCGTGGATGGGAGATACTTTCATCAATGGTAATCTTGCGCAACTCACAGGTTCTATAGAAAGTATCGTGACAGAAATGCCATGGTTGTTTGGTGTAGCTTTGTTTGTGATGTCAATTCTTCTTTACAGTCAGGCTGCTACAGTACGCGCTATCATGCCTCTTGGCATCGCACTCGGACTGAATCCAATGTTGTTGATTGCCTTGTTCCCAGCAGTAAACGGATATTTCTTCATACCTAATTATCCAACAGTAGTGGCTGCAATCAACTTCGACAGAACAGGAACAACGAAAATCGGAAAATATATTTTGAATCACTCCTTCATGATGCCAGGACTTGTAGCTACAGTAGTAGGGATAGTAGTGGGGATTTTGTTGGTGCAGATTTTTTAAAAGTTAGGAGTTAGGAATTAGGAGTTAGGAGTTGAGGCTTTCTCTAGTGGTTTTTGTGATACTACTTAAGATTCTCCTCAACTCCTCACATTTTTTATTTAGGTAATCAAACTCACATTCGTTTATGTAATTTGATTCTTTAAGTAATTCTAACCAATACTGACTTTCAGATGCTTCTTTGTATGATATATACATTTTTGAAAGATATTCTTTTTTACTAATTGAGCATAAAGCTTCATTAACATTGGCGCCAATGCTAGTTCCAGAACGAAGAATCTGTTTTGAAATCACATACTCCTTCTTATTAGTAGTTAAATGTTTGTATAAATTTATTATGCTTAAAGCAAAAACCTTGCTTTTATCTCGAACAATACTTTTCTTCATAAATTTTAATTTTGGTTATTAATAAATAGAATTCAAAAAAATCCTTAATGACTTTTTAACTCCTAACTCCACACTACTAACTCCACACTCCTAACTCCTAACTAAAAATAATTCCTGCAAAAATCGCTACCACTACTTTTATCGTTTTCGATATAAGAAACGCTTTCCTCGATTCTGCTAATAATGGAAGAGCTCCGTGGCCGTCCTGGACGATGCAGTTGGCGAGGAAGATGCCTAGTGGAAGGTCGCCGTTGGCGAATAAGATGAGGAAAATCAAATGCGGACCAGATTGTGGAATGAGACCTACTAATATCGCTATCAGTAATACTATGAAAGGCTTGGAGTCTATTATGTCGTGAATGTTGACGTAGTTATTTAGTATTGTGAGGCATAATATCACGGTGAAGGTCCAGAAGAATATCTTTGGAAGATGTACCTTTATCACATGCTGCCACAAATGTTCTTCAAGGAAATGCTCTTCTGCAACTATGACAATTATTAAAATAGCTACAAATAATATTATAAGGATTATACGAATCCAATCCGCTTCACCTCCGTGACTATGATGATGTTCCTCCTCACAATCCTGGTGACTTGATGACTCGGTGACTTGGTGACTATGATTACAATGATGATGTTCTTCACCACAATCTTGGTGACTTGGTGACTCGGTGACTTGTTGACTTTCTATAGAATGTATAACACTTTCCTCGCTGGCACCACCCATCAATAGGTTAAGATGATGAGAGCCGTCTATGACACCGCTTAAGACTAATGTCAAAACGCCAACGCATAATGTTATCAACAAGGCTCTTACGAAGCTGATATTCTTGATGTTTTTCTTGACGCTATGATGGTGATGATGCGAATGGCTGCACGACTCGTTTTCGTGTATCGGAAATGACATCTCTTTGTCTTTTAATCCGATGAATTTGTTCTTTAGACTGAATTGCAATATTGTGGCAATGATAATAGCCAAGACTATCAATATAAGATTTATCAATAATGCCTTTTCAGGAAATAACGAAAACATGAAAAACGCCTCGTCGCCTGTCGTGGTGATTAGCGCTGCCATCAAAGCAGGGAAGTTCACGACTCTATGAACGTAAAGTGAGACAACGGTATAAGTTCCTAAACATCCAGGAATGACTCCCATAATGATGGCGAATAAAATCTGAATCCATGGTGATTTCTGTAGTCTCTTCGACCATAAACCTCCTGTTCTTACATTGATAAACTCAATAACCATCATCATTCCAATGACTAAAGTCGTGATGATAAGTGTCTGCTGTAGAATGATATATAATGTCTGTAAATTCATATCGTGTATTATTTTTTTCTATTTACAAAAATGCAACTTTTTTAGAAATTAAAGTTGATTTTTTTTATTTAAATCTAAACCTTTCTAAAGATATAGGATTCTAAATTCCCATCGTCCGTTGCGTTAGGGATTGGAGCGGCATCCTTTGCGGGCGGAGACGTAGCGGAGCGGGCAAAGATAAAGATATAGCGGAAAGCCCGACGGCAGAGCCGGAACGCCCAGAAAAAGAATCTTGGAATTTTCTGAGGTTTTGAGATTTTGAGTTTTTTGCATTTTCAAAGTGTTATTCTTTTGTTAAATTTAAACAATAATTATTTCATAAATGTTTTCCAAGCAAATTGTAAAAAACAACAAATTATGAAAAACTTTACAACACTTAGGAAAGTCCTCGTAATGACAGTATTCGGTTTATTACTTGGAAATCACGCTTACGCACAATTTTCATTAAGCGGAGAAGTCAGACCTCGTATGGAGTATCTTCACGGATATTCGACATTAACCGACAAAGATGCAGATCCTGCAGGTTTTGCTTCACAGCGTACAAGAATCAATTTCAACTATGCAAACGACCGTGTTAAGATGGGCGTTTCTGTGCAAGATGTCTTCCTTTGGGGTAGCCAGCCACAATTGTTCAGCACATCAAATAGTTTAAGTGTACATCAAGCATGGGGACAATATTTCTTAACTCCAACACTCTCATTGAAATTAGGTCGTCAAGAACTTTCATACGACGATGAAAGAATCTTCGGCGCTTCAAATTGGGACCAACAAGGTAGAAGCCACGACGTAGCTTTGTTACGTTATGACGGAATGCTCAGAATCGATATCGGTGCTGCTTTCAACCAAGACAGACCTCATCTCAGCGGTGCTTATTACAGACTGAACAACTACAAGATGATGCAATTTGTATGGATGAATACCGACATCACTGATGAGATGAATCTCAGTCTTTTATTCTTGAACAATGGTTATCAACGTGAAAGAGATATGTTCAACGAAGACCAAACTGATGAAAAGAAACACACAATCTTCAATCAGACTGTAGGTGGACGACTCGTGTACACTCCAGGTAACTTCAACTTCCATGCATCTGGATATTATACAATAGGTAAGGATAACACTGACAGAGATTTAGAAGCTTACTATGTAGGTTTAGGTGCTGACTATAGTCTCAATAACAACTGGGATTTCGGCATGGGCTGGGAACTTCTCTCAGGTACTGACCAAAAAGACATGATTGAAAATCCAGACGGTTACAAAAACAAGTCATTCAATCCCTTCTATGGAACTTCTCATAAGTTTAACGGCTTTATGGATTATTTTAATGCTAACGGTAACTGGGCTAATTCTGTTGGTCTTAACGACTTGTTCGCAACAGTGCAATTCTCAAGAAGAAATTTTGAAGTCAATCTTACAGGACATGCATTCTTGACTGCAGCCGACGTCGTTAAAGATGGCAATGTCAACGAAAAAATGGAGTCATACCTCGGTACTGAAATCGACTTGACAGTGTCATATAGAATGACTAAAACATCAAACGTAGTATTGGGTTACAGCCAAATGATTGGTTCAGAAACACTTCAAGCTTTGAAAGGTGGAGATAAAAGCGCTTGCAACAACTGGGCATATCTCATGTTCACCTTCAAGCCAGTCTTCTTAAAATAAAACTATAAACTGCTATTTTTTACTAAGGTAGAGGGATTTTTATCTCTCTACTTTTTTTATATTTGCAAAAAAAAATATTCATGACAAAAGATAAATGTTTTTATGTTGGTAAAATCGTTAAGACACATGGCCTGAAAGGCGAGGTGACTTTGCGTATAGATAACGAGCAGTTTGATGATATTGAAGAATTGAATTATTTCTTGCTCGACATAAATGAGAAACTGATACCATTTTTTATTGAAGACATTGCTTACCACTCAAATAAATCTTTCATTTTATTCCAAGATCTGAAGACTTTGGAAGCTGCAGCGCAACTTGTAGGGACAGCTGTATTTCTTCCTTTGGACTTGCTTCCAGAAAAAGAAGGCAACGATTTCTATTCGCATGAAGTGGCTGACTTCCTTGTTATTGATGAAGAAAAAGGCGAGTTGGGTAAGGTGCAGGAAATCATAGAATATCCTACACAGTCTTTGATTCAAGTCCTTATCAACGGAAAAGAAGTCTTGATTCCTATTCACGACGATATTATCAAGGATGTCGATAGAGAAGGAAAGAAGATTCTCATCAAGGCTCCTAATGGTTTGATAGACATGTATCTTGAAAATTGATTTATGGATTGTCGTCCTTTTTTCTTCAAGAAGTTCGGGATGTTTCATCATCGTTCGACAATGCGTATTGGAACTGATGCGGTTCTTTTTGCGCAGTGGGTCGCTGTGTCGTCATCTGACAATGTCTTAGATATAGGAACGGGAAGCGGAATCATCCCGATGATTCTGTCTCAACAAGTTGCTGGCTCCGTCGATGCTGTTGAGCTTGATGCTGATTCTTATGAAGAAGCAAAACTGAATTTCTCTATCTCAGCATGGAACGAAAAGTTAAATGTTTTTAACACAGATGTGAGAGTCTTCGCTGATGAGACAGATAAAAAATATGATTTGATAGTTTCCAATCCGCCGTTCTATGCCAGTGATGTCAAGCCTATCAAAGAGAAAAAGGTGATGGCACGTCATGTGTCGACATTAAGTTTTAAAGACTTGTTGCTTTCGGCAAAGAAAATGATGAAGGAAGATTCACGCTTCGCTCTTGTGTTGCCTTTTTATGAGTCAAGATTGTTTATCAAAGAAGCGGAACAATTAGGTTTTTATCTTCAAAAAGAAATGAATATAATCCCTATTGAAGGAAAAGACGCTAACAGAGTCAATATGCAATTCGTTTTTAATGAAGTTGACAGTGTTGAGACAGAGTGTCTTACAATAAGAAATAAGGATTATTCATACACTGAGGAATATCGTGAATTTCTGAAAGATTACTATCTGGATTTTTAAGCATTTATGTTGAATTTATTGCAAAATATTTAGTCTTAATGAAGACTAAATTTTGTATTTTTGTGAAAGAATTTTTTAATCATGAAAAAGATATTTGGTTTCGCAATCGTATTATTGACATTAGGAATGATGTCGTGCTCACCATCACCTATAGGTACATGGGTTGAAGTTACAGGAGGAACAGAAGAACAAGGCTTTACACTTAACAAAGACGGTTCTGCAAGTTCATTGAATATGGGTTATGTGACCTTTGACAAATGGGAAAAAAACGGTGACTTATTAATATTAAAAGGTGACTACACCGGAATGATTAAGAGATCATTCTCCGATACTATGAAAATAGAGTCGCTTACAAAGACTGAGTTAACACTTTCTCAAGGTAAATACACAGTCAGTTATATCAAGAAATAATAATCAAATAAACATAAATTAACAAAATGAGTAAATTAGTTGTTGTTGCTCTTGGTGGCAATGCTTTGTTAAGAAGCAACCAAAAAGGTACTTATCAGGAACAAATAGCTAACGTGACAGAAACATGTCAAGCTTTGACTGATATTTTAAAAAGAGGTAATCGTTTGATCATTGGTCACGGCAATGGACCACAAGTTGGTAACGTGATGTTACAACACGAAGCTGGTTTGAAGACTTTCGATTTGCCAGCAATGCCAATGGATTTCTGCGTTTCAGAAACACAAGGTTCTATAGGTTATCTCGTTGAATTAGGTTTCAAAAAAGTCTTGGCTCAAGAAAAAATAGACAGAAATGTCGTTACTTTGATTACACAAGTCGTTGTTGACAAAAACGACCCTATGTTCCAAAATCCTACTAAACCTGTAGGTCCTTACTACACACAAGAAGAAGCTGAAGCTTTTGCAGCACAGACAGGTGCTATCTATCATGAAGACCCAAGAGGTCGCGGATGGAGAAAAGTCGTTGCTTCACCTCAGCCAATAAAAATCAATAATATTGAAATCGTTAAGACTTTAGCAGACGCTGGTCATATCGTTGTTACCGTTGGTGGCGGTGGTATCCCTGTCGTTGAAAAAGACGGTAGCGTCGTTGGCGTTGAAGCTGTTATCGACAAAGACCTCGCTTCATCATTGGCTGCTATCCAAACAGGCGCTGACGAGTTCTATATCTTGACAGACGTTCCACAGGCTTATATCAACTTCAAGAAAGAAAACCAACAAGCATTGGGTAGAATCTCTCTCTCAGAAGCTAAGAAACATCTCGCTGACGGTCAGTTCACAGAAGGTAGTATGGCTCCAAAAATGCGTGCAGCTATCAAATTCGTCGAAGCAACAGGTAAAGAAGCTGTCATCACTGACGCTACAACATTGTCAGACGAAAACGGTGGAACAAGAATCTACGCTGAATAATTTTTTATTTTCTTACATAAATAGAAAAGGTGTGACGTAAAAAAATCACACCTTTTTCTTTTATGCACCTAGGAAATCATCGTTCATTCGGGAAGAGACGACTTTTGTTGTAAATTGTTCAAAGTTGTTGTTCGGCATCAAACCTCCATTTCCATTGCCATCACCGCCTACGTTGCCACCGTATGTCTCGACAATGTCTTCAAATTTAGCATATTGTCCGACGAATTTCAATGTGACATCGCCTAACTTACCGTTACGGTGTTTTGCGATGCTGATGACGGCTTTGCCTTTTGCTGATTCACCGCCTTCGTCTTCGGTGAGTCCATAATATTCTGGACGGTAGATGAATAATACCATGTCGGCATCTTGTTCGATAGCACCAGATTCACGCAAGTCGGAAAGGATAGGTTTCTTGGAGCCTGGACGTGTTTCAACGCTACGACTCAACTGTGAAAGTGCCAAGACAGGAACGTTTAATTCTTTTGCAAGACTCTTCAACGAACGGCTGATAGTACTGATTTCTTGTTCACGTGTTCCGTTCTTGTCGCCTTTGGCTGTCATCAATTGGAGATAGTCGATGAAAATCATCTGGATGTCATGCTGTTGCTTCAGACGACGACATTTTGCTCTCAAGTCGAAGATCGAAAGCTGAGCGGTGTCGTCAATGAAAATCTTAGCATTGACGAGAGGGGAGACCATGGTGGTGAGTTGTTGCCATTCGTATTCAGCCAAATGACCGGTTCTCAATTTGTCGGCAGTCAGCATCGTCTCCGTAGAGATAAGACGTGTAACCAACTGAACAGACGACATTTCCAATGAGAAGAATGCGATAGGCTTGTTGAAATCGACTGCTGCGTTGCGTGCGAGGTTGAGCGCGAAAGCTGTCTTACCCATACTAGGACGAGCAGCCAAGATGATAAGGTCTGATTTCTGCCATCCTTGTGTGATGCGGTCTAACTCGGTATAACCTGAAGGAACGCCTCTTAAAGTCTCGCCATTATTACGAGCTTTTTCGATATCCGAAATCGCCATACTGACCAAGTCAGGCATCTGGTCGTGGTTCTTCTTTAAGTTGTTCTCGCTGATTTGGAATAATTTGTTCTCGGCTCTGTCGAGCAAGTCGAAAATGTCGGTTGTATCTTCATAAGCGTCTTTGATGATTTCTGATGAAATCACGATGAGCTGACGCTGGATGTATTTCTGTAAAATAATACGAGCGTGATATTCTATGTTAGCAGAACTCACGACACGGTTTGTCAACTGTGAGATGTAATAAGGACCGCCAACGACTTCTAAATTGCCAGAACTTTTTAACTGGTTTGTGACAGTGAGGATGTCAATAGGTTCTGACTTTCCGAATAAGTCTTTTATAGCAGTGAAAATCAATTTGTGTGATTCTTTGTAGAAGACGTCAGGTGTTAGCATGTCGATGACAGCATTGACAGCTCCTTTTTCGAGCATCATAGCTCCTAAAACTACTTCTTCCAAATCAATAGCTTGAGGTGGAACCCTGCCTTGATTTGCTAAAATCTCACTTGGAATATTGGTTGCTTTTGTTCTGTTGAACGTAGCTTTTGTATAATTTGTATTGTCGTTATTCATGCTTCAAAATTACAACAAAAAATAGCATGTTGAATAAATGTTGATAAATTTATTTTAGTAAGAATTTATACGTTTTTTGAAGATATCTATTCTCGTCTTCCATGTCTTGACCGACTAAAATTCTTTCTAATTCATTGTCGCTTGTGGCATTAAGAATGATTCTGCTATGCTCGAACATTTTTTCTTCAGGGAACAAACCTTCGTAGATTGTTTTTAACGAGAAATCGTATTTTGTCCTGCTGTTGAAGAAATCTGAATTTTTCAAGACATCTTTTAAATTGATGATTTTAAACATGACATCTTTTGACTCAATGATGTTATATCTCTGCATCATTAGGTTGATGTTTTGAGCTGAGAAGTAAACCACTTTCTCATATCGTTTCAGTTCTTCTGTCAATATTTTCAATCCTTCTTCCATCTTGGAATAATCGTCGAGGCAATTCCATTCTATCGTCTCGCCGTTTTCGTTAGATAAGATTGAAAAGGCTAGGATGATTTCCTGATAAGGTTTGTGACCATCTAAAATTGGTACTGCTGGTCTGTAGAACAACAAGTTAAGGAATGCAATAGATTCTGTTCTCTTTCCGATTAAGTCGTAGAATTTCTTATAGTTGACATAAAACGTATCTTGTTCCAATGCATCGACTTGGCTCGTTTCTAAAGAGAAGGGGTCCAACAATTTCTTGAAGCTTCTGTTGTCTTGAACACCACTATTATATAAGGAGAACAGTTCGTTGTTGTTCATCGCATTGGTATGAAGAAAGCTGTCTTTCTCGACCTTTTTCCAGCAATGTCCTACGAACTCGCATTTATATGGAGTAAAACATTGTGTGCCAATGTTTATACGTGGCGCATTGCTTAGGTTTACAATGTCTTTAAACTCATTGACTTTTTTGTCGATGACATCAAGCTGTTGTTCTGCATATTCTTTAACAGATTTAAAGACGAAGAGATTATTGATGTCGATGTCACCGTCTTTAACGTAATTCTCGTTGATATACATCAGCTGCATATCGCTGATAGGGACTTTGCATCCGTTTAAGACATAATATTGAAGAGCAGCGTCTTTGTAGTAAGTCTCGCTTAGTGAAAGTGAGCTTTTCACTTCTATGGCGCGCCATTTGTCTCCGTCGCGGACAAGAATATCGAGCATGATGAGAGTGTCGTTATAGATGAAGATAGCTTCATACATAACATTGACATTTGGGTCGTTAAGGTTCTGCATTGTTTGTTCGAACATCTTTCCGAAGAGGTTAGGATTCGATGGAGTCATGTTAATGCCACCAGAAAAATATGTCCTTGCCAGAACGCCAACATCGGTTCCTCTCTTGAACTTAGCTCTTTGTTCAATGCTCAGTTTGTCGCGCAGATACGGATGTTTTTTGTACATGTAAAGCGATTTTGGACATTGCTCTCCTTTGATATATGTAGATTTTGACAGTATATGCATATTAATTATTTTTAACAACGTTAACGATATTTTTCTTGTACATCAGGCTCATGGCAGCTCCTCTTGCTATCATGAAAAATAGAAACGCAATCCATAAGCCGTGATTGCCGAATCGAGGCATGAGGATGTACCATGAAGGGATAAAGACAAAGATACTTGAAATTATCATTGTGTTTCTGATAGCCTTGGATGCTGTGGCGCCGATATATATACCATCCCATATAAACGCTGCGAATGTTATCAATGGGATGATTATCATATATATGTAATAAGGTTTTATCTCTGTTAAAATTTCTGTGTTGTCTGAAATTATTTTAACGAATTCTGTTGGGAATAATGCGTAAAGTATTGAGAAAGGGATGCTTATGGAAAATCCCCAGATTAGAAGCAGCCTGATGACTTTCTGAAGATTATCTTTGTCCTTAGAGCCTACGAATTTTCCGACGAGTGCTTCTCCAGCATAGGCGAATCCGTCGGTGAAATAAGAGAAGATGTAGAACGATTGCAGTAATATCATATTGATGGCTAATATGTTATTACCTAATTTGGCTGATTGGTTGGTGAAGAAAGCGATGCTTATGATTAAGAGAAAACTGCGTATCATCAAGTCGCGATTGACTTTAAAGAAGCGTTTCATTTTTTCTATGTCGAATAGAATTTTGCTGTCTATCTTGACGAAGTATGATCTGTAATTTTTTATTAAGAGAATAATAGCCAAGGTGAGACCGCTGTATTGTGCTATTACTGTTCCCAATGCTACGCCTTTTACGTTTTGTTCGAATAATATTACCAATATGAAGCTGAAGATGATATTCATCACATTGATTAATATTGCGATGAACATTGGGATTTTTGTGTTCTGCATTCCCACGAACCATCCGTTAAGGCAGTAGAGCAGGATGTTGGCAGGAGCAGCCCATATTCTTACGTAGAAATATGTTATCGCCAATTCTTTCACTTCGTTGCTTCCGTCGAGGAGCAGACTGCTGATTTTTGCTATTGGAATCTGAAGCGACAATATCAATATTATAATAGGTATGCCGATACAAACAGAGCGATATAGTGAATAAATTGTCTCGGTGTTGTCGTTGTTTCCCAATGATTGTGCAGTGAAACCTGTTGTTCCGGCGCGGAGAAAACTGAAGAAAGAGTACAGTACACTGAAGATTGTTCCGCCTAAAGCTATCGCTCCAATATATATAGCAGAATCGAGATGCCCCATCAGAATCATATCGACCAGACCTAATAATGGAATGGTTATATTGCTGATAATGTTAGGTATGGCTAGTTTTAATATAGATTTATTCATTTGAAATACTTTTTTACAAATATACAAAAAAAGGAGGTTTTAAGTAGTGTTAGTGTGGAAAATAACACGGTTACACATTGTGGAAAAATGTAGAAAAATTCTACAATATTCTACGTTGCATATTTGAAAAATATTTATTAAATTTGCAAAGTCTAATTTGATTATCAATAAATTGAAATATTTAAGTCAATTGTCCTGAATTGGTATGAAATTAGATTAAATAATATTGAATTGAACACTAACTTAATTAAAACTTAAAATAATGAAAAAAACTTTAACAATTTTGTCAGTAGCATTAGTAGCTTTCATGTTAAGCTCATGCGTAGAGAAATCAAAGAAGTACCAACAATTATTAGCTGAAAAAGAAGCTGTTGTTGTTGAAAATCAAAACATCGAAAAAGAATATAATGCAGCTCTCGGCATTATCAGCGATGTTGAAAATAATCTTAGTGCAATTCGCGACGCAGAAGGTTTGATGTTAATCAAAGCAGAAAACAACACACAAAGAGATCAACTTAACTCAGAATTAATTCAGATTAAAGAAAACATGGCAATCAATCGCGCAAGATTAGATTCATTGTCAAATGTTATCGAAAAATCAAACAGAGATAGATCACAACTTCGTAGCACAATCAAGAAATTACAAGCTCAATTAGAAGAAAAAGAAGCTACAATCGTTGCTATGCAAGAACAAATCGCTCAAAAAGATCAAGAAATCGCTGGTTTGAACACACAAGTTTCAAACTTGAACGAAGATCTTACAAAAGTTACAGCTGAAAAAGATGAACAAAGCCGTATCATCGCTGACCAAATCACAGCTATGAACACAGTTTACTACATCGGCGCTAAGAAAAAAGAATTAAAAGCTAATGGCATCTTGACTTCAAAATATATCTTGAGACAAGAAGTTCCAGCTAACGCTTTCACACAAGCTGACAAACGCGAACTCTCAGAAATCGTTTTCGCAACAAAGAAAGCTAAAGTTTTATCAGCTCACCCAACAGAATCTTACACAATCGTTGTAAAAGATAATCAATCAGTATTACAAATTACAAATCCAGAATTATTCTGGAGTGTAACAAAATATTTGGTCGTCGTAACCAAATAATTTTTCTGCTCGTTTTCAATATTATGGAAAGGTCCGGTATCGCCAGATATCGGACTTTCTTTTTTTATCGTAATAAATTCCTTTCGCTTTGAAATATTCGCTAAATTTGCGATAAGTATTTGCAGATAATGAAAAAGAGAATTTTAATACTTGAAGATGACGTTGCTTTCGGAACCATGCTCAAGACTTGGTTTACCAAGAATTCTTGGGAGACGACATGGGTCTCTAAAGTGGAACAAGCTAAGTTGGAGTTCGCCGATACAACATTCGATTTGATTCTTAGTGATTTAAGACTTCCTGACGGTGATGGTATTATTTTCCTTACCTGGCTAAGAGAAAATAACATTATGACTCCTTTAATTATAATGACTAGTTATTCTGATGTGCAGACAGCCGTGCTGGCAATGAAACTGGGAGCTTCAGATTATCTGCAGAAACCTATAAATCCTACAATACTTCAGCAGAAAATAGAAATAGCTATGGCTACACCTGTCGAAGCGAATGTCAAAGTGGATGACAACAAACCAAAAAACAAACAGAAACAATCTGCAAATAAAGTAGTAAAAGGCAGCAGCTCTGTAATGCAGCGTCTTTATTCTCATATCGACTTGGTTGCACCGACAAAGATGTCTGTTCTCATCCTCGGTGAGAGCGGCACCGGAAAAGAATATATAGCTCGTATGATACACGAGAATAGCAACAGAAAATCTGAACCTTTTGTAGCTGTCGACTGCGGCAGTCTCTCTATGGAACTGGCACCTTCTGAATTGTTCGGTCATAAAAAAGGTTCTTTCACGTCAGCGGTATCAGACAAGACCGGTGTATTCGTTGAAGCTAATGGAGGAACAGTATTCCTAGACGAAGTGGGTAACCTCTCATACGAGGTGCAGAAGCAGCTCCTCAGAGCTTTGCAGGAACATAAGGTCCGTCCTGTAGGCTCGGCTACAGACATAAAAGTGGATGTGAGAATTATCGCAGCTACCAACGAAGATTTAGAGAAAGCTATAGAAGAGGGCAGATTCCGTCAGGATTTGTATCATCGTATCAATGAGTTTTCCGTCAGCGTGCCGCCGCTTCGTGAGAGAATAGAAGACCTAGAAGAGTTCTGCTATCATTTTATAAGTCAGGCAAACGAAGAGCTGGGTAAAGATGTAGACTCTATTTCTGACGACGCTCTTGATATTTTGAAACAACAGACTTGGAACGGTAACCTTCGCGAGTTACGTAATGTGATTCGTCGTTCGGTATTGTTTACAAAAGATAATGTCTTGAGAAAAGAAAACCTCCCTGATTTTCCTAAAGATAATAAAAGTCAGATAGTCGTAAAAACAGAGCAGCAGGAATCCGAGAACCGTGATTTGAGTTTGAACAATAAGGCTAATGAAAAGGAACAGATTATTGCTGCATTGAATCAGGCTCGCGGCAACAAGACTGTAGCTGCTAAACTTCTGCAAATCGACAGAAAGACATTGTATAATAAGATGCATTTGTATGGTATAGAATTGTAATTATTCTATGCCGTATTTTTCATACAAATACGAAATCAAATCATCGACTTTATTCATAAACTCGATAGATTTTTCTTTCCATTCTGGGAAAGAACTTTCGTCTTTGCCTCTCAACATATCCATTTTCAATAGAAAATCGGCACATTCATTTTGGTTGAGCTGAACAAACATAGGTCGCATTTTGTGACATAATCTTACGGCTTCGGTGAAATTGTCGTCGTTTATTATTTCATTGAAATTAACGATATTATTTGCAGTACTTGCAACAAATGTGTTCAAAATTTCAGTGATGTCATCGTCATTGTCAAACATAGAACACAAGTCGGGGAAGTCGTTTTGATATCTTGAATTATTCTTTGTCTCAGAATGAAAATTTGTATCAAGCAAAGCCGCTAATTCTCTTATAGAAAATGGTTTTCTTAAATAATCGTCAAAGCCTTTTTCAATTGCGATGTCTTTGTTGTATTCTGAACGTGCGGTCATCAAGACGACCTTTTTATCTTTATTTATTTCCTTAACTTTTTTTAACACATCGAGTCCGCTGAATGCGCCCATCTCTCTGTCGGTGAGAATCAAGTCGTAATAGTTAATGTTTTTTAACGCATTCTCGAATTCTATGGAAGATTGACATTTGTCGCATTTGATATCAAGTTTGTTTAACATCGACTCTATGACTGTCAATAAAGTCTTGTCATCGTCAACGACCAGGGCATTTAACTTAAGTCCTAATTTAAGTTCATTGATATCAATGTTTTCTTCTTTTATCTCTTTTATCTCTATAAACTCAACAGGAATTTTAATGGTGAAGCTTGAGCCTTTTCCGACTTCAGAATTTATATTTATTTTTCCGTTAAGCAAGTCGATGAGACCTTTCACGACGAAGAGACCGAAGCCGCTGCCTTCAATAAGGCTTTCGTTATTGTCGATGCGAGAGAATGGCTTGAAGATTTCTTCCAGTTTATCTTGAGGAATGCCGATGCCTTCGTCGGTGATGTTGAATATCATGCAGTTTTCATCCTTGCTTACGATGAAATGCACCTTGCCGTTGATTGTGTATTTTATTGCATTGGACAAGATATTGCTAAGAATCTGTTTTATCTTCAAGGCATCCGACTTAACGAAGACATTGTCGTTAATATCTTTTTTATAAACGAAAGTAAGCTGTTTGTTTTTAGCGAGAGGCGCGAACATCTCACAGAGTTCATCGCATAATTCGCTGATGTTGAATTCGGAAGTTATGAGGCTTTCCTTGCCTTGGTCTAATTTTGAGAAATTCAAAAGATTTGTTAACAAAGAAAGAATGTGGTCAGCAGAGTTTTTCATCGAAGTGATCTTGCGTTTTTCTTCTTTGTTGTTAGAATCCATTCCCATAAGTTCGAGATAACCCAATATTGAAGATAGGGGAGACTTGATGTCGTGAGATACGGAAAGCAGCAGCTTATGACGGCTTTCCATTATTTCTTCAGTGCGTTTCTTTGCTTCTTCGGTAGCTTTGCGTGCGATGATGACTTTCTTTATGTCATAGAAAATAAAGAAGATGAAAGTCAATATTGTTAGTAATGCAATGCCCGCTATGAGTATAGAGACGTTGATATTTCTGTTGATGATAATCTCGCTTTTCTGTATTTCTTTGATGACAGAGTTTAATGTGTATTTGTGAAGATTTATTAACAAATCTGATATTTCTTTTGTTATTTCCTGGTCAGCGAGAGTCAGGTTGTTGTATTTTCTTTCGAATGTCTCAATCTGTTTGATGTAATTTTTTCTGCCTTTTTCTGTAGTGATTTGTAACTCATTCAGCAGAAGTTCTGTGGCGTCATCGTTTACAGATATGGTGTCGATAGTTGTTTGAGATAGCAGTACGATGCTGTCTAATGAGTTATCTGGATAGAACACCTCGCTGAGACGTTTGAAGAAATTTTTCTTTTCAGATTTATAGATTATGGTATCTTGTATGGTCTTGCTGACTGTTGTGTTGTTTTGGATATGCTGGTAGTTGTTGATGATAGAATATATTTCCAGAAAAGGGTTGAAGGCGTTCAGCTGTTCGCTGATAGCTTCTATTGTTTCTTCTTTCTTCTGGAGAAGTAAGATGATGTCGTTTAATGTCTTCGAATTGAAATCCTCGTCACAGAGATTTGTTATAGAATTTTTCAGTTGAGGAATTTCAGACGTTATGATATGGAAATTATCAAGATGTTTGGCATTGCCAGAAAGTGTGTATAAGTTAGCGTAAGACTGAGCCTTGTTGATTTTCTCGATGAAGCTGTTTGTGAGGCTTAGCACTTCTTCGTTCTTTTTTATTACTTCTCTTTGTTTGTCGATAGATTGTTTTGCGTTTATGATATAGTAAATCATGCCGCCGCATAGCGATGCTGCTAGGAGGAATATTATTATCGCGTTTTGCTTCACGCGTTTCTCATATTGACGGTGATTTTTCATAAGTACAAAGATAAGAAAAAAGACTACAAGTCAACATGACTACAAGACTACAAGTTTTTTTAGTTAGGAGTTAGGAGTTAGGAATTGAGTAACTGAGGGTTCATAGTTCATAGTTCAGAGTTCATAGTTCAGAGTTCAAAAAAAACCTCAGAACTGCAAAGTTCTGAGGTTTTGAATTTTTGAATTTTTGAGATTCTGAGATTTTGAGTTTCTCAAATGCTCTTTTCTATTTTCCAGCTGAAGGCTCTGATGCCGAGTTCTTCAGTCTTGGTGTCGAGTTCGTGCAAATCATTAAGGATGTTGTCAACGAATTCGTCTTCAACGAAAGTGAGGATGGCGTCGTTGAAAGTAGGCCATGTGTGACTTCCCATATGAGGTTCGCCGCCACGGCTGCCACGTCCGCTGATTTCATTCCATCTGGTGAATCCTTTGCTGTAGTTTTTCTCTAACAGCTCAACTATCTCCATATAATATGCTTGGTTATAAGCTATGAATATACCTGTCATGATAATCTCCTTTTTTAATTTTCATCGTTTAATTTAACAGCATTTCTTCCTTTACGTCTATCTCTTCTAGAAACGAAAGCGGCGTAGAGGGTAGGGATGAGGACGAGGGTAATCAATGTTGAAATTGAGAGACCCCATGCTACTGTGATACCTAAGCCGTTCCACATCTCAGCGCCTTCGCCAGTGCCGAGTGCCATAGGAACCATACCGAGAACTGTTGTCAATGTTGTCATCAAGATAGGACGCAAACGTTGTTTAGATGCTGTAATAACTGCAGTGTTGATATCCATGCCTCTGTCGTGACACAAAATAGCGTAGTCGATGAGAACGATACCGTTCTTAACAACGATACCAACGAGAATCAAGATGCCGATCAAGGCCATAACGCCTAATGCCATATCATGAACAGCCAAACCGATGAGAACGCCGGTGATAGCGAATGGAACAGAGAACATGATGACGAATGGGTCGAGCAATGACTCAAACTGTGATGCCATCACGACGTAAACCAAGATGATGATTAAGCCTAACAATAAGAACAATCCTGAGAATGATTCTTGTTGGTTTTCGTAGTCACCACCGATTTTAACCATAAATTCTGTTGGAATCTCAGCTTTCTCGATGAATTCTTGTGCTACTTCAACGCCTTCACTCAAAGCATATCCTGTTGCAAGGATACCTGTGATTGTTACAACACGTTCACGGTCTTTACGTTCGATTTTTGGAGGTGTCATACCTTCAACGACCTTAGCGACGTCTTTGACTCTGATGCTTTGACCTTGTGAACCGTAGAGTATGATGTTTTCGATGTCTTCGATACCTTGACGGAATTCTGGAGCGTAACGGACGCGGATGTTGTATTCGTCACCGTCTTCGCGGAAGAATGTCATCACAGAACCATTGATACGGTTTCTAACCATTGTTGATGCCGTGGTGATGTCGATGCCGTTGAGCTTTAATTTCTCACGGTCGAAGTCGACATAATATTCTGGTGTATATTCGTCACGGCTTACGATGACCTGTGAGAATTGTGGTGTATTGATGAGGCTATCTCTAAGAGCGTTAGCGATTTTGTCTGAGTTGTTGAAGTCGTAACCGTAGATTTCGAGTTTTACTGAAGCTGCACCGCCCATACCCATACCGGTACCTACATTGTATTTTTTGATGATAGGGTTAGCTCTGAGGTCTTCACGAATATATTCGGCTATTTCTTGTGTGCTTCTGCTACGTTCTGTCTTTCTTCCCAAGTCGGCATTCATCGAGATGATGTGAGTACCGTTGTTGTTCATAGAAGCGAAAGCATTGTCTTCGTCAGCTACACCATAGTTATAGTTAAGCATTTTGATTTCAGGAATCTCAGCTTTATACTTGTCGTGCAATTCTTTTGCAAGCTGGCCAGTAATGTTTTCACCTGTACCTACAGGAAGTTCGATGCTGATAGAGAGACGGCCTTGGTCCATAGAAGGAAGGAACTCAGTCTTCATGTTTGGAACTGTATATGCTATGGTAGCGATGAATATAACCAAAGCGATGAACACAACAGATTTACGATGTGTAACAGCCCAAGCAATGAGACGTCCGTAGCCGCGGCTGAGTGCGTCGAGAGCTTTATTAATAGGTGTGAATAATATCGCATGCCATTTGTGTGTTCTTGGGTTTTGTTTCAACATTCTTGAACACATCATAGGAACGAGTGTCAAAGCAGCTGATGTAGAAACAATCATGATGATACTTACAATCCAGCCTAATTGTTTGAAGAAGATACCGATGATACCGTCGACCATTGTCAAAGGCAAGAACACTGCGAGCATTGTCAATGTTGAAGCGATAACAGAGATAGAAACTTCTTGTGTGGCGTGAACAGCAGCTTCTTTTGGTTTTGCGCCGCGGTCGATATGTGAGGCGATGTTTTCCAAAACAACGATAGCGTCGTCAACAACCATACCGATAGCGATTGTCAAAGCACTCATAGAGATGATGTTCAATGTGTTGCCTGTAGCGAAGAGATATATCACAGAAGCAACCAATGAGATAGGGATTGAAAGCACGATGATGACAGTAGCTCTCCATCTTCCCAAGAAGATAAATACGACAGCCATAACAACCAAGAAGGTAATCATAATAGTGTCTTTCAATGAGTTGATAGTATCGATGATGTTTGTTGAACCGTCGATGATGATGTTGAGCTGAACGTCAGAAGGAAGGTCTTTCTGTATCTTCTTGAGTTCTTTCTTTATGCCTTTGATAACTTGAACAGTGTTAGCGTCTGTCTGTTTTTGGATTGTCAGCATAGCACCTTGTTGGCCGTTGCTGAAAACTTTCTGGAGACGTTCTTGTTCGCCGTCGTTAACAGTAGCTACATCTTTTAAATATATAGGAGCGCCTGTTGCTGAAGTGCCAACGATGACGTTGAGCATTTCTTCTGCCGACTTGAATTCTTTTTCAACACGAACAGAATATGTGTTAGAACCGATGTCGATTGTACCAGCAGGAGTGTTGCGGTTTTCGTATGCGAGTGTAGAAGAAATTGATTCTACAGTGATGCCGTATGCTGCTAATTTATCAGGGTCGACATAAACTTGGATTTCACGTTTTGGAGCACCAGATACAGAGATGGTACCAACGCCGTTGACACGTGCCAATGGTGTAGCTACCTTGTCGTCTAATATCTTGTCGAGACCGTTCAAACTCTCTTCAGCAGTTGCAGACATAAGCATGATAGGCATGTCTTCCATACTGAATTTGAAGATAGTAGGGATGCTGACAGCGTCAGGAAGGGCTTGTGTCACCATGTCCAGCTTGTCGCGGACATCGTTTGTAGCTTCGTTGATGTCAATGCCGTATTCGAATTCCAATGAGATGACAGAGATATTCTCTTTTGATGTCGATGACATGTGTTTCAAGTTGCTGACACTGTTAAGAGAGTTCTCCAAAGGCTTGGTGACGTTAGTCTCGATGTCGGCGGCACTTGCGCCTGAATATGATGTCACAACGATGATGGTATTTTCACCCATGTCAGGGAAGAGGTTGGTTGACAATTTGGTGAGAGAAAATACACCTAATATAGCTACCGTGATGAATATGAGAGCTACTGTGACAGGTTTATTTACTGATGTTCTGTATAAACTCATTTCTTATATTATTTTACGATGTCAACTTTAATGTTGTTTTTAAGTCTTGTTTGTCCTGTTGTTACGATTGTTGCGCCATCGTCGAGGCCGCTGATGATTTCGTATTTGTCACCCATTCTAACACCGAGTTTAACAGGAGTGTATGTGACAGTATTGTCTTCGTTTACGACATAAACATATTTGTCGTCAGCGCCGACTTGTTTGAGAACTGCATTGTCAGGAACGACGACGCGGTAGTTTGTTCCGTAGTTTACTGTTACTCTAGCGAACATACCTGGACGTAATTTTTCATTTTTGTTGTCAACGATGATTTCTACAGGGAATGTGTGTGAACGAGCGTCAATTGTTGGGTAAACCAAGTTGACTTTACCTTTGAATGTCTCGCCAGGGAAAGCGTCAGCGACGATGTCAACTTCCATTCCTTTCTTGACTTTTGAGTAGTTGTTTTCGCTGATATTGACTAACATCTTGACAGGAGTGATGTTTTGTACAACGAAGAGAGGCTGTGCCATTGCGTACATATCACCTTCGTCGTAGTTACGTGCTGTGACGATACCAGAGATAGGGCTTGTCAAGATTGTGTTTTCTAATAAGTTAGAATATGTCTTCTTTGAAACTTCATAAGTGAGTGTCATAGCTTCGTAATTAGCTTGTGATACAGCGCCGATTTCATATAATTCTTTTGTACGACCATACTCGATAGAGTCGTTTTGTATTTGAAGTCTTAATTTTTCCAAGTTGATAGCATCCATTGTAGCAAGTGTTTGTCCTGCTTTTACGTGATCGCCGATTTCAACGAAAATCTCATTGATACGTGATGCTGACTGTGGAGTGATGTTGTTGATGACTTCAGCTTCAACAGTTGTTGGATAAGTGCTTAACTGAAGAACATTCTCAGCATAAACTTTTGTTACTGTTACTTTTGGAGCTTCATCAACGACAACTGCAGTAGTTGCTTGCTTGTTTGCTTGTGGGCTGCATGAAGCCATTATCAAAGCTGATGAAAGAACTAAAATTGAATTAAAACGTCTCATTTTCTATTTTGTATTTTATTGATTATCTTATTTGTTTTCTTCTGTTACATATTCAACACCCATGAGTTCATCGATGGCTGCCTTGTTTGTCATATATTGGAAAATGGCTTGGTTCATATTGAGCTGTGCCTGTGTCAATGCCAACTGTGCATCGTTGAGTTCAACCAATGTAGCCTTACCTACTTCATACATCTTTTGTGAGATGTCGTAGCTTTTCTGTGCCATTTCTAATGTAGCTTCAGCAGCGGTATATCTCTTGACGCTGGTATTCATCTCGTTGCGGTAATTTTCCAAAGCGATGTTCAAATTACGTTCAACGTCTTCGATGTTAAGTCTTAAAATATCTTGTGTCTTTTGATATTGTCTGATGTTATTGCGTTTTGAGAAACCGTCGAAGATAGGGATGTTAAGACTTAATGCAACCATAGAATATGGATTCCAGTTCATGTCGAAAGTGTTGCCTAAAGCCATGTAGTTGTAAGAGAACTGAGCTGAAAGGGTAGGGATGTATTGGAATTTGGTCATCTTGATAGTTCTGCTCAACATCTCGTCTTGCAATTGAAGTTGCAATAAGTTGGTGTTGTTTTCGAAACTGACGTTGTCGCTAGATGCTATTGAAGCTACCATTTCGTTTGAATAATCTGACAAAGAACCTTCAACGTCGAGTTCTGTCGCGAGGTCGATGCCCATGATAGCTTTGAGCTGCCATATAGCTAATGTCACTGTGTTTTCTGCACTGAACACTTCTGGCTCTGCATTGTTGACGTTAACCTTAGCTCTTAAATATTCAAATTCAGATGCTTTGCCGACATTATATTTTTTCTCGATATCTTCGAAATTCTTTAAAGCGTTGTCATAAACTTCTTTGTAAACATTGTAAGCTTCTTTTGCTAAAAGGACAGAATAGAAAGCTTGTTTCACCTGTGACACCATTGAGATTCTTGAAGAACGAGCTTGTTCTACCGCTAACTCAACGTCTAAAGCTGATAGTTTAAGACTTTGCCAGAGCTGTGCGTTGACGAGAGGCATGGCTGCAGTAATACCTGCTGATACGTTGTTGCTCATACCGACTTCGATTTCCATAGCTTGTCCAGCCATCTCCATAGCCATGACTTGTTTCTTCAAAGTTCTTTGATAACTGCCATTTGCACTGATGTTTGGATACAAAGCAGCATAGGCTCCTTTCTTTGCGTAGCCTGTCTTTTCGATTGTCATGTCGGCAATTTTAATCGTGTTACTTTCCGATAACGCAATCTCTATCGCCTCATTTAACGTAATCTTCTCTTGAGCATGCAAAGCCATGCCTGAGACACATAAAATGATAGTGAATAATAAGTGTTTGAATTTTAACATTTTATAAGATATTTTTGATGTTATTTTTGTAAATAAAATGGAGTTTTTTTCAGTTTGCAAAGGAACGAAATTTTATTGAATTTATTACTAAAAAAATAGCCCGTTTCAATAAAAAATATTACAAATTCAACATGTTTTTTTTACAGCTCAATGAACATGAAAATATGTTCGATAAAACGCTTTTTCTAAACATATTAATTAAGGGAATGTTTAAATGAAATGAGTGTCGTTTGGAGTTAAAAATAATAGTAGAACAAGATATTGAAAGAATAAAAAAAATTGTAATTTTACCGCTCAAAAATTTTATAGATGAAAGTAAGGATTATTGGCTTGTTTTTGTTGTTTGAGGCAGCTTTTATGCTGGTGGCATCTTTGGTCGCATTATTCTATTTCTACAGATGCGGCGATGGTGATGTCTTGGCATTGACGGTCTCAACAATACTCACAGCAATATCCGGATTCATACTGATTTCAGCGGGAAGGAAGTCGGGACAAGGTAAACATGAAATCGAGAACTTTGAAGTTAAGGACTCTTTCATTATAGTTACTTTAACTTGGGTTGTGTTTGCTTTGTTTGGAATGTTGCCTTTCCTACTCAATGGAACGGTTAGCACTGTCACCGACGCTTTCTTCGAAGCAATGTCGGGATTTACCACCACAGGCTCAACGCTTTTGAATAACATCGACGAGCAGCCACATGGAATATTGTTCTGGAGAAGCATAATGCAATGGCTCGGAGGCTTGGGTATCATTGTGTTGTTCCTTGCCATTATGCCTGCCTTGAATCGTTCTTCTAACAAAGTCATGATGTTCTCGGCAGAGATGTCTGGAATCGGCGTTAAGAAACTTCATCCCAAGATGATGATGACGGCTCGTAAGCTTCTTGGTATTTATATCATTTTAACGATATTGTGTGGCTTTATGTACTGGCTGGGACCGATGAATACTTTCGATGCTATATGCCATGCAATGACAACGATGTCGAGTGGCGGTTTCAGCACTCACCAGGCAAGCATTAGCTACTTCAACTCTCCTTATATAGAGTATGTGGCTTCGGTATTTATGTTCGCTTCGGGTATCAACTTCTCATTATATTATTTTCTTTTCACAGGACAAGGTAAACTCTTCAGAGAGAATGAGGAGCTGCGTTGGTATCTAGGCGCGGTCATTCTTTTGACATCGATATTCATTGCTTTGTTCTACTTCGCTCCAAGACTTGATACTGTCTTAACTCAGGAACATTCTTATCCTGTAGGGTTTGAAAATAGGTTTAGAACATCTTTGTTCCATGTGACTTCCATCATCACCTCGACATGTTTCCAAGCGACAAACTTCGATTACGATTTGTGGGGCGGTCTGTTCTTGATACCGACTTTCATCATGATGGCCAGCGGTGCTTGTGCAGGTTCTACAAGTGGCGGTATTAAAATCATACGTGAGGTTATCTCAATAAAATCAATCAATAATATTTTCAGACGCTTGCTTCATCCTAATGCCTTGTTCAGCGTGAAGGTTTCTAATGAGGTTATTGATGACGACAAGACAAGAAGAGTCGTTAACTTCTTGATAATATTTATGTTATTATATGTGCTCGGAGTCTTGTTGTTTATCATAAGCGGAAGTAATCTGGAAGAGAGTATGTTTAACTGTATCTCTGCCCTTGGCAATAGCGGTCCTGGAATAGGAAGCACAGGCCCATCTGCTTCGTTCTCAGAATTGTCAGATATGGGAAAATGGACAATGTCATTCTTGATGCTCATCGGTCGTCTGGAGATATACACTGTGTTGGTGACTTTCCTTGTCATATTCCGCGGAAACAGATATTAAGGACATTGAATTTTTACAATGATTTGTTGATTTTTTTTTAAAGGCATAACAAGATGTCTTATTTTTGTCGTAAATTTTTTGCATGATGAAAATGGATAACAAGATTTTTGCTTTTTTTAAGAATAAGTCCAAGATTCTAACGACTTGGTCTGCAGTGTTCTTGTTTTTCTTCCTTTCGTTTTGGTCTAACTGGAAGATGTCATTTTTACATGCCTCATTCATAACTATATGCCTTTGGTTTACCAGCGATATTGAATCGAAATATATCGTGAAATTATTGCAGAGAGGTTATCACACATTATTCTACTTAATTAATTTCTTGGTAATTATCGCGATGTCAGTGTTGACAACTTATCTTGAGTCGTTTATGCTGATAATCATGAGTAAGCATCTGTCGATGACACCTCCAGACTTGGAAGGAGCACAGGCATTCTTTATTCCGACAACTATACGTGTTGTGCTTTTTACAGCAACAGTAGCTATTTCTGTTATTTCTGTGATACAAAATACTGAAAAAGAAAGTCAAAGGATTAAGAATGAACTAAAGAGCGAGAAACTTGATATGGAGCTGCGACTTCTTAAATCGCAGATGACACCTCATTTTTTGTTTAACGCCTTGAATAACATATATTCTCTTGTATATACCAAAGACGACAACGCTCCGCAGAGTGTCTTGAAATTGTCGGATATGCTGCGCTACGTCATGGTCGATTGCCAGGTCGATATGATATCTTTGGAGAAGGAAATCAAATATATAGATGCATTTATTGATTTTCAAAAGATGAGTATGGAAAACAAATCAAATGTCATCTTTGAGAAGAAAATAGATAACAACGATTTTAAGATTCCGCCTATGATACTTCAGCCTTTGGTGGAAAACAGCTTCAAACACAGTAGGTTGGTTTCCGATCCTAATGGCTTCGTTCATTTTTATCTCATTCAGGAAAAAAATGATTTGGTGTTTATTGCGCGTAATTCTATCAAAGGAATGTCGTTGTCGATAGCAGATTCTAGCAAGAAACCTCAGTCGGGTATAGGGTTGGAGAACGTGAGAAAAAGATTGGGTTTGTATTATGGTGACAATTATTATTTTGACGCTGTGCAAGAGGATAATAAATATGTGGTAACAATAAAAATAGGAGATAGGTTTAATGAAAAGGATGTATAATGTTCTTATCGTTGATGATGAATTTCTTGCAAGAAAACTTTTGACAGAATATGTGTCAAAGATTGATTATCTTAATCTTGTAGATACCTGCGCCGACGCTACTCAAGCAATGGAGGTGCTCAATAAGGAACAAGTCGATATTCTGTTACTTGATATTCAAATGCCAGACATCTCTGGTATGGAAATGTTAAAACTTTATAACAATAACAAATCAGCAGTCATCCTCACCACAGCTTATTCTGAATATGCTGTCGATGCTTTCTCTTTAGGTGTTGTCGATTATCTCCTGAAACCATTTGACTACGCAAGATTTGTACAGGCAATAAACAAGGCTGTCAGCTATAAATCGTCTGGAAATCAGAGTGAAACATCTAATGATTATATAATGGTGAAAGCCGACTATAAGTTGTATAAAGTCAATTTTGAAGACTTGCTTTACATTGAAGGTCAGCATGAATATGTTACATTTCACACCAAGACAAAACGTATCACTGCATTATATTCATTGAAAAATCTCGAAGATACACTTCCTAAAGATAAATTTATTCGTACTCATAAGTCGTTCATTGTCTCAATAAGAAATATTGAAGATATTGATAAAGTGAACGTTACTGTTGCTGGTAATAAAATTCCAGTAGGAGCAAGCTATCGCGATGCACTTATAGAGAGACTTTCTTAGGATTAAAACTCAAAAACTCAAAATTTCAAAAACTTAAAAACTTTTAAAAATAAATTCTGAGATTCTGAGATTCTGAGATTCTGAGATTTTGAGATTCTGAGATTTTGAGATTCTGAGATTCTGAGATTTATTCTAAGATTTCTGGTAAAACAGCGAGGCTGTTGCTAGAAGGTTTTTGATAGATCTTCAGGTCGAACATTGTAACGACAGCGAATACATGGTCGAAGATGTCGCTTTGGATGTTTTCGTATGAAACCCATGCTTTGTTAGAGCTGAAAGCGTAAATCTGAATAGGCACACCTGTCTCGGTAGGTGATAACTGTCTGACCATGAATGTCATGTCTTTGTTGACATAAGGACAGTTTGCCAGATATGAGTTCAGATAAGCTCTGAAAATACCGAGGTTGGTTTGGCGTCTGCCATTGACTAAGTTGCTGTCATCTATATTGTTAGCTTTGTTATATTCTTCTATTTCCTTTTCCTTGTCAATAATATATTGTGATACTAACTGATACTTCTTGAAGCGTTCGAGCATTTCTGGGGTACAGAATTTAACTGTGTCAATATCAATGACAAAGGAACGTGCTATACGTCTGCCTCCAGAATTTACCATTCCTCGCCAGTTGGTAAAAGAATCAGAAATTAATGAGTATGTTGGAATTGTAGTGATTGTCATATCCCAATTCTGAACTTTGACTGTTGTCAATCCAATTTCCAAAACTTCGCCGTCGGCTTTGCTTTTCTCCATCACAATCCAGTCTCCTATACGAAGCATATCGTTGATTGTTAGTTGCAGACCTCCAACAAAACCTAAGATAGGATCTTTGAAAACCAACATCAATACTGCAGAAAGAGTTCCTAATCCGATTAAGATATTTGAAAGTTCTTTGTTAGTTAAAATGGCGATAATCAGCAAGAAGCATACTATATATATGATAGTTTTCAATACTTGTATGAAACCTTTTATCGGTTTGCTTTTAGAAATTTCGTAAGTGTCGTAGATGTCGTTGAGAGTGGAAAGTATAGCGTCGATAACTCTGCTGTAAACAAATACTTCGTATATCTTTGTGAATAATATTATCGTTGATGAAAGTACTGGAAATGATGGGACTGCAGCTTCTATGTTAAAACGTATCAAGTAAGCAGGAACGAGAAGACATAAGCGTTTGAAAACTTTGTTTTTAATCAATATATCGTCTCTTTTACTTTCGCTTCTTTCAATAAATATATATATAGTCTTTCTTATTGCATAGAATACAGCATGATATAAAACAAGTGTGATTATAATCAATGTTATTAAACTGATAACTTCCGAAATGTAAGTAGTTACATTTTCATTTAATCCGATTTTGGATAATAAATTTTCAATGAATGAAATGTATTTGCCGAACATAATCAACTGTTTAATAAAATGTTGAGACTTAATGGAATTATTTCTACTGTTATATCTTTACTCATTTCAACAGCTTCGCCGTCAATGTTGGCGACTTCTGCTACTTTACGTGTTACTTTTATTTTCTTGGCTTTATAAATATCGATGAAATAGCTTTTGTCAATTTGCTTTGCCAAGAAATATGTAGCTACGATTGGTACTTCTAAAATGTTTGGTTTCTTAAATATACAAACGTCAATCAGTCCGTCTTGTACGCTGGCTTTTGGTGATATTTCAGCATTATAACCGAATTGGCTTGAGTTAGCGAAAGTTACGAAGAATGGCTTGCATTCTATTGTTTTTTCGTCATCGAGTATAAGTGTATATTCTTTTTGTCTATAGTTAGGATATTTTTCTGTAATCAACTTCGCATATGTCATAAATCCTCGGTTTTCATCTTTTGCGAAATAATCGGCGATTAATGCATCAAACCCAATTCCAGCAATGCTGATGAATGGAATGTCGTTCATGATAGCAGTGTCTATTTTATAAACTTTACCTTTGTTAATGACTTCTTTTATAAGACGTTCTGGCTTGAAAGGAAGCTCAAGGTGTCGAGCAAGACCATTGCCAGAACCTAAAGGAACAATGACTAAAATCTGTCTTTTCCCGATAAGACATTTCGCGACTTCGTTGATGGTGCCGTCGCCTCCTACAGCTGCAATATAGTCGAAATCATCTTCTATTGCTTTCATTGTCAGCTCTGTAGCATGACCTGCGTACTCTGTGAAGACAATGCTATATTCATACTGATTCTTGTCAATATGTTTTTCAACAAGATTTGGAAAATTATTCTTGTTATGGTGTCCTGAAATAGGATTGATAATAAAAATTATTTTCTTTTTCATCATGTATAATATAACTTGCTGATGGTCACTTTATTTTAGTCTCTAAATAATAATTTTCTATATATGCAAAGATACAAAAATTAAGTGGTTTGGTTCAAGAAATAAAGAGAATTATTTATTAAATTTGTAGAAACAATCTCTTTTTTAATATAGATATAAATATGAAAGTTAAGATATTGATATTCTTTTTATTATTATGTAGTTGCTTGTATTCGCAAACAGAGTTCTTCCCACAGTATCCAAATCCAGTGAAAATACCAGTTTATCTCTCTGCCACTTTTGCGGAAATAAGGACTAATGCCTTTCATGCTGGCGTTGATATCCGTACCCAAGGTGTTGAAGGTAAGGAGGTTTTTGCCGTTGCTGACGGTTATGTGAGCAGAATAGGTGTTTCTCCTTTTGGCTATGGAAAAGTCTTGTATATAACCCATGATGATGGTTTTACATCGGTTTACGCTCATCTTTCAAAGTTTAATAAAAAGATTGGCGAGTATGTTAAAATGAAACAATATGAAAATAAGTCGTTTTCTCAAAACATACTTTTAGAAGAAGATGTATTTCCTGTCAAACGTGGTGATTTTCTAGGTTTTACTGGAAATAGCGGTGGCTCTGGCGGTCCGCACCTTCATTATGAGATTCGTTATACAGATACGCAGGAGCCAGTGAATCCTCTTTTCTTCGGATTGAAAATCAAAGATAATATTAAACCTTGCATAAAAGGTCTTGCAATTTATCCTCTTGAAAATTCAATCGTTAATGGTTCTACTTTTCCTCTTTATACATATTCTATTGAAGATCTGCAGTTTGAAGTTGGTGGTGATATAGCTTTTGGAATAAATGTCTTCGATCAGGCTGATGGCTCTAACAACAAAAACGGTCCTTATTCTATCGAATTGTTTGCTGATGAAAAATTGATTTTCAGTATTACATCGTATAAATATTCTTATTCTGAAACTCGTTATATCAATAGTTTGATAGATTATTCTTATTACATAAAAAATAAGGAACGTTTCATCAGAACTGAAATTGATGAGTTTAATAAACTAAGTGTTTACGATGTGAAAGATGGAACTGTAACTGTAAATCATGGCGATACTTTGAAAATGAAGTATGTGGTTAAAGATTATAACAATAATGTTTCTATCTTGCCATTTACTTTGATAGGAGAGGAATCTCCTGAAATTGAACAGAATAATATTCTTTCAAATTCATCGTATAAGATTTTCGACGGAAAATCTTGCGACATCAAATTAAACGGATTTGAGACTCATATTCCTAAGAATGTTTTTTATCGTGATGTGACATTAAGTGTTTCTAAAATTGATACTATTCAAAATATTTTTTCGGATTATGCTTATCGACTTGGTAGCGAGGATATTCCTTTGCATAAGAAAATCAAAATTCGTATGAAAGTTGCTGAAGAATTCGTTGATGATACATTATTATATGTGGCTTCAGTAGATAAAGATGGTAAATTATCTTATTTAGGAAATAAATATAATGATGATTTTATCGAAGCACAGACAAATGTTTTAGGAACTTATCTTATTGCAAAAGATGATATCAAGCCAACTGTTAAACCTCTTAATTTCAAAAGTGGAGGTCTTATAACTGATAACTGGTCGCTGAGATTGGAGATAGAAGACAAGGAGTCTGGCATAGATAAATATGAGATGTTGGTGAATGACGAATGGGTCTTGGCTGAATATGACGCTAAGAATAATTTGTTGATTTATCAGATTGACAATCATATAAAAAAAGGTCACAATACCTTAGAAGTTATTGTGACCGATATGCTTGGAAATAAACGTATTTATTCTACTACTCTTCAACGATAGGTACATATTGATAAGCACCTGCGTCTGGTTTGTTTCCTCTTGCAACTCCATCTAAATCATATTGTAACACTCCTGTAGAATACTTTGGATTGCCGATTCCTATTGCAGGGGATAGTGAGTCGAGGTGATAGTCGAATGCTTTATTGACAAATTTAGGGTCTGTGTTAAATAGACATTCGATATAGTTTGTATCGTTATCCTCTCTTTTTGTCTTGATTATGCTATTGTTGAAAATGTATGTTGTATCAGGACCTGGTGAGAATTCGGTATTAAACTCTTCTTCTTGATTTCCATACATTATACAGTTGTTCATTTCGAAAATGAAGTCATACGCATAAAGATTACCATCGAAAGGATTCTGATAAGCATTATTAAAGAATAGGGAAGGAGTAGTCCTTGTGGACTTGTTCCAATAATTAGCTATCGTTCCTTGGTCGAAGATATATTGTCCACCGCCAGTGAGTGCTACAGCGTAATTGCCGCAGTTTGAGACTACAAAGTTCGAAGCTCTGAGATTGTATAAGTTAGTATAAATACCGATACCTGTGTGATTGTCGATGATAGTGTTATGAATGTCTAAAAAAGCTCTGTTGGCTTTTTGGAAACATTGTGCCTGAATTCCGATGAAGCCATTTTTTATAATAGCATGTCTTATTGAATGTCCGTGACCTTCACGAGCTTCCATCAGCCAGATTCTGTCCCATTGTCCAGGTTCATCGGCATAGAAGTCTTCGAGTCTGTCTCCTTGGAACACAACAGGATTTTCTGGTGTTCCTTCTACGCGTAGCTGTCCTTCGCTGTATGCCCAAAGTCCACCACCGCTATGGAAGTGGATTTGTGTTCCTGGTTCTATCACCAAGGTTCCGTATGAATTGATTAATGCATAGCCATAAATGACGTATGGCTTTTCTGCAGTCCAATGAACTTCTTGAAGGCTATCTGCTATTATCTTAAATTTAGGGAAACCTTTAATTTCTTGATTTGCAATGATATAATTTGCGTTCTGTCCGTATGCAGTAAGAAGTACGCTTTGTTCGTTGTTGTTTGTTTCGAAAATAATCTTGTCTTCAACAAAGAAAGGTGTGTTTTGGTCATTAGGATTTACAGTCACTCTCACGAAGACAAAGACGCTGTCTTTTGCATATATTTCTATATCTGAAAAATTATATCCAGATTGACCATCGACATTGATACTGAATTGTGATTGGTTTCCGTCAGCCAAACGAATGGAACTTATCTTTAAGTTTTCGTCGTTATTATTGTATATCATAAGTTGTCGTGTAGAAGAACCTATTGTCGTAAACACAGTGTCGAATGTTACGGTGTCGGTAGAGAACGCAACTTTCAAGGAACTGTCGTCACTGAATTTAGGCGGTTTGTTACACGATGCAAAGCCTATGAATAAGGCTATGACTAATATGCTGATATACTTGTACATGACTATTTGCTATATGTGAAATTACGTTGAGTCTTAATGATTTATTGTACTCTCTTGAAATATTCTTCCCAACTTTGAGTTTTGAAAGCGTCAGAACCTATGTATTTTAAGATATACAAGAAATTATAGGCTTCTATATATCCTGGAACGACTGTGATGAGCTGGTTGTTTTCATTCATGAATACATAAGAAGGATAAGACATCTTACCTTGTAATAAGGCTTGTGCCAGTTCATGAGTTCCTTTCCTTGCTCCGTTAGGGTTTTTATTTGTGAATGTATGTCCGCTGAATTCAATAGGTTCTGCTTGCTCTGCATTGAATTTAACGGCATAGAAATTCTCATTCATGTAAGCGACAACGTCTTTGTCTATGAAGGTTGTCTGATCCATTTTAGTGCACCATCCGCACCAGTCGGTAAATACGTCGATGAAGATTTTTTTAGGTTTCGTTTCGTTGAGTTTTACAGCTTCTTCAAAACTCATCCAATTGATTTTGTCTTTGGTAGTAGTTTGTGCATTAATATTTAATGTAGTGAATATGCTTAGTATAGTTAGCAGTATTAGATGTGTCTTTTTCATAATTAATCGTATTTATATTTTGCTCTTTCTATTTCTTTCTTATTGTCTTTGTCTTTAAGGTTGTCGCGTTTGTCGTAGAAGTGTTTACCTTTAGCAAGAGCGATGTTGACTTTTGCTAGACCTTTGTCGTTGATAAACAAATCTGTAGGAACTATAGTAAATCCTTTTTCGTTTGATTTGGTTTTCAGTTTGTTGAGTTCTCTTCTGGTGAGGAGAAGTTTTCTTTCACGTTTTGGATCATGGTTGTTGTATGTTCCGAGAGCATATTCTGCAATGTGCATTCCGAGTACGAAGAGCTCTCCGTTCTTGAATGTGCAGTAGGAATCAGCAAGACTTGCTTTACCATCTCTGATACTTTTTATTTCGGTGCCAGTAAGCACAATGCCAGCCATGTAAGTATCAATGACAAAATATTCAAAAGATACTCTTCTGTTTTTAATGTGTACTTTATTTTGTGTTTTTTCTTTTGCCATAATCTTTTTAGTTAGGAATTAGGAGTTAGGAGTTAGGAGTTAGGAGTTAGGAGTTAGGAGTTAGGAGTCGTTTTTTGTCCTAGTCCTAAATCCTAATTCTAGAATTCTAAAACTTTAGAATTTTACAAGGTCCTAGAGTTTTATAGTTCTGAAGTTTATTTTACGTCGCCAAGTATGATAGGCATTCCGTCGCTGCCGCCGATGATAACGACCTTTGAGTTTGGTGATTCTGCGAGTTTCAAAGTAGCTTCGATACCTTTGTCGCGGAGAATCTTGTCGGTGATACTTGCGCTTACGATGCTGTTAGCCTTTGCTTTACCTTCTGCTTCGACGCGTTGACGTTCTGCTTCTTGAGCTGCTTTGTCAAGCTTGAATTCGTATTCGAGAGCTTCTTGTTCTTGTTTTAACTTGCTTTCTATAGCCGACTTGATGGTTGGAGGCAAGGTGACGGAACGGATAAGAACCTGGTTCAGTTGAACATATTTCTCATCTAAAAGTTTCTTTGTCTCTTCAAAAATTTCTTCTTGGATAGCATCACGTTTTGTTGAGTAGATTTGCTCTGGAGTGTAGCGGCCTACTACGCTTCTTGCTGCAGAACGCATCGCTGGGATGACAACTCTGTTGAGGTAGTTTGTTCCAATCTTAGCATGTAAGACACCTAAGTCTTCCCATTTAGGTTGATACCATGTTGAGAATTCTATTTTGATTTCCAAACCGTTAGATGACAATGCGCTCATCTCTTCAGATGTCTCTTGCTGACGTGTTTCGTAAACGTACATTGTATTCCAAGGTGCTATGAAGTGGAAGCCTTCTTCGTATGTGTGTTCTGTGTCAACACCGCCGCCAAATAAACGGAACAAGACTCCGCCGTGACCAGCTGGAATTGTAACAGTGATGCGGCTCCAGAAAATTATTAGCAATAAAACGATAGCACCTATGATGATGAAAGGTGTGTACTTCTTTAATTCGTTGTTGTTGTGGTTGTTAGATTGTTGTGTGTATTCCATAATTGTGATATTTTTTATATGTTACAAAGGTAAGATTTTTTTCTGATATATGCCATTACTTTATTTATAAAGAATAGAAATTCTCTGTCTGTATATTCTTTCTCAATTTTCAATTCTCAATTTTCAACTTATAATTCTAAAATGACCAAACAATTTGTATTTTTCCGTCACCGCGCCAGTGGTTTTCTATTGCTTCAAGTCCGCTGCCAATAAGCGTTTTGTCGTCGTAAAAAGTAAATCCTACTTTCCCTGAAATCTGTATTTGATTAAATGCTTTTACTTTTCCGACAAGATATGTGCGAATGCCTTTGCCCGATAATCCTCCGACTGCAAAAGCATATAACACATCGTTTTCGTATGCGTACACGCTGCCTTTTTCTGCATTGAATAACTCATATCTGAATGCAATATTGTATGATTTTTCTTTAGGATTATAAATGATGTCTTGATATATCAGATATGAGTTGTTTGTTTCGTCGTCACTACTGTTAAAATGATATTCGACTCTGTTTTTTAATGTGATATCATCAGATAAATTGTATGAAGCATGGAATCGTAGCATATTGCTTTTCTCTTCAATCAAATATTTTTGGAAGGTGTTGGCGTTACTGCTATTTTTCATCTTGCTTTTATTTCTGTATTCAATGAATAGCAATGTGTTTGCTTCAGGTTGATAATTAAGCTGAGAATCAAATTCGTAAGCTTGGCTAGGGGAGTATGCTGTGTTTTTTATCCAGTTTGATTTATAGAAATCTATGCTCGTTATGAGTTTCCAGTTTGCAGCAAGTGATAATGCGCTACTGAAATACCAGCCTTTTTCGTTTCTAGTGTTGCTACCAGAAGAGAAAGCATTGCTATAAAGACATTGATAGTCTTTGGCATAATTACGATATAAAATCGTAAACTCAATATATCCGGCTGGTTGTATTGTAGTTCCTATAAGTCCGGCAGTTCCTTTGTTGTCGCTCATCGCTATTTCTCCGTATAGCAACATCTTTTTATGAACATAGTAAAAATCAAGACCTTGGTTCGTTAATTCGCTGCTATTGAAATAGAATGTGTTATAAATATTTTTGTTAGGAATCAGCTCTGCATTCAGATATGTTTTATGCAGTGTGTATCCTATTTGGAAATTAGAAATTTTATAGCTTAGATTAAGTCCGTATAGTTGTTGTCTGACGGTTTTTCTATCCAATATCTCATTAAAAGTTCGGTGTAGTCCGCTTTGTTTCAGGCTTGATATTTTCAATGGTGTCCCGTCTATTGTGTCGTATTCTATTACATTGGCATCTGTTTTTTTGTTGGAATAAAATACGCTGAGTTCAAGGTTTTTATATTCAAAAGTAGTGGCTATGCCTCGTAGATAATAAGCTTCGTTAGCTGATTTGCTGGCACTTATCTTTTTGTCACGTCGCAATAAGCTGCTGCCGTTTGCAACGAATGCCATCCCGGAACCCATTGTCAACCCTTGACCAAAGGAGACCTTATAGTCTCCAATGGCAAGAGTCTTCAAGAACCAAAATTTTGTAATATATATATGGAATGAAAAGAAATCGAAGCCAGAATAACATTTGTTGCCTAAAAGCTTGAGAATGCTATCATTAATGTTGTGTCTTAACAGATGTTCGCCAGGATCTTTTTCTAGTGCAAAACCAGCTTCTATTCTGTTGCTATAATTATAGTTATGACGGATGTATAATTTCTGTGGACTTCCTAGATATATCGAATTTGGTTTTGCATATAACAAAGAATCTTCAATGTCTATGTATCCTTTCTTTTTGTTAAGGCATTGATTTACTTCTAATAGACTCTTGTTTTTGCCATATTTTAAAATGTCTTTTAATTTTGTTTTATTAGGATTTTCATCTTTGAAACATATCAATGGTTTTATCATTTCAATGTTGGTTCTGTCTAAACCTTCAACTTCATAAAGCTCTTCCAAAAATTGAAAGTCGCCATAATTTTTTCGATAGTTTTTAATGCTTTCCAATTGAAATACACTGATGATTTTCAAATCTGCTAATTGCTCTATTTCATCGCTGTTAATGTTGATAGGACTTTCAGCCATGCTCCAATATGACTCCATCAAATCGGAAAAATCGGATAATTCTTCTTCGTTGTTTTCTGACATCTTCTCAAAATAATCAATAATTATATCATTGTTGATTTGAGCATAAATATTGACACCTAACAAGCTTATTGTCAATAAAAGAAATAACCTTTTCATAGCGCAATCCTCCCTTATGCATTTCCTTTTATTTTGAAAATGAAGCTGCAATTTAATGACGCTCCTAATATCTGATTCATTTGTGCGCAGATGTCAAAGATGAATCTTTCGTAATGGTAGCCAAGACCGAAGGTGAATAATTCTGGGTTTAATTGAAATCCGCTTCTGACGAATAGCTTTTCGTATAATTCATATTCTAGTCCGAATCTGTATGAAAAGTCGTATTCGAAGTTTTCTTCAATTTCGCTAGTAAGCATGAATTCTTCGTTGATATAATATGATATACCTAATCTCATGACTATTGGAATTTTATCTTTGTTAAGAGATTTTATCTTTACACCAACAGGATTAAATGCATAAGCTCCGAGACATAAAGCTTCATTGATATTATATTGCATCCCAAGTTCGAAAGTAGGGACGAATCTGTCTTCATATTTACCTGAAAAATTGAAAAATAAATAATCAAGTTTTAATCCGATTTTTAGCTTGTTGCCGAAGTTTCGGGAAAATCCTAATCCAATAATATTTTCATTGTATAAGTTATATCCGAATTGTGAGAATGAAACTGCTATCACTCCAGTATTTAAAGGTAATAATAAGCCAGCATTTTTGTAGCCTAATTCTTTTAGCATGAATTTGTTTTGATATGCAAACCCAATGCTGATGTCTTTTATAGAAGCGAATCCTGCTGGATTGTTTTGACACGACCAGAAGTCGTTTAATGCAACGGAACAATTGCCGAGGGATGTTGTTCTTCCTCCGCTTGGCTGAAGCAAATTCCAAGCGTATGCAGGCGTAAATGAAAATAGGATAAATAATCCTGATATTAAAAAACGTTTCATATAAAATTGAGGTTTGTTGGTTCAGCAAAAGTATAAAAATAATTGATGGCTTTGAAATAAAATGTATCTTTGTAGTATGTTAAAATTTCATGTGTAGTATGTTAAAATTTATTAGGTAGTATTAAATTTAAAGTTATGGAATATCTAATCTTTTTATTAGCAGTTATTTGTGTTATCGTTGGAATTGTTGGTGACGTAGTCCCAGGACTTCCAGGCGTACCGATTAGTTATGCGGCGATGCTTTTGTTGCATTTTTTTACAGGCATAACCTACTCAAATGAGACATTAATTATATATGGTGTCTTGTGTGCGGTGATAACAATTGTCGACTATTTTGTCCCGATTTGGGGAACTAAGAAATTCGGTGGCACTAAAGCAGGTGTTCGAGGCAGCACCATAGGATTGATTGTAGGTGTTCTTGTCTTGCCTGTTTTAGGAATCGTCATCGGACCATTCGGACTTATCGGAATCTTAGCTGGACCATTTGTAGGTGCTTATATAGGAGAGAAGATGTCGGGTGTTGACGACAGTCTCGCATGGCGTTCAGCAATAGGGTCTTTCGTGGGATTCGTCGCTGGAACATTATTGAAAGTAGTATATTCTATTGTGGTAGCTGTCGTTGTCCTTAAAGATATTATTACTTCGTTTTTTTAAGACAATAAGTAGAGATGCTTCAATGATGCCTAAAAATAAGCAATCATTGAAGCGTCTTTTAAATTAGTTTGAATAAAGTTCAATTGCCTTAGTTCAAAGTTCAAGGTTTAAAGTTGTGATTCCGTGTTCTTTACCGACAATATAAATTTTCCCATTGTCATTGGAATTCTGGCGAAAATCACTCATGACTAATTCTTTACCTAAGATAAATTGGTGACATACAAAAGTGTCACCTTTTTTCATTGTGGAGTTCTCGCATTCTTCTGCGATGAAACGATTGTCACCTAGATAATTGATTATACATAATCTGTTTGGCATCCATCCGATACGGATTTTATCTCCTACTTTAAGGTCTTCAGTAGAAATGACTTCTAAATTAAAGACTTCCGACTCAATCTTGTTTTCTTTCTTCAACAAATCGCAGAATGAATTCCAATTTTCTCCAATGGCGAAATTTGACAATACATTAAGAGTACGTAATGAGACATTGTCGTAACCTCTGGTAGAATAATTCCATACACGTTCCAAAGTGCTTTCTGAGATGTGTTGTCGTAACTCTAATTCAATCAATGATGTGAGTTCGATGAAATCAGAATGTGTATTTAATGTTTTTCCAATTTTCTTTTCAATGCGTTCGCGCAATGCGCAGATTTGAGGAATATCGCTTTTTATTGTCATAATTCTTTCAGGTCTAAAGACAAAAGACTAAAGGCAAAAGATGCTGGTGCCTGAGCTTGTCGAAGGCATCTGTTTGGCACTTCGACATACTCTGCGACCGAATAGTCAATGTCAATGTTTTTCTTTACAAAAATATGATTATTTTTGACAGATAAAACATGCGATATGATGAACGAGAGCGGCATATTTGAAAATAAAGATTTTGAATTGGAGAAAAAACATTCTTATCACGATTTTAACTTGTTGAAAACCACAGCATCTTCAAAACTATGGCGAGTGAGTCGTGATGGAAAGTATTTCTTGATAAAGACAACAAAAGACAATTCTGAGCATCAGATTCAGATGCTTCGTCGGGAATATGAGCTATCAATTGGTTGCGATAATCCGCATATCGTTCACACTTTTACATACGAATATGACGTTCACGAAGGCGACGGCATCGTGATGGAATATATCGAGGGACGTACTTTAAGAGAATATCTTTTAGAAAAACCATCGCTAGCATCACGACAAAGAATATTTGGTGAATTGCTGTCGGCTGTGAATTATCTGCATAAACGAGGCATCATACACAACGACTTAAAACCAGAGAATATCCTTATCACAAGAGCAGATGACACTTTGAAAATCATCGACTTCGGACTTGCAGACAAAGACGCTTATTATGTTTGGAAAACATTGGGTTGCACTCCCGAATACGCATCTCCAGAATTAAAAAGTCAAAGTAAAGACATAGATTCCCGCAGCGATATCTATTCGATAGGAATGATAATGCGCGAGATATTTGACGGCAGATATTCCTATATTATAAAAAGGTGTTGTAAGGAAAAACTACAACAACGCTATTCTGATGTAGCAGAATTACAGAAAGTTTGGCAAGGAAGAAACCGAATCTGGAAGTGGCTGGCAATAATATGCTTGCTTGTTGTTATTGCAGTCCCGACCTTTTTATATGCCAACTTGAAAATGGAGGAGGAGAGGAAAAACAGATATAGAGAACATTTTATAGAAAGTGTTAAAACAGAAGTGAGACAGAAGTTTGAGACCGCCATTGACAGCATCGCAAAGTTTGAAGAAGAAGTGGCGAAATATCAATACATTAGAAACTTTGTTGAAGAATATTCTGAGTATAGTACAGAAACGATATCAGAAATACAAGACCTCGAACTGAAAAACATAGTCACATTAGAAATAACAATGACGGCGAATGAATATTGGGATAAGCTGAATTAAGGTTGAAAGTTGGCAGTGAGCCATGAGCTACGAGCAATTGCTCGTAGCTTGAAGTTTATGGTAAAAAACTTTTGCCAAATATAGTAGTCAATACAATAAACCAAATGCCCAAAGAGGAATGACGTTAAGATATCCGTATTCAATATCATCTTTAACGATGAAGGCGTTTTCAATTCCTTGTATTTGCTTTTGTTTTTTGTTCTTTCCGCCGACTTCAAAAGTATATTTTCCAACCTTGAAGTCAGAAACGGATGAAGCCATAACATCGTGTTTTGGTTTTACCGAACTCAGAAATACGGTTTCTCGCAAATTGCCGACATCAGGAGTCCTATCGCTTATCGCATAAGCCAAATGAGTGTTTCCGAGGTAAATCTTATCAACCTTTCCTAACGAACTTATACCAAAACTATCGTCACGTAATATATGTATCATGTGTGATTTGTCTAGCAATAGAACCAAATCGCTTACAGAAGTTCTATGGCATTCTAAGTCGCGTCCTAATTTTGAATAATTAGGTTTAAAAGGTACGCTTTGAGCTATGACATACATTAATCTCTTCAGTTTGTCAATGGTTGTCATGCTTAATTCGGCAAATTTTGGAATATCAATTTCCAATACTTGATTTACAATTTGTTGTAAACGAGAATAGCAGTCTCTCTCTCTGAAAAAAGGATAATAACCGCTACGCATATATTCTTTGAACAATGCGAGATGTAGTTGTTGCTTATATGACAAATTATTTTATAGACAATCCAACACCAACAGTATCAGCTTATAAATTCCAAAAATAGAATGATAGATGGTATATTACATTGTCAGATGAAATTCAGTATTTTTTGTTAGCAATTAAACAAGATAATGGTGAATATGCTTGTCAGTATGTTAAAACAGAAAATCCATTTTCTGCTTTAGTTGAATAGTGAATAGAATAATATGGGTAATTACTCCAATTATTGTAAAAGACGTAAATTGACGCGTCACGTTTAATTGAAAATCACAATTCATTAAAAATAAAAGTGCCTATAGGCACTTTTTTTAATTGTTATATGTAGAAATATGCGATAGTGGAGCGATTTACATTTCCTCCACAATTCTCTTCTTCCAAGAATCTGGATATCCTGCTTGTTTTGGTTTCGCTGGATAGCCGTGGCCGTTGTCGATGAATCTGCCGTTTTCTTCTTGTTTGATGTTGCTGTCCAAGTATTTAACCAATAAGAAGTTATCTAATTCTTTCCAGCGTCTGAAGGTGTTCTTGCCTGCTTGTGATGAGAACTCTGTCAAGAAAGCGATGGTCTCTTCTTTGGAGTTTTCTAATAATGACAATGCCTTTTTGTCAGTTGTCTTGACTTGTTCCTGATAAGTCGTTTCTAACTCTTTCTGTACCTTTTGTATGTCGCCGATGACTCTGTTATAGAAGAGGTATTTGAAGTGTGCCACTCTGTTGAAGAGCCAGAATGCTGAGTTGTCGGAATATGTTATCATATTGCCGTTGCCTTGTCTGAATTCTTCTGTCACTTCAGTGATGGAGCAGTAGAACGGAGTGTAAACCGTTGAGTTGGTGTCGTCAACGCCGAACCAGATGATGCCGCCTATTTCGTTTGGCAACCAGTTTCTTGTCTGTGCTATGAAAGAGAATCCTGTCTGTTGTGTGACGGTGCTTCTCTCGTGGAAATATTCTTGTCCTTCGTATTCCCAGTAGAGCGGAGTCCAGCGGTAAGGAGAACCGAATGGCTCGGCACCTGCGCCTTGTGTCTTGTCTAACTCTGTGTTTTGGAAGTGGTTACGCATGAAATACATCATGTCGTCTAAAGATATCTTTCTGTTAGGTTTCACATAAAGTGGCATTCTTGGACCTTCAAGGTTTTTGCCAGTGGCGTAATCCCAATATTGGTCCATGTCGTCGCATACGTCGTTGAACATCATCCATACGCGGAGGTCGCAGATACGAGCTGCTGCGAAATCGACAGGGGCGAAGGCAGCGCTGAAGTCGAAGTCGGCGTCCTTGCCGCTGAAGTAGTTCTTTCTTCTTGCAAAGTCGATGATGTCGTGTTTGTAAATCACTTCAACATCTTGATTATAAAGTTTCTTCCAGTCTTTGTCGGTGATGGATTTCTTGCCGTCACGGAGTGGGAATGTGGTGATACGAGCTGCGTTGGCGTGACCAGAGACATAACCGTCAGGGATGCGGATTGCTACCCATACCGCACCTTTGTCGGCATTTACAGTGTCGTTCGATTTCTTGTCATAGACTGGATTATATCCTTTACCAATTATCTCCATATACCATACCTCATTGGCATCTGATATTGAGAATGTCTCGCCGTCGCTGCCGTAGCCGTATTCTTCAACGAGGTCTGCCATGATTTTAATTGCCTCGCGTGCTGAGGTGCTGCGTTCGAGAGCCATGAACATGAGACTTCCATAGTCGATGAGACCTTTAGGGTCGATGAGTTCGGTGCGTCCGCCGAATGTCGTCTCACCGAGAGCTACTTGGTTTTCGTTGATATATCCTACCACTTGATAAGTGTGTGCTGGTTGTGGGACGTAGCCTCTGATGGCGTTGGTGCCGCGGTCGTAGATGGCACGCATGCTGCCTGGAGTCCAGTCTGCCGCAGGGGTGAAGTAAAGCTCGCCGTATCTGATGTGCGAGTCGGCGGCGTAGGTGATGAAGTTGGAGCCGTCGACGGATGCGCCTTTTGTTACGAGGAAGTTAGTACAAGCTTGAGAGTTGATGTTTAGGAATGTGATAAACATCATTAATAATAAGGTGTGGAATTTTTTCATAGATGATAATTTTTATGTATGCAAAGATATGGTTTATTATTTTATTTTTGTATCTTTGTGATGTAAATATTATCTCGAGAAAATCGAGGAGAACCAATTGAAATCTAGTTATTAATAATTTATGGGACTATGTTTTTTATAATCATGGAATGTATTTATATCTGTTGCAGCCCTTCAGGCTGCTGATGGTGGGTGAGTGTTATACTCCCAATATGTTATATTGGGTTATATATGTGGTAGCCCTTCGGGCAACCAACTCTAGCCTGAAAGGCTGAAACACATATAGCGTATTGCATCGCATTACGCATAGTGAAAGGAATACCACTCCCAGCCTGAAAGGCTGAAACATATATAGCGTATTGCATCGCCTTACGCATAAAAAATATAGCGTGAGGCATCGCCTTACTCATAAAATTAAAGAATTAAAAACTAAATTGTTATGGCACAATCATTATCAAAAATTTATGTTCACCTTGTGTTTCACAAGAAATATAGCTCCGTAGCTATACTAGAAAAGGATCTTCCAAAATTATTCGCTTATATCGATGGTATAATAGTGAATAACAAAGGGTTCGTTATACAAATTGGCGGTATTCCAAATCATGTACATATTTTATGTTCGCTACCTCGTACTATCACCGTCGCTAAATTTGTCGAAGATATAAAAAGATGTAGTAGCAAATGGATAAAAACACTTAGTCCATATTATTCGGACTTTGCTTGGCAAGGAGGATATTCTATATTTTCAGTCAATGCATCGCATTATAGTAGGGTTAAGGAGTATATAATCAATCAGAAAGAACATCATAGAAACCAATCTTTTGAGGAGGAATATATCGCATTACTTAAAGCATATAATATAGAATATGACGAAGATTATCTTTTGAAAGATTGATGTTTTATCCTTAATCATTACAAACAATTTCCTTATCTTTGTAAAAAATTAAGCGATGAATTACCAATCGACACCATTAGCGGAGAGACTGCGTCCTACTTCATTGGACCAATATATTGGACAAGAGCATCTTGTGGGTGAGAATGCCGTTCTGCGTCGTGCTATAGAGAGCGGACGCATTCCTTCTATGATATTCTGGGGACCTCCTGGCGTGGGCAAGACTACACTGGCTTCTATCATTTCCAAACAGGTAAAACGTCAGTTTTATGTGCTTAACGCTGTGAGCAGCGGTGTCAAAGAGGTGCGCGAGGTGTTCGACAGAGCGCGAATGGCTCCCGACACCCCGATTCTATTCATCGATGAAATCCATCGTTTTAGCAAGTCACAGCAGGATTCATTGCTTAATGCCGTCGAGAAAGGTCTCGTAATATTAATAGGTGCTACAACGGAAAATCCTAGTTTTGAAGTCATCTCTCCATTGCTTTCCAGATGTCAGGTTTATGTCATGAAATCACTGGAGAAAAGTGATTTGGAGAAATTGATTGACATTGCAGTTCTGGTATTGGAGAATGATTATAAGAAAAAAATCGTCATACAAGAGAGCGAGGCTCTCATGCACATCAGCGGCGGTGACGCTCGTAAGTTGCTCAATGCAATTGATTTAGTTGTCGGTATGATGAGCGAGACTGCCACAGACGAAACACTGACGATAACAAACGAAATCACAACGCAATATATTCAGAGTAATCTGTTGAAATATGACAGGCAAGGGGAGATGCATTACGACATCATCTCTGCTTTTATCAAGTCGATGCGCGGCTCTGACCCTAATGCCGCGGTCTATTACCTCGCTCGTATGATAGAGGCTGGAGAAGACCCACTCTTCATAGCTCGTCGTATGCTCATACTCGCTTCTGAAGATATCGGCAACGCTAATCCTAACGCGCTTCTGCTTGCCAACACCTGCTTCGATGCTGTGAATAAAATCGGTTTCCCTGAGAGCAGGATAATACTTTCG
>JBGVET010000003.1:0-63133 GCA_045120395.1 Candidatus Limimorpha sp.
GCTGTTGGTTTAACCATGTGGGTTGAGGTAGCGCGTGTCACCAGAGGACAGATTTTATCTGTAAGAGAGACAACATTTGTTGAAGCAGGCAGAGCTTTAGGTTTCAAAAATGCCAGAATCATTATGAAGCATATCATACCCAACATCATCAACCCTATCATTGTCATTTCCGCTGCCAATTTCGCATCTGCCATTTTATTAGAGGCAGGATTAAGTTTCCTCGGTATCGGAGTACAGCCACCTATGCCATCGTGGGGCAGTATGATAAAAGAAAACTACGCATACATAATTTTAAACGATGCATATTTGGCGATATTACCAGGCATTGCCATAATGCTTTTAGTATTGGCATTCATGCTTTTAGGCAATGCCTTACGTGACGCTTTAGATGTAAAAAAGAACTAAAAAATATTTTCTCGAAAAACTATTTATTTTTCAAAAAAAATTGTATTTTTGCACCTCCTAACGATTCAAGCGGATGTGGCGTAATTGGTAGCCGCGTCAGACTTAGGATCTGATGCCGAGAGGCGTGGGGGTTCGAGTCCCTTCATCCGCACACAAAATAATATATTATTACATGAAAACTACACAAACATCAAAAGGCGAACTTCTCGCCGGCATTCAAATTAGTTTACTTAAAGAAGATTACGAAGCTGAAGTAACAAAGGCTTTAAAAGATTATCAACATAAAGCTACTATGCCAGGATTCCGTCAAGGTAAGGTTCCTTTCGGCATGATTAAAAAAATGTATGGCCAAGCTGTTCTTTTAGAAAAGATCAACCAAAAAGTTTCTGAAGCTCTCAACAACCACATCGTTGAAAATAAATTAGACGTCATAGGTTACCCTCTTCCAGATATGGAACAATCACAACCTAACGACCTCGACAACCAAGAAGAATTGAATTTCTACTTTGAAGCAGCTCTCAAACCAGCTATCACTGTTGAACTCAAAAACCATAAAATCAATGATTTCAACATCAAAGCTTCTGCAGAAGAAATCGACAGAACTATCAAGAGCATCCAAACAAACAATAAAGTAGAAGATAAAGAAGCTGAACTTAACGAAGAACTCTTCGACAAGATATTCCCAGGTCAAGAAGTAAAAGATATCGAAACATTCCGCAGCAAAGTAGCTGTTGAAATGGAAAAACAATATGTTCTCGAAGCAGAAAGAATGTTCTACAACAAGGCTGTTGACCAATTAGTTGAAGAAATCAAATTCGATTTGCCAGACACATTCCTCAAACGCTGGATCGTTGAAAACAGCGAAGGTAAAATCACATCTGAAGACGTTGAAAAGAACTACGACAATTCATACGTCAAGTCTCTCAGATGGCAACTCATCGAAGAAGCTCTCGTAAAACAAAATCCAGAATTAGTCATCAAAGAACAAGAAGTTCGCGACTTCGTAAGAAGCATGTACTTCGGTCACATGGATGTTGAAACATTAGACGAAGAGACAAAGAAACGCCTCGAAGATATCATCGACGCTATCATCAAAGACGAAAACCAACGTCAAAATATCAACAACCAATTAGCTGACAAGAAATTAACAGCTTACTTGAAAGAAAACATGACAATCAATGTTGTTGACACTGACTACGAAGGTTTCGTACAAGCTGTTTTGCCACAATTTGAACTCGCAGGTGAAGCAAAACCTAAGAAATCAAGAGCAAAAAAAGCTGACAAAGAAGAAGCAACAGAAGAAACAGCTGAATAATATTACAGCTTAAAGCTTAAGGTTTAAGGCTTAAGTCTTATGGTATTTATACTTTAAGGCTTAATCTTTAAACCTTATTTTTTAAAAAGACGTTTCATCTGAAACAAAATATAAAATAAGTAGTTTATATTAAAAAGACAAAACAACAATGAATAACGAATTTTATAAATACGCTACTAAACACTGTGGTATCAACAGTTTAGCATTGGAGAAATATACTTCAACAGTTACTAACTACATCTCTCCTACTATCATCGAAGAACGTCAACTTAATGTAGCACAGATGGACGTTTTCTCACGTCTTATGATGGACCGCATCATCTTCTTAGGTGACGAAATTAACGACTACGTTGCTAACATCATCCAAGCTCAGTTGCTTTTCCTCGAATCATCAGACCCTAAGAGAGACATCCAAATCTACGTCAACTCTCCTGGCGGCTCTGTATACGCTGGCTTAGGCATCTACGACACAATGCAATTCATCAGCCCTGACGTCGCTACTATCTGCACAGGCATCGCAGCATCAATGGCAGCTGTCTTGTTATGCGCAGGCGCAAAAGGCAAACGTTCTGCATTGAAACACTCACGCATCATGATTCATCAGCCAATGGGCGGTATGCAAGGTCAAGCTTCTGATATCGAAATCACAGCTCGTGAGATTTTGAAACTCAAGAAAGAACTTTACGATATCATCGCTACTCACTCAGGCCAGCCATTCGACAAAGTATGGGCTGACTCAGACCGCGACTATTGGATGACTTCTCAAGAAGCCAAAGACTACGGCATGATTGACGAAGTGCTTATTAAGAAAGTGTAATTTTTAATGGCTAATGGTCAAAGACTAATGGCTAAAGGAGAAAGTTTAAAAGTTTATTAGCATACTTTTAAACTTTTTACTTTGGGACTCTTTCGATGTATCCGTACTTGACGCCAATAACAGCATATCAACTCATAGACTCATAGACTTATAGACTTAAAAAAGCATGGCAAAGAAACAACAAGAAAACTTCTGCTCATTTTGTGGAAAAAGCGATAAAGAAGCTGCATTGCTTCTCTCTGGAATGTATGGTTTCATCTGCGACGAATGTATCGAACGCGGTCATATCGTGGTGCAAGAAGAACTCAAACATCTGAAGAAAGCAAACACTCCAGATTTCAAATTATTGAAGCCTATCGAGATTAAATCATTCCTTGACCAATATGTCATCGGACAAGATGAGGCAAAGAAAATCCTTGCTGTAGCAGTATATAACCATTATAAGAGAATCAACCAGGAACAGACTGCCGACGAAGTAGAGATTGAAAAATCTAATATCATCTTAGTCGGTGAGACTGGTACAGGCAAGACTCTCCTCGCCCGCTCCATCGCCAAGATGCTTCACGTTCCTTTTGCAATAGCAGACGCTACTGTCTTGACAGAAGCTGGTTATGTTGGTGAAGACGTTGAGAATATACTCGTCAAGTTGTTACAAGCCGCTGAATACGACGTCGCAGCTGCAGAGAGAGGCATCGTATTCATCGACGAAATCGACAAGATTGCACGTAAGAGTGACAATCCTAGCATCACACGCGACGTGTCTGGAGAAGGCGTACAACAAGCTATGCTTAAGCTCCTCGAAGGCACTGTCGTCAACGTTCCACCACAAGGCGGTCGTAAGCACCCAGAACAAAAGATGATTCAAGTCAACACCAAGAACATATTGTTCATCGCTGGCGGCGCATTCGACGGAATTGACAAAATTATCGCTAACAGAGTGGGAAGCAACGCTATCGGTTACGGCAACGACAACAAAAAACAAATCGACAAGGATAATCTGTTACAATACATCTCCCCTGCCGACATCAAACGTTTCGGTCTCATCCCTGAAATAGTAGGCCGTTTCCCAATATTGACATTCCTCAATCCTCTCGACAGAGACACTTTGAAGAGAATCTTGAAAGAGCCTAAAAACGCCCTCATCAAACAATTCTCCAAGTTGTTCGAAATGGATGACATCAAATTGGAAATCAAAGATGACGTCTTGGATTATATCGTCGACAAGAGCATCGAATTCAAGCTCGGCGCACGTGGATTGAGAGCCATCATCGAAGCAATATTAAACGACGCCATGTATGAGATGCCGTCTTCAAACAAGAAGAAACTCGTGATAGACCGCAAATACGCAGAAGATAAATTCGAGAAGGCTGATTTCAGAAACGCTGGATTTTAAGCATTATCCACGAAAATACACACTAAAAATTGAGGCGTAATCATACGCCTCTTTTTTTATCCACGAAATTATACTAATTTACATAAACACTTTTATTTGCAGCAACTCATGCGTTAGGGATTGAAGCGGCATCCTTTTGGAGCGCAGCGGAAAAAGATATAGCGGAAAGCCCGACGGCGATAGCCGGAACGCCATAATTCAATTCATAATGTATAATGCATAATTCATAATGCATAATTAAAAGTTATAGGTCAGTGTCTGAGTTCAGAGTTCTTAGTTCTGATATCACTTTCCTCTTCCTTGCACCACAATCAAGACTGTATAAATCAAAATCTTGATATCGATAGCGAGGTTCATATTTTCAATATAAAGTATGTCGTATTTCAATCTTTCTACCATCTCATCGACATTTGAAGCGTAGCCGAACTTCACTTCACCCCAGCTAGTGATACCTGGCTTTATCTTTAGAAGCATGAGATAATGAGGCACTCTCTGCACTATCTGGTCGATGTAGAACTGACGTTCTGGACGATAGCCAACGATAGACATATCACCTTTGAGCACTGTAAAGAACTGAGGTATCTCATCGAGTCGTGTCTTGCGCATGAAACGTCCCCATGGTGTGATACGAGGGTCATTGTCTTTAGAAAGCTGAGGTCCTGCACTCTCTGAATCAATATACATACTTCTAAACTTCAGCATATTGAAAGGCACGCCGTGCTTGCCGATACGTTCTTGTCTATAAAACACAGGTCCTGGAGAAGACAGTTTCACCATGATAGCTGTAAAGATATACAAAGGTGAGAATATTATAATCACCATCAAAGAAGCGACGACATCGAAGATTCGTTTTGTAATACGCTGCCACATAGGCATCAGTTCTGGAGTCACTCTGATGAGAGGAGCATGCCAGATAGCCTCTTGTTTTACTGTACCAAAAAGGATATCCTGCATGATTGGAATAATCTTAACCACGACATCAAGGCTTTCCAAAAGAACCAGGATTTTATCTATGGTCTCAATTTCAGAACGTTCGATGGCAATGATAACTTCTTCTATATCGTGTTCCTTAATAACCTTAGCCACATCTTCATAATAACCAAGGTGTGGAACATACTTTTCCAATTTGTATTCTTTCCAATCAAAGACATTGACAAAACCGACTATGATATTTCCTGAAGAATACATTTGTTTCTCTAGATCTTTATAAATATCACAAGCGTTATCGTGACTGCCCATTATCAAGGTATTGAAACCTATTTCTTTTCTATGAATCTTTCTAGCTGTCCTAGTTGTGATTATAAGACGACAGAAGTAAGTCAGGACAAACTGCAATCCAAACAAGACAGCAAATGAAGCATAATATGACTTATACGACACTATCACATCATCTATCATTGTCACGAAAAACAATATGACAACACCCACTAATGTCACGAAAAATGTTTGACCTAATTCTTTCAATCGTGATTTACTGAAAACATTATTGTAATAATTCGACATTGTATGCAGAATAAGCCAGAACAATGGCACACATATTATACCTACTATAAAATTAGGGTCTTCTAATATCTGCCGATATTGTTCAAATAGATCATAATCTTCATTATTTTTCCTATAGAAGAAAAATAAAGTCCATGCTATCAAAGCACTAAACCAATCTGTTAAGACATATTTTATAGTCTGTCTTCTTTTATTGCTTTTATTAATCACGATAAACTATTTTTATGTTGTCGAAAAAATATTTTGCTTCAGTATTTTTTTCTGTCGCGCCTGAGATATACACGCGGAAATACTCAGGACTACTGCTGGACGTATTGGTAATATTAGGTCCTAGGTTGATGTAAATCTTATTCCATTCGGCAGAAGGATTTACATGAACAAGCTCTATCTTTTCTTCACTAGCTATTTTAGCAAAAAGGCCAACAGAGAACATCTCTGTACATTTATAATCCAATTCAAGGAAGATGCTGTTACCTTGATCTGGTAGGTTATATAGTTTTGGAGTTGTGATACAGAATGTAAGAGTATCTTCTATCCACACATAACCGGAATAATGAGAGTTACCTTCTCTATCTTTCCATACATCAGGAGCATCTCTGTCTGTTCTTGTAATTGTAGTGTCACTATATGCCACAGTTTCAAAATTAACCTGTCTTTCAAAATCTTCCATCCATTCAAAATGAATGTCACTATCATCAATAGGAAGATAATGTGTAGAAGGTGTTACTGTATCTATAACTTTTTCTTCAAAAACATAATCCTCTATGGTATAAGGTACATAAAACGGATTGATTGTTCGTGTTGAACTATTACCATTTAATTTAATTCCAGGATACAAAGTTAATTTATGCTTGCCTCTCTCAAGAATTGGTATAGTAGCTGGCATTTCATAATAACCTTGATAGTTGTCATCAACATAAACAGCGACATCTGTTATCTTGTGTGATGCTGCACCTTCAGCATAATAGTTTGTCGTAAGCAAGAATTCATCAACATGAAGATAAGCTGGTATTTCCTGATTCCCTTCAAAAGGATGACATGACGTCATCAATATCGCAGAGAAGACTATTGTTAATGTACTTAAAAACAGGTTCTTTATTATTTTCATATAATCATATTTTAATCTGAACGTGTACTGCTGTAATATATTGCTTACTTTAATTATTTTGAACAATTTTCCGATTTTTATCTATCTCATCAAGAATCATATAACATACCTTCAAAGCTTGCACTCCATCATGAATTGTAACTATTGGTTCTGTATTATTTACAATAGCATTATGGAAACTCTCTAATTCCGTCATAATAGAATTTATCGGCTCAACTGTTGGTTGTTCAATGCTAATCTGTTTTTTCGAACCATCGGCGAGGTCAATTTTCATTGCGAAAGGATTCATTTCATCCGCATCATTGATTCGTACCACTTCTGTCTTCTTTTCCAAGAAATCTATAGTGATGTACGCATCTTTTTGGAAGATACGATGTTTTCTCATATTTTTCAACGAGATACGACTTGCTGTGAGATTTGCCACCGCACCATTCTCGAACTCTATTCTAGCATTGGCGATGTCGGGTGTCGGACTTACTATAGCCACTCCGCTAGCACTTATGTTCTTGACAGGAGATTTTATCATATCCAAGATGATATCGATATCGTGAACCATAAGGTCCAAAACGACAGGAACATCAGTTCCTCTTGGATTGAACAAAGCGAGACGATGAGCTTCCACAAACAAAGGAGAATCTATGTGAGGACGTGCTGATATATATGCTGGATTAAAACGTTCTACATGGCCCACCTGCACTTTAACATTGACCTCATCTGATAATTTTATGAGTCTGACAGCTTCATCAACAGTAGCCACTATAGGTTTCTCTATAAATACATGCTTGCCTTTTTTCAGAGCTAGAGATGCACATTCGAAATGCGATATCGTAGGAGTCACTATATCAACTACATCCACAGAGTCTATGAGTTCTTCGACAGACGAAAAACATCTGACTTGTAAATCTTCAGCGACTTTTTTTGCAGTACTGTTATCTTGGTCGTAAAAACCGACAAACTCATAAACCGGCAATTGCTTAATACAGTTTATATGTATCTTTCCAAGATGTCCTGCACCTAAAACTCCTATCTTCAACATTCGATTATTTTTTCGCAAATATAAGGTTTTTTTGTAACTTCGCGAAACAAAAAAAAAGAGATGCAAGAAGATAATTACAGACATAAAGGAATGCGTAAAAGCTTGGTTGAAGAGCTTAAAAACAAGGGCATTAGCGACGAGAATGTGCTCAATGCCATCAACACCGTACCTCGTCATGTTTTCTTAGATTCTTCTTTCTTGAATTTCGCATATCAAGATAAAGCTTTCCCTATAGGTTCGGGGCAAACCATATCACAACCATTCACCGTGGCGTTTCAGTCAAGTTTGCTTGAAATAAAGAAAAACATGAAGGTCTTGGAGATTGGAACAGGTTCCGGTTATCAAGCTTGCGTGTTAGCAGAAATGGGAGCGAAAGTGTTCAGCATAGAACGTCAGAGAAAATTGTACACCAAGACAAAAGCTTTCTTGGCTGAGTTTCCTTATCGAATTAAAATGTTCCTCGGCGACGGCAACAAAGGTCTTCCTACATACGGACCTTTCGATAGAATCATTATAACAGCTGCAGCTCCAGAGATACCACAAGCTCTCATCGACCAACTCAAAGTCGGTGGCATGATGGTCATTCCTTTATCTGAAAATGAAAACTGCCAGACAATGCTGCGACTCACCAAACAAGAAGACGGCAGCATGAAACGCGAGACTTACGGCGACTTCCGCTTCGTGCCTATGCTTGAAGGCGTGGGGAATGATTGAGGTTGTAGGTCAATATTCATTTTTTCTTTTAATATATATTCTGAGATAGAGGTTCTTTTGTTATCTTCTATTTTTAGTTTCTTACGGATATTACTTCTCGATTTGCTAATAGTATCAATACTCAATCCGGATATAACAGCAATATCATTGACGCTTATAGGAGCTATCGACAACAAACAAACCTTATATTCGGTCTCGGTCAATTCGGGATATGTCTCTTTTATAAATGAAGTTATATTGTTATATGCAGATTCTATGGCACATACACTTGCCTCGAATGCTGTTTTATTTATTGAACCGTATGCGTATTCTTTAATCTTTTTTAGATTTTCATCTGTTTTGTTATTATGTTCAATTATACAGACCTTCCTTATTATATTGAAACGTTCTTTCAAACTATTTTTTAAAGATTCATTTATCTCATATTTAAATTTTTCATAATAGTTATTTACATTGCTTAGGTTCTTAATTTGCTTCGATAGCTGTTTCTCCCGACGCCTTGAATTTGTTATCGACACAAAAGACACTATTAACACCAACAACAATGTAAGCAATATACATATAAGCATCAAAAGTCGTTTGTTCAATCTCTTTTGATAAACATTCTGTTGCAGTTCATAATCGTATTTTTTCTGCACATCATATATATTCTGTTCAAGATTTTGTTTATATATACCATCAAGTAAATATGTCAATTCTTTCTGATGATACAAGGCGCTGTCATACATATTATTCAGTGAATAATAATTTACAAATGCGTTGCATGCACTTATTCTTAAATATACATCTTCTATAGACTGAAGTTCTTTTTTCAACTTACTCTGATATAACTTTGCAGAAATCATATCATTTTCTTTAAGATAATAACTTAAGAAATTCAAAATGTAAAGATTTTCCTTTAAAGCATCATTATTTTTTTCATACGACATGGTCAGATATTTGATGGCTAGCTCTGGCTCATCGCATTCCCTGTAAAGAACATATGCGTTTTGATATATTAAAGATATGGTTTTTTCGTCTTTTGTCGATTCCGCAATATTTATAGCTCGTTTTATGTAGTATAATGCACTATCATTTTCGTTGTTTGTAGAAAATACTCTGCAAATATCTGCATAGGAATTAGCTTTATCTTCATTGCATGTTGCCAAGCCAACGGACTTTTTATAAATCCTTAGAGCATCGTTATAATATGTCTGATTGTAAAACACCTCTGCTATATAGTTATTTATCCTCCACATATAAAGTGAGTCATTCATATTTTCCGCCAATATGAATGCTGTCTTGTAATCTCTCAGGGCGTTTTCATATTCTCCTCTTTCATCACATACGCAGCCGCTATAGAGATAGGCATACATATGGTATTTTTTATTATTACGTTTCTTATCGAAATAATGTTTTGCTTCAAAGATGTTGGTATCTTCCCTTATGTCATCATAATTCTTGTACTTTGCCTGCACCTTTGTGACAAGATATTCCATGTATTTCTCTTTTGTCAATGACTTTTCAGGCATAACAATAGAGTCTGTATACATGAGCGCGCTATCAGGATATGTTTCCATAATAGCCTGCGCTTTTGTTAATAGATATTCTACATCATCATGACGCGAACAAGAGAATGCTATTACAGATAATAATATAAAAAACGTAATCCTTTTCATGATTTTTTAAGTCTACGGTCTACGGATTTTGTTACAAGTAGAGGCGCGACATATTACACCGATGAAAAATAAACAAGATGTAATTGACACGCCTCAACAAGTCCATTCTTAATTCTTAATTCCTAATTCATCATTCCACCACAAGTTTTCCTGTCATAACATCATCGCCGCTTCTGACGGTGTAGAAATAAATGCCTGATGGTATGTTGTCGAGATTTATCGTTGCGACTCCGTTATTGCCTTCAAGCTCCGTTGTAAGGACATTGACTCCTAAGGTGTTTGTCAGAACAAATGTCGCTGTCTTTTCCTTCTCTGGAAGAACGTAGCTTATCTCCACACTCGATGTCGCTGGATTAGGTGACACCTCCACTTTCAAGCCCTTGTCTGATGTCGGTTCTGTTATTTCTTCCGATTCTCCTCTCACCGACGCTCCGTATGTCGGTATCGTAGGACAGCTTGAGATGATTATTGTCTGCGTGCCTCTGCTTTCATCCAAGATTGAGCGTGCCATCAGCTGCGAACCTCCTACTCCGTTTTCAGCCATGTCTTCAAGCATCGCCTTTTCATAATCCGTCAGTTGTTTGACACTGCGTTGCGTCTCATGCAGGCTTTCATGCAAGCTGATGATTTCCATATAGTCGAGATGTTCGTCGAGTTCTGCACCTTGCAAGGCGTATTTCTTCACAAGCGTTTTCGCGTAGGACGACGCATTGTCAAAGTCGCCCTGCTGGATATAGCTCGCCACTATCATCCTGTCTGAGTTCATGTCGTTTGCCTTGCCGAGCCACTCTCTCAGCTCGTCATAGTCGCGTTCTTCTTCGTTAAGGCTGTTTCTCACAAGATTTCCGGTGACACGTGTCAGCGTATACATGCTTCCGAGTGAATCCGTCGTTATTACCGACATGAGTTCTCCGCCAGGTCCTGGAGGTATGGCTGAATAATGAGAGAGACAGTCGTTATCTGAAATTGCTGATTCTGTCGTCACATTATATCTCCTTGTCGGAATTTTATTGCCGCTTCCGTGATAGTAATATTTCACTTTGCTGTGGTTTATTCCGTTGTGATAGAAATGATAGTTGCTCGCGCTGAAGGTGTTGCCAGCTCCGACAGAATTAGAGCCTTGTTCGCCGTCAATGTTACCATATATGCCATCTCTTAAAACTCCTATATCATTCGTATTACCGTAATTGGTGTTGCAGGTGTAGGTAAGACCGAAATCATAGTTAGTATGACTGGGTATCTTGTTGCTTCCTATCGCCACGACACCGCAGTAAAGATTGCTGAAATGGTTTAGATATATGTCGTTGAAGCTCGCCGAATTTTTCACGGCAATACCGTATATCTTGTTCAGTGTTATGACGTACTTATCTCTGCTGAATGTGTTTTCCTCTATGCAGAAGTTGGTGACATGATTCAAATATATTCCGTAGTTGCATGCGCCTTTTGTCCCGACCATGAAGTCGTTCATTATTATCGTGGCGTAGCCTGTGTTTTCTGCGTAGATTCCTGTCTCGTTGTTGTTGAATGACGAGCCGCTTATGCTGAACGTCCTTGACACGCCTCCGCTGTTGGTGACGCTGACAGCCTTGTTGAAACCGTCGAATGAGGAGGGTATCTTGGAAGATTCAGGACATGGGAACACAGGACTGTCACATAACGACTCCACTGAGAAGCCCGCGTTATATGCGGTAATGGCTGACGATGATGATGACACCTGCTGGACATCGTTATCTACAGAGAAGGAGCATGCGTAGAATTTGATGCCGTCGACCTCGCTGAGTTCCACATGACTGTAGAAAGTCTCGTCGCTGATATAGTCTTCATCTACGGTGAACGAACATTGGTTGAAGGAAGAGACGTTAGCTGTTTCAACATTCGGATTCTGGTTATAGTTGGAATAGTCAGTAGCGCGTATGCTTTTGCTGTTGTTGCGGAACACCGCGTCTGTAGCCTGCACCACGCCACCGCTTCCATGTTCGTCGGCAGGGTTGCACAGATTTACGGCGCATATCGCATTCTCTATAATAGCGCCGTTTTTCAGCACGAGATAAGCCTGCTGGCACTGACCGTTAATGATGTTCTGGTTCAGACTATCAACGCCCCAGACCTCGATGCCCTGCCATTGTTTATCTGAACATACGCTCGTAAGCTCACCTCCGTCAATGACAAGTTTGCCTCCGGGTTTGATGATGATACCACTATTTTCATCAGCAAAATGTACAGATGAAGATTTTAATGTCAAAATAGCATTATTCTCTACAAGTATCTTTTTATAAACTTTAATAGTAGCGCCATCAAATGTTCTATTTCCATGTATGACAATATCTGTCCTATTAACTAAACTTATAGGATTTACATATCCATCTGGTATAACGACACCTTCTTCAAGTACTATGTTATTGATACCATTTTGGAATGATAGTATTGCATTAGGTGATATACGAAGTTCTGCTCCATTTCTTACAATAAGTTTTCCTGTACCATTAATATACATTGAAGAACAATCATCTAATTGAAGTACAGTGCCATCTTTCACTTCAATGTTTCCTGCACTTTCTATAACGCAAGAAGATCCTTCAGATAAATGCATCTTAGAACCATTTTCCAATATTATCTTTGACAAAGGTTCAAGATGAAGCTTAGCATTTGGCATTATTGTAAGAGTAGTTGGAGAAGCAAATATCTTTTGATTGTTAAACATTACTGGATTTGTCATTCTTGTAGGAGTCAATCCCTGATCAAGACGAATGGTTTTTCCTTCCTTTATATTTAATGAATAACCGGAATCTGTTGCAATTGGATTTAATATGATGTTATCAGAACACCAGCGCACGTTATTCTCGACATCAACGTCATCAAAACGTACTCGTATTTTTATATCTCCATTCGGTAGTTGTTCTAACATTTCAACAGAGATACCGTTAAGATATGTATTACGAAGGTTTTTTGCATTGGAATAGGGACTATTTTCTCCGACCATATTTATCAATGTTGCCGTTGAAGGATTAGTGCCTATTCCTATCTTACTGTTTCCTTGCAGATTGAAAGAGTGAGAAGAGTGTCCTAACGAATATAAATGGCTATGATAATTACTGCCGTCATACTCCACCCAAATTTTCAATTGGTCACTCTTACTTAATGAATTATCATTGTTATTATCATTGGCATAAAAACTCTGATCTTCTGTACCAGTAAAAGGGTTGTCATAAAAACGTACAAACGGTCTTACCTTATCATTGTAATTTACACAATTAGCATAAACAGAATCATTCATAAACTTTCTATCCCATAGACCGTTTGCGGTCAGTACCCTTGTATAGTTAGCATGATTATATGTTGAGGAATATATGTAATTGTAATTATCAGAAATACGAATATCATTGTTAATCTGAATATACATCATTAAACCTGGCTCAAAATCTTCTACACATTCCTTGTCTTGGTACTGCCATTGGTCAAATTCATTGTCATTATTCTTGACACCTTGATGGTTCTCTATCCACAACCACTCCTGATATTCTTTGTCGGAATTGATATAAGGAAGCTTTATCCTGATGGCATCTCCTGTCGTCACAAAATCACGCAGGACATAAATGCCGGCATCATTAGGATCTGTTGCATCCAAATCTCCGTCAACTTCAATTCCGTTTTGATTTCTTGCAGAAATTTCATAAGTGCTATTAGGATCAATCCAGCCTAATCTCTGTCTGTCCCACGCATTCCAGCACCAAAGAGAACAACCATATAGTCCTAACAAACCCCAACCACTGGTCTGAGGAATCCAATAATCACCATAACCATATCCCCAGCCACCTCCTGCTGTATGAAAATTATTACCTCCTAATAGCATGTGAGCATACTCGTGCCTAATTATTTGTGTAGGAATTTCTTTATTTGTACAAACTTTAGTATAAGCATCAGTATCATGACCTAATAAACATAAATTATCAAAAGAAGTACTTCCACACGAATTAGCAGGCTCTATGGAGTTTCTTATGACAAATACAACATAATCCCAATGACCATCACCTACATTCATCTTTTCTATGCCGACTGTATCAGATAGTGTCCAATTATCAAAATAAGAGATAGAGTTAAGGCCATGTGCTGTCATTATCGTATCTCCCATTTGTTGATTAATAGCATTTACAATGCTACTTGTTCCCACCTCACCATTAACAGTGTTCACTTGAAAAACACCTCCATTTGTTGGGGCTACCAAATAATCCCCTAATACTATATGATTATTCGAAGAAGCATTCTGATAATATTTGGTAAGATAACAATTACTTATTCCATCAGGAGAGAATGTACTTAAAAGACTATCCCTCCAACTTGGCAATTCTCCAGGTCTCCATTCGTCTGAGCCATATAATGAAGGATCTTCGTCTGGATTAGCATAGCTCAATTCAATAAATGCAACTAAAAACCTTATCTCACCATGAGGGGAATGATAGCGACCTTTTCTACTTTCATAAAGTCCTCTACATGTCGTATCAACAAATGGTTCATTTTCGTTTTCAATGCAATCATAACTATAAATTTCAGGATCTAATATCTGACCTATTAGTAATGTTGGAAATGATAATAATATCCCAATCAAACTAATCCCGTAAAACAACTTTCTCATAATAAACTTCTTTTTTGGTTTCAACAATAATTAAATAAATACCTGAATTACATTTTTGATTCAGACTGATTTGAGATGTAAAATCGTCTGTTGGATTTATTGAGACCTTTATTTCTCTTCCAAGCATATCTATCATCTTCACTTCTCTTATCTCAAAATCTGATTCGATAGAAATCGTTTCGTTGCTTGAGAAAATTGTCGGGGTGATCATCAAATTTCCAACTTTAATTTCTTCTGTTGACAAATATGTCTCCATTAGACAATTTTTGTGTCTCAATGCCAATTCTGGGTTTTCATACAACAATTCGCCATCTTTATGTTGGCATATCAATTCTACAAATGTAGTTTCAGACAAGGCTGGAATTACCATTGGAAATACACCTTCATTAAACATAAGGTTATCTACGTAAAGTTCTTGACTATTAAATTCTCCAAATTCAATAATCTTACTTTCATCTTCCATTCTTATATTTTGTACCTCTATTTCATACGGGAACTCTGGCATAGTAAATGTATCACCAACATTAAGTGACATGTCACACAACAATATTTCTTTTTCTACATAATTATTTTTAACATATAGATATAATCGTCCATTTTGCCTATCTTCTCGAAAATAAATAGTTTCGTCACTATAATTATATGTGTCATATCCTGGCACTGATTCTATCTGCTTTGGCTCTACATAATAGTATAAGTGATTATTCATCGTAATAGTATCACTATTGTAAAGGGTAAACGTTAAATTCCAATCACCATCTATAATTACAGTGTATAAATTTACGGTTGTCGAGTCTTTACCGAAAAAGGACTGGTAAACGTAAGTGGAATCGCTCTGCCCGCTCACCCTTGCCGCAATAAGCATAAGCAGCACAAATATTATCTTTTTCATATATAATTAAATTTGGTTTATAATTTATTTTTATTTTCTCAAAAATCCTTTCACCTCCTGAAATATCTTCAAGAGGCTACGGTTTTATGAACCTGTTCTTCCCTAATATTTGCAACGTTGTTTTCATTTTTTAAGTCAATAAGACAATGAGACAATAAGTCAATAAGTCTACAAGTAGAGACGTGACATATTACACCGATGAAAAATAAACAAGATGTAATTGATGCGCCTCAACAAGTCCATTCTTAATTCTTCATTCTTAATTCTCCATTCTTAATTCCTATATCTGACCTATTAGTAATGTTGGAAATGATAATAATATCCCAATCAAACTAATCCCGTAAAACAACTTTCTCATAATAAACTTCTTTTTCGGTTTCAACAATAATTAAATAAATACCTGAATTACATTTTTGATTCAGACTGATTTGAGATGTAAAATCGTCTGTTGGGTTTATTGAAATATTTATTTCTCTTCCGAGCATGTCTATCATTTTTACATCTTTAATCTCAGAATCTGAACTAATGTAAATTGTTTCGTTGCTTGAGAAAAATGTCGGGTTGATAGTGATATTATTTGATTCAATTTCTTCTACAGACATCGAGTCATAATAACAATCGTCATAACCATGATTATGATATGTCTGCTCACCATCTTTGAACTGGCACAATAATTCGTTATATGTCCACAATCCATGTGTTGGAACAATAATAGGAAATTCTCCTTCCGTAAATGTCAATGGAACCATCATGTCAATGTCAAGAGACCAAAATGTTTCCTCATTAAATTCTATTATCTTCTTCCCGTCTTCATATCTCACATCTGTCACTGTACCTATTATAGGTTCCCAATCGTAAGTATAGTCTGTATAATAATCAAGTTCATAGGGAAAGTGAAAGGTATCTCCCACATTGAGCGACATATCACATATCAATACCTCTGTGTCATATTCCTCTACATATTGGTATAACCGTCCTGTTTCTCTATCTTCCCTATAGTATAAATCGCTATAGTCATAACCACCAGTGGTTTTATAATATGAAGTTCCATTTATATAGACAGTATCGCTGTTGTAAATAGATGTAACAAAAGTCAATGTAGCATCAATGATATGAGAGTGGTAAATATTTAATCTTGTCGAATCGTTGCCGAAGAATGATTGGTAAACGTAAGTGGAATCATTCTGCCCGCTCACCCTTGCCGCGATAAGCATCAGCAGCACAAATATTATCTTTTTCATATATAATTAAATTTGGTTTATAATTTATTTTATTTTCTCAAAAATTCTTTCACCTCCTGAAATCTTTTCAAGAGGCTACAGTTTTATAAACCTGTTCTTCCCTAATATTTGCAACGTTGTTTTCATTTTTTAAGTCTACAGTCTACGGATTTTGACGCGACATGCCACGTCCGTACAAGTCAATTCTTCATTCTTCAATAATCCTAAACTCTCCTTCAGCGCTACCTCTATCACAAATTATTGTAATATAATATGTGCCAGATGGTAAATTAGCAATAGGAACATAAACGCGCTCTTGTCCTACAATATTTACTAATGAATTATACACCATTCCGCCAGATTCATTCTCCAAGACAATTTCAGTTTGTCCTAAACTAACATTAAAACCAATTGTTAAAACAGAATTATTGTAAGTTGCAATAATACATTCTCCTGAACGTGAATTTCCCTTATCCCAATCTCCGTTTTTAACAAGATCTATGTCTTGTCCTCCATAATTGTCATTTAGCGCACAGCAAAATAAAGTCGCGCAAAACATTAAAATTGTAAATAATAACTTTTTCATAGGCATACTTTTTTTCGTTATGTCACAAAGTTAGCTATTAAACTATTACAATTTTAAGTCGTAAAATCCATTTACATATATTTTTTACTTGCAAATATACATATACTTAAAAACCAATGATTTAAAAATATCTCAATACAGATTTATTTTTCTTGATGGGGTAAAATCTAAATATAAGGGCTGAAATTTGAGGAGTTAATAAGTAGAGACGCGTCAATGATACCTGCATTATAAACACACATTGACACGTCTCAAATAAGTCACCAAGACACCAAGGCTCTAAGTCACCGAGTTTTTCAAATATAAAAACGTCTCAACGAATCCTAATGACTCATTGAGACGTTTTTACTTGGTGTCTAAGCGACTTGGCAACTCGGCGTCTTATTTATTAATTCCAAATCTGATATACTTAATAGTAAGTCCTTTGTCGAGCCAGATTTGTTCGTAATATGTTCTGATTTTCTTTACTTCTAAATCGTCGTCGTTGGCATATAAGTTATCGTAGTTATAGAATATTGGATAACCGCCTTCTTTTGCTGTCTCTACTGTAAATTCATACATCAAGTCGCTGTCAGTTTTAAGGTTAACTACACCGTCTTGTTTCATGAAAGTACGATAACGTTCAAGGAAGTTAGGACCTGTGAGACGTTTACGAGCTTTTGATGGCTGAGGATCTGGGAAAGTGACCCATACTTCATCAACTTCATTTTCAGCGAAGAAGTTATCGATGAGTTCGATATGTGTTCTGAGGAATGCTACGTTTGTCAATCCTTCATTACGAGCTTGGCAGAGACCGACCCACATTCTTGAGCCTTTGATATCTACACCTATATAATTGATGTCTTTATGTGCGCGAGCAAGACCAACGGTATATTCACCTTTACCGCAGCCCAATTCCAAAACGATTGGATTGTCGTTCTTGAAAAAATCTTGTTTCCATCTGCCTTTCAATGGAAATCCCTCTTCTTTGATTCTTTCAAATGAATATTCAAAAAGATTATTGAAAGTCTTGTTTTCTGCGAAACGTTCTAATTTATTTTTTCCCATCTTAAATTATTTTTGGAACAACAACCATGCAGAATTGTCATACTTGCTCTTTATCTCGTCGAGACGGACTAAAGCATCAGCTTTTTCTGCGAAAGATTCATAATAAACGCGGATATATCCTTTTTCGTTTTTCTCTAATGTAGATGCATTCTCAAAACCTTTGGCTTTAATGCCATTAAGACATTTCTCAGCACTAGCTTCTGTTTGGAATGAGCCTCCGACTATATAGTAGGAATTGAGTTGCTGAGTTGCTGAGTTGCTAAGTTGCTGAGGTTCTGAGGTTCTGAGGTTCTGAGGTTCTGAGATATCTTCTGTTTGGACTTCAGGTGTAAGCTCTGCTATTTCCGAACCGCTAATTTCTGAAATTTCCTCTTCTAGTGCAACTTCTTCTACAGTTTCAACAGTTGCGATTTCTTCACTGCAAGCAGCAATACTCTCTGAACTTATAATATTCTGAGGTTCTGAGGTTTTGAGATTTTGAATTTCAATCAAGAACTCGTTTGGTGATGAATATAAGAAAGGATTCCAGCTTGCGAAGTTAGAGTCTGACTTATCTGTAGTCCAGTTGATAAGGAAAACCAATACGAATGCTAATGTTGTAAAAGCTAATGTTCTGAACAAACTAGGCTTTCTTCTTGGAGTGTCAGATATTTCCTCGACGCTCTCAATAGCCATCGTATATTCTGTGTTTTTAGCTTTTTGTTCAACAACGATTCTCTCTTTGATAATCTGATATGTCTCTGTACGGAATACTGGTTTGTAATTGAATTCTGTCAGGCCGAAAGAATCACCAAGGAGATTTTCGCTGTGACTAACTTCAAAGACGTAGTCATTACCGAACTTACGCATCTTACCAAGTCCTTCCATGACATATTCATTATTGACATCAAGAATGGCAGCTGTCTGATTGACAAAATTTTGAATCTTTGTCAAAGAATCTTCCTTTGAGATATTCTCTTTTTTAGAAATAAAATCGACGAGAATCTCATCATTGTTTGTCAATTTATTATTGAAAACTATTTCCTTAAAAGGAGGTATGAAAGTATGATTTGCGTAATCTATTGTAGCAGAATGTCTTTTAGAGATAAAAGCTCCAAATTCTGGAATAATCACGCATTCGTTATCGTTCAATAACTCTTTTAAGTAATTAGTAATCATACAATTGAAAGTTTTCAGTAATAAATAAATTCGGTACGCGAAGTTAAGAAAAATAGTTTAATCTTTGAAGAATTTTAGACATTTTTCTACATCTTGCGGAGTATCAATTGAATAACTTTCAAACTCCGTCACACCCATCTTTATGGTGTAAGAATTTTCGAGCCAACGCAACTGCTCCAGGCATTCTGCCAATTCCAATCCCGACTGTTCCAACGAGGCGATTTCTTTCAAGACATCAACCTTATAAGCATAGATACCGATGTGTTTATAAAATGTCCTAGCCTTCATCCATGACTTCTCGTCCTTATCTACTTTTCTTAAAAAAGGTATGGTCTGACGGCTGAAATATAACGCCTTGCCATTATTGTCAAAAACGACTTTCACCACATTCTCATCGAAAAGCTCTTCTTCGTTTTTTATTGGCTTGCATAAAGATGCAATCTGGCTTTCCTCTGAAGAAATGAGCGTCGCAATCTGATTTATCTGCTCTGGATTTATGAAAGGCTCATCACCTTGTATGTTGACGACGGCATCATACTTGTCACCTATCTTCTCAACGATTTCGCAGCATCTATCTGTTCCGCTGTTATGCTCCGATGATGTCATCATTACTTTTCCTCCAAAAGCAACTACAGCATCAAAAATACGTTGGTCGTCAGTGGCAACAACTACATCCGACAACAGTACGGATTTAAGCGACTGTTCGTAAACACGTTGTATCATCGATTTGCCGTTTATTATCGTCAACGGCTTGCCAGGAAAACGAGTCGAGGCATAACGAGCTGGTATTATTCCGAGTATTTTCATATTTAAAAAAAATTCAAAATCTCAAAAACTAAAAAACTCAGAACTTTGAGATTCTGAACTTTTGAGTTTTTGAATTTTAACTAAAAAAGTCCATTAAGAGATGCATTGACGCTATCGATTACCTTACTTAAGTCTTCTGGGTTTTCGAACTCTAGATTGTCGCTATCAATGATAAGCACTTTGCCTTTGTCATAATTTGCAATCCAGTTTTCATATTTATCGTTAAGAGACTTCAAGTAATCGAGGCGAATTGACTGCTCGTATTCGCGATTACGTTTAGCTATCTGACGCACCAATGTAGGGATGCTTGCTCTCAGATATATCAACAAATCAGGAGCTTGCATATAAGACGACATCAAATCAAACAATGAGCTATAGTTCTCATAGTCACGATCCGACATCAAGCCCATATCGTAAAGGTTAGAAGCAAAGATATAAGAATCTTCATAGATGGTTCTGTCTTGAACCACATTATCGCCGCTGTTTCTGATATCCAAAATCTGACGGAAACGCGATGTCAAGAAATAAATCTGCAAGTTGAAAGACCAACGTTGCATATCATAATAAAAGCTGCTGAGATATGGATTGTTATCCACTTCCTCATAATGAGCTTTCCATCCAAAATGTTTTGACAACAAACCAGTTAAAGTAGTCTTTCCTGAACCAATATTACCTGCGATAGCTATGTGCATATTATTTATTTTTTTGTTTGCGAAGTTAAGAAAAAAGTCAACAAGACCACAAGTCAACAAGACCACATTTTTTTACTATGAGTTATGAGCAGTGAGCTACGAGCTGATTGTTTCTAAGATTCTTAATTTCTGAAATTTTGAGATTTTTAATTTCAGAGTTTTATCACTTCGGTGCTTTCACCAAGAAATAAATTCCTATTATCGAGAATATCATATTTGGAAGCCATGCCGCGATGAATGGAGAGAACACTCCCGACAAAGCGAACACGCGCGAGAATTCCATGAATAAGATGTACGAAAACGTTATCACTATTCCTATTCCCAGATGCAATCCCATTCCGCCACGTACTTTTCTGCTTGACAAGGCCGCACCTATGATAGTAAGTATTATGATAGCTGCTGGCGAAGCGATTCGTTTATGCATCTCTATCCTATAAGGCAGAGTGTTGTCTGCCCCTTTCAGTTCCAGATTCTGAATATGCTCACGAATCTCGAGCAGGTTCATCTCTTCAAACTCTTCCTTGATATTATATAAGTCACGAGGCTTTAACAATAATGTAGTGTCTTTCGACTTGCCTCTCTCAAGATATTCCTCTTTTTCAAGACGACGTTCTATATAATTATCCAGCTTCCACTTCCCTGTAAGAGTATCGAAAGAAGCCTTGTCTGCCAACAACTTATACGTCATTTCGTTATCTTCAAATTTCTCTACCGTGAACTTGTAAGCTATCTTTCTTTTTATATCGAAATTACCGACGTAGACATAGACACCTTTTTCTATCTGCACATGAATATTAGACCCAGAGCTTTTAGTCAACTTTTCTATATACTTATCTTTAAACTCGCGTCTTACTGTATCAGTCTTAGGTATCAAGAAATTACCGAGATAAAAAGAACCTACTGACAGTAACAGTGCTGCTCCGATATATGGAAGGAGAAACCTCCTGAAACTCACGCCGCTGCTAAGAATTGCTATAATCTCCGTATGACCTGCCATCTTGGATGTGAAGAAAATGACGGAGATGAAGACAAAGAGATAAATGAACAGATTAATAAAATAAGGTATAAATGGCACATAATAATGGAGAGCAACTTCTCTGAATGTAGCCTCGTTTTTTATAAAGCTGTCGATGTTTTCTGACACATCGAACACTATTACTATTATAATCAACAGGCTGATTGAGAAGAAGAATGTCCCGAGATATTTCCTGAATATGTACCAGTCTAAGGTCTTCATGATTATAGTCTACGAGTAACCTTTTGCAACATCATATCTCTCCATGTAGCGAAGTCACCTTCAATGATATGTTTTCTAGCCTCCTTGACAAGCCAGAGGTAGAAACCGAGATTGTGTACTGTAGCAATCATAGGTCCTAAGATTTCCTTAGAAACGACGAGATGTCTCAAATATGCTTTGGTATAATCTCTGTCGACGTAAGTAGTTCCGTTTTCGTCTAATGGAGAGAAGTCGTATTTCCACTTTTCGTTTTTGATATTGATGATACCTTCCGATGTGAACAACATTCCGTTACGTCCGTTACGGCAAGGCATGACGCAGTCAAACATATCGACGCCGCGAGAGATAGCTTCGAGCAAGTTGGCAGGGGTTCCCACGCCCATGAGGTAACGAGGCTTGTCTTGAGGTAAAATCTCATTTACGACTTCTATCATCTCATACATCTGTTCTGTCGGTTCGCCCACTGCGAGTCCGCCGATTGCGTAGCCGTCGGCCTCATGTTTTGTGATATATTCTGCCGAGCGTTTTCTGAGTTCTGGATAGACGCAACCTTGTACTATTGGGAAAAGTGACTGATTATAGTCGTAGACTGGCTCTGTCTCATCGAAACGTTTCCAGCAGCGGTCGAGCCAGCGATGTGTTCTTTCCATCGAGTCTTTAGCGTATCTGAAGTCTGCCGTTCCAGGAGTGCATTCGTCGAAAGCCATGATGATGTCGGCTCCGATGACGCGTTCTATATCCATCACGTTTTCAGGAGTGAATGTATGGCGAGAACCATCGATATGAGATTGAAACACCACGCCTTCCTCTTTCATCTTCCTGATGCCAGTAAGTGAGAAAACCTGGAATCCGCCGCTGTCGGTAAGTATAGGACGTTTCCAACCGTTAAACTTATGAAGTCCGCCGGCTTGTTTAAGCACATCCAGACCTGGACGAAGATAAAGATGATAGGTGTTGCCTAAAATGATCTGAGCCTGAACTTCCTCTTCTAACTCTCTCATATGTGTAGCCTTAACGCTTCCAACAGTACCGACAGGCATAAAAATAGGTGTCTCTATAGGACCATGATCGGTGGTCAAGACGCCAGCACGAGCATTGCTCGCAGTATCATTTTTGACAAGTGAAAATCTCATAAAATTTTTTGGCAAAGATACTATTTTTCCTATTAAAAATAATCATACTTTTGCAGTGAAATTTCAACATTTTTTAATTAAAAAACCACAACTGCAATGAGTTTCAACTTCAGCGAATTAAGTTTCTTCATACTGATAATTTTCGTACTCGCATGGATTATTCAGATGGCATATCACTGGATATTGTTCCGCAGATTAGCCTTTCATAAAAAACAAGAAAAAGCGTGCAGCTACGAACCTGTTTCTGTGATAGTATGCGCCCGCGACGCATACGAATATCTCTTAGACTTGATACCTGTTTTGTTGAAACAAGACTACCCGGAATACGAGATAGTACTCGTCAATGATTGCTCACAGGATAATACTGAAGAATATCTCAAAGATTTGGCAAGAAACAATCCTAAAATCAATTTGGTGAACCTGACACAACACCTCAACTTTTTCCAAGGCAAGAAATTCCCTTTAAGCATGGGAATAAAATCTGCCAGACATGACTTGCTTTTGTTGACAGACGCCGATTGCGTTCCTTCGACAGACCAATGGATTAAGGAAATGGTCAAGACTTATGACAATGACACAGAAATAGTGGTTGCATACGGACCATATTTCGAACGTAAAGGATTGTTAAACAAACTCATTCGCTTCGACACCTTATATATAGCGATGCAATATCTTTCGTTAGCTTTGGCAAAGAAACCTTACATGGGTGTTGGCAGAAACCTTTCATACAGAAAAAGCACATTCTTGAAAAACAAAGGTTTTACTTCTCATTACAACATACCATCTGGCGATGATGATTTGTTCATTAGCCAAGTCGCTAACAAAAGAAACACAAAGGTTTACATCGACGCCACCAACAGAGTCGAGTCGGAACCTAAAAAAACATGGAAGAACTGGGTTCGTCAGAAGAAACGCCATTATTCTACAGGCATAAAATACAAACCACAGACTAATAGAATTTTAGGATTATTGTTAGGCAGCCGTCTTGCCTACTATCCTACTTTGATAGCATTGTTTTTCTTGCCACAAGCTTTCAACATTTCTTTTGGCGAAATATATTACTTTGTCATCATAGGATTGTTCGCCTTGACACACTACATCACGCAATTCATAATCTATCATAAATCAGCGAAACAATTAGGAGAGAAACATTTAGGATTATTCTTCACACCTTTCTATGACTGTTTCTTCATGATATTCACAACTGTTCTAGGAATCTGGAGTACATTTTTCAAACCTAAAGGATGGTGATTTTAAGACTACAAGACCACAAGACTATAAGACTACAAGTATGTAATATTATGAAATTTTCGAACTTTTATTCATTTAAAAAAAAAGTTCTTGTTGTCTTGTTGTCTTGTTGTCTTGTTGACTTTTTTCTTATCTTTGCACCTTGTATATTTAGCATTAAAATAAACTCAAAAATATATGAACGATTTTCAAAAAGAGATACTTGCAGGTATTCCTGACGAGTTACCATGTGTTAAAGAGTATGATTTGACTGTCAATCATGCTCCAAAACGTAAAGACATTTTAACAAAAGAAGAAAAAAGATTAGCATTAAGAAATGCTCTTCGTTATTTCCCAGCTAAACATCATGCTGTCTTAGCACCAGAATTTGCAGAAGAATTGGAAAAATATGGTCGTATCTATATGTACCGTTTCCGTCCTTCATACGAAATTTACGCACGTCCTATTGAAGAGTATCCAGCAAAATCAAGACAAGCAGCTGCTATCATGCTTATGATTCAAAACAACTTGGATCACGCTGTAGCACAGCACCCACACGAACTCATCACTTACGGTGGCAATGGTGCTGTCTTCCAAAACTGGGCTCAATATCGTCTCGTTATGCAATATCTTGCAAACATGACAGAAGAGCAAACTCTCGTAATGTATTCAGGTCACCCAATGGGATTGTTCCCATCACATAAAGACGCTCCACGCGTCATCGTCACAAATGGTATGATGATTCCTAACTACTCCAAACCAGACGATTGGGAAAGATTCAACGCTATGGGCGTGACACAATACGGACAGATGACAGCTGGTTCTTATATGTACATCGGACCACAAGGCATCGTTCACGGAACAACAATCACAGTTTTAAACGCTTCAAGAAAACAAGGTGGCACACCAGCTGGCAAATTATTCATCACTGCTGGTCTCGGCGGCATGTCAGGCGCACAACCAAAAGCTGGTAACATCGCAGGCGTTGTTTCTATCACAGCTGAAATAAACCCAAGCGCAACAGACAAACGTCACAGCCAAGGCTGGGTCGACGAAGTCTACAGCAACCTCGACGAATTGTTCGCTAAAGTAAACGAAGCACGCGCTCAACAAATAGCTCGTTCTTTCGCATACCAAGGTAACGTTGTTGACCTCTGGGAATATGCAGCAGAACACGACATCCAAGTCGACTTAGGTTCTGACCAGACATCATTACACAACCCATTCGCAGGCGGCTACTACCCTGTCGGTTATTCATTTGAAGAATCAAAACAAATGATGGCTGAAGCTCCTGAAAAATTCAAAGACGCTGTCTACGCATCATTACGTCGTCATGTCGCAGCTGTCAACAAACTCACAGCAAAAGGCATGTATTTCTTCGACTACGGCAACGCATTCTTATTAGAAAGCAGCCGCGCTGGCGCTGACATCCTCAACGCTGAGGGCAAATTCCGTTATCCTTCATACGTACAAGACATCATGGGTCCTATGTACTTCGACTACGGCTTCGGTCCATTCCGTTGGGTTTGTACTTCAGGCAAAGAAGAAGATCTCGCTATCACAGACGAAATCGCATGCAACGTCCTTGAAGAAATCGCAAAGAACTCACCTGTTGAAATCCAACAACAAATGCGCGACAACATCCAATGGATCAAAGGCGCACGCGCTAACAAACTCGTCGTTGGTTCACAAGCTCGTATCTTATACGCTGACTGCGAAGGTCGTACAAAGATCGCTGCTGAGTTCAATAAGGCTATCGCCGACGGTCGCCTCTCAGCTCCAGTAGTTTTAGGTAGAGACCACCACGACGTATCAGGCACAGACTCACCATTCCGCGAAACATCAAATATCTACGACGGCTCATCATTCACAGCTGACATGGCAATCCACAATGTCATCGGTGACGGCTTCAGAGGCGCAACATGGGTAAGTATCCACAACGGCGGCGGCGTTGGCTGGGGTGAAGTTATCAACGGCGGTTTCGGCATGGTACTCGACGGCAGCGATGACGCTGACAGAAGATTACACTGCATGTTACACTGGGACGTCAACAACGGTATCGCTCGTAGAAGCTGGGCAAGAAACGAACCTGCTATGTTCGCTATCAGACGCGCTATGGAAGTAGAGCCAAGACTTAAAGTCACAATGCCTAACTTCGCTGATGACGCTATCATTAACGACGCTATAAAATAATCACTTCGTTTAAGATTTAAGGCTTAAGGTTTAAGGAATTGTTATTTTGCTTTAAACTTTAAACCTTAAACTTCAAGCCAAGAAAATTAGCACAATTGTTGTATAATTTCAACAAGACAATCAAACAGTTAAAAAGAAAAAATTAAATAGTTATTAACCTAAAATTAGAAAAGAAAAATGAAAAAACTTTTACTCTCATTAATCGTTATGGTTTTCGCAGCTCAATTGTCTGCACAATCATTAGCATTCAAATATGAAGGTGAAACAGTTCAACCAGGTACAATCGACATCGTTGCTGATCTCAACCCTTCAATGGAAATGCAATTCGACATTCATATCCTCAACACTACAGATGCTGACATCAATGTCGTTGCTCAAATGGAAGACTTGACAGGCATTGGCATGACATATTTATGCTGGGGCAACTGTTTCATGCCAGGCATTTTAGAAGCACAAAACACTGTTACTGCTGGTGGCGAAGGCGTCTTCAACGGACACGTTATGTTCATGGATGCTAATAGCGGCGAAATGTTACCTGTAGGTACAGAAGTTAAAATGGCTTACACTTTCTTCGATGAAAGAAACCCAGAACAAAAATACACTTTCAATGTTAACTTCAAATATCAAACAGAAGAAGTTGCTACATCAGCATTAACATTCAAATATGAAGGTGAAGCTGTTGAACCAGGTACAATCAACATCGTATCTGATATCAACGATTCATATGAAATTCAATTTGACTTAGACATCATCAACACAACAGATGCTGATATCAATGTCGTTGCTCAAATGGAAAATTTGACAGGCATTGGTATGACTTACTTATGCTGGGGCACATGCTTCATGCCAGGTGTTTTTGAAGCCACTCACTCAGTTGCTGCTGGTAGTGAAGGTATCTTCAATGGACACGTTATGTTCATGGATGCTAACAGCGGCGAAGTGTTACCTGTAGGTACAGAAGTTAAAATGGTTTACACTTTCTTCGATGAAAGAAACCCAGAACAAACATACACTTTCAATGTTAACTTCAAATATCAAACAGAATCAATCGTTGACTACAACAGCGCTGACATTTTCAGCAATGCATATCCTAATCCAGCTAACAACACTGTAAGCTTCGACTACAACATGCCATACGATGTTAACTCAGCTTCAGTTGCCATCTACAACATGATGGGTCAAGAAGTTGTAAGACAAAACCTCAACCTCGGCGGTTCAAGAGCTGACATCAACGTAAGCGACTTAAACGAAGGTGTTTACTTCTACAGCTTAATCATCAACAACCAAACAGTTAAGACAAACAAATTCGTTGTTTCAAGATAAGACAACAGACTACGGACAACAGACAACAGTCTTTGTCCACGATAATATAGGAGCGCTGCATTGGATGTGGCGCTCTTTTTTTGAGTCACCAAGTCACCAAGACACCGAGTCACTGAGATTCTGAGATTCTGAGTTTCTGAGTTTCTGAGTTTCTGAGTTTCTGAATTAAAGTCCTGAAAGGGCGAAACAAATATAGGATAAGGTAACACCTTATTAGCTAGGAGTTAGGAATTGAAGGTATGAGGAATTGAGGGTTTTGTAGGGACGCGATTCACCACGTCCATTTTTTCGTGTTTATTTCGTGAATATTTGTGGATAAAAATATTGCAAGGACGTGATTCATCACGTCCTATTTTCGTGTCAATTTCGTGAATATTCGTGGATGAAAGAAAAGGAGCGTTGCAATTGCAGCGCTCCTTTCTCATTATCTTATAGTCTTGTTGACTTGTTGTCTTATTTCGCAAAGCTGACAGCTCTTGTCTCTCTGATGACAGTGATTTTAATTTGACCTGGGTAAGTCATCTCTGTCTGGATTTGTTTAGAGAGGTCGAATGAGATACGGTCGGCTTCGGTGTCGCTGACTTTATCAGCAGCCACGATAACGCGTAATTCACGACCAGCTTGGATTGCGTATGTCTTAACTACGCCAGGGAATGACATCGCCATTTCTTCGAGTTTGTTGAGACGTTGGATGTAAGCCTCTACGACTTCGCGACGTGCACCTGGACGTGCGCCAGAGATAGCGTCACACACTTGAACGATAGGAGCGATAAGTGTTTCCATTTCTATTTCATCGTGGTGAGCACCGATGGCATTGCATACGTCTGGCTTCTCTTTATATTTCTCAGCGGTCTTCATACCGAGTATTGCGTGTGGCAATTCTTCGTCATTTTCAGCCACCTTACCGATGTCGTGGAGAAGACCAGCGCGTTTTGCTGTCTTAGGATTCAAACCTAATTCAGCAGCCATTGAAGAACTGAGTTTAGCTACTTCGATAGAGTGCTGCAATAAGTTTTGTCCGTATGATGAACGATATTTCATACGACCTATCATCTTGATAAGCTCAGGGCTGAGGTTATGGATGCCGAGGTCGATGACAGTACGTTTACCTGTTTCAATGATTTCTTGTTCAACTTGTTTTTCTACTTTCTTAACGACTTCCTCGATACGAGCTGGGTGGATACGACCATCTGTAACGAGTTTTTGTAATGAGAGGCGTGCTATCTCACGACGGATTGGGTCAAAACCAGAGAGTAATATTGCGTCAGGGCTGTCGTCGATGATTATTTCAACGCCTGTGAGAGCCTCGAGAGTACGGATATTTCTACCTTCACGACCGATGATACGACCTTTGATTTCGTCGTTTTCGATGTTAAATACAGAGACTGTATTTTCGATGGCGTGTTCTGCTGCTGTACGTTGGATGGTCTCGAGGATAATCTTCTTAGCTTCTTGGTTAGCTGACATCTTAGCCTCTTCGACTATATCTCTAGAGATAACCATTGCTTCTGCAACAGCCTCATCTTTCATCATTTCTTTAAGTTGTTCCTTAGCTTCGCCAGCTGTGAGACCGGAGATGGATTCCAACATCTTCTTTTGTTCATCTTGAATCTTATCCAATTCTGCCTGACGTTTGTGGATGTTTTCTTGTTGAGCTGTTATGCTTTGTTGTTGGCTTTTAAGCTCATTAGCTTTCTTACGGATTTCTTCGTCACGTTGGTTAGCTTGTTGTTGTTGCTGTTGTACTCTTGATTCTAGTTTTTGGATTTCGCGTTTGCGCTCGTTAGTTTCTTTTTCGTAATCAGCTTTCATCTGTAAGAACTTCTCTTTAGCTTGAAGTATCTTATCTTTTTTAATTACTTCTGCTTTTTCTTTTGCTTCTTCCAATAACTGAACGCTTTTCTTTGTGAGTGTGTTACGCATCACTGTTGACGAAATCAGGATACCTGAGCCGGCACCTACTACAAGAGCAGTAACTCCGAAGAGTACGTATGCCGCTGTGTGACTTAATGCTAGTAATAAAATCATTTTTTTTCGATTTATCTCGAAAACTAAAAGGGAAAAAATCTGCCTGCTCAATGGGATAATAGTAAACCCCAAAAGTCACGTTTATGGCTGCCACGATACGCAAACGTCCACTGGCGTTAAAGCACCTTTACAGGTTGAGGCCTGTTTTTGTACCCATGAGTCAACCGGAATTAATGTTATAAATGTTAGGTTTACATCATGCGACGAACAGACAGATATATCTTCAAAGAACTTTAAGAACCTATATTTTCACTTAATAAAGAACTTAAATCATCGAGTTTTTGTTCCAAATACTGATCTTTATATGCTGCGTCAGATTCATATTTTACGTTAAGGGTCGCGAGCTGCAAACATAACATGGACAACAAATCTTGATAATCCCTATAATCATATGTCTGCTTGTACGACTTTATCCTATCGTTAAGCATCTCCGCCGCTTTTATCACTTTCGCTTCATCAGCTTTGTTAACAGTCAGACGATAGTTACGTCCCGCAATAGCTACTTCAATCTTTATTTCATCTATTCCGCTCATCCTCTTCGTCTGATTTATATATTATTACTGCTCCGCATTCAGCATTGCAACACAATTGTCGATTTCCTTAACAAGTGCCTTTATTAGTTGTCTACTTTCTCCTACCTCTTTTTCGTTTCCGAGAGTGTTAACAATAACTAATTTATTTATTTTTTCCTTCAATTCTGTATTCTCCGTCTCAAGAATCTCAAGCTCCAATTGAAGATCCTCATTACGTTGAATAAGTTTACTATTTTCTGCTTCAAGCTGATTCTTTAGCGCAATAAGCTTTCTTATCTTTGTTTCTATTTCCGAAAGGGTTACACTTAAATCAGCCATTTCTATAGTATTCTTCAGAATTTGCTACAAAGATAATGAAAAAAAATCTTATTAAAATACTTTTTTCATACTTTTTTTATGACAAAATTTTACGCATAATTCATAATTAATAAGACGTATCAACGACATATTATCTATTTTTCATTATGTCGTAGATACGTCCATACAACTCCTAATTCCTAACTCCTAATTCCTAACTCTATAAACCACCGCCGTCCTGCTTACATTATATATCTTCATAAACACTTGTTCGTCCCGGGCTTCTGATGGAAAAACAACTTCCTTATTTATATTTTCAAAACCACCAAATTCTTTATCATCACTGCTGAATACTATTTCGTAATCTCCAGTTTTTTTCACGTTTATCTCGTAATCCGGAATTGATTCACAACCCCAGTTGAAGACAAATATCAGATTGTTTCTTTCAAAAACTATAGTCTTATGTTCTTCATCAATATTCATAAGCCATGCAGGCTCCGCATTCATAATGTCGTTTTCCTTAACAAACTTTAACATCTCCTTGTCAAATTCATTAAGCCAACTGAACTTCAGGTTCTCATCGTCGACTAATGACCACTGACGACGTGCATGTTTGTAGCTCCATCCGTTTTCCAAACGAGGGAAATCTATCCACTCTGGATGTCCAAACTCATTGCCCATGAAATTAAGCCAGGCATTACCGCCGAGACTTATTGTGAAAAGACGTATCATTTTATGCAAAGCGATGCCTCTATCAACTATAATACTCGGAGTAAACTTCGACATGGATGTATACATATCTTTATCCATCAGCCTGAACGCAATGGTCTTGTCTCCTACCAGAGCCTGGTCGTGAGACTCTGCATATGCTATCGTCTTGACATCATAAAGCCTATTTGTCATGGTATAGAAGAACTCATGCATATTCCAGTCTTCCTCTTTCTGATCTTTCAGAATCTTAATCCAGAAATCAGGCAATCCCATTCCGAGTCTATAGTCGAATCCGATGCCTCCGTCTTCAACAGCAGCGCATATTCCTGGCATGCCGCTGACATCTTCCGCAATGCTTATATAAGCTTTATTCAGTTGATGTATCAATGTGTTAGCGAGCTGCAGATATGTCACAGCTTCATCATTGACATTATCGCCAAAGTAATCCGACTGCTTGGCAAACTCCACTCCTATCCCGTGATTCTTATATAACATCGAAGTCACACCATCAAACCTGAAACCATCGAAATGATATTCTTCAAGCCAATATCTTACATTGGAAAGCAAAAATTGTAAGGTCTCAATCTTTCCATAATTAAATAACTTAGAATCCCACTGCGGATGATGTCCTTCATGACCACCAATCAGATATTGTGTCTCTGTTCCGTCAAAGAGGTTTAATCCTTCGCGAGTGTTTTTCACTGTATGAGAATGTACCAAGTCCATGATGACTGCAATTCCCATCTCATGCGCTGTGTCTATCAAATCCTTCAGTTCTTCTGGAGTGCCGAAACGAGAACTGGCAGCGAAGAAGTTAGACACATGATATCCGAACGAACCGTAATAAGGATGTTCAGCAACAGCCATCAGCTGTATCGCGTTATAGCCCAAGTCCTTTATCCTTGGCAAGATGTTTTCCTTGAATTCCATATACGTACCAACACCTTCTTTCTCCTGCGACATCCCAACATGTGATTCGTAGATGAATAAAGGCTTTTGGCTTTTGGCTTTTGGCTTTTGGCCAAAATTGTCCTGCGAAGTCTTTGTTGTCTTCATTCTGGACGACTCTGTTGATATAAACAGGTATGCGTTCTTGTTCGCCGATGCTGGATTGAACCAAGACTTTCAGCAGACTTCCTTTAGTTAATTTATTTTTATATTGTGAATCCGGAAGGAAGACACTCCACACTCCGCCTTCTTCTCTTTCCAGAGGATTAGCATATCTGTCCCAGTTGTTGAAGTCGCCGAACAAAGAGAGATAATGTGCTGCTGGAGCCCATTCTCTGTACCACCAGCCTTTTCTGAAACCGTCGTAGGTAAAGCCAAAGAACTCATGTGCCGAAGCAAATGACTTCAGACTTCCATAATGACTTTCAATATATTTCAACATAGATTCATATCTGTCATAACGAGCCTGTACTTCTTCTGCTACAGGTTCCAGCCATGAATCTTTTTCTACCAATTTCATCATAATTTCAAAATTTTAATTCCACAAGGTTCAAGAGTCATCGCGATGCCACGAGTGCTGACTTCGTCTATGTTATATTCTATCTTCTCGCCAGTAAAAGCATCAATAGCTAAGTTTCTGAGTTTCTGAGCTTCTGAGTTTCTAAGATATTGTAGTCTCATATACTCTACAGCATCTTCAGAAATCTTCACTTCGCAATAGCGACTTTCATTCTGATTGAAATTGATAACAATCAGAAGTCGGTCATTGTTATAATAACGCAAGAATGCATAGACATATTGAGGGTCGAAGTTGGAATACCATGGGTTGACCCACATCAGGTCGTAGAACGCACCTTTATTAATAGCATCGCTGGTGAGGCGGAAGTTAAGGAGTTTTTTATAAAAGTCGTATAACTTTCTTTGTTCTTCACTGAAGTCGCTGCCATCGAATTTGCCGTCTGCCATCCACTTCTGATGTCTCGGCATCACAGCGTAATCGAATATCGATGTCCTTCCGTCGTCGCCGCTGAATCCCACTGCACCTTCAGCATCCTCGCCGCTTTCCTGTCCGTTGTAAATCATGAAAGGTCCGCGGTTCATCAGCGCCGACATCGCTACAGCAGGCAAAGCCTTGAAGGCATTACCTACAAAATGCTTCGAAGCAAGACGCACCTCATCATGATTCTCCATGAAACGCAGCATCGCATCGCCGAGACCCTGAAGGCTGTTCCACACATTGGTGATGCTGTCAGCACGATGTCCGTAGCGATAAATATTTTCCAAAGTATTGTAAAGCCCGACCTTATCGTAGAGATAATCAAAACCGGCATTGATATATTCCTTATACAGATGAGGCTGATAAATCTCTGCTATCATAATGGCATCATGATTCTCGCGAAGTTCATTTATAGACCAGCGCCAGAACTCAACAGGAACCATCTCTGCCATATCAACACGAAAACCGTCGACACCTTTCTCACACCAATAGCGCATTACATTCAGCATCTTGTACCATGTATTTGGAATAGTATCAAAATGTTTGGCGTTGTTATTCTGATAATCGACTCCATAATTCAGCTTCACCGTGTCATACCAATCATTGACAGAAGGATGTGGAGAGAACACATCGTTGCCGGATGCCTTGGCAGGGGATTCTTGGTATTGAGGGTATGAGGGTATGAGGATTTGAGGATTTGAGGGTAAGAGGGCATTGGTAGTTGGAATAACGAATTCTTGATTTGGGCAGTAATAGAAGTTATTATCTTTTGAAAAGCTTACGTCTTTATTATCATATTCGCCGAATTCTTCCACGTCGTAAGGTTTGCACAGCGACTTATATTCACGAGCGAGGTGGTTTGGAATGGAATCCATTATCACCTTCATGCCTTTCTCATGGATACGAGCGACGGTCTCTTCAAACTCCTCCATCCTATTCTGCGGATTGACAGCCAAATCTGGGTCAATGTCGTAATAGTCCATTATAGAATAAGGTGAGCCTGCTTTGCCTTTTGTTATCTGAGGATGCGTCGACTTGATTCCTATTTCAGGATAAGATGTCATAGAAGAATGGCGTATCACGCCAGTGAGCCATATATGAGTAATACCTAACGACTTAAGAGCTTCCAGTGCATTGTCGTTGATATTAGAAAAAGTACCGCAGCCATTCTGCGACTTGTCACCGTCAAAAAACGGTGCCGTATTTTTATTTCCGAAAGTTCGTACAAAAAGCTGGTATATGTTCATATTTTAAGTCTTTGAGTCACCGAGTCACCGAGATATAGATACTAAAAAAACTTCTACACTCTGAGCCCCAGACTCTCAACTATAGCGCAAAGATAATGATTTGTTTATTTTTTTCAAAGGGGAAAATTCTTAAAAATTATTAAGAAACATTCTTAAAACACATTTGTTAATACGACAAAAGACCGAATATGAAATCGACAATGAAAATAGACGAAGATGGTTACGGCTACAACACTACCATGCTTCCAGATTATGATGGGTTTATCATCATAAAACCTGGATTTTTAAAATATACAGATAGCATCATCAAGGACTTGCATCGTCTTGACTTCACCGTCATCGAGGCTCTAGAGAAAACGCTGACGAGAGAAGAAGCAGAGACGATTTACAGCGTACATAAAGGCAAGCCGTTTTACGAAGGTCTGATTCGATACATGACAAGCGGACCATGCATAGGAATGATTTTATTGTCGCCTTATTCCGACAAAGAATCCGCTATCGAGACGCTCATGCAATTGAAAGAGAAATATAGGAAACGCTACAGCATCGACAAGACGCATAACGTGATGCACAGCTCCGACAGCTATCAGAATGCACTTTACGAAGCGGAAGCTTTTTTTAACTAAGAACTTTGACTTAGAAATTCAAAATCTCAGAAACTCAGAATCTCAGAAACTCAAAATCTCAGAAACTCAGAAACTTGGTGACTCGGTGTCTCGGTGACTTGGCGACTTTAAAAAAAAGTCCCGTTAGGGACGATAGTTTCCAGGCAGGCGGTGGAGTGCGAAGCACGGACCCCTGCATTCATGACCGGAATGTTATAAAAGTGCTGAAGGCACGACAGAGGTATTTTCTGTCGCACCTTCGGCGCTCTGATTTTTTTGTAATCTTATTTTGCAGGGATTCCGCACTGCGTGCTTCATCACCTGCCTGGGAACTGCCGCTCCTGACGGAGCTGATTAAAATTCCTCAATTCCTTAATTCCTTAAATCCTTATACCCTTAATTCCTATAAAAGACGCATCAACGACATATTGTTTATTTTTATTTGTGTCGTGTGATACATCTCTACATAAAAATACCGGCTTACGCCGGTAATTATTATTTTTACTAGACGACCGTCGGGTTCTTAAATGCCCGACGGAAATAAATTAAATGAATCAAATAAATTGAATGCGCTTCGCTTTTATTCTGTGATAGGGCGCACCGAATGACCGTAGTAACGGCTGCTGAGGTACACGCTGTGATTGTCGCTATTGAAGCCGAGGCGGTACGCGTAGAAGTCGTTGTAATCGAGAGGCGTCGAACTCCAATAGTAACCGTAGCTACCATCATAGTCGAGCGATGACCCGTTACGGATGCCCGCAGCAGGAAGGAAGATGCTGTTGCCATTAGGGCCTTCTACATTATAGCCCTTAACTCCGTTATAGGTTGTCCATGTCCATGTACAGTTGTTTAACAATTCTTCTTGTTCTGCTTTTGTAGGCATTCTCCAGTTTCCTCCCCAGTTAGCTGTAGCTGCATCGTATTGAGGCTTAAGATTACCCTCGCTATCTATATAGCCTTGAGATTGTAATTCTGATTTACTAAGCCTGTATGTTGGACAGTTGTCTACATCGTATGTTTCCTTTGTACTCGTCTCTCCCCATGCGAAATAGTCTCCGTATTCTTCTAGTGTTGTCGCGCCTACATTGCAGGTCGCCCATTTTACGCTTAAGCCTAGGTCAACCCAACCATAACCATTCTCTGTTCCTGTTGATGCCCTTGTCGTAAAACTCTTCTCTTCTCCATAACTCGTTCCTTTTTCATTCGTAGCGTATGCTCTAACATAATAAGTGGTCTGAGATGCTAAGTTACTGAGGTTTGAAGTATAGCTTCCAGTACCGCTACCTTCTGTTGTCTTATTATCGTTTATCGTCGGGTTCTGGTTTGTGCTCCAACAGATGCCACGGGCTGTTACCGTAGAATTACCATCAGATGTTACATTACCTCCGCAAGTAGCCGTCGTGGCTTTTATATTCGTTACTTCTTTTGTCGTTATTATCGGCAAAAGCAATTCATAAGTTGTAAAAGTCTTATCTTCTCCATAGACTATTCCAAAATTAGTTTTGGCGTATGCTCTGACGTAATATTTGGTATTGGGAATGAGATTTAAGATATTTGATGTGAAGTTTCCCGCACCATTGCCATTTGAAATATGATTTCCTTCTATGGTTGGATTCTTTTCAGTTCCCCAGCAGAAGCCTCTTTCTGTTATCTTGTTGGCAGCATCTGAATTTGTCAAGCTTCCATTCAACGTAACTGTAGTTGCTTTAATATTTGTTACATCTTGGGTAATAACAACAAGTTTACTTACTGTATTAAGGTAACTCTTATCACCTTTCTCCTTATCATATCCGTTGTCATATTCATATAAATAATAATATGCCATTCCCACTTTCAAGCCTTCAAGCTCAGCACTAAACTTCTTTCCTTCAACATTACATCCATAAACATTGGCATCACTCATGTCTTCTTTTTCAGAGAGATATAAACTCACTGCTTCCAACTCCACAGGATAATCGTATTCCACATTTATCTTAATGTAATCCCAGCCTTTCTCTATGGTCTCTGTCTCAATCCTAACTTTACTGGCTTCCGCTATATCATCTTTCTTGCAGCCCGCAAAGAAAAGGGTTATTATGCTTATAAGTAGTATTGCTTTTTTCATGGTTTATTCTTTAATGTTTTTTGCTTAAATGTTTACTTTATTAATTGCAATATAGCTCAGAAATTTAAATCTCAGAGACTCAAAATCTCAGAAACTCAGAAACTTGGTATCTCAGTGACTTGATGTCTCGGTGACTTGGTAACTTCAAGGACGCGATAAATCACGTCCCTACATACCCTCCACTCCTAACTCCTAACTCCTAACTCCTAATTCCTAACTCCTAACTGAATCAAGAACGCATATTCCAACGCTATCTCTTTTATTCCTTCAAAACGTCCCGAGGCTCCACCATGACCGAAGTCCATGTTGGTTTTCAGATATAATGGGTTATTGTCAGTTTTCATCTCACGCAGTTTTGCCACCCACTTCGCTGGTTCCCAATATTGCACCTGACTGTCGTGTAAACCTGTCGTGACGAGCATCGCTGGATAGTCTTTGCGTTCCACGTTGTCGTATGGCGAATATGACTTCATATAGTCGTAATATTCTTTTTCGTTAGGGTTACCCCATTCGTCGTATTCTCCTGTAGTAAGAGGTATTGTATCATCGAGCATCGTTGTGACGACATCGACAAAAGGCACCTGTGCTATGATTCCTTTCCACATCTCCGGCGCCATGTTAGCAACCGCTCCCACAAGCAGACCGCCTGCGCTGCCACCCATGGCAAACATCTTGTCGTTATTAGTGAATCCTTCATTGACGAGATATTTTCCACAATAGATAAAGTCGAGGAAGGTGTTTTTCTTCTTCAACAATTTACCGTCTTCATACCACTGACGTCCCATTTCCTCGCCACCTCTGATATGAGCGACTGCCCATACGAAACCACGGTCTAACAACGAAAGACGCGCTGTCGAGAAGTAAGCGTCCATACTGCTGCCATACGATCCGTAGCCGTAAAGCACAAGCGGATTGTTGCCGTCTTTCTTCATACATTTTTTATATACCAAAGAAATCGGAACCAAAACGCCGTCGTGCGATGGCGCATAATGACGTTCTGTGACGTAGTCGCTTGGCTCGTAGCCGCCAATGATCTCCTGACGTTTCAAAACCACCGACTCGCGTTTTATCATGTCATACTCGTAAAGAGTAGCCGGTGTCGTCATCGAGTTATATCCATATCTCAAGAAATGAGAGTCGAAATCAGGATTAGCAGAAGAATATGCAGTGTAGGTTGGTTCGCCGAAATCGATATAATAATCTGTCGTACCGTCCCATGTCATGATTCTAATTTTCACAAGACCTTCCTTACGTTCTTCTATGACGAGGAAATCAGAAAAAATATCGAAGTCTTCTATCAGGACATCGTCGCGATGTGGTATCAACTCTTCCCAGCTTTCTCTCTCTGTCTTGTCGACAGCCGTCTTCATAATCTTGAAGTTCTTAGCGCCATCGGCATTGGTAAGTATGTAAAAATGTTCGCCATAATGACCTATTCCATATAGATGGTCATGCTCGCGTTTTTGGAAAATCTTAAACTCATCGCAAGGTCTGTCAGCATCGATGAAACGCACCTCCGATGACATTGTGCTGTCGGAGATTATCATGATATAACGTCTCGACTTTGTCTTGCTGACATAACAGCTGAAGGCTGTATCTTCTTCAAAATACACCAGCTCGTCATTAGCAGGATCATCGTTAAGCTTATGTCGCATTATCTTGCAAGAACGCAACGACTCATCTTTAACACTATAGAAAAGCGTCTCGTTGTCGTTAGCCCACACCATGTTACCGGTAGTGTTTTTTATCACTTCTGGAAAATGACCTCCTGTTTCAATATCTTTCACGAGAACATCATACTGACGACGGCTCACGGTATCAACGCTATAAGCCAACAATTCATTATCTGGACTTACGCTATATGCACCGATGTCGAAGTAATGATGACCTTCTGCCATCTTATTGCCGTCGAGGAGTATCTGTTCTGGGTTTTCCATATTATCTTTACGGCGGCAATACACAGGATATTCCTGTCCTTCCTCGTAGCGAGAATAGTAATAGTAGCCGTTTCTTTTTATAGGATAAGACACGTCATCCTGCTTGATACGTCCCACTATCTCATCATACAATTCTTTCTGAAGATCTTCAGTATCTTTCATCATAGCTTCCTGATATTGATTCTCTTGTTCGAGATAAGCAATCACATCAGGATTCTCGCGTTCGTTAAGCCAATAATAGTTATCGATACGAATATCCCCATGAGTTATGAGTTCACGGGGACATATTTTTGCCACAGGTTTTTTCATAATTATTAGAATGACAATGTTAATCCGATGCTTGGCATCAACGGCAGCTGATAGATTATCTCTGTCGAAACCACATCGATATAGAATATGTTTTGTCTATCATATACATTAGTGAGGCTGAAGTCTGCTTCCATGATGATATTTTCTGTGAAGTAGAACTTACGTTTCACGTCGAGGTCGAGGCGATGGTATGTTGGCAGCTGACCTCCGTTTATCTCATCATAGATAATTCCGAGGTATCCGCTCTCGGTATAAGGGTCGAAGTAGATGTTGTCGTATGGCAGTTTCTCATAAAACGCACTCACCTGTGTGAATGGGAATCCCGTTCCGAAGTTCCAACGTGCGCTTATCTCCCACTGATGTTTCGAGCCCGCTGTATATGTCGCCATGAGGTTCACATTATGACGGCGGTCGTAGTGTGTACGATAAGTATGTAGCTGCTTATACTCATCTTCATAGTCTTTGTTAACATAACCCAAGGAGTAAGCACCCCAGATATACCATCTCATATTTTCATATTTCAGAGAAACATCCACGCCGTATGCTCTACCCTTTTCCACCATAAAGTCTTTTCTCAGAAGCTCTGGTGTTCCTGCCGGAGCCTGATGATCGGAATATTTTTGGTTTCTGTTCATGCTAGTGAGCTGACTGAAGTCTTTGTAATAACCTTCTATGTTAAGAACGGTATTGGCGAACACGTCAAACTCAGTACCTACTATATAATGTATAGCCTTCTGCAGTTTTGTTGTCACCTCCTCGCCGTTGAACTTTGATGGCAAATTAGCCTGTCCGGAGAGGAAACCATAGAAAAGGTTCACTACGTCGCGGTCGCTGTTAGCAGCTATGAGATTCTGAGAATACATACCTGTAGCCGCTTTAAGCCTGAACCAATCTGTCACGTTATATTTCAGAGCGAGACGAGGTTCTGGCGACACTTCTCCCAACGAGGCATAAGCCTGCACTCTGAAGCTAGGCTCGAAGATAAGTTTATCGAACTGAGCCTTGTATTTTACGTAAGCACCAAGTTCTGTGGTGTTATCAATCTGACTCATGTGGATTCCATTCGACTTGGTATAGTCGAAGACTGTCTTAAAACCAAGCATTTCCACACCATATTTAAGGGAGTTCTTCCCGAGGAAATAAGTGAAAGCGAAACCAGCGTTGAAGCCATTGATAGAACTCATTCTGTCAGGGTTGTTCTGTTCTTCCAGCTTAGCGGTATAGTCTGAATAAGCTATGTTACCTTCTATAAGCACTGGCGATTTTCCAGGGATGATGACAAAATTGACACCGCCGCCGTAAGAGTCCCAGCCGAAGTTAGATATCGACTTATAATTTATAACATCATCGGTGAAGTTAAATCCGAAGAAATTAACCTTACTACCGTTAGATGAGTTAAGAGAAATCTTTCCGTAGATATCGTTATAAGTATAAGGCAAGTTATTGCCATTGAGGATGGTTTTATATACAGTCTGACTTGTCTTGTCTAGATAGGAATTCTTTGCAGACACTATGAACGAAGCCGTCATATCTTCTGGGTTCTTGGCTCTCTTCAGCGGACCTTCCAACATTATCTTAGAGCCGAAAGTACTTGCATTGAGCTTACCTGAGAGACGTTTCTTATTACCATCGCGAGTGGTGATATCCATCACTGACGATATCCTACCGCCATATTCAGCACCGAAGCCACCTGTATAAACCTCAGCATTTCTGATGATGTCGGTATCGAAGACCGAGAAGAGACCTATTGAGTGGAAAGGATTATACACCACCATGCCGTCGAGCAGCACCTTGTTCTGTATCGGCGAGCCGCCTCTGATATACAGCTGACCGCCTTGGTCGCCAGTGAAGACGACACCTGGAATAACCTGCAGATACTGAGCTAAGTCAGCCTGACCTCCCGTAGTAGGGATTCTGGTGATGGCTTTAGGAGTTACGTTGATGACGGAAGTTTTGGTCTCGGTCTTTGCCTCGATTTTATCGGCAGTGATGTTGACAGCAGCAAGCACCATCGAGGATTCTTCGAGATAATATTTCTTATTCAGCACCTCATTGTTTTTGAGTGTGAGGTGCTCCGCTATGGTGTCATAACCGAGGTTAGTGACAAGAATGGTATAATCGCCGTCAGGTATCCTTGTGATGTTAAAGAAACCGTTGATGTCTGTCGATGCTCCAAAAGTAGTACCTTTGAAGTAAACATTACAGAACATCATCGGCTCGCCCGTCGATTTCTCATAGACGAAACCTTTCACATTATTATCCTGAGCATATGATATAGAAGCAGTTAGAAGTAAAATTAAAACAGTAATAAATATCGTTAACCTTGATTTCATCGTATACTTTTCAATTTCAAATTATAAATATGCAAAGTAACGAAAAATCGCGATAATTGTAGGAGTTTTTTTTATAAAAAAATTCAAAAACTCAGAAACTCAAAATCTCAGAAACTCAAAATCTCAGAAACTCAAAAACTCAAAACTCAAAAACTCAAAAACTCAAAATTTAAAATCAGAGGAAGCATTCGTGCTTATTCGTGAATAATATTTCCGCGGTCCACACGGATTTCCACATATTTTTTCGTGTTAGATTAGTGTTTTTCGTGGATTTTAAAAAAAACAATCCGCTGTTAATTAGCGGATTGTTCCTGTGCTTCTTTGATAAGTTCCAGTTCTTTGGCCGAGAAATGTTCTGGCAACAGAATCTGTACTTTCAGCAGCAGTGCACCTGCGCCTTCTTTGCCATAGTGTGGCATTCCCATGCCTTTGAGTCGCAGAGTGCTGTTATTCTGTGTCTGCGGTTTTATCGGCACATTAACGTCACCTTTGAGGGTACTGACAGTTATCTTGCCGCCGAGTATCGCAGTATAAACGTCTATGTTGACATTTTTAATGAGGTCATCGCCGTCGCGTTGATAAGAAGGGTCGTTCATGATAACGACTTTTATCATGAGGTCGCCGTTGTCGCCGCCGTTTCTTCCTGGGTTGCCTTTACCTTTGAGACGCAGAATCTGTCCGTCGCGCACTCCTGGTTTTATGCTTATCTTTATCGAGCTTCCGTTGAGGTCGAGCAGACGCTGCGAGCCTTGATAAGCCTCTAACAATGTGAGGTTGATGGTAGCGTTGAGGTCGCTGCCCTTTGCTGGACGCGTCGAACGGCGGCCACCCATGCCTCCCATGAAACTGCTGAAATCGAAGCCGGCACCGCCACCGCCACCCTGACCTCCGAAGAACATATCGAAGAAGTCAGAGAAGCCGCTAGCGTTGAAACCATGAGCTCCGCCGCCGAAGCCTGCGTTCTCATATTGTTTCCAGTTCGCTCCAAGTTCGTCATATTTCTTACGAGAATCCTCGTTGCCAATAACCTGATAGGCCTCGGATATCTCCTTGAACTTCTCCTCCGCGACCTTGTCGTCAGGATTCTTGTCAGGATGATATTTCACAGCCAACTTACGATATGCCTTCTTAATCTCATCTTGTGTAGCTGAACGCTCAACACCTAATATTTTATAATAATCTTTGTATTCCATGTTTTTAAGAGTCTTTGAGTTGCTGAGTTGCTGAGTTACTGAGAATTTATTTGGTAAACAGACTTGAGTACTAAAAGTTCACCAAGAAACTTAGTAACTTAGCAACTTAGCAACTTAATATCTGTAAACCTCAAATTCCGACATCGCGCCTTCGAATTCTATTTCGATGTTGTTTTTTGCTGAAGAATAATTAGAGGTCTCATACACATTAGAGGATTTTTTGACAAATCCTTCAAAATCCTTGAGAGACAAGACCGATTCACATTCCACCCTACAGCCTGAATCATCAGGAATTCCTATTCTTATTTTTGAGACGCCTGTGCTTATAACTATTCGAGTCAAATCAAACAAGTCACCTAATTTGATATCTATGTTTGATGCACCACTATTTATTTCTACGTCAGAAACTTTATATTCGCTGAAATCGAAGTTCATCTCACATGCTCCAAGATTCAGCTCGAAATCATAAATCGGAGCCTTGTTCAAAGAAATATCAAAACGATTCGACTTAACTTCATCAACATTATTAACTTGATAATTATCATCTTCCACATCGAATAATATCTCCGCATGTGAGCCATCATATTCCAAATAAAGATTTTGAACAATCTTATCGCTCATATTACGAGCTTTGACCAATTCTATGACAGGAGATTTCAAGTACAAAATGCCAGCGCCATAATTGATTTCAACAGAAGCTTCTGTTATATTATCTTTGAAAGGCGAAGAAAACTCCTGCGTTTCAACACCTTCTTCAATCATAGCCTCTGAAATTATCTCATTTGAAAATTTCTCATTTCCATTGACTTGATTACAATATATCAAGCAGGAAATTAAAATTATGACAATCACGGAAACTGACTTCAATAATTTATTTATCGGCAACAGAGAAATGCCGAATATTATTATGAAGACAGGCCAGAATTTCGCAAGTTCTTCCCAATCTATTTTCAAATCAAAGAACGTCACCATCAAAGCGATTATTCCTATCGCAATGAGGATTATGCCTCCAATGAGACCATCATCTTTTTTGTTTTTATTATTATCTTCCATAATTTATATTTCTAATTTTCAGACGCATCGACAATAATATTGTTTATTTCATCGGTATTGTCGACACGTCTCTACAATAAATTCCTCATACTCTCAACTCCTAATTCCTAACTCCTAACTAATTAGACGCATCAACGACATATTGTTTATTTTTAATTGTGTCGTGTGATACGTCTCTACTTTTTACTCGCTGTAATAATCATCACAACACCTATCGCAACAAGGATAAGAGGCCATAGTTTCCACACCCAGTTAATTGGTATGAAGTTATTTATTAAAAATAGTAACCCTATTAAAATAACGAAAGAACCAGCTAAAACCGATTTCACTTTCGATTCCGGTTTTGTCACCGACTCCGACTGCTGTCCGATGTCCGCAGTCTGCTGACCCCAATCACTTGTCTGTTGTCCGTTGTCCACCGTCCGTTGTCCATCAGGAAGCACAATCCATAAGATGATGTAAAGCCAGAATCCGAAGCTAGCGAACAAAAAGGCTATCACGAAAGCTATTCTAACGAGAGCCACGTCAAGTCCGAAAAATTCTGCCAATCCAGAACATACGCCACCGATTACTCTATTCATCGGATTACGTACAAGTTTTCTATTTTCCATAATTATTATGTATTAAAAAATTCACAATTAAAATCAAACCGTAGGCATCAGCAGCCACAGGATAAGGTATAATCCGCCGCCAACACCGGCAAATAAGAACGACGCGACGAACAAGGCTCTCACCAAAACGACGTCAATGCCGAAATAATCAGCCAATCCAGAGCAGACTCCGCCAATCACTTTATTGAACATATTACGTCTAAGTCTTTTATTTTCACTCATTTTATTGCAACTTTAATTATTTATTTACTTTAAAAAATATTTCTTTCAAAAATAACAAAAAAAATTGAAAATTGAAAACTGAAAATTGAAAGTTTTTTTTTGACTTTTGGCTGCTGGCTGCCCTGAAAGGGCGAGACATATATAGGATAAGGCAACGCCTTATTAGTTAGGAGTAGGGATGCGACATGGAATTAGTAGCCGCCAATGCGTTAGGGATTGGAGCGGCATCCTTTTGGAGCGAAGCGGAAAAAGATATAGCGGAAAGCCCGACGGCGATAGCCGGAACGCCCAAAGAAAGACTAAAGACAAAAGACTAAAGACTAAAGTTTTTTTTAATAAAAGGTGTTTGCTATACCAAAAGAATTTGTTACATTTGCAGAATTAGAAATTTCAGTAAAAAAAAATAATAACAAAATCAAATAATAACATAATGAAAAAGATTTTATTACTTGGAGATGAAGCCATTGCACAAGGCGCTATCGACGCTGGTCTTTCAGGTGTTTACGCTTATCCAGGCACACCATCAACAGAGATCATGGAATTCATCCAAGGCTCAAAAGAAGCTAAAGAATTAGGCATCCGCGCTTTATGGTCAGCTAACGAAAAAACAGCTATGGAAAGCGCAATCGGTATGTCATACGCTGGCAAACGTTCACTCGTATGTATGAAACACGTTGGTGTTAACGTTGCAGCCGACCCATTCATCAACTCAGCAGTGACAGGCGTTAACGGCGGTATGGTTGTTTTGGCAGCCGACGACCCATCAATGCACTCATCACAAAACGAGCAAGACTCACGTACTTACGCTAAGTTCGCTCTTATCCCATTGCTCGAGCCATCAAACCAACAAGAAGCTTACGACATGGCACGCTATGCTTTCGACCTCTCAGAAAAGATCGGAACTCCAGTCATGTTACGCGTAACTACTCGTTTGGCTCACTCACGCGCTGGCGTTGTATGTACAGAAAAACGTGCACAAAATGAAGTAGCTCTCCCATCAAACTTACGTCAATTCGTTTTGCTTCCAGCTATCGCTAGAAGACAATACAAACAATTGCTCGAAAAACAAGCTGTTATGGAACAAGACAGCAACGAAAGCGGCTTCAATAAATATTTCGAAGGAACAGACAAGAAATTAGGTATCATCACTTGCGGTTTGGCTTACAATTATTTGAAAGAAAACTACAACAACGAGACTATTCCTTATCCAGTTCTTAAGATAAGCCAATATCCACTTCCAATCGCTATGATCCAAAAGATCTATGACGAATGCGACGAAATCTTAGTCATGGAAGAAGGCTATCCAATCGTTGAAGAATTATTAAAAGGTCTCTTGGCAACAGGCAAGCCAATCCACGGTCGTTTAGACGGCACATTGCCACGCGACGGCGAACTCAATCCTAACATCGCTGCTAAAGCTGTTGGCAGACCTTTCGAAGTAGGCGCTCCTATTCCAGAATTAGTACAGGCTCGTCCTCCAAAATTGTGCGACGGATGTCCTCACTGGGATTCTTTCAGAGCTCTCAACGAAGCTATGTCAGGATATGAAAAAGGTAGAGTATTCGGCGACATCGGTTGCTACACACTCAGTGCTACTCCTCCACTCAATTCTATCAACAGTACAGTCGACATGGGTGCAAGTATCACAATGGCTATCGGTGCTGCAGACGCAGGTCTCTACCCAGCAGTTGCTTGTATCGGTGACTCTACATTCACACACTCAGGTATGACAGGCTTACTCGACGCTGTTAACAACAATAGCAACGTCGTCGTTATGATTCTCGACAACTCAACAACAGGTATGACAGGAGGTCAGAAGTCATCAGCAGAAGGTCGCCTCGAAAGCATCTGTAAAGGCTTAGGCGTTGACCCAGATCACGTAAGAGTTATCAAACCTCTTCCAAACCAACACGAAATCAATGTTCAAGTAATTAAAGAAGAGTTGGCTTACGAAGGCGTATCAGTCATCATCCCACGTCGTGAATGTATCCAGACATTAAGCAGAAAGATGCGTGCTAAGAAAGCAAATTAATTAACTTTAAATAAAAGATAATCATGAAAAAAGATATTATATTAGCAGGTGTTGGCGGTCAAGGTATCCTTAGTATCGCTTCATGTATAGGCATCGCTGCTGTAGAGAAAAACATGTATCTCAAACAAGCTGAAGTTCACGGCATGAGCCAAAGAGGCGGCGACGTACAGTCACACCTCCGCATCTCTGACAACGAAATAGCTTCCGACTTGATTCCAGAAGGCAAAGCTGACCTCATCATCTCAGTAGAGCCAATGGAAGCTCTCCGTTACTTACCAATGCTCGCTAAAGACGGCGTCATCATCACAGCTAAAGCTCCTTTCATCAACATCGACAACTACCCAGAAGTTGAAGCGGTTTACGCTGAGTTGAAGAAACACAACGCTATCATCATCGACGCTGACGAGTTAGCAAAAGAATGTGGCAACGTACGCGCTGCTAACATGGTAATATTCGGTGCTACTGTTCCTTTCCTCGGCTTCGAAATGGAAACAATAGAAAACAGTATCTGCGAACAATTCGGCAGAAAAGGCGAAGAAGTTGTTAACCTCAACCTCAAAGCCGTTGAAGCTGGTTACAAACAAGCATTAAATAAATAATGTAGACATATCAAGACAAGAGATGGAGAAATCTGTCTCTTGTCTTTTATTAATTCATAATTCACAATTCATAATGCATAATTAAAATGTAAAGACGCAATATTTTGCGTCTCTACCAATGCGCAATATTTTGCGTCTCTACCAAATAATATTCGAGATGAAATTCCGTGAAATAATAACACTTTTAAAGGATAACATTAAATCTCATGCCAGCACTTATCTCTGTGCTATAGGCGGTATATTCCTCTTTATCGTCATCGCTTTGGTTTTATCTGGAGATAAAGACATAAGCGACAACAGTGAAGTGGAAGACGTCAAAGAACCGGAATTTCTCTACGGAATATGCATAGACAACTATGACGTAGTCGTCGACACTATTAGAAAGAATCAGTTTCTTTCAAATATAATGCTCAAACACGACGTCGACTATAACACCATCACTCGTATCGAGAAGACCCACAGAAAGACCTTCGACATCAGAAAGATAAGACCAGGACAGAAGCACACCTTTTTAATAAGCCGCGATAGTATCGTCCAGCCTGTCTTCTGGATTTATGAAATCAACAAAACAGACTATGCCGTCTTCAGTCTCACCGACTCTCTCAACGCATGGGTCGGACATAAGGAAGTGACAACCAACATAGAGGTTGCTGAAGGCGTTATCACAAGTTCATTATGGGAAGCCATAGCAGCAGACGGAGGCGACCCTTATCTTACATTGAAACTATCAGACATCTTTGCCTGGACCGTCGATTTCTTCGGCATACAACAAGGCGACTCCTTTAAAGTATATTATGAAAATAAATATGTCGAAGGAGAATCCATAGGAATAGGCAATGTGTTGGCAGCATATCTTAACAACGCTGGAGAAGAACATTATGCCTATTATTTTGAACAAAACGGTAAAGGAGAACACTTCGACAGAGAAGGCGACAACCTGCGCAAAGCTTTCCTGAAAGCCCCATTGAACTACCGCCGTATCAGCTCAACATTCTCCAATGCAAGAAAACATCCAGTCACTAAAGTAGTCCGTCCACATCATGGTGTCGACTATGCAGCAGCAACAGGAACACCTGTAGTCACAATCGGCGACGGCACTGTCATTGAAAAAGGCTGGGACAAAAAAGGCGGCGGTAACTATCTGAAGATTAAACATAACAGCACATATACAACGACTTACATGCACCTCAACGGTTTTGCCAAGGGAATACAAAAAGGCAGCAAAGTGAAACAAGGAGACTTGATTGGCTATGTCGGAAGCACCGGAATGTCAACAGGACCTCACCTCGACTTCAGACTCAGCAAAAACGGAACATATATCAATCCGCTTACATTCGAATCACCATCGGCTGAACCAATCAGCGGAGAAAACAAGGCGTCATTTGAGGAAGTGATGAATGGGTTTGAGATTTGATTAAAATCTCAAAAGTTCAAAACCTCAGAATCTCAAAATTTTCTGAGTTTCTGAGGTTTTAAATTTTTGAACTTTTAAATTTCTGAGGTTCTGAGATTCTGAAGTTTTATTCAATCATCTTCTTCACTGCAACCAAGTTCTTTCCTTCTTCCAATGCTGCTCTTACTTTAGCAAAACCTTTCAGTACATAGAACTTGCCGTCTCTCTTTTCTATTTCAATATCATCTGAATCTGTATTTTCTGCATCATTTTCAATGATGAGGTTCTTTGGTGAAAGCAATATTCTGTCATATTCCTTGCCTTGTTCAAAAGCTTTGAAATTGCTTAAAACAGCATCATTGACTTCGTCTTTTGTAGCGTGACTTGTATCAATAATGAAATCGTAATTGCTGTAATTGTTGATATCGATATTATAGAAAGTCTTGTATCTCAACACTTCGCTTTCTCTTCTCTCGATGATTTCTTTCTTGGCTGTCGCCATGTCGGAATATGATTCACTGACACGACCTTTGTCGTTAAAGATGCGTTCTGTCGCTGTATCGACATCGACATACATATAAATCTTGAATGACTTAGGAACGAAATACCATGCAAGACGTGAGTCGAAGATGATGTTCTCTTCTTTAGCTCCCATCTCTTTGATGGTATCGTCGACCATATTGTCGTATTTAGGATTGCTTTCAATAAACTGATTAAACTCCTTAGCCGTCATTCCGTGTTGCTCAGCCAATCTTCTGAAAATCAATCCTGCTGATTCTATTCTATAGTTGATATTGCTTATCAAATGATTAGCCACTGTACTTTTTCCGCTGCCGAGATCGCCGGCTATTGTAATATTTATCATCTTTATTATTGTTTATTTTTTATCCTTCAACATTTTTAATATCTGTGATTTCTTCCATAATCTTCTTATTTATCGTTTTGTTGATAGTGACAAACACTTTCAAAGGAGCCATCACAAGCACTATCATTATCTCTATTAAATAAATCGCCCAGATATGACTCTCAGCTGTAACGAACTGATATATAACAAGAATTATAGTAAAAATCATAAACAGAAACTTTCCATAACGTCGTCTTCTGAATAACAGAACCAAACTCACGACCATCATTCCTACTATGGCCCAAAGCAGCGCAGATGACAACATCGTCCATAACAAAGTATCACCTGAATACGCTGGATCGTAAACGCTTCTGTAATAAATACCGAATACTGTAAGAAGTACAAAATATACCAAATAATATGTAAAAGCAAAGGTACCGACAAGTTTTATACCTAATGTCAGTTTCCTGTGCTTTACAAAAATATCTGTTATATCTTGTTTTTTCTTACGCATTATTGCATCGATTTTTTATAATGTGGGTAATACATAAAGACAAAGAGTGCGGTCCAGAATATAGGTCCGAATGGGAATCCGCCGCCTACTTTGCTAGTCACGAAAACTGATGTCACGATGAGCATCAAGAACTGTGCGATTGCATATACGTGGAATCCTTTCTTCTGTAACCTCCACATCATCAACACTCCGATGAATGAAGCTACATACAAAAGCATCTCAAACAAATAATATCCTCTTCCAATAGAAAAAGCTATTGACGATGCTTGTGTCAACATTTCCCAACTGTCGCCAATCTGCTCTGCCATATCAGCAAACACTCCTTCGCCATTACGCATCTGAGAGAACATATTTTGAAAGAAATCGTAAAAAGCAAATGAAACGAAATTGACGATGCCATTATAAACAGCATTGATAAACGACAAGATACATAAGACCGTTAACATCTCTGGTCTTTTCGCAGGACCTTCCTGTTCTTCTAAATTGTAATCTTCTTGATATTCCATGTTTCTTTATTTTAAGTCACTAAGACGCCAAGTCACCGAGTCTCTAAGAAAGACTCTAAACTTGGTATCTCGGCGTCTTGGCGACTTGGTGTCTTAAATATTAACTTCGTATTGTTGTAAGAAGTTCACTGACTTAGCTATTTCTGTGTACATAACTTTGTCAGTCTTGACAAATTCAACGTGTTTGCGATATTCTGCTACGAATGCTTCGATAGCTTCTGATGACTTAAGTGGTCTTCTGAAGTCTAAAGCTTGTGCTGCGTTGAACAACTCGATAGCGAGTACTCTTTCTAAATTGTCAGCTACGCGTAATGCTTTTGTTGCAGCGTTAGCACCCATACTTACGTGGTCTTCTTGTCCTTGTGATGATTCGATGCTGTCGACAGATGCTGGAGAGCAGAGTTGTTTGCTTTGGCTTACGATTGAAGCTGCTGCGTATTGTGGGATCATGAAACCTGAGTTGAGACCTGGTTCTGCTACCAAGAATGAAGGAAGTTCACGTTTGCCTCCGATGAGTTGGTAAACTCTTCTTTCACTGATGTTGCCGAGTTCTGCCATTGCTATTGCCAAGAAATCTAATGTGATAGCGAGAGGCTGACCGTGGAAGTTACCAGCTGAGATGACTAAGTCTTCGTCTGGGAAAATTGTTGGGTTGTCAGTAACAGCATTGATTTCATTCATGAATACTGAAGCTACATATTTGATAGCATCTTTTGATGCGCCGTGTACTTGTGGGATGCAACGGAATGAATAAGGGTCTTGTACGTGTTTCTTTTCACGAGCAATCAATTCGCTGCCTTTTAATAAGTTACGGAATCTTTCAGCTGTCTTGATTTGTCCTTCATGATGACGGATTTGATGTACTTGATCGAAGAATGGTTCGATACGGCCGTCGAAAGCGTCTAATGAAACAGCACCGATGAGGTCAGCGAGATATGAGAGACGGAAAGCCTTGAGCAATACATAAGTACCGTATGAGCTCATGAACTGTGTACCGTTGAGGAGTGCCAAACCTTCTTTTGATTGGAGTGTGATAGGTTCCCAACCGAATTCTTTCATGACTACTTCAGCAGGAACGATTTCACCTTTGTAATGAACTTCACCTAAACCGAGTAAAGGTAACATCAAGTTTGCCAATGGAGCTAAGTCGCCTGATGCGCCAAGTGAACCTTGGTTGTAAACTACTGGAAGAACATCATTGTTGAAGAAGTCGATGAGACGTTGAACTGTAACAACTTGAACACCTGAGTTACCGTATGACAAGCTTTGGACTTTTAATAAAATCATGATACGGATGATTTCTTTTGGAACGAATTCGCCAGTACCGCAAGCGTGTGACATCACGAGGTTCTTTTGAAGTGTGCTGAGGTCTTCTTTAGAGATGCTGTGGTTGCACAATGAACCGAAACCTGTTGTGATACCGTAGATTGGAGTTGTCTGTGTCTCCATTTTCTTGTCTAAGTAGTCGCGGCATTTTTGGATACGAGCCTTAGCGTCTTCTGACAAAGCGAGTTTGTAACCTTTTGTGATAATCTCATTAACTCTTTCAAATGTTAATGTTTCTGCTGAAATATAATGTGTGTTCATATGTAAAATTTTATTTGATTATTTCGATTAAATTTTCTGCTGCAATTTTTTCCTGTCTTCCTTCTTTCATGAATTTGACGGTGAATGTCTTGTTATTCATCTCATCTTCGCCAGCAATGATAACGACAGGGATACCACGTTGGTCAGCGTATTTCATCTGTTTCTGAAGTTTTGCTGAGTCAGGATAGATTTCTGCGTTGATGCCGCTTCTTCTAAGTTGTTGAAGATATGGCAAGCAGTAGCGTTCTTCTTTTGGACCGAAGTTAAGGAATATGACTTCTGTGATGTCGCAGTTCTTTTCTGGGAAGAGGTTCAACTCTGTGAGAACGTCGTAGATGCGGTCAGCGCCGAAGCTAATGCCGACGCCAGAGACGCCTTGTAATCCGAAGATGCCAGTGAGGTTGTCGTAGCGACCGCCGCCTGAGATGCTGCCCATCGCCACGTCTTTAGCCTTCACTTCGAAGATAGCTCCTGTGTAATAATTCAAGCCACGAGCAAGGGTGAGGTCGAGTTCATATTCGATGCCTACATTCATATCGTCGACGTAGTCGAAGAGTGTCTCGAGTTCTTCGATGCCCTTCTCTCCCACTTCGATGCCGCTCATCAATGACTTAAGCTGAGCAAACTTCTCGCGTGCATCACCTTTCATGAAGAGGATTGGCTGTAACTTTTCTATTGCTGTTGCGTCCAAGCCTTTTTGTGCGAGTTCTGCGTTGACAGCGTCGATGCCGATTTTATCGAGTTTGTCGATAGCGACAGTAATGTCGACGAGAGCGTCAGGTTTGCCGATATATTCTGCTATACCAGCGAGGACTTTTCTATTGTTTATTTTTAATACTACGTTAATTTTCAATGCGTTGAAAACCTCATCGACTATTTGTACGAGTTCTGCCTCATTGAGTATTGAGTTGCTTCCGACGATGTCGACATCGCATTGATAAAACTCACGGTAGCGACCTTTCTGAGGACGGTCGGCACGCCATACTGGCTGAATCTGATAGCGGCGGAACGGGAATGCTATCTGGTCGCGGTATTGAACCACGAAACGAGCGAAAGGCACTGTGAGGTCATAACGGAGACCTTTTTCGCAAATCTTGCCAGCTATTTTCTCTGACAGAAGAGCTTCGCCATTCTGTTCCACGCCCGACATGAAGTCGCCGGAGTTAAGGATACGGAATAAAAGTTTGTCGCCTTCTTCTCCATATTTGCCGAGGAGAGTTGAGAGGTTCTCCATAGAAGGAGTCTCAATAGGTTGAAAACCAAAACGTTTAAAAACGCCTTTTATAGTATCGAAAATATAATTACGACGGACCATGACATCTGGCAAGAAGTCACGAGTTCCTTTCGGTATTGAAGGTTTCTGAGCCATTTGTTAATTTTTATTAAAACGTACAAATATACAAAAAGACTAAAGGCTAAAGACGAAAGACAAAAGATTTTTTTTGCTTTGTGCTATGAGTTGTGAGCCATGAGCATTGAGCAAAAAATTAAAATTTAAAAAAACACATATGATAACCATTAATAATTAATTTTGCAGAAAAAATAATCAATAATGGACAACAATCATTTCGATGCTTTTAACGAATGCTATATTATGAAACGCGAGGACCTCAAGCGTTGTGCTGACACACTCGCCGACGGCTTTTATGGCTACGGTTTATTCGAGCATGTATGCAATGGAAAGTATAATCACAACAAGATGAGTCTATCATGGGCAGTATCCATTGCTCTTGTTGCAGACAATGCTATTTGCATTGCTGATAGTAAAGACTTCAATTCGGTTTTGATATATGTCCCTCCGAAAAGCAAGGAACCTAACATATTATCTTATATAAAAGCGGGAGGTCTGAAGATGCTTTTGAAGTTGGGACTAAGAATGGTTATCAGACTTCTACGTTTTGAGGTCAAAGCTCAAAAGGTAGCTGAACGTTATAAAACAGACAATGATGGATATCTGAAAGCATTTGCGACACGTCTCGACAAACAAGGTCAACATTACGGGAAACCTCTTATCGAAGCTCTTTTACGTTATCTTGATGCTTCAGGGGAAGGATGTTATCTCGAAACATTCAAGGCTGGAAACGTGGGTTTATATAATCATTTCCAATTTGAACTCAAAGAAGAAGTGAATCTCAAATTAGGAGACCTTACCATGTTTGCAATGCTTCGTCCTGGTGACAAGCAATCATAATTTATAAGAAGAAGGAATGGCTTTATTGCTTCAAACGAGAATCATAAAAAAACTAATTTTTCTTCGTCAGAATCACCACCTTCTTCTCTCCTTTCATCGTAGTTCCGAAGATGTAGAAGTCGTTGCCATCTTGCAAGCCTAAGTTCTTTTTCAGCCCCTCAGCGGATAAAGGGAAATTGCGGACTGCTACACTCGCTTTGGGTTTTGAGCCTTGAGCCTTGAGCTTTGAATCTGTCTGTTGACCGTTGTCCGTTGTCTGTTGACATATCAAAGATATTTCTTTCTTCACTTTCTTATCAAAAGGAACGGCACATACAACTTCAAATATTCTTCCTGGGAAATCATCGACTAACTCATCAGAAGTGTAGAGATGGCTGTTTCTGTGTAACTTATCAATATTATATCTTTGCGATAAAAGTTTGAAGCATCCGGCTTTCATACAAGCGGCACCTGGCTCGTAGAGATATTTTCCAACGCTATCTGCTAAAGTCCACTGCGCGTCACGTTCCTCTTCTTCAGTAAAAGAGAAGTTCCAGTTTTCGCGAAGGTCGGTTGCTAAGATTCTGAGATTCTGAGTTTTTGAGTTTTTGAGTTTTTGAATTTCTAAAAGTATCTCCTTGCATTCGTTTCTCACTGCTACGACATGTATCTCCGTGATGTCTGTGAGTTCTTTTTTTATCATCTCAATGTCGAGCATAGGAGAAACTTTCACCAAGACTTTCTTGGCTTTCTTCAATAATATGTCGTGAAGCTCAACGACGTCGGGTGAGCAGTCGTGGAGCGAGACCATCTTGCGTCCATATTCATCACGACGTGCCGGGTCGAGATAGATACAATCCACCTCATCACATATTGTCAGGAAATGCTCAGCATTATCGTTAACGACTTCAATGTTTTTATTCAAAATCTTGAAATTATGCTTTGCTATCTCGCATAATTCTTCCTGCATCTCCACATAATACGTCTTATCAAAATTATCGGAAAGAAAAGCCGTGTCGACACCCATGCCGCCTGTAAGATCAATAAGCGTCTTGCCTTTTAGCAAAGACGCTTTATATTTAGCGGCAAGCTCAGAAGAACATTGTTCCAACGATAGTTTCTTCGGGAAGATAAGTTCATCGTTCTCAGCCCATGATGGTAGTTTCTTACTCAAGACCTGACGTGCTTGTATTTGTCTTATGACAAACTGCTTGTCGATATCTTCAGGGAATTTGGATAACGCCAGTTTGTTGACATCGTCATTCAGATGCTTCTTTATAAACTCCTTGATATTGCCGTTAATGCATAATTCATAATTCATAATGCACAATTTTTGAACCTTGAACGCTGAACTTTGAACTTTGAACTTTAAACCTTAAACTTTAAACCACTCTTCCATTTTGCAAAAACAAACATAGCTGCTATTGTTGCTACGCCTCCTATCACATATGATATTGTCTCGTCAAGTCTGAATCCTTCTGGTGCGATGCAGATATATGTCGTGACCACGCAGGTCATGAAGAGCGCTGGCAATAAGGTAACGAAATATTTTTTCTTTTCCTGGACGAGATATACCGTTATAGCCCAGAGTGTAAATACAGAAAGCGTCTGGTTACACCATGAGAAATAACGCCATATTATAGTGAATCCGTTAGCATTTAAGATACTGAAGACGAGCAGACCTAATGAAGCCACGAACAAAGGAGCGCAGAGCAATAATCGTTTGGATATGCTCTTCTGTTCCATGTGAAGCATGTCGGCGAGTATGAGTCGTGCCGAACGCATAGCGGTGTCACCTGATGTTATAGGAGCTGCGATGACGCCGAGTACTGCGAGTATTCCGCCCAAAGCGCCGAGCCAGTCCTTACAGATGAAGTCAACGACTTGTGCTGCGGTGAAGTCTGTTCCGCGTTCTTGGAAGAATGCGGTAGCGGCTGCTGCCCATATCAAAGCCACGATGCCTTCTACCACCATCGCGCCGTAAAACACAGGTTTGCCGTGTCTTTCGTTCTTGAGACAACGTGCCATGAGAGGCGACTGTGTAGCATGGAATCCGCTGATAGCTCCACAGGCAATGGAGATGAACATCATAGGGAATATCGGTCCTGCTTCATATTTGGTACCGAAGCCGTTCCACATCTCTGGAAGTGCAGGCTGTTTGATGAAAAGCACGACGAGGATTCCTATAGCCATGAACATCAAGGCTCCGCCGAAGAGAGGATATACATTTCCAATGACCTTATCAATAGGCAAAATGGTAGCAATGAGATAATAAGCGAATATCACCACGACCCAGAAATAGACATTGAGATTCGTTGGTGTCATACCAGCAATGAGTTGCGCTGGTTGCAAAACGAAGACAGCGACGACGAGTACCATCAACAATACGGTGAAAGCTATCATCACTTTTTCTGTTCTCTTTCCGAGATATTTGCCAACAATCTGTGGTAGACTTGCGCCGTCGTTACGCAGTGACACCATTCCTGAGAGGTAGTCATGCACTGCGCCAGCGAATATAGTTCCGAATACGATCCATAGATATGATGATGTTCCGAACTTCGCGCCCATGATAGCGCCGAAGATAGGACCGAGTCCCGCTATATTAAGGAACTGTATCATGAAGATTTTCCATGTCGGCATCTCTATATAATCGACGCCGTCGTTTTTTGTCACAGCAGGAGTGGCGCGTTTCTCGTCGACGCCGAACATACGGCTGATATATCTTCCGTAGATGAAATATCCTAAAACCAGGATAACTAATGCTATTGAGAATGTTATCATTTTAGTGTAGAGTGTAGGGTTTAGAGAATAAAGTGTAGAGTCTTTGAATTTATACAAACATTCAACTACTCTACACTCTAAACTTTACACTCTAAACTTTAATTAACTTTGTTGTCCGAATTCCATCAGATATGCTTTGATGAACTCATCTATCTTGCCATCCATCACGCCTTGTACGTTGCTTGACTGGAAGTTTGTTCTGTGGTCTTTCACGCGGCGGTCATCGAAGACGTAGCTTCTGATCTGTGAACCCCACTCGATTTTCTTCTTGCCAGCCTCAATCTTGTTTTTCTCTTCCATACGATGTTGAAGTTCTTTATCATAGAGTTGAGATTTCAAGAGACGCATAGCGTTTTCTCTGTTCTTAGGCTGGTCGCGGCTCTCTGTGTTTTCGATGAGGATTTCTTCTTCTTCGCCTGTGTAAGGGTCTTTATATTGATAACGGAGACGCACGCCAGACTCAACTTTGTTAACGTTCTGTCCACCAGCCCCACCGCTACGGAATGTATCCCAAGAGATCTTTGAAGGATCGATGACGACTTCGATAGAATCGTCGACGAGAGGTGTCACGAATACAGAGCTGAATGAAGTCATACGCTTGCCTTGTGCGTTGTAAGGAGATACGCGGACGAGACGATGCACGCCGTTTTCACCTTTAAGATAACCGTAAGCGTAGTCACCATCGATTTCCATTGTGACAGTCTTGATACCTGCTTCATCACCATCAATCAAGTTGCTTATTCTCACCTTATAACCGTGAGATTCTGCATAACGGAGATACATACGCATAAGCATCTGTGCCCAGTCTTGGGACTCTGTACCGCCAGCACCCGAGTTGATTTTAAGCACGCAACTCATCTGGTCAGCTTCTTCGTGAAGCATGTTTCTGAACTCGAGTTCTTCAACGAGACGTATTGTCTCTTCATATTGTTTATCTACTTCTTCCTCTTCTGCTTCGCCTTCTTTAGCGAAATCGAACAAGACGCCAAGGTCTTCATTAGCTTTCACGATATCATCATAAGCTGTAACCCAACTCTTGACATCGCGCATCTTACGCATGATGATCTTACCGTTTTTAGGATCATCCCAGAAACCATCGGCATTGGTCTGTTCGTCTAATTCTTTAATCTGCATCAACTTACCGTCGATGTCAAAGATACCTCCTCAAGGATTCAATCCTCTTACTTAACTCTTTGCAGTTTTCTATTGTTACCATTAATATTGAGATTAAAAATTATTGATTTGCAAAGATACAAAAAAAGACTACAAGTCAACAAGACTACAAGACTACAAGTTTTTTTGTTAAAAATTCAAAACCTCAAAACTTCAAAGTTTTCTGAGGTTCTGAGATTTTGAATTTCTGAGATTTTATATAAAAATGTATTTCAAAACAAACAACACTGCGAGTATATACATCACAGGTGTAAGTTTCTTGAACTTGCCACAGCACATGTTAATAATCACATAAGAAATCATTCCAAGGAGAATACCATCTGATATCGAATAAGCTAGAGGCATCATTACAAGTGTAATAAAGCTTGGAACAGCTTCTGTAGCGTCGTTAAAGTCGATGTTTCTGATAGGCTCCATCATCAGCACTCCCACAACGATAAGCGCTGGAGCTGTCGCTGCACCTGGAACAGAGAGGAATAATGGCGAGAAGAATAAGGCTAGTGCGAAACAACATGCTACCGAGAAAGCAGTGAGACCAGTACGTCCACCATGTGCCACACCAACAGCACTTTCCACGTATGTAGTTGTTGTTGAAGTACCAAATACCGCACCTGCTGTTGTAGCGATAGCATCAGCCATAAAAGCCTGTTTCAACCTTGGAATATTACCCTTCTCATCAATCATATTGGCTTTTGCACTCACGCCTATAAGCGTTCCGATAGTGTTGAATATATCAATGAAAAGGAAGGTAAACACAACAACAAGCATATCGACAGTGAAGATATTTCCCCATTCAAACTTACAGAATATTGGTTCTATAGACTCTGGCTTTGACATAATGCCCTGTAATTCCGTGACACCCATTGGTATGCCTATAACCGTTGTAGCAAGGATTCCGATAAGCATCGCTCCTTTCACATTCAAAGCATAAAGAACAGAAGTGATGACAAGGCCTATCATCGCGAGTAACGCTGTACCAGAAGTGATGTCACCGAGAATTACGAGAGTAGTATCGTCTTTAACGATTACACCTGCACTCTGCATTCCGATAAAAGCGATAAAAAGTCCGATACCACCCCCTATTGCATAACGCAGATTCTTAGGAATAGCATTGACAATTGCATCTCTGATATTAGTTACTGTCATTATTATAAATATGATACCTTCAATAAACACCGCCGTCAAAGCAAACTGCCAAGAATATCCCATTCCCATACACACCGTAAAAACAAAGAAGGCATTGAGTCCCATGCTAGGTGCCTGGCCGTATGGCAACTTGGCATAAAACGCCATAACTAGAGTGCCAACGATAGAGGCAAGCGCTGTTGCCGTGAAGACAGCTCCTACCGGCATTCCTTTAAGAAAACCAAATATCGAAGGATTCACGGCAAGAATATACGACATTGTAAGGAAAGTAGTGATACCAGCAACGATCTCCGTACGAATATTGTGTTTCTTTGAATCGAAACCGAATAATTTATTTAACATGATACAAAGTTTTAGTTAGTAAAATCTTTGCGAATTTATAGATTATTCCTCAAAAACACAAGTTTTTTTTATGCCTCGAGCTACGAGCTTTGAGAAATAAGTTCACCGCTCGTTGCTCACTGCTCATTGCCATTAACTACTTCCATCACCATCGAAAGAGAATATCCTTTTCCTACGGCATAGCGTATCAGTTTAGCCTTGCGCTTATATGGGTCACTTTCGTTTATCTTTTTATTTTCAAGAAGTTTTATCAACTCTTCCCTATATGAATCTTGGTCTATTTCAGAAAGGACTTCGTCAATGATTTCTCTATCAACACCTTTTGTAATTAACGAAAGCTTAATTTTATTGACGCCCCATTTTTTCAGATTCAGTTTTCCTTTCACGAAAGAACGACAATAACGCTCATCGTTGATAAATCCTTCTTCTTTAAGAAAGCCAATAATGAAATCTCTGTCATTATCATCAAGTTCAAAAGTATCTAGTTTTGTAAAAATCTCCTTCTTGCAACGGTCTTGATAGTCGCAATAATGAATCATTTTTTTCAGAGCGATGTCGCGTTCCATAAATTAAAGTCTATAATGTCTTTCAAAATTCCTCACTCAATTTCAATCCTTCTTCTATAGCTTTTTTGACTTTATCAGCCTTCTGTTCTTCGGTGCTGTAATCCATGTTTTGTGCAGAAACGACATGCAAATCGCCGAGTCCCCAGAGTCTGCTCAACGCTTTGATGTAAGGCGTTGCTTGTTCCAACTCATCTCCAGTGCTGATATTCATTCCTCTCGTTGTGATATAAAGCACTTTCTCCGCCTTGCATAAACCGTAACATTCTTTATCAGTACTTGCGAAAGTCACATTGAAGAGCGACATATTTTCAAAAAAGACTTTCAAAGCACTTGGAAAACTCATATCCCAGAAAGGAGCCGCAATGACGAGTCTGTCAGCAGCAGCCAAACTTCTGGCCATCTCTACATATTCATCCGGAACGATGCCATTAGCTCTATCATTCAAAATATCATTATCCACTACAGGAAATGAATATTCTGACAATCTGACCATTTCTATCTCATATTTTTCTGATAATTTGTCAATGATAACATCAGCTATCTTTTTGGTATTAGAACCTTTTCTCAAACAAGAATCGATATAAAATAGTTTCTTCATCTCTAATGATTTTATTGCAAAGATAATGAAAGAGAAATGATGAGAGAGCAAATTCACGACAATATTTTATTTTTTATTAAAGTTAAACCTATTGAAAAAAATAATTATCTTTACAACCGAAATATATGATGACATTATTAATAATATAATCTATTCATATCAGAATTAAATCATTTATTATCATAATATTATGAAAAAACTATTAGTAATTTTATGCTGTGTTTTAGCATTACAATCATGTAATAATGGAAATAATGGAAATACTGGAACCGAAACTGTCAATGGTTTTGACATCAATTGGAGTGGCGATTTGAACAAGAATGAACAAGCCGCCATCAAAGACATGATTTCCAATATGGTAAAAGTAGAGGCTGGTACTTTCTATATGGGTGCACAAAAAGACTCAGTCGAATACTACAACTATGACTCAATCGCCACAAGCTTGGAATCTCCAGTTCACGAGGTGACTGTAAGTGAATTTTACATCAACAAATACGAGGTAACACAAAACCTATGGAAAGCCATCATGGGAAATCATAACGACGAAAACGATGATTTCGACCAATGGGAAGTAGAATTCGGCAAAGGCAACAACTACCCTGCTTACAGAATTTCTTTCGAAGAAGTCGAGACTTTCATAGGCAAGTTAAACGAATACACAGGTTTGAACTTCGCTCTTCCAACAGAAGCTCAATGGGAATATGCAGCAAGAGGCGGTAAAGAAGCAATCTTCAAAAACATCATAAACCAAGTTCCTGTATATGATTCTATCGCTAACGACACAATTTTAGTCAACGACACAATTAGCACATACGAATTCATTTATGCTGGCGGCGATGACGTCATCGAATTCGCTTGGATTGACGAAAACAGCGACAAATGTTCTGAAGTCGGAAAGAAAAACCCTAACACTTTAGGTCTCTACGACATGAGCGGCAACGTATGGGAAATGTGTCAAGACTGGTACTATGACTACACAGCTGATGCTGTCGAAAATCCTGTCGGCGAAGCTTATACTGGTCATCATGTCTATCGTGGCGGCAGCTGGAACACCAACGCTCAACAAGCTAGAGTGACAGCTCGCTACAAACAAGGTATCCACTACCGCGACTACAACACCGGATTCCGCTTGGTTATTGAATAATTGACAATTTACAATGTATAATTTACAATTAAGGATGGTAAATTTGGTAATGTTGCCAAAAATGGTTGGTGATTGAGCGAAAAAAGACAGGTAACGGGCATACAAAACAGCCCAAGTTACCTGTCTTTTTTTTATTCCTATTTTAAAATTTACAATAAAATTAGTCCCGTTAGGGACGATAGTTTCCAGGCAGGCGGTGGAGTGCGTAGCACGGAACCCCTGCTTGAAATGGTTGATTTACAATCATAGTCCTGTAAGGACGACAGATATTATTCTATCGCACCTTCGGCGCTTTGATTAATTTTGAAATCTGTTTTGCAGGGATTTCGCGCTTTGCGCTTCATCACCTGCCTATAAACTGCCGCTCCTACGGAGCTGATTTGAGTATACTTTTCACTATCAAATTTTGAAATAAAAATAACTTTGATGAAAACGTTTTCATCAAAGTTATTATATTTATCTATGTACTAATGGGTTATATTGATTTTACCAACCATTTTTGGCAATTATACC
>JBGVET010000004.1:0-3105 GCA_045120395.1 Candidatus Limimorpha sp.
ACACGCATGGTACAAGCCTGAGATAGAATTGACTTTGAAAGGAATTTACCAAATGAACGAGCGTTGGAACTTTAATATGGCAACATATCTTGAAGGCAGACGATATGCATTGACAGGCAATACCTATGATGACATCAAAGAATTGAAACCGATTGTCGACATACAGTTGGGCTGCGACTATAACTTTAACGAAGACCTTTCTTTTTATGCAGAGATAAAGAATTTGATTCACAACAAATATCAAATCTATTACAACTATCCAAGCTATGGTTTCCAGGCCTTTGTCGGATTCAAGTACAGGTTTTTGTAAGTTAGAAGTTAGGAGTTAGAAGTTAGGAATTGAGGAATTAAGGAGTTGAGCCCTGAAAGGGCGAGACAAATATAGGGTAAGGCAACGCCTTATTAGTTAGGAGTGTTTTTTTAAGGCAATTTTCCCTTATATTTTTTCAATAAAAAATGTAATTTTTACAATAAATTTTATCGTGCTATTGTTGGACTAGCACGATTTTTTTTATTATATTTGCACATAATTTTTCATTTTTTACAAGGGAAATAAAAACATCTTTTACATATAAGAGAAATGACAGAAGAAGTAAAAAAAGTTGCAGAAAGCAACTATAATGCTAGTAACATTCAGGTTTTAGAAGGACTTGAAGCTGTTCGTAAGCGTCCAGCCATGTACATCGGCGACGTTAACGTAAGAGGTTTGCACCATTTGGTTTATGAGGTTGTTGATAACTCCATCGACGAAGCGATGGCTGGCTATTGCAACACTATTGATATCAAGATATTAAAAGACAATTCTATAAGAGTAGCCGACAATGGTCGTGGTATCCCAACAGGCTGGCACGAGAAAGAACAACGCTCAGCATTGGAAGTTGTTCTCACGGTGTTACACGCTGGCGGTAAGTTCGACAAAGGTTCTTACAAGGTATCTGGCGGTCTCCATGGTGTCGGTGTTAGCTGCGTCAACGCACTTTCAAAACACCTCACGGCAGAAATCCATCGTGAAGGCAAGATATTCAAACAAGAATATGAATACGGAAAACCTATCACTTCTGTTGAAGTAGTCGGAGAAGCATCAGACACTGGAACCATCATCACTTTCACTCCAGATGATTCTATCTTCCTCACCAATATCTATGACTACGAAACATTGGCAAAACGTATGCGCGAGTTGACATACCTCAACAGAGGCATCGCCATCACATTGAGCGACGAGCGCGAAGTCAACGAGGAAATGAACATAGCTCCAAAGAGCGAAACATTCCACTCAGAAAACGGTCTTGCCGACTTTATCGATTATTTAGACAAAAACCGCGAGAAACTCACACCGGAACCAATCACCATCGCTGGTGAAAGCGACAACGTTCCAGTTGAAATCGCACTTGAATATAACACATCATTCTCTGAGAACCTTCACTCATACGTCAACAACATCAACACACACGAAGGTGGTAGCCACCTCTCAGGTTTCCGTCGTGGCTTGACACGTACACTCAAGGCTTACGCCGAGAAACAAGGCATGTTCGCTAAGTTGAAATTCGAAATCAACGGCGACGACTTCCGTGAAGGCTTGACAGCTATCATCTCTGTCAAGGTTCCAGAACCACAGTTCGAAGGACAGACAAAGACCAAGCTCGGTAACAGTGAAGTCATGGGTATCGTTGATAAAATCGTCAGCGACCGTCTCAACAACTATTTGGAAGAACATCCAAAAGAAGCTAAGATGATCGTCGACAAGGTCGTTCTTGCTGCTACTGCACGTCATGCTGCACGTAAGGCGAGAGAACTCGTACAACGCAAAGGCGCGTTGTCAGGCTCAGGACTTCCAGGAAAATTAGCCGACTGTTCAGACAAGAATCCAGAGAAGACAGAGCTTTACATCGTTGAGGGTGACTCAGCGGGCGGTTCAGCAAAACAAGGTCGAGACCGTTCATTCCAAGCTATCCTTCCTCTTAGAGGTAAGATTCTCAACGTGGAGAAAGCTATGCCTCACAGAATCTTCGAGAGTGAAGAAATCAAGAACATATACACAGCTTTAGGTGTCACTATCGGAACAGAAGAAGACAGTAAAGCATTGAATATAGAAAAATTAAGATATCACAAGATTGTGATTATGACCGATGCCGATGTGGACGGTAGCCACATCTCGACATTGATTCTTACATTCTTCTTCCGTTATATGCCTGAACTTATTAATAAAGGTTATGTTTATATCGCAACACCTCCTTTATATCTCATTAAGAAAGGCAAGACAGAACGTTACTGCTGGACAGAAGAAGAACGTGCTCAGATAACAAGAGAGTTGTCATCAGACGGAAGCGACAAGGGATTACACATCCAACGCTACAAAGGTCTTGGTGAAATGAATCCAGAACAGTTATGGAGCACAACAATGGACCCAGCTCACAGAACATTACGTCAGATAACAATAGAAAACGGAGCCGAAGCCGACTACGTATTCTCAATGCTGATGGGAGATGAAGTGGGACCACGCCGTGAGTTTATAGAACAAAACGCGACATACGCTAATATTGACGCATAACAAAATAAAATATGAGTAGTCTTGTCAGAATATTTACATTTCTATCAGTCTTGTTCCTATTGGCAAGTTGCAAAAATGACATCAGAAACAAATATGTCGGTGATTGGCAATTTGTTGTAGAAATGAAAAAAATAAATACAGATAGTATTGGATATTTTTGTCAAGACACGGTATGTTATATTGGAGAAATATGTAAGACTAGTAATGATAAAGAAATAGAGATTAGATATACTGAAGAACATTCTATTTCTTTATATCTCGATGAGTTTGGAAAACTTTATGGTTTTCCTACTACTTATTGTAATGGCAAATTTGATAATGAAAATAAAATATATTTGTATTTAAGATGGGGCGGATTAGGCGGTAACGTGACACATGTTATCAATGGTACTAGGAGGCCTTAATAATCATAATAAACCTAAAATCCGCAACTATCATCCAATACACGATTAAGGGTAGATTTATGAGTCGTTAGTAGCAGCTTTCAGTAAAAAGCAACAGCACAACATCAATATGTAGCCACCATCCCCTTACCCCACGATGCGACTTGAGGTAAT
>JBGVET010000005.1:0-101944 GCA_045120395.1 Candidatus Limimorpha sp.
GTTAAACCAACAGCAATGAACACTTGAACAACGCCCTTGCCTAAGACAAAAGTAATGGCTATTACTATTAATAATGTTGGAATTGACCAAACTACATTGATAAGCCAGACCATGATGTCATCGACTCTGCCTCTGAAGAAACCGCCGAGACTGCCGACGAATATACCTATTAATATACTCATGAAAACAGCGATGAAACCGACTGAAAAACTGATTCTCGTTCCTAATAACAATCTGCTTAAAAAATCTCTTCCAAACTGGTCGGTGCCAAGAATGAATTTTCTGTGTTTAACACAGTTGTTATTAATATAATGTGTGGCTTCTTCTTTGTCGTTGAATTCTATTCCTGGAACGATATCGTTGTTTGGTATGGTTTCCTCAATTATATTTTGACTTTCGTCAGGATTATAGACATAAATAATGGTTTTTTCTTTTTCTATCTTTAACGAGTCGAAAGGAATCTGGCGATATGGTGAAGGTTTCCCGTTGAGAAGTTGTGATAAAAATCCTGTATTTTCGACTATATTTTGCTTTGGAACGAGTAGTATATCGACTTCAAATCCAGGCTTGCGTGTGCTTAATTCCAAAATCTGAGTGTTGGCGTAAGGCGTTTTATCAGGAATGATGAAATAAGCAAATAAAGCGATGAGTCCGCATAAGATGATAAAAATCAATGATATCACTCCAGTGATGTTTTTTTTAAATCGTTGAAATGCAATCTGATTCGGTGATAAAATCTTGTCTTTATTCATCTTATTTTTCTTTGAGAAACAAAAATAAAAAAAAATATTGTCGAACTTGCTTTTTGAAAGAAAAAAGTTGTATCTTTGCACTCGCAATCAGATGGTGGATGTAGCTCAGTTGGTTAGAGTACCGGATTGTGGTTCCGTGGGTCGTGGGTTCGAGTCCCATCTTCCACCCTCAAAAAAGAGACGATGAAAATCGCCTCTTTTTTTTATATCCATAAAATAAAAACATAGAAACTCAAAATCTCAAAACTTCAGAACTTATGGCATTCTAAAATTCTGAGATTCTGAGTTTTTGAGATTCTGAATTTCTTTAAGGTGTTTACACCGATAAACTGTATTCTCTCAAAACATCATTCAATGAAGTCTTCTTGTCTGTCGATTCTTTTCTCTTTCCGATGATTAAAGCACAGGCGACATTATAATCTCCTGCTGGGAAATGTTTGGTGTATGAACCTGGAATCACTACGGAACGTGCTGGCACATAGCCTTTATATTCGACTGGTTTTTCTCCGCTTACGTCGATGATTTTTGTCGATGCTGTGATGACAGTGTTGGCTCCGAGTACGGCTTCTTCTTCAATTCTCACGCCTTCAACGACGATACATCTCGAACCAATGAAACAGTTGTCTTCGATAATCACAGGAGCTGCTTGCAATGGTTCTAACACGCCGCCGATGCCGACGCCGCCACTCAGGTGTACGTTTTTTCCAATCTGTGCGCATGAACCAACAGTCGCCCAGGTGTCGACCATAGTGCCGCTGTCGACGTATGCTCCGATGTTGACATACGATGGCATCAAAATAACACCTTTATTAATAAAGGCTCCGTATCTTGCTGTAGCAGGCGGAACGACGCGCACGCCTGCTTCTTCAAAGCCTCTCTTCAAAGGCATCTTGTCGTAATATTCAAAAACGCCGCTCTCCATGACTTCCATCTTGTTGATAGGGAAGTACATCAAAACGGCTTTCTTAAGCCATTCGTTGATAATCCATTTGCCTTCAATCTTTTCGGCAATGCGAAACTCGCCTTTGTCTAATTTTTCAATGACAGCGCAAATGGCATCGCGCACTTCTTCCTTTTCCAATAAAGCTCGGTCTTCCCAAGCGTTTTCTATGATGTTTCTTAAATTTTCCATAATTATTTTAGTAATGTAGTGATGTTGTTATGAAGTAATGATACTTGTGCAAAGATAGTAAAAGTCAACAAGACTACATGACAACAAGACTACAAGTTTTTTTTGGAAAAATTATTTTTCAAAATAATTATATAATCGCAAAAAAATCCTCATACCCTCAGTTCCTCAATTCCTAATTAATATCTTGTAGTCTTGTAGTCTCGTTATCTTGTAGTCTTTTTTTCTTATCTTTGCAAACAAAAATTAAGAAATGGCAAGAATAATGGCAATCGATTACGGAAGGAAACGCTGCGGCATAGCAGTGACCGACCCTTTGCAAATCATCGCGAATTCATTAACGACAGTCGATACTAAAGATTTGCTGACATTTATTTTAGATTATGTCAAGAAAGAAAATGTTGAGACTATAGTGATTGGAGAACCAAAAGATATGCAGAACAATCCTTCTGAATCAAGTCGTTACATAGAGCCTTTTATCGGTCAGCTGAGAAAAGCTCTTCCTGAGATGGACATCAAACGTCACGACGAACGCTTCACTTCCAAGATGGCGTTCCAGACTATGATTGACGCTGGTTTAGGTAAGAAACAACGTCAGAACAAGGCGCTCGTCGATACTATCAGCGCTACCATCATCTTGCAGTCTTATATGGAATCGGAAGCAATAAAGAAAAATAGATTTTAAATTTTAAAGTATGATATTACCTGTAGTGGCTTACGGCCATCCTGTTTTAAAGAAAATAGCAGAAGAAATAACTCCTGATTATCCAGGTTTACAACAGCTTATAGCTGATATGTTCGAGACTATGTATCACACTGAAGGTGTCGGTCTCGCAGCTCCTCAAATCAATAAGTCGATACGATTATTTGTCATCGACGCTGATCCTTTCACAGAGAATTACCCAGAAGCAAAAGGTTTCAAGAAGGTTTTCATCAATCCAGAAATCGTTGAGGTTTCAGAAGAGAAATGGACATTCCGCGAAGGCTGCCTCAGCCTACCTGATATGAATGAAGACGTGGAACGTCCAAGCAAGATAACAATCAATTATTTAGATGAGAATTTCGTTGAACACGAAGAGGAATATGACGGAATATGTGCTCGCGTTATTCAGCATGAATTCGACCATCTCGAAGGAAAAGTCTACGTCGACAGAGTGGCTCCAATGCGTAAGATGATGCTCAAAAACAAATTGCGTAACATCTCAGAAGGCTTCGTCCCTGTTGATTATAAAATGATTTTCCCAGCGAAAAGAAGAAGATAATTAACAATGTATAATGAATAATTAACAATGTATAATGAATAATTAAAAATTACAAAAATATCATTCTACATTATTCATTGTTCATTAAATACTCATTATGAAAAAACTATTGTTAAGTGTATTCGTCGTACTGATGATGTTGTCGTGCGGCGAAAAGGTGTCTGTAAAGGAAGTCAAGGAGCTTGAATCAAAGGTGTTAGCTGAAGGTGCTAAGCCTACAAAAGAGGAAGTGATTCAGCTTGTTGATGCATATATACTTTTTGCAGAGCAAAACCCTGATAACGCGCAGTCGCCAGATTATCTGTTCAGGGCTCTCGATATTGCTGTGGGTGTAAATGCAGAAGGTCCGGATAAAGCTATCAAGATAGCTGATATGTTGATAGAGAAATATCCTGATTTTGAAATGACTCCAATGGCGATGTATCTTAAAGGTTTCGTCTATGAAAATATAGTTGGCGATTTGCAAAATGCTGAAATGACTTATCGTCAGTTCATTGAAAAATATCCAAACAGTCCTATAATTGAAGATGTAAAAGCAACATTGGAGAACTTAGGACTTACACCAGAAGAACTGATTCGTAAGTTTGAAAAAGCAAACTGATTCTTTTATGAAATTAAGAAATATAAAACCTCAGAAACTCAAAAACTATAAACTAAGGCTTTTGGCTGTTGAAATCAGACTTTGAACTCAGACACTGACTCATTGATTTATAGACTCAGCAACTCAGCAACTCAGCAACTCAGCAACTCGGTGACTTGGTGTCTTGGTGACTTAAAAAAAACTCAGAAACTCAAAATGATTTGAAGTTCTGAGGTTTTTATTTTTTTATTTTCTGTATTTCTGAGATTCTGAGTTTTTATACTAGAATGTGACGTTTCTCAATTCGTTGTTTAAATTGTCGATATAATTCAAAACGTCATCTTTTCCTATTTCTTTTTCTGAAGATGTGATGAAGATAGGAGGGAGCTCTTCCCATTGCTCGGCGAGCTTGTCCTTGTAAACTTGTACGTTACGTTGAAGCTCGGCGTCTTTTATCTTATCTACTTTTGTGAAGATGATGCCAAATGGCATTTGTAATTCTCCGAGGTGACTGATAAATTCCAAGTCGATTTTCTGTGGCTCGATGCGGCTGTCGACAAGGACGAACATACAGACAAGGTTCTTTCTGTTTTTGATGTAGCTGTCGAGCATCACTTTCCATGACTCGCGGTCTTTCTTGGAACGTTGCGCAAAACCATAGCCAGGCAAGTCGACGAGATACCACTCATCATTGATGATGAAATGGTTTATCGTGATTGTCTTACCAGGTGTGGAAGATGTCTTGGCAAGTTGTTTTTTATTTGTCAACATATTGATTAAGGATGACTTGCCTACGTTAGAACGTCCGATGAAAGCATATTCCGGCTTGTTCGCAGCAGGAAGTTTGTCAACCTTGGTGTTGCTCTGTAAGAAAGCAGCTTTTCTTATTATCATGGCGTTTATTGTTAAATCTCAAAATCTCAAAATCTCAAAAACTCAGAACCTCAGAATTTTTATTTTAATTTTGAGATTCTGAATTTCTGAGATTCTGAGTTTTTAAATTATTTCAAATGTTCCGGTTTTTCGTCTTTGTTATAGATGAGATGGCGTTCTATCTTTTCTGGATAGACATCTTCTATTGTTATGAGGATAGCGGTCTCTTCTACGTTTCCGAATGGTGCGTTCAAGGCTGTGCCGAAAGTCTTCATTGTTGCTGACAGGCTCATATAAGCGTTGAACAAAGGAGGAATCACGGAACCATTTTCACGGATGTATTTGCTGAGTGTACGATAGCTGTTTTGATAATTGTCACCGTCGAGTCTAAGCTTCATGATGGCGGTTCTTGCCTTTGTTTTGATGGCTACATCTGGATAAGGGTAGATGAGGTTGTCGTTATCTGGGAAGAACTTGTGCATGAAAAAGAGTATCATGTCACGTAAAGCCTTGTCGTATTGAGAATACATTGTGACTTTACCGAAGAAATACTTTGCGTTAGGTGTCTGTGTGAGTACTGCACCCAAACCATCCCATAGGTTGTCGAGGGTGAAGATGCTCTTTCTTACATTGCCTGTGGATTGATATTTTGGCTGAACGAAAGAACGTCCTAATTCTATAGTGTAAGGTAAATAATTCTTGATGAATTCATCTGAATAGTAGAACAATTCTGATGTTGGAGTATCTACCTGACCATTGTTTTTGATTGGCAATTTGTTGCATTCGATGAAGCGGTAGCCACCTAGTATTTCTTTTTCTACAGGGTCCCATACTATGAGTTGTTCGAAATAAGCCTCGTCTCTTGTGTCGAATTCGTCGATGTCCATGCTTTTGCCTGTGCCGCCGCCTGATTCGCGGAATGCCCATTCACGAAGACGACCTATCTCACGCATGGTGTTAGGTGCGTTGTGAGCATTGACGATGTATATTTCATTGTGACCAAAATTGGTTTTTCTGACAAAACGTTCCTCAGTAAGTTCTTTGATGATATCTTCTACTGGAACGGCATCGATGATTTTTTCCATAATTTATATTGTATAGTTTTTATCTGGGTCAAAAGTTTGTTCGCAATCGGCAGGAAGGTTATATGAGAAGTTTCTCAGTTTCATAGCCCATTCGCTGTCGGTGTATCTGTTGTCGAAAGTCTGCCATGGTATTGGCTTTCCGAATGTTATGGTGAGAGTCTGGTTCTTTTGCTTGTAGAACTCGTTAACCAAAAACAGCATCTCGATATTGGCTTTTATGCCTAATTTCTTGCGAAGGTTAGAGAAGTTATAGAAGAAATTGCTGTTTCTTCCTGAGATATGTGTTGGGATTATATCGCGATGAAATGTTCTAGCCTTGGTGATGAATGTCTTTTTCCATTCAAGGTCGATGATCTTGCCTTTTTGTTTTCTTGAACATAAGCCGAAAGGATAGAAGCAGATGGTTCTGTTGCCAGCGAATGTGTCGTTGAAAATCTTGATGTTGTCGGCATTGCTACCTAACTTGTTTACTGGAATAAAGAGAGGTCTTAGGTTAGGTATAAACATCAGGAAGTCGTTTACAGGCGTTATTACATCAGGACGAATCTTGCCTACAGTGTCGATGAGTGCTATGCCATCGAGACCGCCGATAGGATGGTTCGCAGCTACGATGTAACGGCCTTCTTCGCTTACATGGTCGAGACCGACAGCCTTGACGGATGTGTTGAATTCCTTCATGGTTTCAGTCACGAAAGGCAAGCCTGACACGCCTTCTGTTCTGCTTAACAGACCGTTGATGTCATCTTGATGAAGTATTTTCTTTAAATATCTAAAAGCGAATCTTGGAAGTTTATTGGCGAGTTTAGGAATTTTTTCTCCAATAATCTTCTCAATGTCAATTTGTAATGCTTCTTTGTTGCTCATTGTATTCAATATTATAAACCGATTTTTTAAACCAGTCTTTTCAGTTTTGCAAAAATAATTAATTATTGAAATAATCAAAACTTAAAAATAAAAAATCAGAAATTCAGAAACTCAAAACTTCAGGAGTTTATAACTATGTTGTTTTTGAATTTTGAATTTTGAATTTTTGAGATTCTGAGGTTTTGAGTTTTCGTGAAGCAGAGTTTTTACTGAGTGTTTGAAAATTGTTGATAACTTTTTTGAAAAAAATAGAAAAAAGTGGTGGAAAGTGGGAAAAAATGCACTAATTTTACAAATCGAAAAAATGATTAGAGAATGAATTATCCAATTGGCGAATATTATTGTAAATTAGACAGTAAGGGCAGACTCCTTCTTCCTAGCAGTTTCAAGGAACAGCTTGGAGATGTGATAGAAGAGGGTTTTGTGTTGCGTCCTAGTCTTTTTGGCGATTGTCTCGAGCTTTTTGGAATGAGCGACTGGCGTGCGATGCAAGAGAAACTTGGTAGGCTGAATCCCTTCAAGGCTGAGAATGTGATGTTGATTCGTCGTTTCAATGCTGGTGCTCGTATGGTGAAAGTCGATGCAAATGGTCGTCTGCAGATTCCTAAAGATCTCATGGAGAAGACATGTCTGGTCAAAGAAGTGGTGATGACATCTTTGATTGATAGAATGCAGATATGGGATCGCTCTATGAAAGAGATAGAAGACTCTAAGATTTCTGAAAAAGAATTCGCTGAGATGCTTACCGCAAAATTGGGTGATTGTGATTTTATTGGTTAACAAATAAAAATTAAAAGAGATGTATCATATTCCTGTAATGTTAAACGAAAGTATTGAAGGTTTGAATATTAAACCTAATGGAACTTATGTTGATGTGACATTCGGTGGCGGAGGTCATTCACGTCGTATTATGGAATGCCTTGGCGAAGGCGGTCATCTCTATGCTTTTGATCAAGATGAAGACGCTGCTAAGAATGTAATCGATGACAGTCGTTTTACATTCATACAGCAGAACTTCCGTTATATGAAGAACTTCCTCCAGCTTTATTGCGGAGGTAAGGTCGATGGTATCCTCGCTGATCTTGGCGTGTCGTCATATCAGTTCGATACCCCAGAGAAAGGTTTCTCTACACGTTTCAACGGCCGCCTCGATATGAGGATGAATCAGAATGCTGCCGTTGATGCGTCAAGCATCGTTAACACTTACGACGTTTCTTCTTTGGCTTCAGTGTTCTCTCGTTATGGCGAGTTGAGAAATGCCATGTCTATAGCTGATGCCATCACGATGGCTCGTGAAGTCAAGCCTATTGAAACAACAGACGAGTTGAAGGAGGCTGTCGCGAGACTCTTGCCTAGGGGCTCTGAAAACAAAGTACTTGCTCAGATATTCCAGGCTCTTAGAATTGAAGTCAATGAAGAAATGAAAGTGCTTGAGGCTTTCTTGAGCCAGTGCGCCGACGTGCTTAATCCTGGTGGAAGACTGGTGGTGCTTTCGTATCATTCTCTTGAAGACAGACTGGTGAAGAATTTTATGAAGACAGGTAACGCTGACGGTAACTTGGAGAAGGACTTTTTCGGCAATCAGCTTACACCTTATAAATTAATGACAAGCAAACCTATCATCCCTACTGATGAGGAGATTCAGATGAACAGCAGAGCTAGAAGCGCAAAATTGCGTGTGGCAGAAAGGAGAGCTAAATGAAATTTCTGAATAATAGAAGTGATGATGACGAGCTGTTGTCGGTGGATGATGTAGACGTACAGGACCAAGCGGAATCTTCTTCGGAACCTAAGTCGAAGGGAAAGTCTAAGGCTAACAGACTTATAGCAGATATTATGGGTGGTGATATATTCACCAAGGATGGCTTCGTGAGTTTGTTTCCGTTTCTTTTTTATATTGTCTTTCTGTCGATGTTTTATATTACCAATGTTTATATCGCAGAAGATATGAGCAGGGAGATTGCGAGGTTGAATCGTAAGGTCGAAGACCTGCATGTTGAATATGTATATCTTAAATCAGAAATAACAAAAGTTACAAAGCAGTCGAACATGGCTGTCATGTTGAAGGATAAAGGCATTAAAGAATCTGTTGAGCCATTGAGAAGAATCGTGGTGGAAAAGGAAGGAGGAAAGAGATGAAGATAGATCCTAAGAATGATGTGTTATGGAGAGTGTTCCTGGTTTATTTCATCGTGGTCTTTGTCGGGATATCTGCTATTGTGGCTATCGTTAAGATTCAGGTTAAAGAGAAAGATGAGCTTCTGAAAATAGCCAAAGAGAGAGAGATAGATGTTAGGGCAGAGGTGGCTCACAGAGGTAATGTGTTTTCTAAGAATGGCACTTTGTTGGCTACGTCAGTGCCTAGATATAGCATCTATTTCGATCCGGTGTCCGTTAATAAAGAGTTGTTTGACAAAGAAGTCGGACAGCTTTCTGATAGCTTAAGCCGATTGCTGAGAAACAAATCGAAGCAACAGTATGTGTCGTATCTTAAAGATGCTCGCTCAAAGGGAAGACGTTATGTCAAGATCGCTAATAAGGTCAGCGTGGCTGATTACAAAAGGATGCAGAACTTTCCAATCTTCAGAGCAGGAAAGAATAAAGGCGGTTTCATATCCGAGAGAAGTTATGTGAGAGAACTGCCTTATGGAGAATTGGCTGCACGTACTATCGGTTATGTCAGAGAGGAAGAGAATATTCTTGTCGGTCTCGAAGGCGCGTATAATGAGAACCTGAAAGGTCGTGATGGAAAGCAGTTGGTGAGACGTATCAACGGTAACTTCTGGATGCCAATGCCTTCTGCAGATAATGTCGATCCTGTGAATGGTGATGATGTTTATACTTCTATAGATATAGAGATACAGGATGTCGCGGAGAATGCGCTGAAGAAATGTCTTATAGAAAATGACGCGCTTCAGGGTTGCGTGGTGCTTATGGATGTCAAGTCGGGATTCGTGGAAGTGATGGCGTCTTTGAGTTATAACGAAGAGAAGAAAAAATACGAAGAGGCTTATAACTTCGCCTTGCGTCATAATGTGGAACCAGGTTCTACTTTCAAGGCTATCACCATGTGTGCCTTGCTAGAAAATGACCCTAATATTGACATAGAAGACAGACTTCATCTTGGAACTACCGACTATAAGGTGTTCTATAGAAGAACGATGCGTGACTCTCATCGTGTCACTGATGAAAATGGATACACTACCATACGTAACGCTTTCGAGCAGTCATCGAATATAGCATTCGCTACATTGGTGGAAGATGCTTTTGTGGATAATCCTCAGAGATATATCGACCTTATCTATAAGACAAAAATCAATGAGCCTTTGAACCTTGATATCATTGGCGAGGCTAACCCTGATATTAAAACGACAAAGGATAAGAGATGGTCGAAACTATCCTTGCCATGGATGTCTATTGGTTATGAGGTTATGATGACACCTATACAGATACTTACATTCTATAACGCTATCGCTAACGACGGCGTGATGGTGAAGCCACAGTTCGTTAAGGAGATACGTCACGGCAATGAGGTCAAGCAGGTTTTCGATACGATAGTGATAAATGAACGTATAGCATCAGAGAATACTATCTCGACATTGCAGACACTCTTGGAAGGCGTGGTGCAGAATGGTACAGCCAAGAGCATGAGCAAACTCGGATTCTCAGTAGCTGGCAAGACAGGTACAGCACAGATTTCACAAGGTTCTGCAGGATATAACAAGAAAAACTATACAGCTACATTCGTGGGTTATTTCCCAGCTGATGCCCCTAAGTATTCTTGTATCATAGTGGTCAGCAACCCTCGTGGAAAGAAATATTACGGCAGCTCGGTGTCAGGACCTGTGTTTAAAGAGATTGCAGAAAAGATATACGCAACACGTTTGGGTGTGAAGGATGAGACTGGCGAGTATCAAGCTGATTGTAACTCGTTCACTACTTCATCGATGGTTTATTTCGATGACTTCTTGAATTATTGCAATGAAGAGAATGTATCGTTTGTAGATAATGTGGAAGATAACGAATGGGTATCGGTAAAGCAGACAGATGATGAGGTTTCCGTCAATGCAGTGGATTTTGAAGATACGAAAGTCCCAGATGTGAAGGGAATGAATATCACCGATGCAGTGTTTCTCTTGGAGTCGATGGGATGGAAGGTGAAGTTTGACGGATATGGCAAGGTGAAGTCACAGTCGGTGAAGCCAGGCACAGAGTTGAGAAAAGGTGGTGTTATTAACTTAGCTTTAAATGGAAAATGAAAAAGATAAACGACATATTAAAAAGGTGTAATGTCATAGAGACAGTAGGAAGAGATGACAGAAGTGTTACTGCTCTGGTATTTGACTCGAGAAAATCTGAAGAAGGTGCAGCTTTCTTTGCTGTGCGTGGAACACAGGTCGATGGCCATGACTATATAGCTAAAGCTGTAGAGCAAGGCTGTAAGGTGATAGTGTGTGAACGTCTTCCTGAAAACATCAATGACGATGTCACATATTATGTCGTAGATGATACAGCGAAGTCATTGGGATATGCAGCTTCTGAGTTTTATGGAAGACCATCGGAGAAGTTGCGTCTTGTTGGTGTCACCGGTACTAACGGCAAGACTACCATAGCAACTTTGTTGTATAGACTTTTCTTCAACGCAGGATATCCTTGCGGTTTGTTGTCGACGATAGAAAACAGAATCAATAATGTTGTCGTTCCATCAACGCATACCACTGGTGATCAGCTGCAGATTAACGAGATGTTGAGCAGGATGGTGGATGCAGGATGTGAATATGCCTTTATGGAAGTTAGCTCTCATGCTGTAGATCAAGACAGAATAGCTGGACTTCGTTTCGAAGGCGGTATATTTACCAACCTCACTCACGATCATCTCGACTATCATAAGACAGTGGCAGCATATCGTGATGCCAAGAAGAAGTTCTTCGATAATCTTGGATCATCGGCATTCGCTCTTACCAATCTTGATGATAAGAACGGCATGGTGATGCTTCAGAATACCAAGGCAAAGAAGAAGACATATTCTTTAAGAACCGATGCTGATTTCAAAGCTGTTGTCTTGGAAAGCTATTTCGATGGAATGGAACTCAAGATCAACAGAAATAATATCTTCACATATTTAGTAGGTAAGTTTAACGTAAGTAATCTGCTCGCCATATATGGAGCAGCATCGTTGTTAGGCATGAGTGACGATGATTTGTTGAAAGGAGTCAGCAAGCTACAGAGTGCTCCTGGCAGATTCCAGGTGGTGCAGTCGGAATCAGGTATCGTCGGCATAGTGGATTATGCGCACACACCAGATGCTTTGAAAAATGTGCTCGATACTATCAACGAGATAAGAACACACAACGAGACTCTTATCACCATAGCTGGTGCTGGTGGCAACAGAGACGCTGCCAAGAGACCAGAGATGGCAGCAGTGGCAGTGGAGAGGAGTGACAGACTTATCATCACCAGCGACAACCCTCGTTTTGAAGAGCCAGAAGAAATCATAAGACAGATGAAAGCTGGCGTGGGCGGTGAGTATTATAATAAGGTGCTGAGCATAACGGACAGAAGAGAAGCTATCAGGACGGCGGTGGCACTGGCAAAGAAAGGCGATATCATACTCGTGGCAGGAAAAGGTCATGAGGATTATCAAGAGATAAAAGGAGTGAAACATCACTTCGACGATGTTGAAGAATTGACAAAGGCGTTTAACGAAAAATAAGATAAGAAGATGTTATACTATTTGTTTGAATATCTGGATAAATGCTGCGATTTCCCTGGCGCAGGAATGTTTACATACGTCACATTCCGTGCTTTGTTCGCTATAATATTGTCATTGGTGATATCTATATGGTTCGGTAAATATTTTATCAAGCTGTTGAAAAGACATCAGATATCAGAGACACAGCGTGACGAGAGCATTGACCCTTTCAACACACAGAAGAAAGGCGTGCCTACCATGGGCGGACTCATCATCATAACAGCGATACTCATACCATGTCTATTGATAGGCAAGCTCAAAAACACATATATGATATTGATGATAATAACGACAATATTATTAGGTGTTGTTGGCTTCGCTGACGATTATATCAAGACATTCAAAAAAAATAAGGAAGGACTTAACGGCTGGTATAAGGTAGCTGCGCAGATAATACTCGGCTTGATAGTGGGACTTACCTTGCGTTTCAGTCCAGCTGTGGTGATGAACGAGAAAGTAGAGACCAAGATAGAAAATAATAAAGAGATTGTCGTTAAGACACCTGACGTGAAGTCGACAAGAACAACGATTCCATTCATCAAGGATAACAACTTGAACTATTCCGACTTGTTTGGATTTTTAGGTGAGCCATACAAATACTGGGCAGGCTGGATTTTCTTCGTGGTGCTGACAGTCTTCGTGGTGACAGCAGTGTCTAACGGCTCTAACCTTAACGACGGTATGGACGGCATGGCGGCTGGTAACTCTTCGATAATGGGTGTCGCCATCGGTATCTTGGCGTACGTGTCGAGTAATGTTGTGATGGCAGATTATCTCAACATCATGTTCATCCCAGGCAGTGAAGAAGTGGTGGTGTTTATGTGTGCCTTCGTAGGAGCCTTGATAGGATTCTTGTGGTACAACTCATACCCAGCGCAGATATTCATGGGTGATACTGGCAGCCTCACTATAGGCGGTATCATAGCAGTGTCGGCTATCATAATACATAAAGAATTGTTACTTCCATTGATATGCGGAGTGTTCTTGTGGGAAAGCCTTTCTGTGATATTGCAGAAGTTTTACTACAAGGCAGGAAAGAGAAAAGGCGTCAAACAACGTCTTTGGAAGAGAACACCGGTGCATGACCATTATAGAACATCATTGGCATTGGTAGAGAAAAACGACCCAGGATGCAAGGTGATGTTCAAAGGCTCATCGCAGCTATATCACGAGACCAAGATAACATTCAGATTCTGGATTGTAAGTATAATCTTGGCAGCCGTGGCGATATTGACATTAAAAATTAGATAACAAAAATAAATAGATAACAAGATATACTTTAGATATTATGACTTTAGAACAATTGGCAAAACAAGGTAGAAGAACTGCTACTATGACAACAGCAGCTACTATCACTTCAAAAATAAGTCAGATAAGAAAAGAAAGCATCAGACAGGCTTTCGGCGATCTTGACAATGTTAAATACAGATATGAATATGTTGACGTAATCGACGGCGTTACTTATTATGATGACTCTGCAGCATGTACAACAGACGCTACATGGTTTTCGTTCGATAATGTACATCAGCCAATGATATGGATAACATACGCTAACAACAACGACTGTGAAGATCTTATCCCTCAGGTGAAGAAATATGTAAAGGCTATAATATGTATTGGCAACGACACTGAGAGATTCCATAAGGTTTACGACTCTATCTTGAAAGATAATGTCATGGACTGTACTTCATTGGAGAAGGCTGTGAGAATGGCATCTCTGATGGCAAGTTCTGGCGACAGCGTGATGCTTTCACCTGCTACACATAACAATGCAGACTATAGCTCATATATGGATAGGGGCGATGATTTCAAACAATTCGTTCATTCTTTAAAATAAAAGATAATGAGAAAGTATAATAAGTTGTTTCAAGGAGACAAAGTCATCTGGATGATTGTTGCCATGTTGGCATTAGTGTCTTTGATGGCGGTATACAGTGCGACAGGTACTTATGCCAATGCTAAATTTGATGGTAACAACACATACGTATTGTTGCGTCATGCCGTGACATTGGCCTTGGGATTGTGTGCAGTGTATGGTGCTCATCTCGTGAAATATACTTATTATTCTAGATTGTTCCAGATAGCGTTTTGGGTGTCTATTCCTTTGTTGGCATATACGCTAGGCTTCGGTGCCGACCTCAACGAGGCTCAACGTGTGATATATATATTCGGAATCTCGTTCCAGAGTAGCGACTTTGCCAAGATAGCCTTGATAGGTTATCTCGCGAGGGAATTGACGATAAGACAGAATGATATAAAGAGTTTCCAAAGTGCGTTTGTTCCGTTGATGTTGCCGGTTCTGGCTATAGTAGGTCTGATATTTCCAGAGAACTTTTCTACAGCAGGTATCTTGTTCGCCAGTTGTTTGGTGCTGTTGTTTGTAGGAAGAATCAATATGAAATATCTCCTTATCTTCCTTGCAAGTGCTATCGTTATCATGAGTATATATATAGTGATAGTGTTGAATGTCGCGGAAGATAAAGGTAGGACTGGAGTATGGGTGCAACGTATAGAAAGTTTTGTGGAGAAGTTTAGCGGTGAAGAAAAAAGCGCGGAAGAGATAGCTAATGATGCTAATGCTGAAGACTTCCAGTCGATACAGTCGAAGATTGCCATCGCAGGTGGCGGCATCATAGGAAAGGCTCCTGGAAGAAGCACGCAGCGTAACTATCTTCCTCATCCATATTCTGATTTTATCTTTGCCATTATCGTTGAGGAATATGGTCTGTTGGGAGGGGCTTTCGTGGTGCTGTTGTATCTCATCTTGTTGTATCGAGCAATTAGGATTATGGTTACGATACCGCAGTCGTTCGGTGGCTTCACGGCGTTCGGACTGGCGTTCATGCTGGTTATGCAGGCGATGGTGAACATCGGTGTAGCCGTCGGGATATTTCCGGTTACGGGACAGCCTCTGCCGTTCATAAGTATGGGAGGAACGTCGTTGCTGTTCACAGGAGGAGCTATTGGAATAATATTAAGTATATCAAAAGAAATAGATAAGATAAATGAAAGAAAAAATGAACTCGCAACAACCGAGAATAATAATTAGCGGCGGTGGTACAGGAGGTCATATCTTTCCTGCTATAGCAATCGCCGATTGTCTGAAGAAACGTTATCCTCAGGCTGACATACTTTTCATAGGTGCGGAAAACCGTATGGAGATGGACAGAGTGCCTAAGGCTGGATATCCTATCGAAGGATTGTGGATTAGCGGATTTAAGAGAGAACTTTCATTGGATAACCTCAGCTTCCCATTCAAACTTATCAGCAGCATGCTGAAGGCTAGAAAGATTTTGAAGAGATTCAAGCCAGACGTGGTGATAGGAGTGGGAGGATTCGCCAGCGGTCCGACGATGAAGACTGCTGCTTCTATGGGGATACCTATCGTGATACAAGAACAGAATTCCTATCCAGGGATAACAAATAAGATTGTGGCAAAGAAAGCTGCCAGGATATGTGTGGCTTACGAAAATATGGAACAGTGGTTCCCTAAAGATAAGATTGTCCTGACAGGCAACCCTTTGAGAAATAACATCGTTCCTATGGACGACAGAAGAGAAGAAGGAGTGAAGTTCTTCGGCCTCGACCCAGAGAAAAAGACTATACTCTTGGTCGGAGGCAGTCAGGGCGCACTCGGAATAAACAGAGGCATCTCGGCGCAACTCGCTTCGTTTAAGGAGAATGACTATCAGATGATATGGCAGACAGGCAAGCCTTATTACGAGAAGGCTCTTAAAGAAGTGGAGGAAAACGGACTCCAGGACAGGATAAAATGTACGGTCTTCATCGATAGGATGGACTTGGCATATGCAGCTGCCGATGTCGTTATCTCACGTGCAGGTGCCATGTCAATTTCGGAGTTGTCGTTGCTTAACAAAGCCGTGGTATTTGTGCCGCTACCTACTGCAGCGGAAGACCATCAGACAAAGAACGCGATGAGTCTTGTTAATGCCAAGGCAGCCATGATAGTGAAGAATGCAGAGACAGAGAAAGAACTGCTTCCAATAGTATTCGAACTGTTGAAAGATGAAGACAGACAAAATGAGATGAAAGGCAATATCGCTAGATTCGCGAGACCTAACGCAGCAGAGGATATTGTTGATCAGATAGAAAAGATATTGAATAAATAATTATTGTCATGAATAAGATTGCTGAACAAAACATATATTTCTTGGGAATAGGAGGCATCGGGATGAGTGCCTTGGCTCGTTATTTCTATAACAAAGGATGTAGTGTCTCCGGATATGACAAGACTCCTTCTCCTTTGACCAGGAAGTTGGAAGAAGAAGGCATTCTTGTTCATTATGAAGATGAGCCAGCCTTGATACCTTCCGATGTGGATTTGGTGATACTAACACCTGCGATACCTGCAGACTCTAAGGAGTTGGCGTATCTTCGTGAGAAAGGCGTGAGGATAATAAAACGCGCTCAGGTGTTGGGAGAGATATCTCGTCAGTGCGATACAGTGGCAGTGGCGGGTAGTCATGGCAAAACTACAGTGACATCATTGGTGTCGCATATCTTACATTACGCCCAAAAACCAATGTCAGCCTTCATAGGCGGTATAGCGAAAAACATAAACAGCAACGTCATCATCGGCGATGAAAACGATGAAGTCGTAGTGATGGAAGCCGATGAATTCGACAGGTCGTTCTTGCAGATAACACCATACATCAGCATTGTAACCTCCATTGATGCCGACCATCTCGATATCTATGGAGACGAACAGCAGGTGTTTGATGCCTTCAACCAGTTTGTCGGACAGACTAAGGAGGAAGGTGTGGTGATATATAACAGCAGCTTGCCTATAGTGACAGACAGAAGGAAACTCACTTACGGTTTTAAGAATGCAGACGTGATGGCGCGTAACGTGAGAGTCGTCGATGGCATGACACGTTTCTCTGTTATGACAATAGAAGGTCTCGATTTAGGAGACTACAAGATGCAGCTCTTTGGAGAACATAATGTTATGAATGCCTTGTCGGCTATCATTGCATGTATGCAGCTTCGTCTGAGTATGAAGACCATAAGAGAAGGACTCGCTACATTCCAAGGCGTCGCTCGTCGTTTCGACATAAGAGTAAATAATGAGAAGGTGTGTTATATCGATGACTATGCACATCATCCAGAAGAGATAAAAGCATCGTTGAAGGCTGTGAGATCGATATTCCCTGACAAGAAGCTGACGCTGGTGTTCCAGCCGCATCTCTTCTCTAGAACCAAAGACTTCATGGATGGATTCGCAGAGGCGTTGTCGCTCGCCGATAGCTTGCTGCTGATGGAGATCTACCCGGCTCGCGAGAAGCCGATGCCAGGAGTGACATCATCGGTGCTGCTCGAAAAGATTTCCTGCAAAGAAAAACAGATATGTCAGAAAGAAAACCTCATTGAGACGATAAAGAAGATGAAACCGGAATTGATCGTGACAATGGGTGCCGGCGACATAGACAGATTCGTTCCACAAATTGAAACATTGCTTGAGTCATGAAAAAAGTCCTTAACATAATATTGCTAGTGTTTACGCTGTCGGCTCTGATAGCTTTGGCAGTGTATTGCGCCTATGACCATTTTCATGACAAGATGAAAGATGTCAATCTGAATATAGTGAGAAACACAGAAAAAGGCTTCGTTGATTATGACAAGACATATAAGATGATTCTCGATATCTGTGACACTGCCAATAATAGTCAGGTCAATATGATTGATGTCGACTCTGTTGTTAATGCTTTGAATGCCAATCCATGGATAATAAGGGCAGAGGCTGATATGAACCTTAAGGAATATCTCGATGTAGAGATAGAAGAATGTAATCCTATAATGCGTGTCTACGCTAAGAATGGTAAGTCGGTATATATCGATAATGATGGTAATATCTATCCAAGTGAAAACCAGTATGTGCCACGAGTTATGGTTGTTAGCGGTATCGGGTTTTCAATAGACAAGCTTGGCAATGTTTATGACGAGACATATTCCAAGACGGATTTGCCTCAGACATTCAATCTGGTAAAGGAAGTTTTAAACGACAGTTACGCTAAAAACTGCGTCAGACAGATTCATTATAACAAGAAGAAAAATTACATTTTTTCCTTAAATAACACGAATATTATTGTTATCTTTGGCGATGTTAATGATATTGGGGAAAAGTTGTCAAAGATGAAGCATTTCTTCGATAAAATGCTAGGAAATCCTGAACTCGATAATTATAAAGAGATAAATTTGAATTATAAAAACCAAGTAGTTTGTACCAAAATAAAAAAGTAAGTTAGTATGAGTGATCCTGTATATATAGTTGGTCTTGACATAGGCACAACGAAGATAGCTTGTATCGTAGGTGAGAAGATGCCTAACGGTAAAATTGAAATACGTGGTTACGGAAAGACAGAATCAACCGGCGTAAAGAGAGGAATGGTATTTAATATCGAAGAGACTGTTGATGCTATCAAACGTGCTGTTGCGCAGGCATCAGAGCAGTCAAAAGTCGATATCAAGAGCGTTAATGTAGGTATTGCCGGTCATCATATCAAGAGCCTTCAACATCGTGGAGTTTTGATTAGAGAAAACGCTGACGTTGAAATCTCAGATCAGGAACTCGATAAGCTTAAACAAGACATGTATAAGATTGGTATCTCTCCAGGTGAAGAGATTATCAATGTTATACCACAGGAATATATCATCGACGACGAGCCTGGCATCCGTCAGCCTAAAGGTATGTTAGGTAATAAGATTGAGGCTAACTTCCATGTCATCGTAGGTCAGACTTCCGCTGTTAAGAACATCGTAAAATGTATAGAACATGCTGGTCTCGAAATGGAAAACATGATTCTCGAACCAATAGCTTCTGCTTCTGCAGTGCTCGGCTCTGACGAGAAAGAAGCTGGCGTAGCTATCGTTGACATTGGTGGCGGCACGACAGACATAGCAGTGTTCTATGATGAGATAATATATCACACTGCCGTTATTCCTTTCGGTGGTAACATTATCACAGAAGATATACGCCAGGGTTGCTCTATCATTAAGAAACATGCTGAGGAAATCAAGGTCAAATTCGGCTCTGCTGTGGCAAGCGAGAACAGCGAAGACGAAGTGGTCTCCATCCCAGGAATACGTGGCCGTGAGCCTAAGGAGATTTCTTTTAAAAACTTGGCTGGCATCATCCAAGCTCGTCTAGAAGAGATCTTCGACCTCGTAAACTTCGAAATACAAAAGGTTAACTCAGAACATAAACTTATTGCAGGTATCGTACTCACAGGCGGCGGCGCGATGATGAAACATATTCGTCAGCTCGCTGAATTCAAGACAGGTCTTGAAGTAAGATTAGGTTATCCTAATGAATATCTCGCTAACGAGACAGCCGATGACTTGGCGAGTCCGTTGTATTCAACAGGTATTGGTCTCGTGATAGAAGGTATCGCGAAATATGAAAACGACCTCAAGAAAGGCAAGTATGAAACAGGCGGCAACAGCGCTGTCAAAGGCGGTAACGTGAACGATGACGAAAGTAAGGGTGGTGGCGAAGAAAACGGTGGCAGCACAACAAAGGCTGGTGGATTCTCTTTCGGTGACATCATCACTTCTATATCAAAGATCTTTAAATCAGAAAACTTAGACAAAGATATTACAGAATAATAATATAAACTATGACAGACTTAATTAAATTCGATACCAGGGAAGAAAGACCTAACATCATCAAAGTCATTGGCGTCGGTGGCGGTGGTAGCAATGCTGTTACCCACATGTTTACCGAAGGTATCCAAGGTGTCGACTTTATACTTTGTAATACCGACTATCAAGCTTTGGAGAAAAGCCCTGTCGCAAAGAAGGTGCATCTAGGAAAACGCGCCCTCGGAGCAGGTAACAAACCAGAGGTGGGTCGTGATGCTGCGATAGAGACATCGGATGAGTTGCGTGAGATATTGGGTGAAGATACCAAGATGTTGTTCATCACAGCTGGTATGGGTGGCGGCACTGGTACAGGTGCAGCTCCTGTGGTGGCAGCAGTGGCAAGAGAACTAGATATCCTCACTGTCGGAATCGTGACTATGCCTTTTAGCTGCGAAGGTAAACGCCGTCAGCAGCAGGCTCTCGAAGGTATTGCAGAACTCCGTAAACATGTAGATACTCTCCTCGTGATAAGCAATGACAAGCTCCGTGATGAGTATGGCGATATGAAACTGACTCAGGCTTTCAAGAAGGCTGACGACGTGTTGAAGACCGCTGCTAAGGGTATAGCTGAAATCATCACGGTGACTGGTTATGTCAACGTCGACTTCCAGGATGTCAACACTGTCATGCGTGATAGCGGCAAGGCGATAATGGGTTCAGGCTACGCAGAAGGCGAAGACAGAGCGATACGCGCTGTGGAAGAGGCTGTACATTCTCCTCTCCTCGACGACTCTGACATCAAAGGTGCTAAAAACATCCTCATATATATCACATCGGGTAACGACGAGGTGTCTCTCGATGAGGTTATGGAAATCACAGAATACGTACAAGATGCAACAGGCAACTGCTCTGAAGTTATTTGGGGTAATGGCGAAGACGTTTCTCTCGGCGATGGTATCAACGTAACTCTTATAGCTACAGGCTTCAATGAGAAAGATGACAAACGTCATACATTGTCTGATAACGACAGCGACGTGAAGGTGCATAAAATGTATTCTGAACTGACAGGTAACGCTTTAGCAGAGGAACCTCCTCATGTGGCAGAACCATGTGTCACTCCAGAAGCAGAACCTGAGATAGTGGTGATAGATAAAAGGAAGGTGGAAGAACCAATAGCTTTCGAACCTAAAGAAAAAGATAGAAAGATACACACTCTCGGCAATGATGACGATGACAATATAGGCAGAAATGGAGGCGGATTTAATCCTGCAAGAAACACTTCATCAGAAAGAAATGCTCCTCAGACACCAGCATCAACACCAACGACACGAGTCTATAACAATCCATTCAGCAATAATGATGATGACGAGGACTACGGAATAACATCTTATGTTAAAGACAGTGCAGATACACAGACACTCGTAAGACATAAGGTAAAGCCTCAACAGGCAAATAATACAATCAGTCAAGAAGAATTGCTCCGTCGTCAGCGTCTGGCTTCTCTTAATATGAACTTCAGATCGATGAAGCATATCGAAGAGATGGAAAACGAACCAGCATACAAAAGAATGGGAGTTAACGTTTTCGGCAATAAAGAAGAACAACAGCTTTCATCATATTCTTCAAATAAGGAAAAAGGAATACGCGAAAGCAATTCCTACCTCCATGACAATGTAGATTGATAAGGCAAAGTCGATAATTAAATAAAGCGATAAGGTTTGAAACTTTATCGCTTTTTTATTGTTGAATTGTTAAAAAAATTAAATCATGTCAACAATAATCCTAGCCATTAGCACTGAGGTCTTCTATACTAGAATAGCTGTCAGCAAAGATGAAAACATAATATATCAGAAAGATATAGACCATTCGAAACACGACTTTATTCTTATGGATAACATCATGGATCAGCTTCCGTTTCGTCGTGATATCATTATGAATCAGCTGCGCGAAGATGCTGTCGATACCAAGACGATAGAATATGTAGTGGCAGAAGGCGGCCTTTTGAAGCCATGTGAGTCGGGAGTTTATGACATAGACAAAAACATGATAGGCGACCTTATCGATGGAATTGGTGGTGATGACGTGATAAATATGGCTGGTCTGCTGGCTTTCACCATAGCAAATATCTTACGTGTAAAGTCTCTGGTAGTAGACCCTGCATCAGTCGACGAGCGTTCCGAATTGGCTAGTTTTTTCTCACATCCTATAACACGAAAGAAGTCTCTGTTTCATGCTCTAGTACATAAGTATCTCACAAAGAAATATGCCAAGTATGTTAATAAAAATTATGACGACATGAATATAGTGTTCTGTCATGTGAGTGATAGAAACGTATCTGTAGCTGCACATAAAAAAGGAAGTGTCGTAGATGTGAACCAGGCTTATATGGGATTCGGACCTATGGGCTTCTTCGAGACTGGAACGATGCCAGTTTCTAATGTGGTGGATATGATGTTTAAAAAACATTATACCAAAGAAGAGATGTTAAAACTTATTAACAGAAACGCTACATTTCATCATTATGTCGGGACAAATTCCATAGATGAGATGATGTCGTTATCAAAAAATGATAATAGGACAAAAACTATTTTAGAAGCTGTGGCATATCAGATAGCCAAGGAGATAGCCTCTCATTATGTGACCCTCGACGGCGAGATAGATGCGATAATTTTGTCGGGAAAAATCTTCTCTTGCAATCAATTTTTTAAGTATCTTTCCAAACGAATTGAAAATCTTGCTCCTATAATGTCTTATCCCAAAGACTACACCATCGAAGCAATGGTTTACAATGTTTTACAAACTGTAAACGGAGTGGAGAAAATAAAAACTTATGTTTGATATATTCGTGAAAATACCTTTATATCTACATAAATAAAGACAATCATTTCAAACACTCGAATATAGAGTAAATGAAGATAGAAACGTAATGTTAAAAAAATAATAACAAGGAAACGATAAAAGGCTTATCTTTGATTTCTGTTAGAGATGTGTCGCTGGAAGGCGAGAAGTCCTTTAACAAAAGACAGACACATTCTGGTAATGAATGATTATTTAGTTTGATATTGAGCCAGATAAAGTCGTTATAGTTTATAATGTGAATAAAAATTAATAAATATGAAAAGATTATCGATATTTGTCTCAGGAGGAGGCACCAACTTACAAAGAATAGCAGAGTATTTTGCAGAGAATCCAGAGGTGGAGATAGTTAATGTAATTTGTAACAACCCTAATGCATACGCTATTGAGAGAGCTAAGAATCTCGGTATTCCATGTAAGATTATCAACAGAGCAGAGTTTAAGAGCGAGGAATTTACCAAAGAACTAGTAGACCAGAAGATAGATTTGGTAGTATTAGCAGGTTTCTTATGGCTTCTTCCAAAACATCTCATCGATGCGTTTCCAAACAAGATCGTCAACATTCACCCAGCTTTGTTGCCAAAATATGGCGGCAAAGGATTCTATGGAGAGCATGTTCATGAAGCTGTGGTAGCAGCTAAAGAAGAGTTCTCTGGCATCACAATACATTACGTCAATGAATGTTACGACAGCGGAGCTACTATCTTCCAGGCGCAGGTCGCTCTCGAAGAAGGCGAGACAGCAGACAGCCTCGCAGCGAAAATCCATAAACTAGAATATCAGCACTATCCTGTCGTTATTGAAGAATTAATTAGGAGTTAGGAATTAGGAGTTAGGAGTTAGGAATTAGGAGTTGAGGAACTAAGGGATTTTTTTAGTCGCCAAGTCACCGAGACACTAAGTTTTTGAGATTCTGAGATTCTGAGTTTCTAAGTTTTTTAGTTACGAGTAATTATACATTATGAAAAAGCATCTTTTGTTAATAATATTATTTCTCACCTCAATGTTTGCATCAGCGCAGGTGGAGATGATTTTGGGAGAGTGGCGTACTGTTGATGATGTGACGGGTGAGACGAAGGGTATCGTTGAATTTTATCAAGGCGACAACGGACTTTATTACGGAAAGATAATAAAAGTGTTCTGGAAAGGTCAGGAACTGAAAGACACTGGCTTCGAGAATATGGTCGTCATCAAAGATATGGAAGCAGTTGACGGCATGTTAAAAAACGGTATCATCTACGAACCAGAAGGCAAGAAAAATTACTACGGTAAGGTTTATTATAACAAAGAAGATAACACCATCACTCTGCGTGGCTCTATTGACAAAAGAGGATGGATCGGAAGGTCTCAGACGTGGGTGAGGTGATATTGAAAATAGATTGTTTAACTAATAAAAAAATCAAACTATGAAGAAATGTCTTTTATTACTAGCATTAGTTTTTAGCTCATTGTTCGCATCAGCTCAGGTTGACAAAATCGTTGGCGAATGGTACACAGTCGATGATGAGACAGGTACAGTGAAAGCACTCGTTGATATTTATAAAGGTGACAATGGCCTTTATTACGGAAAGATTATCAAGGTGTTTAAAAATGGTCAAGAAAATCCTGACAGTGACAGAATAGGCTTGGTTATCGTTAAAGATATGAAAGCTGAAGACGGAATGTTAAAGGGCGGTACTATCTACGAGCCAGAGTCAGGAAAGACTTATTACGCTAAGATTTCCTATAACGAAGCTGACAACACAATAACCTTAAGAGGTTCTATCGACAAAAGAGGTTGGGTTGGAAGATCGCAGACTTGGATTAAAGAACGCAAATAAAAAAATGGGACTTGTTAAAGTCCCATTTTTTTTCTTAATGTCTCAATCATATCGACGCTCATCTTGTCGAGGTCATATTTTGGATTCCAGCCCCATTCGTTGCGAGCGCAGCTGTCGTCAAGGCTGTTAGGCCATGAGTTAGCGATAGCTTGTTTGATAGGCTCTGGCTTGTATTCCATTTCGAATGTTGGAATATATTTCTTGATTGTGTTATAGAGAATCTCTGGGTCGAAGCTCATCGCTGTAACGTTGAATGAGTTACGGTGGATGAGTTTGCTTGGGTCAGCTTCCATGATGTTGACCATAGCGTCTAATGCGTCAGGCATGTACATCATATCCATGAAGGTGCCTTTTTCGAGAGGGCAGATGAATTTCTCGCCTTTGACAGCAGAATAGTAAATCTCCACTGCGTAGTCTGTTGTACCGCCTCCTGGTAATGTGAGGTTGGAGATGAGTCCAGGGAATCTGACGGAACGAGTGTCTACGCCGAAACGTGTGAAGTAGTAGTCGCTCAACAACTCACCTGTAACTTTTGTCACGCCGTAGATGGTGTTAGGACGTTGTATTGTATCTTGAGGTGTCATGTCTTTCGGTGTATTAGGACCGAAGGCTCCTATAGAAGAAGGAGTGAAGACGGCGCATCCGAAGACGCGTGCTACTTCAAGACAGTTTACCAAGCTGCCGATGCCTACGTTCCAGCCCAACATTGGGTTGAGTTCTGCTGTTGCAGAGAGGATTGCAGCAAGGTTGTAGATTGTGTCGATATTATATTTTTTTACGACCTCAATGATCTGCATCATATTGGTAGAGTCTATTCTTTCGAAAGGACCGTTTTCGGCTATCTCGCCTGTGAGTTGGCGTAAGTCGCTGGCTACTACGTTATCGTTGCCGTAGATGCTACGGAGTTTTTTGACCAACTCTGTTCCGATTTGTCCGCCGGAACCAATGATTAAAATCTTTTTCATAGCAAAAATATTAAAGGCAGAACACATACGTATCCTGCCCAAGTTAATATTATTTTATAACTCCTAATTCTTGACCGATCTTAACGAAAGCGTTGATACATTTGTCAAGATGTTCTTTTTCGTGTGCTGCAGAGATCTGTACTCTGATACGAGCTTGTCCTTTAGGAACGACAGGGTAGTAGAAGCCTGTCACGAAGATACCTTCGTCTTGCATGCGTGCAGCGAACTTCTGTGAGAGAGGTGCATCGTATAACATCACAGCGCAGATAGCAGATTCTGATGGTTTGCAGTCGAAGCCTTTAGCGACCATCTCTTTGATGAAATATTCTGTGTTAGCATGTAATTTGTCTTGAAGCTCGTTAGTCTCGCTCATCAACTCGAACATGCGGATACCTGCTGCTACCAAGCCAGGTGCCATTGAGTTAGAGAAGAGGTAAGGACGTGAGCGTTGACGTAACATGTCGATGATTTCTTTCTTACCTGTTGTGAAGCCGCCCATAGCGCCGCCGAATGCCTTGCCGAGTGTGCCGGTGATGATCTCGATTTGACCTTTGAGGTTGAAGCGTTCTGTCACGCCACGACCTGTCACGCCGACAACACCTGCTGAGTGACTTTCGTCAACCATGACCATAGCGTCATATTTTTGTGCGAGTTCGTAGATTTTGTCTAAAGGACATACGTTGCCGTCCATTGAGAACACACCGTCTGTGACGATGAGTTTGAAACGGCAGTCTTTAGCAGCTTGAAGCTGAGCTTCGAGGTCAGCCATGTCAGCGTTAGCATAACGGAAACGTTGAGCTTTGCAGAGACGGACGCCGTCGATGATAGAAGCGTGGTTCAAAGCGTCAGAGATGATTGCGTCTTCTGGTCCTAACAATGGTTCGAAGACACCGCCGTTAGCATCGAAACATGCAGCGTATAAGATTGTGTCTTCAGTGCCGAAGAATTCAGCAATCTTTGCTTCTAATTGTTTGTGTAAGTCCTGGCATCCGCAGATGAAACGTACTGAAGCCATACCGAAGCCGCGAGCGTCCATGCCTTTCTTGGCTGCTTCAATAAGTTGTGGATTGTCGGCAAGACCGAGATAGTTGTTTGCACAGAAGTTAAGACATTTCTTGCCTTTTACAACGATTTCTGCACCTTGTGCGCTTTCGATAATACGTTCGTTCTTATATAAACCATCAGCTTCAATCTGAGCTAATTCCTTTTTTAAATAGTCTTGAAATTTATTATACATGTTATTATTTGTTTAATTGCGTGTTTTTTTTAATTAACGTTTCGCAAATGTAAACAATTAAATTGAAAAAAAGAATAAAATTTTAAAGAAATTTTTGAGCTCTTAATGTGTTATATATATAATAAATGGAAACGATATCTTACCGTTTCCATTTTTTTGTTTGATTCTTGTGTGTTGCCAAACTTTAATTTTGAAATACATTGTTGTCGGCAATAACCTGACTGGCTGGAATATGTTGGATGCCTTTATCTTCTGTATAAATAATGACATTCTCACCGCGTGATGATTTTTCTTGAAGCATTCGTTTTTCTGCTAGTCTTAATCCTGCGTCAAGTTTTTCTACAAATTCTTTTATCTCATTATCAGACATAATTCTTAATTTTGTTGTATATGGTTTCTGAATTTATTTCAATATCTATAGCTTTGCCACCTTTGGCAACAAAAATACGAGGATTACAGCTATTGTCGTATATAGTCCATATATCAACTTCTTTCATGAAAATATTAAAAAGATTTTTGATGCCTTTTACATATCTTCGTTGAATTACTTCTGATGGGATGTTATGTCCTCCTTTGCTAACTCGTTCTGCGACACGTTGAATCGCTAATTCTGGGGTCTCAAGCCAAAAGAATATCAGATGCACGTGATAACCTTTGTCTTGTGCCTTTCTTACTAGGTTGATATATGATTTGGTGGCAAGTGTTGTCTCGATGGAAAATGTGACGTTACGGTTTAATAACTCTTCAATTCTTGATAGCATGATACGTCCAGCTTCAATGGCAACACTTTCAGAGTTGAAAGGAGATAATCCTTTTGCAATCTCATCTGCATTTACAAATTCTTTACATTGTAGAATGTCAGGAAGCACAGTGTAGGATGCTGTGGTTTTTCCAGCACCATTACAACCGCTTATTATATATAGATTACTCCTCATATCTTGCAAAGATACATATTTATGATTACAAGAAACATTATTCAATAAAAAAATGTTTTCAATCAAAGTTTGAGTCAATTATCTAAGTCAAAAAAATAACTTTTCATTGATATTTAATAATAAAATAAATCGTACCTTTGCAACTATTGAAAATTTTAAACGATTATGGAAAATAACCTTTTTATATACAACAGCTTGACACGTTCTAAAGAATTGTTCAAGCCTCTCAACGCTCCTCATGTAGGAATGTATGTATGCGGTCCTACCGTTTACGGCGACGCTCACCTCGGTCACGCTCGTCCAGCAATCACTTTCGACCTCGTGTTCCGTTATCTTAAACATCTCGGTTATAAAGTACGTTACGTCCGTAACATCACCGACGTCGGTCACCTCGAACACGACGCTGACGAAGGCGAAGACAAGATTGCAAAGAAAGCTCGTCTTGAGAACCTCGAACCAATGGAGGTGGCACAATATTATAAAGACAGATACCATGCTAGCATGGATAAACTCAATGTGTTGCGTCCATCTATCGAGCCACACGCTTCAGGTCATATCATCGAACAAATCGAGATGATACAGAAAATCCTCGACGCTGGCTATGCCTACGAATCAAATGGTTCTGTCTATTTCGACATTGAAAAATATAATAAGGACTTCCGTTATGGTATCCTCTCTGGACGTAATGTGGAAGAACTTCTTAACAACACCCGCGAACTCGCTGGTCAGCTTGAGAAGAGAAACGGCGCCGACTTCGCATTGTGGAAGAAAGCCGAGCCAAAACATATCATGCGCTGGAACTCACCATGGGGCGAAGGCTTCCCAGGATGGCATGCCGAATGTTCAGCAATGAGCTGCAAATACCTCGGCGAACAATTCGACATCCACGGCGGCGGCATGGACTTGCTCTTCCCACACCACGAGTCAGAAATCGCACAGTCTATGGCATTCAACGGAGGCAAACAGCCAGTAAAATATTGGATGCATAACAATATGATTACTCTTAACGGTCAGAAGATGGGTAAGTCTATCGGCAATGCGATGTCACTCGAAGACTTCTTCGCTGGCAACCACGCTCTCTTGGAACGTCCTTATCCACCAATGACAATACGTTATTTCGTATTACAAGCTCAATATCGTAGCACTGTTGACTTCTCTAATGAAGCTTTGCAGGCTGCAGAAAAAGGCTACAAACGCTTGATGGAAGCTGTTAAGATTGCTAATACACTCACCGCTACAGAAGGCGCAGCAGAACTCGGCGTACAAAAAATCATGGACGCTTGTTACGACGCAATGAACGACGACTTCAACAGTCCAATCGTTATCGCTAACTTGTTCGAGGCTGTTAGAATGGTCAACACAGTGAAAGACGGCAACGCTAAGATTAACGCACAAGAATTAGAATTATTGAAACAATTGTTCCAGTCATTCGTATTCGATATCTTAGGATTATTAGATACAGAAGCTGGCGGCGACGATGGTTTAGTAGACGGCTTGATGGAGACAATCATCGACATCAGAAAAGAAGCACGCGCTAAGAAAGACTGGGCAACCAGCGACATCATCCGCGACAAACTCGCTTCATTAGACATCGTCCTTAAAGACGGTAAAGAAGGAACAACTTGGAGCAAGAAGTAAAATATAAAAACTCAGAAACTCAGAATCTCAAAAACTCAGAAACTTAAAATATCAAAACCTCAGAATCTCAAAATAATTTTGAAGTTCTGAGGTTTTTAATTTCTGAAGTTTTACCCCAACTCCTAATTCTCAAAACTTCACCACCAACCCAATGCCGTTGTCTGTAGCACCGAAGTTCAACGTTATATCAGATGTCTTAGGGTTATAGAGGAGCAGTTTCAAATCTTTCTTATGAATCTTTTTGCTGGTTTCTGTATTGACTATTTTACCATAGCGCTTCTCTATAGTATTTACGTCGTAAGATAAGCTCTGAGAAGAAACAGCTAGGCTTACAAATAAAAATACGATAATGAATAATAGTTTTTTCATATTTTTTTATTTTTGTAGCATGCAAAGTTGATGATAATTCTTTTAAAAAAACAAGAGGCTTTTAAGATATCAAGATATTGTTATATATAGGAATAAGGGGTCTGAACTTATACTCTTAAAAAAAAGCGCCACGTTTCACAACGCAGCGCAGGGATAGGGATAAAAATAATATTAACCACTACAAATTAGGGAGTTTGTAGCGTATAAGGGTTTGAGAGACCCTTATATCTTTATCAAGGACGAGGATTATTCTTCGTCCTTTCTTGATTTCATTGCATAGGCGATGCCAAGACCTGCTAATACCAATAAGCCAGAACCTACAGGAGCGTTTTGGTCTTGTCCTTGTCCTGGCTCAGGAAACAATGGCAAACCACCGACACGTTTTTCATCTTCCATTGTATAAGATGAGAAGAATCCGTCTGATGACTGTGTGTTTTGTGCATTGGCATTGAAAGCTAATGCAGCTACTATAGATAATGTTATTATTACTTTCTTCATTTGTTCTATTTTTTGCAGTTAATAATTAGTCGACTAATATTTTTTGAGTTCTGATACCGTTAACGTCTGTCATTTGGATGAGATAGACACCTCTTTCTAATGATGATGTTGAGATGACTGCAGATTCAAATACATCGTAGCTAGCAGCTTGACGACCCATCATGTCGATGATGTTGAGCTGAGCATGGCCTTGGATGTTGTTGATGATGATTTCGTCATTGTTGATATAAACGAAAGCTTCTGCCTTGTTGTCTTCGATACCTAAAGTTTCAGTTGTTGTAAGAACAAATCTGTTAGGGTTGTCGTTGCTTGTAGCTACGAAGCTATAGCTTTCCATGTTGAGGTTTACCTTCTTGCCAGTGAGTCTGTCGGTGAGATACAAAGCCTCGAACTCACAGTTTTGTGCTGTGACAGAGATTGTATATTCGCCCATTGTCATGGCTTTGAAAGCAACAGGAATTTCTGTGACATCTTTGCTCATTGTAGCCACTGCATAGTCTTTGCCTTCATTTGTGATGTAAAGCAAAGCAGAAGTGCTGTTGTTATGGCTGATTTTATCCAATCCTATACCTTCGTTGAAAGAAACGTAAGCTACGTCTTGGCAGTTGCTGCCCGTTACATCGATTCTTAAGCTCCCGTTAGAAACATTTCTTGTATCAGTAGCTTGTTTTTTGATTGTGATGTTTGCTTCTGCTGATGTCTGAACGAGAACAGACTGCATTGGTTCGATATCGTCTGCACCATCATATCTTGACAACCATTCGCCGTTTTCGCCGATGACGTAATAACCTTCAGAAAGTGTTGCGCCAGAGAAGTGGCTGTCGTTGATGTTATGAGTGAAAGGATTGCCAATCATGTTGAAGCCGGCGAGTTCGTTGCCTTCAGTGTAGCTGAGAGGGAATTCAACATCAGCGACATTGAGAACGCCATTGAGTTCTACTGTGATGTCGTTTTCTCCAGCTGCATAGAGATAACCGCGGCCTAATTCCAATGTATTGAAACCTACTCCGTCAGCATCTAAGTAATATTCCCATTCGTGTTCTGCTTCGTCATAACGATAGAGGTCGTGAGTAGCGTTAGTTGGGATAGCAGCGCCGCCAACGATAGGAGCACTGATGGTGTTCCAGTAAAATTGTTCTGTTTGAGGTGTGAAGGTCTTTTTCACTGTGGCGTTGATGCCAGCGATGTTGTGATAGAGCTGACCGCCGTTGATTACGAGCTTGCCTTCGCCTTCGATCTTCATGCCGCCTTCTGCAGCGACTGTGAGCACGCCGTCTTCGGCAATCTCGATGCTGTTGCCTTCGGTGATTGTATATGTCTTTCCGTTAAAGTCTAATGTAATGTTTTTGTTGATGACAGCGCCATTGTCTGTAGCATCTTTGATGAGAGTGATAGTCTCGCCATCTTGTGCTGCTTCGCAAGCAGCTGCGAGTGATTCGTATTTTACGTCGCCGATTTGAGCTATATTGTCACTTTTAAAGTAAATCTTTATAGGATCTTTATATGAACCATGAGTATAATATCCATTTACATATTGTAATGTTGTCTCAGATTTACAGTTTAATATTGTATTTGTTTTATGGTCATAAAGTTTAAAGGTGAATATATCCCCTGGATTTCCACGAAGTGAAAGATTTGCATAATATTTATAATAAATAAGAGGAGTTAATGGCGTAATTCTACAAACTCCAGATACTCTTTCACCACAAAATGTAGCAATCTCAATGTCATAATCTGTTACTAATTCAGAATCAATATATACGACTGCGATAACAGATTCTAAGACTGGGTATAAAGTTGGATTTTCAACTTGCCAATAATTATCAGAGGATTGTCCAAATGCAAAAGGACATAGTGCCAATAGTAATGTTAGTGTCGTTAAAACTTTTTTCATCATTTTTTGATTTTAAGATTAAAAAATTGATTTTGATTTGATGTTTGTGTTGTTGAACTATTAAGCTATGAGCTTAGGAAGACAACTGTCAACAGACAACCGTCAACAGTCATCTTCCAAACTCATCGCTAATTATGCATTATGAATTATTTAACAACTAATCTGCAATGTTTAACATTGCCATTGTTAGTAACTCTAATTACGTAGATGCCTGCTGTTTCGAAAGCATCGAGAGTGTCAACATTTTGATATTCTGCAACCTTAACACCGAGTGCGTTGAATACTTCAACTTTGTCGCATGTTGCTGTGAGGTTGATTTCTCTATCTGTTGTTGTTGGGTTAGGGTAGATGTTGAAGCTTGAAACTTCTTCGAGACCCAATGTACCGCGTGATAATAAATATGGATTCTTGATAGAACCGACTACTGCATCGTTTGAATAGTTCATTACGTTGCTGAGTGTATATTCAGTATCTGTATTGATATCATAGCACTTGAATGTCATTTCTTCAACTTCATCACCGTGGATTGTGAGGAAGAACATATATGTGTCTAATGCTTCGATGTAGACAGGACGTGCGCTGCCGCGTACTTCACCATTTACGAATGCTGCAACTTCATAGTTGGCGTTTTCAACATCAAGTGTAGCGACCATTGTCATATTGTTTGCAAATTGAGCAGATGCTGGTACCCAGTAGTTATTTTCTGCTGTAATGTTATCTTTAACAGCGCCTCTTGTTTTATTTTCAAGGTATGCGAAGTTAAATGTCTTAACAGTATTGTCCATGCTTTTATACATATAACCTACACCTGGTTTCAATGTGTTGAGAGTACCACCCCAATAGCCTTGACCTTCATATTCGAAATATTGAACGAAACCTTCTAAATGTGATTTAATTTGATCACCTTCGATTGGAGTTAAATTAGAATTTGCTATTACCTCATTTACTGAATATTCTTTATTCATAGGATAACCAATCCAGTTCCATCCTTTACTTAATGTGATGTCAACTTTGCTAGGATCTACAAGCTCGCCTGTCAATCTTAATTCTTTAGCTTCTGTTGTTTCTATCATATACATCTTAGAAGACTCTACTGATGTTAAAGGATTACCAGCTGATAACCATAAATCATATTCTTCATCATATGATGTAGTTAAGTCTAGATGTTTAATTTCTTTACCGCTTGTTCCAAGAGCTTCTTGTAATTGGTTCAATTCAATATTGAGGTATGATGAGAACCAGTTCCAGTTTTGAGCAAGTTGTTGTGTGTTTACGCGAACAACTGTCCAGATTTCTTCAATGTTTTCAACTGCATATGTTTCTGGAACGTTAGCAGATAAGACTTCGCTGTCTGTTGATAATGCAGCGTTAGCGATAGAAACTTCAACTGGCCATTCTGTTGAACCTGCTGTAACTGAAAGATAAGCGTCACCGATAAGTGTAGCGTTTTCACTTACTGTTAAAGTACCTGTGTTAGCGTTCTTGCTTGGATCTTGCATCCAGATTGACTTGTTAGTACCTGCGATAGTACCGCCGTTAACTGTCAAGATGTTTTGTGCTTCAACGCCGTTCAAGAATTGACGGATAGCACGGTATGTTGATTTAACTGTACCGCCGTCAACAACTGTTTCTGCGTATGTACCTTTACCATTTGTGAGGTTGTCGATACCGTAAGCCATGTCTGTGCCGCCGAGGTGTTCGATTGTACCGCCATTGACTGTGAGCTTGCCACCTACAGTGTTAGAGATAACTGAAGAGTAAGCGTTCCAAGCACGGTTGTTTGTAGCTGTTAATGTGATAGTACCTTCACCTTTAATTGTCAAATTACCTTGGTTAGTGAATAAACCGAAGCTGCCAGTTGCATTGTCTGTACCAGTGATTGTCTTACCGTTGAGGTCTAAAACGATTGTCTTATCCTTGTTGATTGTATATGAAGCATCTGTTGTGATGTTATTAGCCAAACCTACTGTTGTGTTGTTTGCAACAGCGAGAGCTTCTGTTAATGTTTCATAACCTACTTTGCGTGGACTTGCACCTGTAGAGCTAGCTGTTTCAACAACGTAAGCTTCAGCTTCATAAACTGTCCATGTGCCGTTGCCATTGTTGCGGAGAGCTAATGTTTCAGGAACATAAACTTCATTTGCCCAGAATTGGTGGTTGATGTCAGAGTTGAATGTACCGCCGTTGACTTGTACGCCTCTAGAGTTTTGTCCTTTTACATTGAAGATCCATGGTTGTCCGTTTGTTCCTGTACCTACATTTCCAAGTTCAAAGATACCATCTTCAATTGTAACACCACCTTCATTTAATGATGCACCTGTATATACAATAGCATCTTTAGCTTTGTCGAGCTTATAAGTACCGCCGTCAATTGTAATAGAACAGCCAGGTTCATAGTTGACTATGAGCGCATAAACTTGATCATTTCCAGATTTTAAGTCAACTAATGCTGTGCCTTTCTCTGAATTGTCAACAAGTGTGAGGTGGCCGTTGTTTTCTGTTGAGAAGAGACCAACAAGCATTGGTGTTGAATTGAATTCACCACTGATAGTTTTACCATTCAAGTCGATAGTAACTGTCTTGCCTTCTACTTTGAAGTATGTGCTATATTGGCCATCAAGTTTTTGTAATGTAGTGTTATTTAAGTTGATGTTATCCAAAAGAACGATTTTATCTTTGTCATCAGCTTCTTCTATAGCTGCTTGGAGTGTGCCGTATTTCTTGTCTTTTGTTTCATTCAATACAGAACCTGGAACAAGTTTGTAAACACCGCCTTCGTATTCAACTATATAGTCAGCATTGCCTGATACAACATTATTAGAACCTTCAGGTGCTTTAATTGTTGCGTCTTCATCTGTGAGAACATGTTTTGCATATTGTGATGCGCTCAAAGTACCAACTGTATTTTCGCCTTCGAATTTGAATGTTTGAACTGCTGAATAACCTTCTCTTTCCCAAATTGCAATGCTTGAGATTGTGCTGTTCTTGACATTGATAGTCTTTGAAGCATAGTTTTGAATATAAAGACCATTGGCTACGTTGGTCATGGTTACATTTTCAAGAGTTGCCTTTGTACCATAAACCCAGTGCATACCGTAGTTGCCACCATCAACAGTAACATTCTTAACAACAACTGTTGGAGTAGACTTGTTTGCATACAAGAAACCAAAGCCGTAGTTATTAACTGTACAGCTTTCAACAGTAATGCTCTTAATTGTATTTGTTGTAATAGCGTAACCTGTACCGTCGATGAATTTAACGTTTTTAACTATTACGTCAACAGTAGAGCCTTTAACACTGATATTACCAGTATAGTTATTGTTAGCACCATCAATTGTTAAATCTTTATTGATTGTAACGTCTTCTGTAACATTATTGAGAAGAACGAGTGTGTTGCCTGCTGAAGCTGCAGCGATAGCTTCTGCTAAACTTGGGTATTTAACTTGTTTATCGTTGTTTAATACTACGTTTGCAACAACACTATAAATGCCATTTGCATATTGAACAGCATAACCTTCAACTGGAGTTGTTACTGTTGAACCTTCAGGAGCAGTAAGAGTTGCATTTGTTTCTACGAGTTCATATTTTGCATATTCTGATGAGCTCAAAGTGCCAACTGTGTTTGTACCTTCGAATTTGAAAGTAGATGTCTTAGCAGCTGCTCTTTCCCAAATTACAATAGAACTGATTTCACAACCTTTAACTGTATATGTTTTAGCTCCATGGTTTGAATCATAAATGCCGTATTCAGCGCCATCAATTTTAACATTTTCTAATGTAACACCGTTGCTATAGTCAACTTTAAGACCGTATTTAACATTGCTGATAGTTACATCTTTTACAGAAAGACTTGCGTTGCTTGATGGAACTTGGAGTAAACCATAGCCGTAATCTTTTGCAGTAACATTTTCAATTACGATATTACTTGTACCACCGAGATTTACAGCATAGGCGTCAAGGCCTTGACCGTCGAAATCACAGTTTTTGATTGTTACGTTAGCATTTGAACCAGTTTTCTTGTTTTTGTAAACTTGACCTTTAACGAAGTTAACATTTTGAACTGTGAAGCTTACATTGTTAACTGTCATTGTACCAGTGTAGCTCTTTTCTGCACCTTCAAAAGTTAAGTTCTTGTTAACTGTAACGTTTTCGTTGATGTTAGCGAGGAAAGTAACAGTTTGACCAGATGTTGCTGCAGCGATAGCTTCTGTAACTGTTGCGTATTGAACACCGTTAACTTCTGCTACTGCGCCTTGTGCTGTGTAAACACCGTCTTTATAAACTACTACATAGTTAGCTTCTGTTTCGATATTCAAACCTTTTGGAGCTTCAAGTGATGTTCTTGGGTCAAGCCAAATTGGAGCACCTTCAAAATTATTGATAGTTACATTGCTGTATTCAACATTTGGAGTAGCGCTGCCTCCGTTGTTGACAACCAAAACATAGTTCTTGTCGTCTGTACCTTCTTTAGGAGCTGCCATATTAGCGCAGTCAATTGTTACGTTTTCAAGTTTCAAGTTTGCGTATGCGTTGAACATCCAAACTACGTTTGCACCTTCTGCTACTGCAATATTACCGTTCTTGATTGTAACATTGTTACCTTTGAGGAGTTGGAAACCTTGAGACTCTGTACCTGTTGAACCTACAGCTTGGTTGATTGTATAAGTTTTACCATTGAGGTTGATAACAACATCTCTGTTAACTTTAAGACCAGCGCCTGTGGCGTTAGCGAGAAGTATGATTTCACCTTCTTTTTCATCTTCAACAGCTGATACTAAACCGATATGGTAAATTCCATTCTTTTTAACATTACGTACAACAACTTCAATATCATCTTGTACATTGCTATAATCACAGCCAATACCAACTACAACTTGATAATATTTGTTTGTAACACCTTCAAGGTTTTCTGTTGTTACTATAGAATTTGTAATTGTTAAAGTATGTTCATTTTCACCGTCAACTACAACAGCACCGAAGTGATAGAGATTGTTGTGGTTCTTACCGTTCAAAGTAGATTTGTCAACAGTAATTGTATGGTTTACAGAAGCAGTGTTAACGTTGATAGCTGCATAACCTGTCAAAGTAGATTCGTTGATAGTAAGAGTGTTGTTTTTACCACCGCCGATGTTAACAGCGTAAGCTTTACCACCGTTTACTGTAACCTTGTTCAATGTAACGTTGATAGCATTGTTTGTATTACCATTGTAAAGGTTGATACCGCGGTTTTGTTCTTCTGCATTAGGCATGTTAACTGTTAAGTTGTTGATAACAACTTCACCGCCTGTGATTTGGAATGCACGGTCTGAACCAGTGTATGTTAAAGTTTTACCGTTACCGTTGATTGTAAGGTCGAAGTTGACATTGATAGTATTTGCTTTAGTTGCATTAGCGAGGAGAGTAAGAGTGTTACCTTCTGCTACTTTTGTTAAAGCTTCATCTAATGTTGCGTAGTATGTTGTTGTGTTACCAGCTTTGATAGAAGCAGCTGCATCAACAACTGTCCAATAATCATCTTCACCTTTAACTGTTGCATGTCCGCCAACGAGGAAGTTTGTGCCAGCACCTTCTGCAGCATTGTTTTGTGGATTGAAGTTGTAGAACTTACCGCCTTGGATAGAAACGTCAGCTGTTCTGTTTTTGTAGTTAGCGTCAACACAGTTGATTGTATATTCGTAGCTGCCTTGGTAAGGTTCAACTTTGAATGTACCGTCCATGATTTTAACATCACCTTTTGTTACGGAGATAGCTGATGTTTCACCGTTATATGTACCGCCATAGATTTCAACGTTAGCACCTGATGTACCGTCTGCAGCACCAACAGTGATACAGTAGTCGTCAGATTCAATTGTCATGCCGCCGAACCATACGTAAGCACCGTCTTGTACGCGGAATGCTGTTGTGCCTAAATTAGCTTTAACAGTGATTTGTTTCTTTGAATAGTTGATCCAAGGTTTGCTGTTTGTGATAACTGCAGTTTGGAGAAGTTCGATTACATCACCTTTATTAGCAGCAGTGTAAGCTTCATCGAATGTTGCGTAGTATGTTTCACCTATTTTTGCAACAGCGCCTGTAACTTCATAAACATTATTTCCTAAAGCAACAGATGTATATCCTTCAGCACAGAAGTTTGTTCCAGCACCTTCAGCTGCGTTGTTTTCTGGGTTGAATTTGTGGAATTTACCGCCTTTGATAGAAACTGTAGCATTATCTGGATAGTTATTATCTTTACAGTTGATGAGATATGCGTAACTTCCTTGGTATGGTTCTACAGAGAATTCACCGCCTAAGATTTCAAGGCTACCCTTTGTTACTTGAGCTACTGTTGTTGCTGCATGATATTTACCATCTTCTATAACAAGTTTAGCACCGCTATCTACAAAGAATGCGTAAACGTTTTCTGAGTAGAAGTCAGCATTTTTAACGGTTGCGTTAGCATCAAAAAGGAAAGCTGTAGTGCTTACATATTTGCCAGTTGTGATTTGAACACCTTTATCAGCACCTAAGTCGTATGTCACCTCTGTGTTTCTTAACACATATTGTAAAATAGTAATGTCTGTACCATTTTTTTTAGCTGCTTCTAAAGCGTCTTCGAATCTTGCATAGCAGATGTCTCCTGCTTTAGCTTCAAGACCATATGTCTTTACGTCGCCAGTGATAGTTGCTGTAGCTGCTGATGAAGGAATAACAAATTTTTCATCGTCATCACCAGCTGTCATTATGACTTGGTAAGCTTTTGTGTTAACACCGCTAGCAACTGCTGTTAAAGAACCACCTTCTACATTGAGGTTGTAGTCACCTGTAGTTTTACGTACTACGACTGGCAAGTTAGCTGTGATTGTAGTTCCTGTGATAGAAGCTTTGCTATTGTCTTTACCATCTGTACGAACACCGTAACCGCTAACATTGATATTTGAGTTTTCAACTACTAATGTGTTTTCTCCTGAAGCAGAGATACCGTTCTTACAATTGTTAATTTCTAAGTCTTCAGCATATATGTCTTTTGTTCCATTCATTTGCATTGCAGAATGCAAGCCTTCAAAACTGCTGTTTGTAACATCTATATTTTTACCTTGTCTGATGCGTAAACCAACAGCTGTATTTTCAGCATCACCTGTTGCAACAAATTGACAATTGTCAACACTTACGTTGTTGCAATAGCGACCAGGAGCATTTTGGCTATCTGACCAAATAAAATTGTGATCTTTTTCTGAAGTAACAAACTTCACATTTTGAATTGCTAAAGTTTCGTTGCCATATGTTGAATTACCAACGATATTGATTGTTCCAGAGTATTCTTTATTGTTACCATTAATTGTGACGTTAACTCCTGCTGTTTCAGATACAGTAACATCATCACTAATATTAGCGAGAAGTTTGATAGTGTTGTCACCTTCAACGCAAGCGTCGATAGCTGCTTGGAGAGCATCATAAATTTTACCATTAACTTCTGCTATTGTTGCAAAACTAACAACATAGTTGTCCTTTACAGAACCTATGGTGTTATGTGTACCATTGTAATAATCACCGAAACGGATAGGTGACAAAGTGTTGTTGTAAGTCTTGTCGTTTTCGTGATTGTAAAGTTTAAATGTAATAACATCGTTTGGGTTATTACTATAAACTGACAAATAAGCAATAACTTTATTGATACCTGCCTGTAATTGTAATTTAACACTGCCTCTGACTTCATCTCCGCAGAATGCGCCGAGTTCGAGGTTTGTGTTTGTTTGTACTGTGCCGTCTAATGTTACTCCGGCATAAACAATAAGTGGGTCTTGATATTGGGTTGGATTTTCTACAGCCCAATGAAGACTTTGTGATGCTTGTCCAAAAGCAAACGAACTAAACATCATCAAAAATGTTAGAATAAAAGTTTTCGCTTTCATTGTAATTTGATTTTAATTAAACATTTTATTATTTACTTATAAAGCTATGAGCTGTGAGTTAGGGGCTTTTGCCCCATAACTCACTTCCCACAGCCTATCGCAAATGCATTATGAATTATGAATTATGAATTATGCATTATGCATTATGAATTATTTAACGACTAATCTGCAATTTTGTACATTATCGTTATTAGTTACTCTGATAACGTAAACACCAGCTGTTTCTAAAGCTTCGATAGTGTCGACGTTTTGGTATTCAGCAACCTTAACACCTAATGAGTTGAATACTTCAACTTTGTCGCATGTTGTTGAAAGCATGATTTCATTAGCTGTTGTTGTTGGGTTAGGGTAGATAGCTACTTCGTTAGCTGAAACTTCATCCATACCTAATGTGCCGCGTAATACGTATGGTTCTCTTACTGAACCTAAGATAGCGTCGCTTGAATAAACAATACCTTCGTTGAGTGTGTATTCTGTGTCAGTGTCGATGTCGTAGCATTTGAATGTTACTTCTTCAACGCCTTCACCGTGGATTGTGAGGAAGAACATATAAGCGTCTAATGCTTCAACATAGATTGGACGTGCACTACCGCGTACTTCACCGTTTACGAATGCTGCGAGTTCGTAGTTTTCGCTGTCAGCACCGAGTGTAGCAATCATTGTCATATTGCTTGCAAATTGTGCAGTTGGAGCCCAATGGTTGTTTTCAGCTGTGATGTTAGCTTCAACTGTACCTCTTGTGCTTGGGTTAACGTTTGGATATGCGAATGTTAATGTTCTTACGCCACCATTGTTGTTTCCGTACATATAACCACAACCAGGCTTCATTGTCTTAAGTGTACCATACCAGTTGCCACCTATACCTTCAACTACCATATATTGAGCGAAACCATCTAAGTGTGATTTGATTTGGTCACCATCTTTTGGTTCTAAGTTTGATGCTGCCATTACTTCTTTTACTGTATATGGATTTGCTAAAGGATAACCAATCCAGTTCCAGTTGTTTTGTAATGTAATATTAACTTCACTTGGATCTACAACCTCGCCTGTTAATTCTATGTCGATAGCTACTGATGTTTGAATCATATACATCTTAGAAGCCTCTACTGATGTTAAAGGATTACCAGCTGTTAACCAATAACCTTCTTCATATGAAGTGGTGTTGTCATTGTGTTTAATCTCTTTACCGCTAGTTCCAAGAGCTGTTTGTAATTGACTCAATTCAATGTTGAGGTATGATGAGAACCAATTCCAATGTTGAGCGAGTTTGAAAGTTTGTTTGCCTGTAACTGTATAGTATTCTTTACCATCAACAAATTTATTTGTAGGGACGTAACCTTCAGCACACCATGCTTCTTCAATTTCTGTTGTGAACAAACCACCAGAGATGTTGAGGTCAGCATCACCTTCTCCTGTTACTTCTATTTTACCAGTGACAACAGTCTCTCTATTTTCAGTGTTTGCAACATTAACTGTTGTGCCGCCTTGATATGATTTGTGGTCGCATACGTCAAATGCGAATGCTTTGTTACCTTCATCATTAGCTGTGATTGTTGTACCTTCAATATTAACAGTACCGCTGTTGTTTGAAAGAACGTATGAATCACCGTCTGTTGTTGACCATTTGTCTAAGTTTGTACCATCTAATGTCATATTTGTAACATTGAGGTCAGCGTAGTTTTGTACGAGGATATAGAATTTTTCTTTTGCTTCTGCTGCTACGTCCAAAGTACCGTTCTTCAATGTAACAGTGTTACCTTTTATGATTTGGAAACCATTAGATTCTGTACTGGTTGAACCAACACCTTCGTTGAATGAGTATGTGAAACCATCGAAGTCGATTGTGATGTTTTTGTTGATAACAACGCCAGCGCCTGTAGCATCACGAAGAAGTGTTACTGTTCCATTTTTTTGAGCTGCTTCAACAGCTGCTGCCAATGTTGCATATATTGTTTCACCAACTTTTGCAACAGCTTCACCTAAAACTGTTACGAGACCATATTCTGGTGTGCTTGTTGCGAAACCAGCTGCATTCAATTCGTCAGCGTATTTAGCATTAACTTTGATAACATTATCTTCACCAACAATTTCAGAGATGATATTGCCATCGATAGTACCAGCAATTGTTACATCGTTATATGAGCATGATTCTTCACCAGCATATTCACTGCCAAATGAAAGAGCATAGCAATAATTACCATCTGCGTTAACTTTACTTTCTGCGTCTGCATTAACAGTTACATTATTTGCGCGTACAGCTATTGTTGTGAAGCTATTGCCTTCAACATCGTTGCTAACTGTGCTACCAGAAAGTGTTGAGTTAACGAAATTGAATGTAGAATTGTCTGAACCTGGTTTTACATACAATGCGTTGTAACCACCGATTGTTGAATTTGTAGCTGTCAATTCAGTTTTAACGAATGTGATGATACCGTAACCTGCAGCAGCGCTGATATTAACATTTGTCATGTTAACTTCTGTGCCGTGTTCTGAACCACCGATTGTTAAAGGTTGTGGGTTACCAAATGCTGATGTGTATTCATCTGCTACGAGAGTTACGTTTGAGAGTGTTAACTCAACTGCTTTACGTGTATCAACGCAACGGTTAGCACCATTGATTGTACCGTTAATGATTTTTCCATTAGCATCGGTTGCAGTGCTTGTGATTGTAGCGTTATCATAGACTTCGAAAGCTTTCTTAGCTTCTGAAGTAATAGTCTTACCGTTGAGGTCTAATGTGATAGCTTTGTCAATAACAACTATATTTTCTTCTTCAATGTTGTTGATTACAATAACAGTTTCACCATCTTGAGCTTTTTTGATAGCGTCAGCTAATTTTGTAAAGCTATATGATTGATCGTTAGCGTAACGGATAACAGCTACCATTTTTGCAATCTCACCATTTATTGTTGTTTCTTTGTCATCACAGAATGTGACTACGCCAGTAGAAGTACCATTAGAAACAGCTTCTGTATCTGTGCAAGCATCACCTGTTACGTCGATCTTACCACCGCAAATGTTGATAACAGTACCTTCAGCTGAAGTAGCACCGTCATTGTTAAGTTTTACAGCTGCATAACCTTCTGCAGTGTTGTTGTCAACAGCAGTGAATGTTGAGTTTTCAGCGTTGATTGTTGCTTCTTCACCCCAAACGTTGAGAGCGATATTACCGCTTAAGTTTGAGTCGTTGATTGTAACTATTGCTTCATCTGAAGAACCTGGGAGGTTGAGAGCGTATGTTACGTTTGTACCTTTAACTGTAACTTTGTTAAGTACAAGCGCACCATTGTCGTTATAGTTGATACCACGTTGGCAATATGAAGCTGTACAGTTAACTGTTAAGTTGTTAATTGTTACGTTAACTTTTGCGTCAGCTTTGCTAGGAACATCGATAGCGCGGTCTGAACCACTGTATGTTAAAGTCTTGCCGTTACCGTTGATAGTAAGGTTTTTGTCGATTGTCCAAGTATCCTTGAGAGTTGCACTCTTGCACAAAATGATATCGTCTGTTGCAGCAGCAATAGCCTTGTCCAATGAGTTGTATGCTACAAGATCAGCAGCAGCCACCATTGGATCCTCTGCAGTATCCTGACGATTTCCGGCAAAGAAGAAATCTCTGATTTCCTCAGTCTCGAAGGTAATAGTCTCCATAGCATTACAGCCGGTGAAGATAGAACCTGTGTTAGTCCAAGAGACATTTGTCTGTGAGTTGAAGTTGTCGAAGTAGTCAACGTGCTCACCACCCCATACCTTAGTAAGGTTAGCAGGGATATAAGCAGTCTTCAAGTTAGGACTACCACCGAATGCCCAGTGGTGGATGTGGATATATTCACGGTCACCTGGGAATGAAACTTCTTCAATCAAAGTCTTCTTGAATGCGCCGTTTGCAATACAGAGAGGTTCTGTACCACCTGCAGCGAATACCAAACTTGTCATTGGAGCTTTATGGAATGCTTCTTGACCGATGTAAGTAACTGTTGAAGGGATAACAACTTTACCTGTAAGGTTAGGGAATTGTCCTGTGAATGAACCAATCTTTGTAACACCTTCTTCAATTATAAGCTGCTTAACTGCTTTCATATCGTATGGAGCACCACCGATTGCAGATGCACTACCATTTGATTTATAAATAACAGTTTCACGCCATTCACCTACTTTGTAAGTTCTCTTTGTTGGAGCGTTTTTATCTGGAACTGGTTCACCTTTTGTTGGAGCGATAGTGAGAGTACCAGATTTATCCTCTAGATTTGTTATTTCAAATGTCCAGTCGATACCACCCCATGTTCCGGATAAAATCTTTTGAAATAATGAATATTTGCCATCCTTATAAACTACTACGTAATTTTCAACATCAGTAGTAACAGTTAAGCCTTCAGGAGCTGTGAGAGTTGCGCCTAAAGCAAGTTTGAAGTTGTCGATAGCAGCCTCGGTTATGAAAGAATCAATAGAGTTTTCGCCTTCGAATACGTATGTAGTCTTAGTTGTATCGTTTCTCTTCCATGTTCCTAAGATGTTAAGGTAACTGCCCTTGATAGTGATAGTCTTTTCACCGTAGTTAGAGTTAAGAACTGCAGCAACAGCAGCTGTCATGTCTACGTTTTCGAGAACAACAGCACCGCTGTAGTCAACCTTGACACCGTAGTTCATGTCGCTTACTGTAACGTTCTTCACTGTTGTGAGGGCTGTAGCAGAAGCGAGTTGTACGAAACCGTAGCCGTAGTTAGCAGCTGTACATTCTTCGATAGTAACATATTGTGCGCCGCGTGTTTCAACAGCATAGCCGTTATATCCCTTACCGTCGAAGTTGACGTTTTTGATAGTAGCGTCAGCTTTGAGAGTCATCTTGCCAGTGTATGTGAATTTAGCACCGTCAATTGTAACAGCCTTGTTAACAGTAACGTCTTCTGTGATGTTATTGAGGAATGTAACTGTTTGACCAGCAGTAGCTGCTGTGAGAGCGTCTGATAATTTAGTGTAATAAACCTTTTCACTTCCTACTTGTGCAACAGGAACAACATCAATGTTAATTGCGCTATTATTCAAATTGCTATTGAAATTAATAGTATAAACATTTTCATAGGTAACACCTGTATTTTTGTCATATGCTTTTAATGTGACTGTTTCATTACCATTACCATGAATAGACAAGAATACAAATCCATTGTTGCCTTCTTCTAGTTGGTTTGAACCTCTTAATTCACCATTTACAAATGCACCTAATTCATAATCTTCTAAAGGTGTGCTATTAACGCTTACTTTAGCAAGTATACCCATAGAATTTGGATATACATTCTGTTCATTAAAATCCCAATGACTCTGTCCAAACAAAAATGGACATGACATTAACAGGAATGTCAGAATAAATGTTTTGATTTTCATAATACTTAAATTTTAAGTTGTTAATAAATTTTATTGAAAAATAATTTGGTTTGAAAATTTCTAATGTGGGCAATACCCTATAGTGCCAGAAATATTTTCCTGGCAATAAGGGTTAATGATGAACAAGGGTAATATAAGACTGCTCCGGCTTTCGGAGTAGAGATGATAACGATGTATGAAGCTACGGCAGGTGCTATAGCTGAAATTGAATGATGGAAGTCGGAAGACTAAATAAGTAAAATCAAGGGTAGGGGATTTGGTTTTGGTTGAAGAGGAAAGGCTAAAAGCCGATAGCCAGAGGCTAGAAATGAGAGATTTTAGATTTTGACAACAGAATTTACCCCCCCCGTTGCGGTTAAGAGGGTGATAATCAATGAGATATATGTTAATTTAATTATCATAATCTTTTTTCTGTTAAAAAAATCTGTTTTTCTTCGTATTGTCTTTGTAATTAGTCTACAAAAGTATAATTTTTTTTAACATAAAAACTTAATAAAGAAAATTTTTTTTTCGGTTAGGATTTTTTAAGACAACAAGACAACAAGTCAACAAGACACTGAGTTGCCGAGAAACTTTGAGTCTTTGAGTCTTTGAGTCTTTGAGTCTTTGAGTCTATAAGTCAGTGTCAGTGTCAGAGATTCTGAGATTCTGAGTTTTTTTAAGTCACCGAGACACCAAGTCACCGAGTCACCGAGGTTCTTAGTTCAAAAGCCAACAGCCAACAGCCAACAGCCAAAAGCCAATAGCCAACAGCCAACAGCCTTCAAAAAAAAATCCCGACTCATTTCTGAATCGGGACTTTTTTATCTATAGCCAATGGCCAGAAGCCAAAAGCCAAAAGCCAAAAGCTAAATGCTTATACCTTATCCTAATTTAATGCGGTTGAAAGCTGTAACTGTAGCTTCTTTATCGCCAGCTTGGATATATTCGCGAACTGTTTTAGGGTCAGCGATGAGTGATACTTGGTCGAGTAAGCAGTTTTCTTTGAAGAATTTAGCGAGGCGGCCTTTAGCAATGTTTTCGAGCATTGTTGTGTTGAGGTTGCCAGCTTTTTCTGCAGCGACTTGTTCTTTAATTTCACGAGCTTTAGCAGCGTCTTCTTCTGTGATCCAACCTTTAGCCATGTTTGAGTTGATGTGGTCATCACTGTCAACGTGAGCTGGGTTGATACCTGCTTTTTTCAAAGCTACTTCAACTGCCTTTTGAATTTGCTCTTGTTTTGTCTTTTCGATAGCGACTTTGTATTCGTTATCTTTTGTTTCTTGAGGAACGTCGTTTTCATCGATAGCGACTGGATCCATAGCAGCGATTTGGAGAGCAACTTCGTGAGCTACTTCGTTGATGCCTTCGAATGATTTGTTGAAAGCAACGATTGTAGCGAGGCGGTTACCTTGGTGGTTGTAGTTAGTAACGAATTCACCTTCAACAGCGAAATATTTACCTACTTGAACTTTTTCACCAGTTTTAGCTGTGAGGTCAGTAACGATAGCTTCAATTGACATGCCGTTGATTGTAGCAGCGTTGAGAGCTTCGATATCTTTGATTCTGTTTTCTACTGCGAAGTCGAGGAGTTGTTTTGTTGTACCAACGAAGTCAGCGTTAGCACCAACGAAGTCTGTTTCACAGTTTAACATAATAACAGCAGCGAATTTGTGATCTTCAGTTGCTTTAGAGATTACACAACCTTCAGTAGCTTCGCGGTCAGCTCTTTTCATAGCGATTTTTTGACCTTTTTGACGGAGGTAATCGATAGCAGCTTTTTGATCGCCGTTGCATTCTACGAGAGCTTTTTTGCAATCCATCATGCCGGCGCCTGTTATTTGTCTAAGTTCGTTAACTTGAGCAGCTGTAATGTTCATAATAAATTGTGTTTAAGATTTATTTATTTTTTGTTAACGGCTTTACGAGGTCTTCTTTGACGTTTTTCTTCTTTTTCTTCGTCTTCGCCTTTGTTTTCCATTACGTTTTCGTCGTCGATCATTTCATCTTCGATGATGTCTTCTTTATCGCGAGAATTTTTACGTTCTGTCAAACCTTCTTCGATAGCTTCAACCATTTTACCGATGATGAGTTCGATAGATTTTGAAGCGTCGTCGTTAGCTGGGATTGGGAAGTCGATGAGGTTAGGGTTTGAGTTTGTATCGACGATAGCAAAAGTAGGGATGTTAAGTTTTCTAGCTTCAGCTATAGCGATATGTTCTTTAATAACGTCAACAACGAAAACAGCGCTTGGGAGACGGCTGAGGTCAGCGATACTACCTAAGTTCTTGTTTAATTTTTCGCGTTCGCGTTCGATTTGTAAACGTTCACGTTTTGAAAGGTTGTTGAATGCGCTGCTTGCCATCATCTTGTCGATGCTAACCATTTTGCGAACTGCTTTACGGATTGTAGAGAAGTTGGTGAGCATACCACCTGGCCAACGTTCTGTTACGTAAGGCATGTTAACTTTCTTTACGAGTTCAGCAACGATGTCTTTAGCTTGTTTTTTTGTAGCAACGAAGAGGATTTTTTTACCTGATCTTGCTAATTGACGTACTGCATTAGCTGCTTCGTCAATTTTGGCTTGTGTTTTATACAAGTCTATAATATGGATACCATTACGTTCCATGAAGATGTAAGGAGCCATGTTTGGATTCCACTTTCTTCTTAAGTGTCCAAAGTGACAACCTGCATCTAATAATTGTTCGAATGTTACTTGTGTCATGTGTTAATTTTTTAAAATGTTTACTTTCACTGATGCAATCGCTGAGTAGCTTAATAGATCTCAACGATTTGGATGCTAAACACAAATGCTTGCCTTTTGATAGACTAACGTTTGCTGAATTGGAATTTCTTACGAGCTTTTGGCTGACCTGGTTTCTTACGTTCGACCATACGTGGGTCACGACGCATTAAACCTTTTGCCTTGAGGATTGGACGATATTCAGGATTGATTTCGCACAATGCACGGCTGATAGCTAAACGTAAAGCTTCAGCTTGTCCGTTGATACCACCACCATCGAGGTTGACTTTAATGTCGAATTGACCGAGTGTTTCTGTCAACATTAAAGGTTGTTCAACAACGTAGTGAAGGATGCTTGTTGGGAAATATTCCTTATAGTCGCGCTTGTTAATCGTAATGTTTCCACTACCTGCTTTTACATAAATACGTGCAACAGCAGTTTTTCTTCTACCTAAAGCGTTAATTACTTCCATGATAATTATTTGGTGTTGATTTTAAGTTCAATTGGTTGCTGTGCCTGATGTTTGTGGTCAGGACCTGCATAAACGTACAAATTACGGAACATTGCATTTCCAAGAACTGTCTTTGGAAGCATTCCTTTGATAGCGTGTTCAAGAACTGCGATTGGCTTTCTCTTTAATTGCTCTTCTACAGTTCTGAATCTTTGTCCACCAGGATAACCTGTGTGGTGAACGTAAGTCTTCTCTGTTAATTTTTTGCCGGTGAGGACGACTTTCTCGGCATTGATAATTATGACATTGTCGCCACAATCACTGTGGGGAGTAAAGCATGTCTTCCTCTTACCTCTTAGGACCTGTGCTACTTCTGAAGCTAATCTACCCAGAATTTGGCCCTCAGCGTCAACGATATACCATTTCTTGTTGGCGTTTTCTTTGTTGACACTAATTGTTTTGTAACTTAATGTATCCATTTGATTAATAATAATTTATGCTGTTAATTCAACATTTGTTTTTCTACCGTATAAAACGGGTGCAAAATTAAAACTTTTTTTCTTATAAAACAACACGATAGAGCATTTTTTTTAAAAAATCTCAAAATCTCAAAATCTCAAAATTTCAGAATGATGAAAACTTATTATAAAGTTGAATTTTTTGTGTTTCTCACTTTTGAATTTCTGATATTCTGAGATTCTGAAGTTTTGAATTTCTGAATTTTTAAATTTTAAACTCTTGTCAGTCTCTGGAAGCATTCTTCAATGCTTGTCTCTTCGCGTTGCATGCTCTTTATTATCACATTATTATTAATAGCCCAACGCATGAGGTCTTGTCTGATGTCTAAATCGGCTTTGGATTCTAATATCCAGTGGTTCTCCTTGATAGCCTTAGCTTGCTTCAGACCTACAATGTTTCTCAACATTTCCATTGTTACATTGCCGTCGAATTCCACGACTAAAACATTGTCCGATTCCTTTGTCAAGTTCTCGATATTGTCATTAGCAACGACTACACCTTTATTAATAATAATAACCTTGTCGCAAAGTGCTTCAACTTCTTGCATAATGTGTGTCGATAACAAAACGGTTTTCTCGTTGCCTAAATCTTTAATCAGTCGTCTGATGTCGATTAATTGGTTTGGGTCGAGACCTGATGTTGGTTCGTCTAATATCAATACTGAAGGGTTGTGAATCATGGCTTGTGCAAGACCGACACGTTGTCTGTAACCTTTTGACAATGCTCCGATTTTCTTGTGCATCTCAACGCCAAGTCCAGTCATCTCAATCATCTCGTCGATGCGCTTGCTGGCTTCTTGGCCTGTGATATGATGTATGCCTGCCACGAATCCTAAATATTCTTTTACATACATATCTAAATATAAAGGATTATGTTCTGGTAAATAACCAACGCGCTTGCGCACTTCCATAGACTGTTCCCATATGTCGTAACCTTCAACGCTGACTGTTCCTTTGGTAGGAGGTATGAAACATGTTATGATTTTCATCAATGTGGATTTTCCAGCTCCGTTAGGACCTAGCAATCCTACTATTTCTCCTTTGCCAATGGTCAATGAAACATCATTGAGTGCTAATTGATTATCGTATTGTTTTGTAACGTTTTGTACTATTATCGACATACTTGAAAATTTGTTGTGCAAAAATAATATTTTTCTACTAAAAAAGCATACACGTTTGAAAAAACTATTGTATCTTTGCACTCTCAAAAACGTGGAAAGATTTGATTGATTGCAACCACAAGAAAAAAATGCTAAAACAATGTTTTTTTCCTTAACTATTTCAATCTCAAACTTACCGCAAATTAATTATTTTAAACAAAAAATTTAATTTGTTATGGGCTATTATTTCACATCAGAATCAGTATCAGAAGGCCATCCAGATAAAGTGGCCGATCAAATTTCAGACGCAGTCTTAGACGAAATGCTCCGTCAAGACCCTGAGTCTAAAGTAGCTTGCGAAACATTAGTAACTACAGGTCTTGCAGTTATCGCAGGTGAAGTCAAATCAGAAGGTTATGTAGATATTCAAAAGACAGCTCGTCGTGTTATCGAGCGCATCGGTTATAACAAGGCTGAATATCAATTCGACAGCAAGTCATGCGGCGTTATCTCTGCAATTCACGAACAATCACAAGACATCAACCGTGGCGTTGAACGTAAAGTTGAAGAAGAACAAGGCGCTGGCGACCAAGGCATGATGTTCGGTTTCGCTTGCAAAGAAACAGATTCATATATGCCACTCACTATTGAGTTGTCACATATCTTGTTACACGAACTCTCACAAATCCGTCGCGAAGGCAAGAAGATGAAATATCTTCGTCCAGACGCTAAGTCACAAGTGACAGTAGAATATGGTCCAAATTGGAAACCTCTCCGCATAGACACAATCGTTATCTCAACTCAGCATGATGAGTTCCTCGATGATGACGAAGCTATGATAAAGACCATCGAACACGACGTGAGAACAATTCTCATCCCAAGAGTGAAGAAGCTTTTGCCACAACGCGTGAAACTTCTTTTCAAGCCTGACATGAAACTCTTCGTAAACCCAACTGGCAAGTTCGTTATCGGCGGTCCTCACGGCGACACTGGTCTCACAGGTAGAAAGATTATCGTTGACACATACGGTGGTCGTGGTGCTCATGGTGGCGGCGCATTCTCTGGCAAAGACTCTTCAAAGGTCGACCGTTCAGCAGCTTACGCAGCACGTCATATCGCTAAGAACCTCGTAGCTTCTGGCGCATGCGATGAAGCTCTCGTTCAAATAGCATACGCTATCGGCGTGGCACAACCTGTAGGTTTCTACGTAAACACAAACGGAACAGCTCATGTTAAAGCTGAAAACGGCAAGAAAATGAGCGACGCTGAAATAGCAGAACGCTTGAAAGATATCTTCGACCTCCGTCCTTATTCTATCGTCAAGAGATTCGGCTTGAAGAATCCTATCTTCGAACCAACAGCATCTTATGGTCACTTCGGCCGCGACAGCAGAATAGAAAAAGTTGAAGTGTTCTACGAAGATAAAGATACTTTCAAAGAAGACGGCAAGATTTACAAGAATGTGGAATTCTACGCTTGGGAAAAACTCGACGCAGTAGAAGACATTAAAAAGGCTTTGGGACTTTGATAAAAATTCAAAATCTCAGAACCTCAGAATCTTAGAACCTCAGAACCTCAAAATATAGGACCTCGGAAATTTTCTGGGGTTCTTTTTTATGTCTTATTTCAATGTCACTCTCGTAATTCCATGACCTCCAGTCTCTAAGCTAGCGTCTTGCATCTGTTGCACGCACGACATCTTGCTGAGTTGTTGACGTATCAGTTGACGTAAAATTCCGTTACCTTTTCCGTGTAAGATGCTGATATTTTTGATGCTCAATAGAGAAGCGTCGTCGATGTATTTCGAGACAGCGTCTAAGGCTTCTTCGCCACGCATTCCTCTTACGTCTAAAGTGAGATTGAAGTTAGCGGCTTTTTCGTTGATGTCGTCCATGATAGCCTTACGGAGATAAGTAGGGTTGCTGATAGATTTCTTGGCTTCCTTCTTGCTAATCTTCACAACTTTATCGGCAGTTGTCTTTAATTTAACGCTGCCGAATTCAATGGTGAGGTCAGTGTCGCTGATAGCTACGATTTCGCCAACGACTTCCATCTCGTTGATACGAACCATATTACCGACTTGCAAGTCTTGGTCGTTTTTCTTTTCTTTTTCTTCAATCTTAAGATTTTTAGAAATGACTTTGGCGTCTTCTTCGAGCTGCTGTTTCATTCCTTTCAAATCCTGACGCAGTTCCTTGGTGCGTTCTTTTTCAGCCTGTGCTTCTTTGATTTCGCGAATGGTACGCTCTATCTTGGCATTAGCCTTGTCGATGAGCGACTGTGCTTCCTTGTTGGCTTCTTTGAGAAGTTGGTTCTTTCTTTTCTCTAAATCACCGAGAAGGTTTTTGTATTTCGTAACGACTTCATTAAGAAGATTGTCAGCTACCTTTAATTCATATTCTTTCTTGCGAACTTCTTTCTTTTCAATCTCAAGTTGTTGAAGTTGTTGGTCGAAGTTGAGATGTTCTTTGCCACCAATTTCAGCTGCGTCGTTGAGGATTTCTTGTGGGAAACCAATCTTCTTTGCAATTTCAAAAGCGAAGGAGCTGCCTGGCTTGCCAGTCATCATGACATAAAGCGGCTGCAAGAATCTAGTGTCGAACAACATCGCACCATTGACGATACCACCATGATTGTCGGCTAAAAGCTTTAAATTAGCATAGTGTGTTGTCACTACGCCAAACGATTTTTTCTCGTTAAGTTTCAATAAGATTGCTTCCGCTATCGCACCGCCGAGCTGTGGTTCTGTGCCTGTTCCGAATTCGTCAATTAAGAATAAGGTGCGTTTGTTTGCATGACTCAACAATTCCTTCATATTAAGAAGGTGAGAGCTATATGTACTCAAATCGTTTTCAAGAGACTGAGAGTCACCTATGTCGATGAACATGTCATGGAATACTCCACATTTAGAATCGACTTCCATTGGCACTGCGAGTCCACATTGAAGCATGTATTGAACAAGGCCTATTGTCTTAAGACATACGGATTTACCTCCAGCGTTAGGTCCTGATATGACAAGGATTCTGTTGTCTTTGTCGAGGCTTAAATCTAAAGGTGTTATCTGTTTGTTTTGTGATTTCAGTTTCTGTTCCAACAATGGATGTCGAGCTTGTCTCCATGAGAATATCGGTTCATCGATGATTTCAGGGATGACGCATTTGTATTCGTTGCTTAACAACGACTTAGCTCTGATGAAGTCTATTAAACCTAATAAGTTCCAGGCTTTAAGAAGGTCTGGTATTTCAGGACGTAAGAGCTGAGTGAAGGCGAGCAGAATTTTGTTTATCTCTCTGCGTTCAGCGTATTCTAACTCCCTGATTTCGTTGTTGGTGTCAAAAATCTCAGCAGGTTCGATGTAGACAGTCTGTCCTGTTGCAGACTCATCGTGAATGAAACCGCGCAATGCTCTTTTGTCAGCGGCTTTCACTGGAATCACTGGACGGCCGTCGCGAATAGTGAGTTCTGCGCTGCTGTCGGTCCAGCCTGCTGCTTTGGCATCGGTGAGAATCTTGCGCATACGTCTGTCGATGGAGGTTTGTTTTTTTCTTATCTCGCGACGTATCTCTGCGAGTTCTGCAGAAGCTCCGTCAGGAATCTCGCCTTTATCATCAATAAGACGTGTGATTTCTGTGAAAAGATGATGGTCGATTTCAATGCCAGCGGCTAATGCCTTTAGCGATTTTACCCTATCAGCCGATTCTGATTTGAAGAAGTTTAAGACGTATGATAATGCTGTGAGAGTTGGTTTTAAAGCGAAAAGACTTTCAACACTGATGACAGTGCCTTCGATGCTGAGATGTCTAAAGTCGCTGCGCAAATCGTTGTAGTCTCTGATAGGGAAAGGAATTCCGTTTTGTAATAATGAAAGGAAATCTTCTATCTGCGAGAGACGTGTCTTTATTTTTTCAATATCAGGACAAAAACGCATCTTCTCGACAAATTCCTTGCCCATCTCACTGATACATAACTCTGTAAGTCTATTCTTTACCGACTTAAAACCAATCTTGTTTTCGAAATCTTTAGGATATATCACGTCTTAATTTTATTTTTTGCAAAGATAGGAAAAAGACAGTGTTTTTCTAAGAAACTCAAAAGAATAAAAATTCAGAAATTCAAAAACTCAAAACTTCAGAAAATGAAAAAATAGAAAATCAAAATGATTTTGAGTTTCTGAGATTCTGAACTTCTGAGATTAAAAAAAACGTTGTCTTTGCTCTTCTGACCGCTGACTATTTGTAAAATTCCGTTATCTTTAAAAATATTACCGATAACTTGATATTTTTCTGTTATATTTTAATAAATAGTGTTATTTTTGCAAGGTTTTATAGATAATAAATAATTATATATATGGTAAGAATAGAAATTTGTACAAATGGTTATCAATCAGTGATTAACGCTCAAGAAAATGGTGCTCACTGCACTGAGTTATGTGAGTCTTTGGAAGTAGGTGGTGTAACTCCATCATACGGAACATTGAAGAAAGTGGCTGCAGATATGCAGATTCCAGTCAGAGTCCTTATCCGTCCTCGTTCAGGAAATTATATCTATAACGATGCTGAACTCGAAATGATGTGTACAGATATTGCTTTGATTAAAGAACTTGGTTATGAAGGTGTTGTTATTGGAGCTTTGACAGAAAACGGAGACCTCGATGTCGAGAAAATCAAAGCTATGATGAAAGCAGGCGAAGGAATGAAATTCACTTTCCATCGTGCTATCGATGCTTGTAACGATCCTCTTGAAGCATTGAAAATTTTGGTCGATTTAGGTTTCGATAAAGTTCTCACTTCAGGTTGCAAGCCAAAGGCTGTTGATGGTGTAGAAATGATTGCTAAGATGCAACAACAATATGGTGATGAGATCAAGATCATGGCAGGCGGTGGCGTTAATGTAAATAATGTCCAAAAAATTATTAAGGAAACAGGCATTTCAAACTGCCACGCTTCTTTAACAGTTGATGTCGAAAATTACTGCCAAAACCTTTATCCTGAGAAAGTTGACAATACTGGTGCAGCTATGTGCTGGAAAGTGTCATCACCATCACTTATAAAGGAAATGTTAAGTATTGTTAACAATGGTTAAATGTTAGTTAAAATAAAGCAAATGCTTTGTTATTACATTTATTTTCCATAATTTTACAAAACTAAAAATAATAACCAACCAATAATAAAAATCAATTTAAACAAATAGGCTAACATTATGAAAGTACGTAATTTGTTTATAGTAGCAGCTTTTCTGATGTTGCTCTCATGTACGGAGAAACATGCTAATCCTTTGATTCAGAGTTTGAATGACTCATGGAATGTAAGCACCGACACCTTAGATATTAATATGCAGGTAGATGTTCCGTCGGTGATAATAGCAGATATGTATGAGGAAGGCTTGATTCCGCATCCTTATTATAGCGATGTAGAGCCGCAGCTTCAATGGATTCCACAGCGTGAGTGGGTTTATACCATGAATTTCGATGCAGAAGAAAACATCATGAATGAAGATGTTATCGAACTCGTTTTTGAAGGCCTTGATACATACGCTGACGTATGGCTCAATGGAAAGCATCTTTTCTATGCTGATAATATGTTCAAGAAATGGACTTGCGATGTTGAAGATATTTTAAAAGAGAAAAATAACAATATCAAGATTAAGTTCTATCCTTTTGATAAGGTAAGAGATAGCTTGATTGAGACTTATCCTCTTCGTTTTCCAGAGAAATATGCTGTTATGCGTAAGTCGGCTTATCAGAATGGCTGGGACTGGGCTCCACGTTATATGAATATGGGAATCTGGCAACCAGTCTATCTTAAGGCATGGACACGTTCAACAATGAATTCAGCTACAATCATCACCACTGCTATTAAAGAAGATAAGGCTGATTTATGTTTTGAAGCATATATTGAGGCTGACAAAGAACATGATGTGAATTTGCAAGTATTCCAAGATGAAGTGAAGATTTTGGATAATAACGTTCAGCTTAAAAAAGGCAGCAATCATTTCTCATTCCCGTTTGAGATTGCAAATCCTAAGTTGTGGTGGCCTAATGAATTAGGTGAACAGAATATGTACACATTCAATGTTAAGATGCTTGATGATGCCAATATCATTGAGACGAAAGACATCAGAATGGGTATCCGCACCGTTGAGATGGTGGAAGAACCTGACAGCATCGGAACAGCGTTTTACTTCAAAGTCAATGGTACACCTTTATATATGAAAGGTGCCAACTATATCCCAGAAGACATGATTACATCATGGATGTCGAAGGAGAGAACACAGAAACTTCTTGAACAATGTGTCGGCGATGCTCACATGAATATGTTGCGTGTCTGGGGCGGCGGCATCTATCCTCCTCACTATTTCTATGACATCTGCGACAGCCTCGGTATCCTTGTTTGGCAGGATTTCATGTTCATCGGCTCTACATATCCTTACACCGACGCTTACCTTGATGATGTAAAAGAAGAAGCTACAGAACAAGTTATAAGATTGAAGAACCATCCATCACTTGCATTATGGTGTGGCAACAACGAAATCAGCGAAGGTTATTACAACTGGGGCTGGCAAAAATCTATGGGCTGGTCTGACGAAGAATATAAGGAGATGAAAGATGGTTACGACAAACTCTTTGAAGTTCTTTTAGATGAAGTAGTTAAGAATAATGATAAGTCGAGACCTTACTGGCCAAGTTCTCCTAAGAACGGATGGGGCAGAGCCGTCAGTTTGGTTGAAGGCGACGTTCATTACTGGGGCGTCTGGTGGGGCGAGCTTCCATACGAGATGTATCGTGAAAAAGTAGGTCGTTTCAACAGCGAGTTCGGCTATCAGTCATATCCTTCAATGTCAACACTTGCTATGATTGATGAAAATCTCGACTTCGACAATCCTGTTATACAAGCACACCAGAAACATCCAAGAGGCGAGAAACTCATCAAAGAACATGTTGTTAAATATTTCGGAGAGCCTACAGACTTTGAAGATTACGTTTATCTCAGTCAGCTCTCACAGGCATACGGTATGGATGTAGCTATCACAGCGCAACGCAGCTCACGTCCTCGCAGTATGGGTTCTCTCTATTGGCAGCTCAACGATGCATGGCCATCAATCTCATGGGCTTCTATAGATTATTACGGAAATAAGAAAGCTTTCCATTACAAACTCAGCGAGATGTATGCACCTATATTATTAGGTATGGATGAAAAAGAAAATGGCAAATATAACCTCTGGGTAAGCAATGACTTGCAACGAGATATCAAAGGACGTATTCGTGTTTTGGTAGAAGACATGAAAGGCAATCAGATGTTTGCATTTTCCGAAATGGTAGATATCAAGGCAAACGATTGTTATAGGCTTCCAGAAAATATTAATATTAACGTGTCGAATAAGAAAAGAACAGAGTGTTATGCACGTATCATTCTTATGGAAGAAGACACAGTCTTGAGTGAACGTTTGCATTTCTTTGCATATCCAAAAGATTTGAAACTTGTCAAGACAGAACTCGAGCCAAAGGTTACATTTGCTGATGGAAAATACACTCTCGAATTTAATTCAAAGGTATTTGTTAAAGATGTCTTTGTCTCAACGACAGAAGCCGGTGAGTTCTCAAGAAACTTCTTCGATGTACTTCCTAATACACCGATGACTATAACATTCGAACCGGAAGATAAGGAAAAGAAAAATTTGAAGTTTAAGGTACACACTTATAATGATTGAATTAATATTTAAAAAATTATAAAGTTATGAGAAAAATCTATTTGATAATGGCACTTGCATGTATGGCATTGGTGTCATGTAAGCCAGATGGTGTTGACGGAAAACATCATGGTCACGAATATGTTGACTTGGGATTAAGTGTAAAATGGGCTACCTGTAATTTAGGAGCAAGTTCTTCAGACGATTACGGACATTATTTCGCATGGGGCGAGACAACAACAAAAGAATCATACAGTGAAGAAAACTGTCCAACTTGCGAACTTAGTTATTCACAGTTACAATCACAAGGATATATTGATGATAAAGGCAATCTTACTGAGGAATACGATGCAGCCACATCCAACTGGGGCGGAGACTGGAGAATGCCTACATATGATGAGTTGAATGAATTAAGAAAAGAATGTACTTGGATCTGGACTACAAGTAGTGGCGTTAATGGATATACTATTGTAGGTCCTAATGGCGGCACTATCTTCCTTCCAGCAGCAGGCAACCGTGGCGTGTCGTCACTCATGTCCGATGGAAAACACGGTCACTATTGGAGTTCTACACCAGACTTCTCCTATGACAACTCATACAGCATTCGCTTTACTAGTGGTGCTCGCAATATGTGTAGCGATGGCCGTAATAGCGGTAAAAGTATACGCCCAGTCATGGAATAGATTTTTCCAATTAGGAGTTAGGAATTAGGAATTGAATAATGTAGAGACGTGTCATAATTCGTAGAATTTGATGCGTCTCTTGTTTTTTATTCACTAATCTTCACTAATCTTCACGGATTGGCACGGATATCCACGAATCAACACGGATTGACACGAAACCTTAAATTTTGAACTAAGAACTAAGGCTGTTGAACTTTGGTCGGTCGCTGAGCCTGTAGAAGCGCCGAGACTTAAAACCTCAGAATCTCAGAAACTCAGAATTTCAGAATCTCAGAAACTCAGAACCTCATAAACTTTGCGACTCGTTGTCTCGTTGTCCACAAAAAAAGACGCCATCTTTCAATGACGTCTATATCTTTGCGACTCTGCGACTTTGTGACTCTGCGTCTTTTAATCTAATTTCAAAACAGCCAAGAACGCTGATTGTGGTACTTCTACGCTACCGATTTGACGCATTCTCTTCTTACCAGCTTTCTGCTTTTCGAGGAGCTTACGCTTACGGCTGACGTCGCCACCATAACATTTTGCAGTAACGTCCTTACGAACCTGACGCACTGTCTCTCTTGCGATAATCTTAGCTCCAATCGAAGCCTGGATTGCGATGTCGAACTGATGACGAGGAATGAGTTCTTTCAACTTCTCACACATCTTACGTCCGAAAGCGTATGCGTTGTCGCGGTGAATCAAAGTCGACAAAGCATCGACGACTTCGCCGTTTAACATGATATCCAACTTGACCAAGTTAGCTTGTTGATAACCTGCGATGTGATAGTCGAAAGATGCGTAACCTTTTGATATAGATTTTAATTTATCGTAGAAGTCGAAAACGATTTCACTCAATGGCATCTGGAACTTAAGCTCGACGCGGTCTGTTGTGAGATATGTCTGGTTCATCAAGACACCACGTTTGTCGATACAAAGCTTCATGATAGAACCTACGAATTCATTTTTGGTGATGATTTCAGCTATGATGAAAGGCTCGTCGATGTGGTCGAGTTTTGTCACTTCAGGGAGACCGCTTGGGTTGTGAACATCGAGTTCTTCACCGTCGGTGAGATAAGCCTTGAATGAAACGTTAGGCACTGTGGTGATGACGTCCATGTTGAACTCACGGTCGAGGCGTTCTTGCACAATCTCCATGTGGAGCAAGCCGAGGAAACCGCAGCGGAATCCGAAACCAAGTGCTGCTGATGACTCAGGTTCCCATACCAATGAAGCGTCGTTGAGTTGTAGTTTCTCCAATGAAGCGCGTAGTTCTTCGTAGTCGTCAGCGCTGACAGGATAAACGCCAGCGAAAACCATTGGCTTGACGTGTTCGAAACCTTCGATAGGTTTTTCGCAAGGATTCTCAACATGAGTGATGGTGTCGCCTACCTTTACTTCAGAAGAAGTCTTGATACCTGAGATGATATAACCTACGTTGCCAGCAGATAACTCGTCTTTTGGAACTTGTTTGAGTTGGAGCACACCGATTTCGTCAGCGTGGTATTCCATCTTCGTCGCGAAGAATTTCACGAGTTCGTCTTTGCGGATTGTTCCGTTGAAGATACGGAAGTAAGCGATGATACCGCGATATGAGTTGAAGACGGAGTCGAAGATGAGAGCCTGCAATGGAGCGTTAGGGTCGCCTTTTGGAGCAGGTATTCTGTTGACGATAGCTTCGAGAATCTCTTCGATACCTATATTATTACGTGCGCTGCAGCGTAAGATGTCGGAGCGGTCGCAGCCGATGAGGTCTACGATCTGGTCTTCCACCATTTCCGGATTCGCGCTGTCCATGTCTATTTTGTTGATGATAGGGATGATTTCAAGGTCGTGTTCCATCGCCATATAGAGGTTGGAGATGGTCTGAGCCTGGATGCCCTGTGTGGCGTCGACAACTAAAAGAGCTCCTTCGCAAGCCGCGATAGAACGTGACACCTCGTAAGAGAAGTCGACGTGGCCGGGAGTGTCGATGAGGTTGAGGGTGTAGTTGACACCGTCTTTAATATAATTCATTTGGATGGCGTGGCTCTTGATGGTGATGCCGCGCTCGCGTTCCAAATCCATATCATCGAGAACCTGGTTGACTAACTCTTTCTGTGATAAAGTCTTAGTGTTCTCTAAAAGTCTGTCTGCCAATGTGCTCTTACCGTGGTCGATATGAGCTATAATACAAAAGTTTCTAATCTTATCCATGATTGCAAAGATATAAAAAAAGTCAACAAGACTACAAGACTACAAGGCTACAAGTCAATATTTTTTTTAGTTAGGAATTAGGAGTTAGGAGTTAGGAGTTTTAGCCCTGAAAGGGCAAAACAAATATAGGGTAAGGCAACGCCTTATTAGTTAGGAGTTGACAATTAAAACGATAATTTTTTTTGAAAAAATATGATATGACCATTAAAATATTTTCAAAAAATAATTAAATTTGCGTGTTAAAAACATATAATATTTTTGATTTGTTAAACTATAAAAACTATAAAAAGTATGGCAAAAATTAAAGTTGGTATTAACGGTTTCGGAAGAATCGGCCGTTTCGTTTTCAGAGCTGCTCAAACTCGTAATGATATTGAAATAGTAGGTATCAATGACTTATGTCCAGTTGACTATTTAGCATATATGTTGAAATATGACACAATGCACGGTCAATTCGACGGCACAATAGATTTCGACGTAGAGAAAAACCTTCTCATCGTCAATGGCAATCCAATCCGCATCACTGCAGAAAAAGATCCTGCAAACTTGAAATGGAATGAAGTAGAAGCAGAATACGTTGTTGAATCAACAGGTTTGTTCCTCTCAAAAGACAAAGCACAAGCTCACATCGAAGCTGGTGCTAAATACGTTGTTATGTCAGCTCCTTCAAAAGACGACACTCCAATGTTCGTCTGCGGCGTTAATGAAAAAACTTACGTCAAAGGAACTCAATTCGTTTCTAACGCTTCATGTACAACAAACTGCTTAGCTCCAATAGCTAAAGTTTTACACGATAACTTCGGTATCGAAAACGGTTTGATGACAACAGTTCACTCAACAACAGCAACACAAAAGACAGTCGATGGTCCATCATTGAAAGACTGGCGTGGCGGTCGCGCAGCATCAGGCAACATCATCCCTTCATCAACAGGTGCTGCTAAAGCTGTTGGTAAAGTCATCCCTGAATTGAACGGCAAACTCACAGGTATCTCAATGCGTGTTCCTACATTAGACGTTTCTGTCGTTGACCTCACAGTTAACCTCCAAAAACCAGCTTCAAAAGAAGCTATCTGCAAAGCTATGAAAGATGCTTCAGAAGGTGAACTCAAAGGCGTTCTCGGTTACACAGAAGACGCAGTCGTTTCTTCAGACTTCTTAGGTTGCACACTCACATCAATCTTCGACGCTAACGCAGGCGTTTATCTCACAGACACATTCGTAAAAGTCGTTTCATGGTACGACAACGAAATCGGTTATTCAAATAAGGTATTAGACCTTATCGCACATATGGCAAGCGTTAATGCTTGAACTATAGAATTCTAGGACTTTAGAATCTTAGAAACACAAAAACTCAAAAACTCAGAATCTCAAAATTGGGGTTCTGAGTTTTTTTGTAACTCTGAACTCTGAACTTTGAACTTTGAACTCTGAACTTTGAACTTTGAACTCTGAACTTTGAACTTTGAACTCTGAACTCTGAACTCTGAACTTTGAACTTTAAACTCTACACTCTACACTTTTTCTTAATTTTTTTTAACTTTCTCTATTGCATTTGGAAAAAAAGCATATTAACTTTGCAAGTTCAAATGTAGAGATTATGAATTATCCTGACACTTATTCCAAGGAAGAACAGCTTGAAATGGATAGGCAGTATGAGGTGCTGCTTGATGCATGGAAAGGCGAGAAAAAAGAATCAGATGTGGAACTCGTTAGAAAGGCTTACGAGTTTGCGGCATTGGCTCATAAAGACGCTCGACGTAAATCGGGCGAGCCTTACATCTTCCATCCGATAGCTGTTGCTATCATAGTGGCTAAGGAAATAGGAATGGGTGCGACTTCCATAACAAGTGCTCTCTTGCATGATGTGGTGGAGGATACAGAATACACCGTGGAATATATCTCTCAAGAGTTCGGACCAAAGGTGGCTAGGGTGGTGAAAGGCCTCACCAAACTCAGCAGCATCGACTTCCAAAATAGTATAGAAAGCATACAAGCAGAAAACTATCGTAAGATAGTGAATACCATGTCGGAAGACATTCGTGTTATTCTTGTGAAACTTGCCGACAGACTGCATAACATGAGAACGCTTGAGTCGATGGCTCATCATAAACAGCTGAAGATAGCTTCCGAGACAGTGTCGTTCTATGCGCCTCTCGCATATCGTCTCGGATTGTTCGCCATAAAATCAGAACTGGAAAAACTTTGTCTTAAATATATTAACCCTCAGGTTTATGAGTCGATATCATTGCAACTTAATGAGATAAGGGAAAGCAAGATAAAAGAACTCGAAGAGTTTATCATCCCTGTCAAGGAAGAATTGGAGAGGGTCGGGATAAAGGCAGAACTGAAAATCATTGAAAGAAGCCAGAGCAGCCTCTGGGAGAGAATGCATAAATTCGGTCTCTCCTTAGACGAGATATACGACGCTTATGTGTTGAGAATCATCATCGACTGTCCTCTCGATATGGAGAAGATACAATGCTGGCAGACATTCGGCGTGTTGACGATGTTTTATCGTCCTAACAACTCAAGACTCAGAGACTGGCTGTCGTTCCCTAAGATAAATGGCTATGAGTCGATTCATGCTGTCTTCATGAGCAAGCAAGGCAATTGGATAGAGACGCAGATAAGGACACAGAGGATGAACATCATTGCTGAACGCGGCGTGATGGCTTACCTTAAATATAAGAATGATATCAACGCTGCAGAAAACAGTCTTAAGTCGTGGCTCGACAATGTTATAAGTCTGACCAATTCCAGCGACTCCTCAGCGATAGAGTTTATCAATAACTTCAAGCTTGACTTATTCGGTGACGAGATTTGTGTCTTCACTCCAAAAGGAGAGATGAAGAGCATGCCGAAAGGAGCTACAGTCCTCGACTTTGCGTATATGATTCACAGTGAGATCGGCAACCATTGTATCGGTGCTAATGTCAACAAAAAACTTACCGCCATCGACTATGTGTTAAACATGGGAGATCAGGTGGAAGTTATCACCTCTCAATATCAGCATCCGCAGGAAAAGAGCTTCGAATTCTTAGTGACATCCTTGGCGAAGTCGCGTCTGAAAGCTGGAATAAAGGATTACAGAAGGTCGTTCAAGGAAAATGGAAAAGACAAACTCCGTGAGTTTTTCGACAGATTGAATGTGGAGTTTACGAAACCAAACAGAAACCTCGTGGTAGAAGCCTTGAATCTTGCAGGTCGTATCGACTTGTACTATAACATCGCCATAGGCAGAATCAACTTCCAGGATGTTGAGCCTGTTTTCAAGAACGAACATAATAATTCCAATACATTATTAAAGATATTGACATTCGGATTAGTAGGTTCAACACCTAACAAGTCTGAGTCAGTGTCAAAGTCTGAGTCAGAGTCGAATGACTTGGGTTACACCATATCAACATGTTGCGATCCAATACCAGGCGATGACGTCGTGGCAATCACATTCCCTAACCAGCCAGTTCAGATACACCGTCCCGATTGTCCGAAGGCTATCGAGCTTATGTCGAAATATGGCAAGAACATCGTAAAGGCAAAATGGCAGTTCTCGGAAGACATCGCTTTCATGGCGACATTAAAAATCTCTGGCGTCAATAAATTAGGCTTCGGTTCGGAATTGTTCTCTGTGCTGAGCGATGACTTCAAACTCGACCTTTATTCCATCAAAATGCAAAGCGAAGGAGGAATGGTTGATGTCACTGTTTCATTTTATGTTAAAAACCTGAGACATTTAGAGACTGTTATCGATAGTCTGAGGAAAATGGACCTCGTTCAGAAGGTGATGAGAATTGAAAGAAACATTGAAAGTTAACCACTTACTTTTTTTGAAAAAATATATTTTATTTCTTTGTTAACGTACTGAGTTTTTTACTAATTTTGAACGCTAAATAGGAAAGGATTTAGAATTTTAAGATTCTAAAGTTCTCCCAAGCTCCGGTTCGAGAGCAATATTTAGCTTAGTTTTTTGTAAATTATTAAAAATCAATAAAGACTTATGGCAAAAATAGATTTGCTTCTTGGATTGCAGTGGGGCGACGAAGGTAAAGGTAAAGTCGTCGATGCTCTTACACCTAAGTATGATATAGTAGCTCGTTTTCAAGGTGGACCAAACGCAGGTCACACTATCGAGTTCGATGGTAAGAAATTTGTCTTGCACACAATTCCTTCCGGTATCTTCAACGACAATTGTGTCAACGTCATCGGCAATGGCGTCATCATCGATGCTAAGATCTTCAAAGATGAAATTGATACTCTCGCAGTAAGCGGCATAGACATCAAAGACAGACTTTTTATTTCTAATAAGTCTCATCTCATTATCCCAACACACCGCGCTCTCGATGCTGCTAACGAAAAAGCACTTCAAAAGAATAAAATCGGTTCTACCTTGAAAGGTATCGGACCAACTTATACAGACAAGACAGCTCGTCGTGGCTTACGTATAGGTGATATCGCTGCTGAGGACTTCATGGCTCGTTATGAGAGACTTAAAAACACTCACATCGCTCAGATCAAAAACCTCGACTTCGATATGAGCACTCTCACCCTCGATAACATGTCTTTCGAACAATATGAACAAGAATGGTTCAAAGCTATCGAGTTCTTGAAACAATTCCAATTCATTGAAAGCGAATATTTCATCAACAAGTCTATCGCCGAAGGTAAACGCGTCCTCGCAGAAGGCGCACAAGGTACTCTCCTCGATGTTGACTTCGGTAGCTATCCTTTCGTTACATCATCATCAGCTATAGCAGCAGGTGCATGCTCAGGTCTCGGTGTAGCTCCAAGCAAAATAGGTAAGGTTTACGGTATCTTCAAAGCTTACTGCACACGCGTCGGTACAGGTCCTTTCCCAACAGAGTTGTTCGACGAAGTAGGAGAGAAGTTACGTAAGAACGGCCACGAATTTGGTGCAACAACAGGACGCGCTCGTCGTACAGGCTGGCTCGACCTCCCAGCTCTTAAATATGCTGTCATGCTCAATGGCGTCACCGACCTCATGATGATGAAATCTGACGTTATGGATGACTTCGAAGAGATAAAGGCTGCTGTGGCTTATAATTATAAAAATGAAGAAATCGACTTCCTTCCATTCGATGCTTGTACACAGACAATGACTCCAGTGTTGAAGGCTTTCAAAGGCTGGAACCAAAAGATAGAAAAAGACATCCCAGTCGAATTGAACGACTATATCGAATTCATCGAAGATTATGTAGGCGTTCCAATCACATTGGTATCATACGGTCCTGACCGTAGCGAATGTATTGAAAGAGCGAAAAACTAAGAACTTTTAATTTAATAATAATATAAGGACGCATCAAAAAAGTGCGTCCTTAATTTTAAAAGGAAATTTGTTATGAAAAATAATGTAATTAAAATGATGACTAAAGCTTATGCTTTTGTATTGGTCTTGATGCTTATGATGTCATGTAATGATGCAAGTCATTTTATTTCTGACGCTCAGCAAAGAGCTGAGGTAAAGAAGGACCTCGAAGCAAAGATGGCAACACTTCCAAACGGAGATTATTTCAATATCTTGAATGAAGACATGCCACAGAATGAAAAAGAAGCATTGGAATTTTTATATGCTTATATGTTCGACGGTGATGTCACCGACTACAGCGGCGAGTTCTATCACAATAATGTGAAAGCTGCTTTCAAGGCTAAAGAAGAGATGCCTTGGGGAAAAGACATCCCTGAAAGAGAATTCAACCACTTCGTGATGCCTGTCAGAGTCAATAACGAAAACCTCGACGACTCTCGTTTTGTTTTCTATGAAGAGTTGAAAGACAGAGTTAAAGACTTGTCATTATACGATGCTGTCTTGGAGATAAACCACTGGTGCCACGAGAAAGCCAACTACAAAGGCTCCGACTCAAGAACAAGTTCTCCTCTTGCAACAGTGAAGACCTCATGGGGCCGCTGCGGTGAAGAGTCTACATTCCTTGTAGCAGCTTTGCGTGCTATGTGTATCCCAGCACGTCAAGTCTACACTCCTCGTTGGGCACACTGCGACGACAATCACGCTTGGGTTGAGGCTTACGTCGACGGCGAATGGTATTTCCTCGGCGCCTGCGAGCCAGAGCCAGTGCTCGACCTCGGTTGGTTCAACGCTCCTGCATCACGCGCACTTCTCCTTCATACTCGTGTGTTTGGTCGTTACTATGGCCCTGAAGAAGTAATCGATAGAACACCAAACCATACAGAAATCAATGTCGTTGACGATTACGCAGAGACATCAAAGATGATTGTGAAAGTCGTTGATGAAAACGGTAACGCTTTGCCAGATGTGAAAGTGGAATTTAAGATTTATAACTATGCTGAATTCTGCAGTGTCGCTGTCAAGACAACAGATGAAAATGGCGAGACATGGATGACAGCAGGTAATGGCGATATGATGGCTTACGCTACAAAAGACGGCAAGTTCGGTTTTGAAGAGATGCCTTTCGGCGAGAAAGAAGAACTCGTTATTAAACTCGATAAGAAAGAAGGCGATTTGATGACGATAGAATACGACATCACTCCTCCAGCACAAAATGCCAAGATGCCAGAGGTGACAGCAGAGATGCGTGCAGAAAATGACCGCCGCTTCGCTTACGAAGACTCATTAAGAAATGCTTATATCGCTTCATTCCCACGCGATATCGAAGATAAAGAAGTGCTCGCTTTGATAGAAAAATCATGGGGTAACTATCAGACAATTCTCGACTTCATCGCTTACGCAGAGAAGAACAACAAACGTCAGATGGCTATTGACCTTCTTAAAGAAATAAGCGATAAAGACTTACGCGACGTCACTATGGATGTCCTCGTCGATAACCTTGATTATACAGTGGAAGGCGAAGGCGAGATATATAACGCTTATATCTTGAACCCACGCGTTTCAAGTGAGATGATAAGACCTTACAAACAAGAGCTTTCAAATTATTTCAATAATGAACAAGCTGAGCAATTCAGAAATAACCCACAAGAACTTGTTGAATGGATTGTGGCAAACATCACTACAAACAATAATGCTCGTATCATTATGTTGCCAACAAGCGTCATCAAATCAATGGTGACAGACTATCGCTCAAGAGGAATATTCTTCGTCTCGATGGCACGTTCACTCGGCATCGCTTCACGCATCGATCCTGTTACAGGTAAGATTCAGTATATCAAAGACAACAACTGGATTGACGTTAACTTTGAAGAAGAAGTGACAGAAGCAACACCAACACGTCAAGGTGTTTTGATGGCTAAATATGTTCCTTCAGGAGCTTTGACAGACCTTCGTTATTATACACACTTCTCTATCAAGAAGTTCAACGGCAAGAGATTCGACTTGCTTGCTTACGACGCTAAAGACCCAGGCATGGATTTCGGTGAACAATATTCTACATTGTTTGAAAACGGCCTCGCCCTCGACCCTGGATATTACGTCATGACAACAGGAACACGTCTCTCTGACGGCAGCGTACTCGCTCGCACTACATTCTTCAATATAGAATCAGACAAGACAACTAACATCGACTTAATTATGAGAGAACCAGAGAAAGGTCTCAGAATTATCGGTAACTTCAACGCAGAAAACAGATATATGCCAGTCGGTGAGACAGAAGACAAGAGTTTGTTGGCAACAACAGGTCGTGGTTTCTATGTACTCGGACTCTTGGACGGTGGCAGCGAGCCAACGACACACGCGATGTTAGATATCGCAGCTGTCAAAGACCAGTTGGATAAGTGGGGTAGAAGCTTCGTGTTCTTGTTCCAAAATGAAGAACATAAGAGAAACTTCGAACTCAAGAACTTCCAAGGTCTTCCAGAAAACCTCACCTTCGGTATCGAAGACGGCGCAATGTTGAAAGAAGTAGTTGCTAACATGCGACTTCAAAATAACAATCTCCCAATATTCATTGTGGCTAACACACAAAACGAGATTGTATTCATCTCACAAGGCTATACCATAGGACTGGGAGAACAACTGATGAAAGTCATCAACGAACTTTAAACTAAGAACTAAGAACTTACTCCGCGTATTTCATGTATTTACGCGGAGTTTTTTTTCTGTCCGCGAAAAAACACTAATCTTTCGCGAAATCATTTCGTGAAATTTCGTGCTGATTCGTGGATACTAAAGTTTTATCGAAAACTTCTTCAATCTCTCGTCGAGCATATTTTCAGGAATGGTATCGGCGATGTTCTTCGCTATGACGTTAAGAAGTCTTTCCTTGACGTAATCGTTTCTCACGACCAAAGAGATTTCTCTGTTAGGCTCCGGATTGACGATAGGTCTAACATTAGCCTTTTGTTGTTCCGTCAATAAGTCGATATGTAATTCCGGGATGATGGTGTAGCCTCCGTTGGTATCGACAATCTTTATCAATGTGTCGATGCTGCCGGCTTCGTATGTGGTGGAGAAACCAGAGTCTGCTTCACATAAGCGCATCACCTGATTACGCAGACAGTGTCCTTCTTTCAAGACCCATAGATGCTCCGTAGGAATGTGATTCATCTCGTATTCCTTAATCATATTATATAATGGCTCGGTAGGAGAGACGTATGCGAAGAATCTCTCGTAATACACAGGAATCTCCAAGAAGTTAGGATTGTTCAAAGGCGTCGCCAACAATGCCATGTCTATTTCTGCTTTCTCTAGCTGGTTTATTATCTCCGCTGTCGTGATTTCCTTCACATGAAGGTTGATGTTAGGATTTTTCTCTTGCAAGACATTAAACAGTTTAGGCAAGATATAAGGCGCTACTGTCGGAATGATTCCCAATGTCACCTTGCCCGACTCTTGTTCTTTCTCCGTAAGGGCAAGTTCCTTGAACTGTTTAGCGTTATATAAAATCACCTTGGCCTGGTCGATGAGACGTGTCCCTATCTCCGTAGGTGCTATTGGCTGAGCCTTCCTGTCGAAGATGTTAATTTCCAGTTCTTGTTCTAACTTCTGCACCATCATGCTGAGCGTGGATTGTGTCACATGGCATGATTCAGCGGCCTTGACGAAATGACGATATTTGTCAAGCGCGACGATGTATTCTAATTGTTGTAGTGTCATATTTTTAAGTCTATAAGTCATCGAGACACCGAGTCACCAAGAAGTCTTAGAGACTAGGTGTCTAGGTGACTTGGTGTCTTTAATTGATAAAATCGATACAAAGATAGAAAATATCTGTTTGACAAATGCATGTTTCTCGTATTATTTTTGCATCGTAAATGAACAAAGCCTAGCGGCTGATGGTTAAGGGAAAATGACTAATGGCTAATGGCTAAAGTTTACTTAAGGTTAAAATAAAAATAATAAACAACAATTTAAAACAGTAAAACAATGGAAACAAACAACACAATAAACGTAATGCCAAGAATTGGCGACACAGCTCCAGCTTTCACAGCAAAAACAACACAAGGTGTAATCAACTTCCCATCAGATTATAAAGGCAGATGGAAAATCTTATTCAGCCATCCAGCCGACTTCACTCCAGTATGTACTTCAGAATTTATGTCATTCGGCAAACTCGCTGATGAATTTGAAAGACTCAACACTCAGTTGGTAGGACTTTCTGTCGATGGTTTGTACAGCCACATCGCATGGTTGCGTACCATCAAAGAAAAGATTGACTGGAAAGGCATGAAGAATATGGAAATCCAGTTCCCTCTCATCGAAGACATCACTATGGAAGTGGCTAAGAAATACGGTATGATTCAGCCAGGTGAAAGTTCTACATCGGCAGTGCGTGCGGTCTTCTTCATCGACCCACAGGACAAGATTCGCACTATCATGTACTATCCACTCGCACTCGGTCGTAACTTCGATGAAATCATGAGAGTCTTGGTCGCTTTGCAGACTGCAGATAACTTTGGCGTAGCTATGCCAGCAGACTGGCGTCCAGGTGATGAAGTCATCGTTCCTACAGCTGGCTCATGCGGAGTAGCAAAAGAAAGAATGCAAAGCTCCGAAGACGAGATGCACTGCTACGACTGGTTCTTCTGCACCAAGAAATTAAGCAAAGAAGAAGTTGAAAAGAAACTTGGTAAATAATAGGAACTAAGGAATTGAGGAACTGAGGGTATGAGGAATTAAGGGTATGAGGAATTAAGGAACTGAGGAATTAAGGAATTAAGGAATTAAGGAATCTCTTACCCTCAAATCCTCAAATCATCAAATCCTCAGATCCTCAAATCCCTAAATAGTAAAGATATGAAAGCGATAAATATAACAAAAGAAGAATTCTTGAATAAAGTAGTGGATTATGAAAGTAATCCTACAGAATGGAAATATAAAGGCGACAAACCTGCTATCATCGACTTCTACGCCTCATGGTGCGGTCCATGCAAGATGCTGGCACCAGTACTTGATGAACTTGCCAAAGAATATGACGGAAAGGTCTATATATATAAGGTAGATACCGAAGTAGAGGAGGAGTTGTCGCAAGCATTCGGAATACGCTCGATACCAACGATGCTGTTCGTCCCGATGAACGGACAACCGATGATGACACAAGGCGCTTTGCCTAAAACCGAGATTGAAAGAATTATAAAAGGAAACCTTTTATAAAAACTCAGAAACTCAGAAACTCAGAAACTCAGAAACTCAGAAACTGAAAAAAGAAGAGATGTCACTTCAAAGTGACATCTCTCTTTTTTATTCTCAAAAACTTTTTGAAGTTTTGAGATTATCAAGTTCTGAGTTTTTTATTTAGTTACGCTGATACGTTTTACTGCTACGCCGTTTTCTGTAGCGATGCGTACCATATAGATACCAGCTTCGTATTGTGACATATTGATGATTTCATTGTCTGAGTTGACGTTTTGGTCATAAACAACTTGTCCTAATACATTGCTGATAGTGATGCGTCTCATGTTTTCAGCTGTGATGTTGAGCATGTCTTTTGCTGGGTTTGGATAAACCATCATGCCTTTAACACCGTTTTCATCAATCTTAGTTACTTCAATAACTACATAATCTTCTTCAGGATTGTTGAATGACTTAGCAGGTTCTGACTCGCAAGTTTCTTCGCCACGTTTGTAGACTGATGTAACTTGGTAGTAGTAAGTGCCTCTTTCAGTTTCGTCGAAGTATCTTTGGTCTTTTGTTGTAGCGATTAATTCATAGTTGCTGTTGCTTTCGCTGCGGTAGATGTTGTAGTGGTCTAAAACACCATTGTCGCCTCTGTTAGGTTCGTTAGAAACATAAGCTCTTAAGTACCATGAGAAGTCGAGTTCATAATTGCTTGCTGCATATAAATCGTTCCATGTGTTGCCGTCGAAAGAGCACCATCTTCCGTTAGGGTTACCTGTATTTTTAGTAACAGCAGCAGGATATTTACCGTTGAGGTTCTTGATGATTATCCAGAGGTTTCCTTCGTCGATGATTTGTACAGGAGCTGTAGTTTTGATGTTCAAGTAATCGAAGCTTCCTGTGAATGAGAAGTCTTGTTGGTGGACTATGAAGTCTTGGTTAGGAGCGAAGTCGTTGCCGTAAGCTATCACTAATGTAGCGTCGCAAGCTTCAACGTCGAACAAACCGATTTCAGTAATGCTTGCTCCGATATATTGTTCGATGTCTTTTGCAGGGAACATGATAGCCCATTGCATAGGATTGCCAGTACCGATACATGCGTCTTCAACGACATCACCATCATCGTAGCGTAACCATTCCTTAGCGTATGGCCATACTAATGTTGCGCCGAATGTTCCGTCTTGATTTAATGTTGGTTCTCCGTAGAGTTTTTGTGGTGCAGGGCATACCATTGGGTCTTTTGTTAAAAATGTTTTTGTTAAAGGACATGACATTGCATAGTATGATATGTCTTTTTTACCACCGTAAACGACTCTGATAGAATATTCAACTTCGTTTTCATCTGCAGAGAAAGTATCTGTAAATGTGTTTTCTTTTATTGGTGTTGGAGTGATGAGTTCTCCGTTACGATAGACTAATGTACCGAGAGTTTCAAATGTTGTTGTTTCTGGGTCATCTATTACAGACTCGTCTTTTTCGTCAACGAAAGCACGAATCATCCATGTACCGTACCAGCCTTCTCCGTACCAGTTGCTGTCATACCATAATGAACCGTTATCTGATCTCCAGCGGCTGTTAGGGTCGCCCATGTCTGCTGAGTAAGCAGCAACGTAACTTCCTGAGCCGTATTCGTTTGAGAATTGAATCCAGATGTTTTCTTTTCCGCTGATTGTGACAGGAGTGTCTAACTCAAGTTCAACATAAGATTTCTTGCCTGTTGTTTCGTATGATTGTACGTAAACCATTGTGCCAGGAGCGTCATCACCGCCAGTGTGGATACTGAATGCGCCTTTGTGAGCTGAGTAGTCGTAGAGAGCGACTTTAGAGATAGTTCTCTTTGCATAGTCAACCATCAAGTCAGCTGGGAACATAATAGCCCAATAGATTTGTGTAGGCTGCATTGTTGAAGCATCGTAGTTGCCAGCTGCTTCCTCATAAACGCCATTATCGTAGTATAACCATTCGCCGCCTTCTCTGTTGCCTCTTGTCATGCCGCTTGTCAAGCTGATGTCGTCGAGTTTAATCCAGAATTGGTCTGTACAGTTAAAGTGACGGAATGCGATATATAAAGCTTGGCCTGCATATTCTCTGAGGTCGATAGTTTTTGTAAACCATTGTCCTTGTGTTGATGAAGCATCTGTTTCGCCAGCTGTCAATGTTTCTTCAAAAATAATTGAGAAGTCTTTAGCATCGTTATTGCTTTTTGCTGAGATAGCAACGCCGTAATGTTCGGCAGCATATTGTTTTGACTGAGCTGATACGCTGAATGTAAGTTTTGAATTTTCTGTGATAGTATATTTTTGGTCAGAAACCAAGTAGTTGTCTGGTTTGATAGTTACAGGTAATTCGTTATCAGCAGAAATTGAAGCTGCGCAGTTTGTGTTGTCGACACCGAAACCTTGGTTTGCGAAACTTGCAGTATTTTGCCAGTTGCGTAAGTCACCATCAGCGTCAATTGTTGTCCAGCCTTCTAATGTTCCATTGTCGAAGTTGACTGCGAATTCATAAACAGGTTCTACTTCACCTTCGAAAATAGGCATTTCCCATGTGAGAACAGCTTTGTTATCTTCTTTAGCTGCTTTGAAGTTTACAGCATTAGCGAATTCAGCACATGAAACATAATCCCATGTGTATTCTAACATTACATATTGGTCTTTAGGACGGATAGTTACTGTATATTCTTTTCCATTATCTAAAGATTCTGTATCGAATTGATATTGTGTTCCAGCGTAGTTTTCTTCAACGATTTCGCCGTCAAGGTAGATGTCGAATGCTGTGTTTGCATTTTCGTAATCCCACATTGCCCATCCTGTTGGAGAAACGTAAAGACCTTCGATTAAGTCAGGGAGTTTTTCTAATTCACATTCAAATGTTGTTGCTTCATAAACACTAATAGATTCTTCTGTGCATAATGATTCATAACCTTCTAAAGTGATGTCGAATGCATAAGGACCTCTACGGACGTTAAATTCATGTGTTCCTGTTGCATCTAATGTTGCTTTATATCTGTATGAATTGTCTTCGATATTCCAGAAAAGGACTTCAGTGCCTTCAACAGAACTGTTGTCGTTAGCAGTGATTTTTACAGTAAGAGTAGTGAACATGTCTTTTTCAATAGCATTGGACCAAATTATTCTTGATGCTGATGGAAGTGCTACGTCTGAAATTTGTGACTTGATGCTTACGTTGTCGATAGCAGTACCGAAGTTACCGTCTTTAAGGTCTTGGTGTACGAAAGCGAGGTATATTGTCTGTCCTGAATAGTTAGAAAGGTCAATTGTTGTATTTCTCCATTGGAGGTCTGATGTTTCTGTCCAAAGGTCTGTCCAAGGACCGTCGATTGATTCAGCGCATTTTACGAATAATGGGTCGCCGCTGCCACCTAATTTTCCAGGAGAAGCGTAGCTGAATTCAAGTGTTGGGTCTAATGCTTTTGACAAGTCGATAGCTGGTGTGATGAGATAGAAGTCAGCGAGAGCGTAACCGCCGTATGAGAATGCTAACTTTTCACCTGCGTCAGGATTGATGATGTTGGTAATAGCTCCTGTTACTTGCCATTTGCCAGAAACGCCTGCTGAAGCTGGTGATGATAATGTTGACCAACCTTCTGGTAAGTTAGGATATTCAACTGCTTCAAAACCTTCTTCTAAGATTGTTTCAGCTTCTGCTGTGCCACGTGTTTCTTGTTCGTATAATGCAGCAACACCCCATTGATAGATACCCCACTCGAGTTCATTCCATTGAGCGTCGTTGTATGTCATTTCTGTTACATTGTTGGCAATCATAACTGCTGATTCAGTCTTGTTGTCCTTTGCTCTGTAAACTTTGTAGCCAATTGGTTCTTTTGAATCTTCATCGGCCCATGTCCATGAAACATTGACATCGTTTTCGTTTTCTGTAGCAACGAGGTTTTCAACTGGAGTAAGTAAACCGTCTGTCAATTTTACATTGTCAACCATGATAGTACCTTGGTCGTCCATTGTGAAGTGTAGGATACCGAGATATACTTCTTTGCCTGCTAAGTATTCAAGTGAAATCTCGACTTTGTTCCATTCTGTTGGTGTTGCTAAAGCTGTCTCATCTTGTAATGTTAAGAAAGAAACACCGTCTAAAGAATATGCAACGCCAATACCATGTTTCTCAAGTTCTTTGTCAGACTTAACATCGAAACTGATTTTTGATGCTGGATAAATAGCATATCTGCTTGTTGTTGAGAGAATGTTGTTTGGCTTTAAGTATTCTGATGACTGTGAATAGAAATAGCCATCAGTGTGTCCAAGCCAGCAATAACCGTCGTTGTCAACATCGACAGTCTTCCAACCTTCGATAGAACCACCGTTGAAGTTGTAGGAAAATCTACTTTTAACTTCTTCAGCTCTTAATGAAAATGGCATAAGACATACCATTAACAATAAACTAGCTAAAATTTTTCTCATAATGATAATGAATTAGTTAATAATAAATATTTGAATTTTCTTGATATAATATACGTATGTTAATCTTAAAAGAAAAGGTGTAAGTAACAGTAGTTTAAATAGCCTACAAATATATGAAAAATCTTAATTTTTCTAGGAAAAAAGATACATAAAAAATAGAGGCTCCACAATGAAGTGAAACCTCTATAATTTTGTAATTATCAATGGATAATTGTTTGTTATTCTTTTACGAATCTCTTGGCGATTTCTCCGTTTTCTGTCTTGACTTTCACGAAATAAACTCCGCTGTTCAAATCTGATAAATCAATTGACAAATTACCTTGGTGACTTGGAGTCTCAGTGACTTGGAGTCTTCCAAAGATATCATAAACCATAATTTCTACAACTTCAGTTTCTGCATCGACAAATAATCTGTCATTAACAGGATTTGGATAGATGTTGAATGTTGTGCTGATTTCTTCAATTGCATCATCATCTTCTACGTCAGAAGCGAGTCTGATATCGACTGTGTATTCTGTTGATAACTCTCCTTCGATTAAGAAATAGTATGTGCCAGCTGGAAGTATAGCGTTTTGGATGCCGACGCCGTTGATTGATGTGTTTGCCAATAAAATATTGTCGATGATGAGGCCTGTAGCGTCGTTGCCGTTGCAGTCGAAGTGACGGAATCCGATGTAGACTTCTTGTCCTGCATAATTTTCAAGCGATACCATTACGTGATTGAAGCCTGTGTAGTTGATGGTTGTTTCCCATACTACTTCCCAATTGCTCTTGTCTGTAGAAACGACAACGCCGTAATGTTCTTTGTTATACATATTGCTGAGGTCGGCAGATCTTGCGTCCCATGACAATACTGATTTCTTTGTGATGGCGTATTTTTCAGCAGTGTGGATGTAGTTGTCTGGATATAATGCGCCACTTGAATATGTGTTTGAATAAATCGCGATTGACTCGTCTGTTCCGCTGATGTATGTGTTGTTAGGGTCGGTGAGAACCCATTGGTCTTTGTCGCCGTCTTCTTCAAAAATATTCCAGCCGTTAGGTTTTCCGTTGTTGAAGTTGAAAAAGAAGAGTGTCTCTGCGTTTTCATCTGGAGCAATCTCTGCTTTGTAGAAGTTGTTTTCACGAGGTCCGCCGTAGCCATCGAAGCCTTCTTTGTATATTGTGAGACTTGCATTTTCAGCGTTGGCAAAGATGATTGCATCTTCTTCAAATACAGCTTTATATACGATGTCGCCGAGTGGCACGTCTGGTTGTTCTCCTTCAGAAAAATTATAGTTTTTATAAGCTTCAAGTTTTGCTGTTTCTGTGAAAGGCAAGGTGATTTCTTCTGCTGTTTCCCATACGTCTTTTGCTTCAGGAAAATAAGCTTTTGCTGTCACATTGATGGTGTCTTTGCCCAAAGTGTGTTCAACGACGATTTGTCCGTTGATTTCACCTTCGACGTCTGATTCTCCATGTGTCACTTCTGCTGTGAATGGTTGGTCGGCAGTGACGTCGACAGGTCTTGACAAGTCATAAACGATGAAGAAAGGATGTAATGATTTGATAGATAAAACAGTGTATTCATCGCCTGTGGTGCCGAATTCGATTATTGCTGGGTCCATCCATGCGCCAGAAGGACGGTCACCGAGGTCGATGTTTTTAGTGTATGTGACAGGAGATGTCTCGCCGTCTCTGACTTTTGCGTTTAATGTTAATGATGCTGTCATGACGAGCAACATTAAGAAAGTGTAGAGTTTTTTCATAATGATTAAATTTAGTTTGAAATACAATCACAAATATACAAAAAAAAGTCAGCATTTTGCAACGCTGACTTCTTAAAATATTTTTACAGTTTTCTGCTGATTTCTTTGATAGTGTATCCTTCGATGATGTCACCGACTTTGATGTCGTTGTAACCGTCGATGTTCAAACCGCATTCGAAACCTGCGCTGACTTCCTTGACGTCGTCTTTGTAGCGTTTTAATGAGCCTAATGAACCGGTGTGGACAACGATACCATCTCTGATGATACGAATCTTAGTCTGACGGTTAACTTTTCCGTCGAGGACCATACAACCAGCGATGCGACCGACCTTGCTGATGTTGAAGACTTCTCTGATCTCGATGTTACATGTAACAACTTCTTCGATTTCTGGAGCCAACATACCTTCGATAGCTGACTTGATTTCTTCGATAGCAGTGTAGATGATAGAGTAGAGGCGAATATCGATTTCTTCTTTCTCTGCAAGACGTCTTGCTTGGAGTGTAGGACGTACGTTGAAACCAACGATGATAGCATTTGATGCTGAAGCCAATAAGATATCAGACTCGCTGATAGCACCGACTGACTTGTGGATAACGTTGACCTGTACTTCTGGTGTTGAGAGTTTCAACAATGAGTCAGCCAAAGCTTCTGATGAACCGTCAACGTCGGCCTTAACGATGATGTTAAGTTCTTTGAAGTCGCCGATAGCGATACGTCTTCCGATTTCGTCCAAGGTGATGTGTTTTTGTGTACGCAAACCTTGTTCTCTTTGTAATTGTTGACGACGTGAAACGATAGCCTTGACTTCTTTTTCATCATCGAAAACGTTGAAGTTGTCACCAGCTTGTGGAGCTCCGTTGAGACCTAACATCAATACTGGAGTTGAAGGACCTGCTGACTTGACAGATTTGTTTTGTTCGTTGAACATAGCCTTCACCTTGCCGTATGTTGTTCCAGCGAGAACCATGTCACCGACTTTAAGTGTACCGTCTTGAACCATGATTTTTGCAACGTAGCCGCGACCTTTGTCCAAGGCAGACTCGATGATGGTACCCTTAGCAGCTTTCTTAGGATTTGCCTTGAGGTCTAAGAATTCAGCTTCCAATAAAACCTTGTCTAACAATTTGTCGACGTTGAGACCTTGTTTAGCAGAGATTTCTTGTGACTGATATTTGCCGCCCCATTCTTCAACGAGGATATTCATTTGAGCTAACTCTTGATAAATCTTTTGAGTGTTAGCTGTTGGCTTATCAATTTTGTTGATAGCGAAAACGATAGGAACGTTAGCTGCCTGAGCGTGGTTGATAGCTTCAACAGTCTGAGGCATAACGCTGTCGTCAGCTGCGATAACGATGATAGCGACGTCGGTTAAGCTAGCACCACGAGCACGCATAGCTGTAAAGGCTTCGTGACCTGGAGTATCCAAGAATGAAATCTTCTTGCCTGATGCTGTTGTAACTTCGTAAGCACCGATATGTTGTGTGATACCGCCAGCTTCGCCTGCTGCTACGTTAGCATTACGGATGCTGTCCAAAAGTTTTGTCTTACCGTGGTCGACGTGACCCATGACAGTTACGATAGGAGCTCTTGGAATCAAGTCTTCTGGTCTGTCTTCTTCTTCGTTGCTTGACAAAGCTTCTTGAACGTCGATGCTGATGAATTCAACTTTGAAATCAAATTCTTCTGCAACTAATGTCAAGATTTCTGCGTCGAGACGTTGGTTGATAGAAACGAAAACACCTAAACTCATACATGTTGAAATAACCTTTGTTACAGGAATGTTCATCATGTTAGCCAACTCGTTTGCAGTAACAAACTCGGTGACTTTGAGGATTTTCTTTTCTTCCATTTCGTGGAGTCTTTCTTCCTCCATCTCGTTTGCTATGTTGTGACGTTTCTCGCGACGGTGTTTTGAAGTCTTTGACTTGCCAAGTGGTGACAAACGTGCCAAAGTCTCTTTAATTTGTTTTTGGATTTCTTCGTCTGAGAGCTCAACTTTTTCTTCAACAACAGGTTTGACAGGCTTCTTGAACTTATCGTTCTTGCGTTTGTCGTTGTTACGATTGTCGCCAGGTTTGCCGCCGCCTTGTTTGTTATTGTTAGCGTTATTATTTTTGTTGGCGTTGTTATTGCCTTTATTGTTGTTATTGGCATTGTTGCTGTTGTTGCCTTCGCTATTAGCTACGCTGCCTTCAGTGCCAATACGTTTACGTTTTTTCTTCTTGTCTTTGCCGAAGCCTTTGTTGTCATCGCCTGATGATGCGACAGGTTGCTTAGCCTTAGGCTTACGTTCAGAAGGAAGCTCAATCTTGTCGAGAATCTTTGGACCTTCCAACTTCTTGACCTGAGTAGGGATGAAGTTGACAGGTTTTTGTTCTTGACCTTGTGTCTGTGTCTGAGCTTGAACTTGAGCTTGATTTTGTGTTTGACTTGGAACAGCAGGTTTTACAGCTTGTCTGTTGTCCGTTGTCTGTTGTTTGTTGACTATTGACTGTTGTCTGTTGTCTTTTTTGTCCTTAGATTTATTATCTTCTAATGGGATTTTACCCACTACATTAATATGTATGCCGCTATTATTTTTCTTGTCCGAATTTGTATTTGTATTGATGTCCTTTTTAGGTTCTGAAACGACAGTTTTTTCTGCCACTTCTATTTCCTTTTTAGGTTCTGCAGCTGCTTCTTTAACTTCTGCAGCTTTAGGTGCTTCCACGATAGTTTCAGCAGTTTTAGCTTCCTTAACTTCTTCTTTAGGAGCTACAACTTCCTCGACTTTAGTCTCAGCCTTAGCTTCTATCTTAGGTTCAACTTTAGCCTTGACTTCTTCCTGAGGTTTCTCTTCTTTCTTTTCAACAGGCTTTTCAGCAGGAGCTTTCTTTTGTTTGTCATCGCTCATGCTGCCGTTGAAACGGATAGTAACTTCTTCTTCTTCAAAGTCTTTGCTTGCATCTTCATTCTTTCTTGCAGAATCAATGCTGATGCTTTTACCTTTGTAGCTGAAGTCGCCAAGTTGGTCGGCATTTTTCTTTACTTCTTTTTCACCTTGATATTCTTTAACGAGAAGGGCATACATTTCCCCGTTAAGTTTTGTGTTAGGCGATGAGTCTACTTTATGGCCTTTCTTGCCAAGGAATTCAACGATCATAGCAGGGCTAATGTTGAATTCTTTAGCGGCTTTCGATAATCTGATGTTATTCTTTAAATCTTCGGACATATTTTTTTAATGTTAATTCTTAAATAATTTTATTGGTCGTCGTCTTCAAATTCAGCTTTGAAAATGTCGAGTATTTCGACTACTGTCTCGATTTCGAGGTCAGCGCGTGTTGCGATTTCTTCAGCAGTATAAGCCAATACTGACTTAGCTGTGTCGCAGCCCATGTTTCTCAAGCTGTCGATGATCCATTCATCGATTTCGTCAACGAATTCTTTAAGATCGACGTCGTCTTCCATTTCAGCTTCTTCAGTGTTGCGATATACGTCGATTTCGTAGCCAGTCAATTTACCAGCCAATTTGATGTTGTAACCGCCTTTACCGATAGCCAAGCTGACTTGGTCGTTTTCCATATATACTTCTGCTAATTTCTTTTCATCGTCGATAACGATAGAAGAAATCTTAGCTGGGCTTAATGCTCTTGTGATGAATAAGTCGGCTTTTGTTGTGTAATTGATAACGTCGATGTTTTCGTTACGGAGTTCTCTTACGATACCGTGGATACGTGAACCTTTCATACCAACGCATGCGCCAACTGGGTCGATGCGGTCGTCGTATGACTCAACAGCGATTTTAGCTCTTTGACCTGGTTCTCTGACGATTTTACGGATTGTAATCAAGCCATCATAAACTTCTGGAACTTCCATTTCGAATAAACGTTGCAAGAAGATTTCTGATGTTCTTGACAAGATGATGACAGGAGAGCCGTTCTTGTTTTCAACGCTCTTGACGATAGCTCTGATAGTGTCACCTTTTTTATAGTTGTCAGATGGGATTTGTTCTGCTTTTGGAAGTACTAATTCGATGCCGTCTTCGTCAACGATTAATATTTCCTTACGCCAAACTTGGTAAACCTCAGCAGTGATGATTTCACCGACTTTGTCTTTATATTTCAAGAAGATGTTTTCTTTCTCGAATTCCATGACTTTTGTCTGAAGGTTTTGACGGATTGCCAAAATTTCTCTTCTGCCAAAGTCTTTAATCTCTACTACTTCTGAAACTTCTTCGCCGACTTCAAAGTCAGGCTCGATTTTAATTGCTTCAGAATATTCGATTTCGCTTAATGGATCTTCAACATTACCATCTTCAACGACTGTACGATTGTGATAAATTTCGAGAACACCTTTGTCAATATTGACGATGATGTTAAAATATTCATCGCTGCCATATTTTTTTGCAAGCATTGCTTTGAACACATCTTCAATGATGTGCATCATAGCTTCACGGTCAATATTCTTGAATTCTTTAAATTCAGAAAAGGTGTCGATTAAATTTAATATTTCCATATAATTCTAGAAACTTAAAAGTTAATGTATGGTTTGATTTCTTTAATATCTGAGAATGATAATTCAACTGAGTTACCGTAGGTTGTTTTTCTCAACTTGCCTAACATTTTTATTGTAGCTTCTTGAGCTTCGATTTTTTCTTCGTTGAAAGAAACAAGTTTGTAAACTTTCTTGATGCCATCTTTGCTTAAGATTTCAAGTTCTTTTTCTACGTATTTGTTCAGCTGACGATGTTTTAACAAAGGGTAGTCGATGCCTGCTGATGACACGCTGAGTTCATAGTCTTCAACTTCTCTGTCGAGATTGCCTTCGATGAAACGGCTCAACTCAACGCAGTGGTCGATGGTTACTGAACTGTCGGCGTCGATATAAACATTAATTACGTTGCTGTTTGAAACTGTGATGTCAACTACGAAACGATCGCTGTTTGCTAATGCTTCGTTTGCTAATTCTGTTATTTGATCCTTTGTTATCATGATGAATTTTTGGCAATAAAAAAACCTGTTACATTCCGTAGCAGGTCTTCAATTTATAAATTTGTTGTCGAACAAGGATTCGAACCTTGACAGGCAGAACCAAAATCTGCAGTGCTACCATTACACCATTCGACAATCATTATTTCGTATCTTGAATGTGAGTGCAAAGATATAACATTTTTTAATACGCGCAACAAAAAAATGATTTTTTTTTTTAATTTTTTTTTAATCGCATTTACACCTTATTAATACGTCAAAAAACTTTAAAAAATTATGCATTATACATTATAAATTATGAATTAAATCTTATCTTTGCAAATTACAAGTTTTCATTTTATTGAAATATAATTAAACATAAATACTAATGAGTTTCAAAAAGTTAAACAACATTGTAGGATGGTTTGTGTTCCTTGTCGCAACCATCGTTTATGTACTCACATTGGAAACTACCGTTAGCTGGTGGGATTGTGGTGAGTATATTTCCACAGCTTATAAATTGCAAGTGGGTCACCCTCCAGGAGCACCACTTTTCCAGATGATAGGCAGATTTTTCTCACTTTTTGCCTTCGGAGATGTCACAAAAGTAGCATTAATGATAAATTTGATGTCGGCTTTGTGCAGTAGTTTTACAATTTTATTCCTCTTCTGGACTATAACACATCTGTCGAAAAAGATGTGGATGAAAGATGGCGAAGCAGCTCCATTGTCAAATAAAGTTGCAGTCTTAGCAACTGGCGTTATCGGTGCTTTGGCATATACTTTCTCAGATTCTTTCTGGTTCTCTGCCGTAGAAGGTGAGGTTTATGCGATGTCGTCTTTATTCACAGCTATAACATTCTGGGCAATATTGAAATGGGAAGAAGTGTCAGATGAACCATATAACTATCGCTGGCTCATATTTATAGCTTATCTCATTGGCTTGTCAATCGGTGTTCACCTCCTTAACTTGTTATGTATCCCAGCTGTAGTTTATGTCGTTTATTTCAAGAAGTATAAAAAGATAACATTCAAAGGTTTCGTCGTTGCTGGAATAATATCAGTTGCACTCGTTGGTTTGATACAAGTAGTGCTAATCCCAGCAATCGTTTCATTATGCGGTAAATTCGAATTGTTCTTTGTCAATACATTAGGAACTCCGTTCAATGTGGGAACAGTGGTTTATTTCTTGCTTCTCATCGCTATAATAGTATTAGGTATTTATTTCTCTAATAAATATAAGAAGGTGATATTGAATGTTGTGGTCCTTTCATTTATGTTTATAATGATTGGTTACTCTTCATTCTTCATGCTCGTTATTCGTGCTAATGCAAACACACCTATTAATGAGAATGAACCAAGTGAAGCTGTTTCGATGCTTTCATATCTGAAACGTGAACAATATGGTAGCTGGCCTTTGCTCCACGGACCTTACTATATGGCAAAACCTATCGACGCTAACGACGGTAGCCCTGTTTACGTTAGAGATGAGAAAAAAGGTAAATATGTTATCACTGATGATAGAAAAGGTACAGAGCCTATCTACGATGAAAGCCTTACAACAATCTTCCCTCGTATGTGGAATGGTACAAAACGAATGTATACAAGTACTTACGAACAATATATTGATAAATCTAAGATGGTGCCAGTGACGGTGAAGAGACCTAATGGTGCAGGCGGATATTCCACCGAAACAGTGATGCGTCCTACCTTTGCTCAGAACCTGAAGTTCTTCTTGGGTTATCAATGCAATCATATGTACTGGCGTTATTTCATGTGGAATTTCGTAGGTCGTCAAAACGATATTCAAGGTCATGGCGAATTAGAATATGGTAACTGGTTGAGTGGTATTAAATTCATCGATGAGGCTCGTCTCGGAAAACAGACGGATCTTCCAAAATCGATGACAAACTCAGGCCGTACCACATTCTTCTTCTTGCCTTTGATATTAGGATTGATAGGCTTGTTCTATCATATCAAGAAAGATATTAAAGATTCATGGGTGGTGTTCTTGCTGTTCTTTATGACAGGTCTCGCCATTGTAATCTACTTGAACCAAACACCTTATCAGCCTCGTGAACGTGACTATGCATACGCTGGTTCTTTCTACGCATTCTGTATATGGATTGGTATCGGAGTGATGGGAGTTATGGAGCTTTTACAAAAAGTCATCAAAAATAAGATGGCTGTTGCTATAGTGGCTTTCGTCTTATGTCTCTCAGTTCCAACAGTTATGGCAGCTTCAGGATGGGAAGGCCACAATCGTTCAAACAAGACAGCTGCTCTCGACTGGGGTAAGAATTATCTCAAGAATCTCCCAGAAAATGCAGTTATCTTCACTCGTGGCGATAATGATACATTCCCACTTTGGTATGTTCAGGAAGTAGAAGGCTATCGTACAGACGTCCGCGTTTGTAACTATATGCTTTCTTCTGGTTATTGGTATGTCCATCAAATGGGACGTAAGCAATATGAATCAGAAAGACTTCCATTGTCCTTGACTCCAGAGCAATATGATAATGGCGTTAATGAGCCAATATTTATCAATGAGATATTTGAAGGTCCGATAGAGTTGAAAGATGCTATCGAATTTATCAAGAGTGACAATCCAAGAACAAAGGTTGGCTTGGTTTCTGGCGATAAGGTTAATTATCTTCCAGCACGTCGTCTTAAGATTACTGTCGATAAAGAAGCTGTTGTTCGCAATGGTATCGTTCCAGAAAATATGAAAGATAAAATCGTTGATGAGATAGTATGGGAAATTCCAACAAGTGTCAACTATCTTTACAAGAATGACTTGATGCTTCTCGACTTTTTCGCAACAAACGATTGGTCTCGTGCTGTGTATTTCACAAGCTTGAGTGATATCAAGAATATTTTGGATATTGATAAATATTTGCACCAAGAAGGTCTAGCTCATCGTTTTATGCCAGTAGAGGCTGTTTCTTATTATATAGATGCTGGCGGTGTCTTCGTTGATGGTTCATACGAATTACTCATGTCTGATGATATCAGATGGGGTAATCTCAACGACCCAGATGTGGCAGTTGACCCAGAAAGCCGTCGTAGTTCTTTGTTTGTAAAGCAGGCTTATATGCGTCTGGCACAAACATTGGCAAACAGCCAAAGAAAAGAAGAGGCTGTCGCTGTCTTGGATAAATGTCTGGAATTCTTCCCTAATGACAAGATTCCTTATGACATCATGATGATGACATATCCAGAGATATATTATGCATGCGGCGCTACAGAAAAAGGTGATGCGTTCATGAATACTATGCTAGAAAATTGTAAGGATAACCTTAGATATTATTATGAGTTGGATACACCTTTCTTGTTGTATTACTCAGAAAATATTTATGAAAACTTGGCTATCTTGGATAAGATGAAAGTCATAGCAACAAAATATAAACGTAATGAACTAAGAAATCAGATAGCTAGTACGTTTACAGAGGAGAATGGTAAATTCTATCCTTACTTAGCAAGGTAAAAATAAAAAAGCTCAGAAGTTAGTTCTGAGCTTTTTTTATATTTGAATCTCAAAATCTCAAAATCTCAAAACTTCAAAACTTCAAAACTTCAAAAGTTTATATGAGATTCTGAGGTTCTGAGATTCTGAGGTTTTTAGTAGATGTCGTTCAAATCAGCGTCGCCGCAATCGAACGACTTTATTGTTTCGTTTTTTCGTAATTTACGAACTTTATAAGTTGTAAAGTTACAATTTTTTGCAGAAAGATTCATTTGTTATTATCCCTCAAAAATCTTTAATATCGCTTCGTAGTTAGCTCTGCCTCTAGCGTTTTCTTCAGGACTTACTTTGTGATCTTCATTCATTCTTTTTAAGAATCTTTCTGCGTCTTTTCCGTGTAAAATCGGAGTCTCTTTGATAGGTCTCGCCATAATAATTTAGTTTTAAGTTTTACACTGCAAAAATATATCATTAATCATTGAAAGTCAAGAAGTTTTTTCTTAAAAAATATTAAGAAATAATGTTAAAAAATTAGAATAATTGTAGGTATAGACATGTCAATTTTTCCATAAAAATAAACACATATTGACACGTCTTAATATTTAGGAATGAAAAAACCTCAGAAACATTTCCGAGGTTTTATTCTTAATTATGAATTGTGAATTATGAATTGAATTAAGGCGTCTTACCCTCAATTCCTCAACTCCTAACTCAATTCTCCTGATGTTTGTCTCTCAACAAATCGTTGACAGTCTTCACTGGGTTAAAGGTTATGATTGGGACTTCGACGAAGATGTTAATCCAGTCTGCCATGGCGCCGTTCCATAATCCTGGCAACTCCAATGCTTTGAGTTCTTTGCCGTCTTTAGATTTCTGTGAGATAAAACCTGTGTTATAATCAATGTATTCGTTCAAGTCGAATGGCTCGCCTCTGAAGTCGTATGTGGCGCATACCAAATCGACAGGGTTGAAGTGTGTGGCTGATTGGAAAACGGCCTCTTGTTTCTCATTCTTATGGTCTATTTGTGACGACTCGACGATTTGTAATGAGACCTCGTCGTTGCTGTTTCTTGTCCAGTAAGGACCGCCGCCAGGCTCGCCTTCGTTTTTCACCATGCCGCATATTCTCATCGGACGGTTCATCTTGCTGTAAAGGAAGTCGATCTTCTCAATTTCGTTATATGTCTTGTAGAAATTAGGGATGTCAATCATCAATTTTTCCTTGGCAAACTTTGCTATTTCGTCAATTTCATCATTTGCCAGACAACCTTCGTCTAATAAGTTAAGGTATTCAAATTGTTGTTGTTGCAGTCTGAAGAGATAGCCGCCGAGGACTTTTTTATAATCGTAAGTAGTTGTTTTCAATCTGTCAGGGACGACATTGTCGATATTCTTGATGAAAATGATTTCTTTCTTGAGGTCGTTGAGGTTTTGTATCAAAGCGCCGTGACCGCCTGGACGGAAGAGAAGGCTGCCGTCGTTGTTACGGAAAGGCTCGTTGTTCATATCCACAGCGATAGTGTCGGTTGATGGCTTTTGTACGGAATATGTGATGTCGTAGCGGATGCCATATTCTCTTTCGTATATTGGAAGCAGTTCTTCCACAGTTCTCTTGAAGATGTCGAGGTGTTCTTGTGATACGGTGAAGTGCAGCTGTGCTATCTCGCCGTCTTCAGTATATACGGTGCTGTATTGTGTCGCTTCTACGAGATGCTCTTCAAGGGCGAAACGAGAAGTCTCTTTGTATCTGTGGAATTTTAACAAAGCCTTAGGCAGTTTTCCGTAGCAGAGACCTTCGTTTTCGAGTAGGAATTCTGCAATCTCAACAAGGCGATTTTCGTTAAGAAGCGTATTGATGTCTTTGTCGCATTCAGCTAACTTTGCTTTTAAGTCATCATAAAAGGCGAAGTCTCTGATACTTATGAAGAAGTTTTCGATAGAATCGAATTTCACATTTTCTTTTTTCAAGAAATCTTCTGGAATCTCCTTGCCTTTATATTCTTCAACAAAAGAATAAATCGTTTTAAACATGCGGCTTGCTGCGCCAGATGCTGGAATGAATTTCAAGATATCGTAATATTCTTTGTCTTCCTCGAATTGTTTTATAAGTTCTTGAACTTCAGCATCTGTGAATTTTATTATGCCATTGCCAATCGTTGCAGGCGCGACTAAATCGCTGTAAGGGAAGCCTGTCTTGAATTGGTTGATTTGTCTTTCAACTTGTTCAATCGAAATATTTAATGTTTCGAGTTGTTGTTTATCCTTGTTTGTTAAAGCTGACATAAGCGTTTGTATTTGAACATCACAAATATAGAAATTAATCTTTACTTTATGAAACATTTTAAAAAAATATTTGTATATATTTGCAGAGGCGTTATGGCTAAAGGTAATTCATAATTCATAATGCATAATTCATAATTGAGAATTTTAAACTAAAAAATAAATAAAATGATTAACAAACAATTACAAGACGCTATCAATGCGCAGATTAACGCTGAGTTATGGTCAGCTTATCTTTATTTGTCAATGGCAACAAACTTCCATGAAATGGGTTTGGGCGGTATCGCTAACTGGTTTGAAGTTCAGTTCAAAGAAGAACAAGACCACGCTATGATTTTCTATAACTATTTGGTTTCTCGCGGCGGTCGCGTTGAACTTAAAGCTATCGACGCAGTTAAGACAAAATGGGAATCACCATTGGAAGCTTTTGAAGACACATTGGAACACGAACAAAAAGTCACTTCTTTAATCAACGACATCAATGCTTTGGCAGTTGAGTTGAAAGACTACGCAACACAAAACAGACTCGTCTGGTTCATCGACGAACAAGTTGAGGAAGAAGAATCAGCACAAAAGATGATTGACAGCCTCCGTATGATTAAAGATAATCCATACGCTATCTATATGTTCGACAAAGAATTAGCAGCAAGAACATATACACAAGCATCACCACTTGCAACAGCGGGGGAATAAGAGATTTAGAAATTCAGAAACTCGAAATCTCAGAAACTCAAAATAAAAAAGCATCGTAGAAATTTCTGCGATGCTTTTTTATTTGGTGCCTGAGCCTGTCGAAGGCAATGCTGGCACTTCGACAAGTTCTGCGACCGACAAGTTCAGAGTTCAAAAGCCAATAGCCAATAGCCAACAGCCTTAGTTCAAAGACTCTTTCTCACAATAATTTTTTTCACTTCCAGTCCGAGTGGTTCTAATGGATAGCATCTGTCGGCTTGGTCGAGTTTGAATGTCTGTTTGCCAGCTTTGAGGTTCATTTTGCCAACGTATGAAGTCTGTATCATTGGGTCAACGCCAGGCAAAGTATGAGCGATGACGTTGTCGCCACATTCGAAAGAATATCTCTTGTCTAAGTTTTCTGGTATATAAACTACGAATATGTCGTAAGTTCCGTCTTCAGCGACTTTCATTTCCCATGAACGCCATGAGTCTGTCTGTGTGCTCATGTAACCAGTTCCGTCGATGGCAGCATGTTTTGTGCCGTTGGCTTCTGTGAGTTCAAAGGTACCGTTTTCTGATTTCACGACAGGGATTTCTCTGTGTCTTATCTCAATCTTATTCAATGTGTCTGGATGTTGGTTCAAGAAGTCTCCGATTTTTGTAAGAACTTCTTTTTCGTAAGGGATGACGTTGCCGTCGCCGTCAGGACCGATGTTGAGTAAGAAAACGCCGCCGTGTCTTACAGTGCTGAACAATCTGTTCAATTGATTTGCAACTTGTTTGTCGACGTCAGGACGGTTTATCCATGATTTGTAGCCCCATGTGCCATAGAGAGATGCAGGGTTGTCCCAGAAGATATTTTCGTAACCAGCAACATCGCCGTTGTCAGGCAATGTCATGTAGTCGCCTTGGTTGTTCATGATTCTACCGTTGATGATACATTTTGGTTGTAATGACTTGACTGTCTCGCGGAAACGTTTGCTTTGTTCTGGTGTCACGAGACCCATGTCGAACCATAAAGTGTTGATGTCGCCGTAGTTGGTGAGAAGTTCTGTCACTTGAGCGACGATATAATCTTCGAGTTCTGGTGTTACTATTTCAAGAGGAGAATAGACTTGGTTTACATATTCGTGACATTTTGTTGTTGGGTCTGGAGCGAGGCGTGGGATGCCGAGAGGGTAGTGCCAGTCAGGAAGTGAATAGTAGAGACCGAATTTGATGCCGTGGCGTTGACATGCTTCTGACAATTCTTTCACCACGTCGCGACCGAAAGGAGTGAAGTCGACGATGTTGTAGTCGGTTGTCTCAGTGTGGAACATACAGAAACCGTCGTGGTGTTTTGAGGTCATGACGATATATTTCATGCCGGCTTGTTTTGCAAGCAATACGATTTCATCAGCGTTGAAGTCTTGTGGGTTGAATTCTCTAGCGATAGCTTCGTATTCTTCAGTGGTGATACGAGCGTGATTCATGATTTGTTCGCCGTAGAAAGGAATCTTTTCGCCTTTCCACCAGCCAGCGAGTTTGGAATAAATGCCGAAGTGGATGAACATTCCGAAGTGTTCTGCACGCCATTCTTCCAAGGCTTTCTGTGTAATCTCGTCTGTTTGAGGAGATGTGGCTTCAGACTTGACATCAGATGTCTGATTGTTGCAAGATGTTAACAAAATCATCGCAACGAATAATAAATTAATAAGGTGTTTCATTATGGAAAATTTTATTGATTTCAATTTTTGCAAAGATAGGAAATTTAAGACTACAAGACCACAAGACTACAAGACCACAAGAATTTTTTAGTTAGGAGTTAAGGATTAGGAGTTTTTGGATTATGAATTATTTTGTCGGGTAATTGATACATGGAACGAAAATATCTATAATTTTGCAGTCTCAAAAGCGGATGTAGCTCAGTTGGCAGAGCGAAAGCTTCCCAAGCTTTAGGTCGCGGGTTCGAACCCCGTTATCCGCTCTTTTTTATTTTGAATCAAGAAATCATTTTTCAAACAGAAGAGACGTGTCGATGTGTGTTTATTTTTAAGGAAACATCGACGCGTCTCTACTTGATTCCTAACTCCTAACTAATTAGAAACTCCATATCCGAATAATGCAAAATCATATTTTATCGGGTCATCGGCGTCTAATTCTCTGAGTTTCGATGTGATTTCTTCAACGGTGGTTCTGTCGTTGCTTTTTCTTTCTATTATTCCTAGTTCGCGGGAGATTCTTCCGACGTGAACGTCAAGCGGTATCATCAAATCTGAAGGCTTGATTTTATTCCATATCCCGAGGTCGACGATGCCGTCGTTTCTCACGAGCCATCTCAGTGCGAGATGCAGTCTCTTGCAGGCAGAGCCTTTCTTTGGGTTGTCGCAACAAGGATTTGAAATATGAACGCTGCTTGTTCCGTTATTGGCATCTTGTATTCTGTCTCTGAAATTCTGAATTCCTTGCCACGCATCGTGATTTCCGTCTAGAGTGAAGATGTCTTCCAGACTTTGATGTTCTTCGTAAATGTTTTTTAATCCATTGCAATAATAAATAAGGTCGCGGTTGAAGAAGGTGCGATGGACGCATTTGTCGGAATCGAGTTTTTTCCATCCATCGGACATCACGAAGTCATAAGGAGAATTTCCCATTGTGTTGAGCAGTCTGTTGGCTGAGTTGAGAATCATAGAGCGTTTGCCCCAAGCGATAGTAGCGATGAGGAACGACACTATTTCGATGTCGTTTTTTTGTGAATAACGGCGAGGGAACTGCACAGGGTCGCTGTCAGCGAACTCTGGCACATTATATTTCACGACTAATTCATCGAGACGGTTTTTCAATTCAGAATTCATAATGCATAATTCATAATTAAATGACTACAAAAATAAGGTCTAAATGTCAATAATGCAAAGGAAAAAATTTAAAGTTTATTAAGAAATTATAGAATTATTCATCTCGTTGAATTCATCTATCCATTCTCTTAGTTTTTCTTTTAATAGTTTTTTGTCAGGAAGACATAATGCATATTGCTGAGCGTAAATATTGGCATCTTTAGGTAGTGTCAATTCGACTAATGAGTCGTTTTTAGTTTCACATAAAAGTATTCCAATTGTTGGTTTCTCAAAATCCTGTTTTACATATCTATCAAAATAATTTACATACATCTGCATTTGACCTAAATCTTGATGAGTCAGTTTGTCGGTTTTTAAATCTATCAAGACATAGCACTGTAACAATCTGTTGTAGAAAACCAAATCAACAAAAAAATTATCTTCATCAAATGTGAAGCGTTTTTGGCGAGATTCAAAAAGAAAACCTTTGCCTAATTCTAATAAAAACATCTGTAATTTGTTGATAATGACTTCTTCTAGTTTGCTTTCAGAGTAAGATGCGTCTGGTCTTAGTCCTAGAAATTCTAATGTTAATGGATTTTTAAGAATGTCAGATGGTTTTTCGATAGTAATACCTTCGTTAGCCAATCTCATGACTTCGTTTTTATCACGGCTTAGGGCTAATCGTTCGTAAAGACTGCTGGCAACTTGTCGTTGAAGGTGTCTTACGCTCCAGTTTTGATTATACGATTCTATTTCGTAGAAACGTCTTTCTTCATGATTTTCAATTCTCATTAGAATTAAATAATGAGACCATGAGAGATTGAAATGATGTTGCTGAGATTTTGTATGAGAGGAATGATTAATTTCGTAAACGCTGTTTACGATTTTTGAATACACTGTATAGAATTTTCTGCAAAGTGTTAGAGTTTCAACAGACCATCCATGTCCATATTTGTTTGTTAATTTTTCTGATAATAGTATTAAAACTTTTTTTCCATATGAGGCTCTGTATTTGCCTTCTAATTCATCTTCAATAATGAATTTGCCAGTTTCAAATTTACAATAAGTTTCTATACTATTTACATTTTTTACAATGCTTTTTCTTGCATGTTCTATCAGTGTTGTTATTTTGTCATACAAAGAATCTATTCTCTGTAATTCCTGAGAATTATGCTTTTCTTTCATATATTTTGGTGTTTAATGTTCACTTGCAAAAATAAGGTCTAAATCCCAATAATGCAAAGGAAAAAATTTAAAGTTTCTCAATAAAAAAGCACCTAGCTGGGAACTGAGGTGCTTTTCATCATTTGAGAAAATTGAAATGTATAACCAAAACCACATATAATACAATCGTAAGTTATCTTTTGTTCAAAAGAGAATGAAATTTTTTTATATCTCTACGTCTTTGTGACTTTGTGACTCTGTGTCTGAATCCTTGTAGTCTTTCTTATCCGTAATCAAGAAGAAGTTCGGCACGAACAGTGTTCCGAAGATTGTATTTGTGAACATTCCAAATACGACGGCAGTGCCAAGTGCGATACGTGCTTCTGCGCCAGCACCGCTAGCAAACATAAGCGGCATAACACCGAGCACGAAAGCCAGTGATGTCATCAGAATAGGTCTCAACCTGACGCGTCCTGCTTCTAAAGCTGCGTCTCTCACACTCATGCCTGCTTTCCTGTAATCGACGGCGAACTCTACAATCAAAATAGCATTCTTTGCTGATAATGCAATCAATAATATAATACCGATTTGTGAATAAATACTTATCGGTAATGACATCACGATGCATCCTATGATGACGCCAAGCAATGCCAATGGGACACTTAAAATGACAGCGAAAGGATTGCCCCAGCTTTCGTACATCGCTGCTAAGACTATGATTACTAATATTATTGCAAGAGCGAAAATCATACTTACACTCGAACTTGATAGTTTCTCCTGATAAGCGACGGAGGTCCATTCGTAGCCGAAGTTATTTCCTAATAATTTTTTAGAAAGATTTTCAAGTGCGTCCATCGCCTCAGAGCTGCTGTATCCTTCCGCAGCGATGGCTGTGATGTTGGCGGCAGGATAGAGGTTGTAGCGATTTATCTGAGTCTGTCCCATCTTTTCCTCAATATTACAGAATGCGGAAAATGGAACCATCTGCCCGTCAGTGTTTTCTACGCTTAACTTCAAAATGTCGTTGATGACGTTCCTGTTGCCAGGATTGGCTTGTATGATTACTTGGTAGATATTGTTGAACTTGATGAAATCGTTGGCAAAAGTGGAACCCATATATGACGAAAGCGCGTCAAAGACTTGATTCAGCTGCAATCCCATCATGCCGATTTTATCTCTGTTTATATTCAAGAAATATTGTGGACTATTACCTTGAAACTGATTTTGAAGATACATCAAAGCTGCTTCTTGATGGTAATTTTCCATAATAGTATTGACGGCGTTTTCTAATTCTGTAGTGCCAAGATTGTTACGATCTTCAAGTACGAAAGCCAAACCTCCAGAAGCACCGAGTCCTGGGATAGAAGGTGGGTTGACTGCGAAGATGTTTGCTTCTTGAATCTCAACCGCTTCAGCATTGATTCTGTCGATGACAGCTTCAGCGGATTGCGACTTGCTCTTGCGTTCGTCCCAGTCTTTCAGCATCACGAAGACGCTGGCTTCGTTGGAACTGTTACCGCCTTTGACAAAAGAAAATCCGTTGATAATAAGATAAGTGTCGACTTCTGGATATTTGTCTAGCATCTTGGATAAGTCGGCAGTGGCTTTCTGTGTCCTTTCCAAGCTCGCAGAATTCGGCAGTTGCACGGTCACGAGAAAATATCCGAGGTCTTCGTTAGGCAAGAATTCATTAGGCAACTTGAAGAAGACATACATAGTGATTACGGAGACGATGACGAATGTGCAGAGCGCTATCGCTGGTTTTCTTAAGAAAGACTTGACGATTCTGATATATAATCCCAATGTCTTGTCATATAATCTGTTGAACCATTTGAGACTCCATTTCTCTTCTTTTAAGAATAAGACGCACATCGCAGGAGTGAATATCAAGGATATGAATCCGGAAATCACTGTGGCAGTGGCGATGGTGAGCGCGAATTGTTTGTAGAGTTCTCCTGTTATTCCTCCGATGAAGGCTGTAGGGACGAAGACGGCAAGCAGTACCAAAACGATGCTTATCACTGGGCCTTGTATCTCTTCCATGGCTTTAGTGACGGCTTCTTTTCGAGAATATTTTTTCGATTCGATAAGTCGCGAGGAGTTTTCAACAACCACGATGGCGTCGTCAACGACGATGGCTATTGCTAATACCAATCCGAATAATGTTAATAAATTTATAGAGAATCCTAATAATTTCATTATGGCAAAAGTTCCTAATAACGAAATAGGTATAGTCAATGCAGGTATGATGACAGCGCGTATGTTTTGTAAAAATAAAAACATCACCAAGATGACGAGCAAGGTCGTTTCTGCAATGGTGACCAATACCTCGTCAATAGAAGCGGTGACGTATTTGGTGTTGTCCATGACGATATTCATCGTGATGCCTTCAGGAAGATATTGTTGCAAGTCTTTGATTTTTGCTTTAACTTCCTTGGCTACATCCAAAGCGTTGGAACCAGGCATTTGGTTGATTCCTATCGCAGCTATCTCTTTGCCTTTCATTGTCGTTACGACGGAGTATGACTGAGAGCCTAATTCTATCTTTGCGATATCTTTAAGTCTCAGATATTTACCACCGTCTAATGTTCTGATGATGATGTTGCCGAATTCTTCAACATCGACGAGTCTTCCTTTGGTGTTGATGCTATATTGAAATGCCATATTTCCAGAAGTAGGAGGAGCGCCGACGGAGCCTGCAGATACTTCCATATTTTGTGCTTTAATCATCGACAAGACTTCATCCGGTGTAATGTCTCTGATTCTCATTATTTCAGGGTCGAGCCATACGCGCATAGCATATTCTGCAGCACCGAAGACTTGTACGTCACCGACGCCTTTTAATCTGGCTAATTCATTAACGATATTGATATTGGCGTAATTTGCAAGAAACAATCCGTCGTATTCTTTGAGTTCGCTGTCGAGGACTATGAACATCAGTTGGTTAGGACTTCTCTTCTTGACGGTGATGCCTTGTTGTTTCACGGAAGAAGGAAGATTGGCCTCTGCGAGGTTAACACGGTTTTGCACCATAACGGCGGCTTCGTCGATGTCGGTGCCGAGTTCGAAAGTCACGGTGAGTGAGTAGTTGCCGTTGCTTGATGAGCTGGAACTCATATACATCATATTTTCCACGCCATTGACTTGTTGCTCGATAGGAACGCCTACGGTCTGAGCTACGGTTTCGGCACTTGCACCTGGGTAATGTGCTGAAACCATGACAGTTGGCGGTGTGATATCGGGATATTGCGTTACGGGTAATGTCCTTAATGTCACCAAACCAGCGATGACGATGACGATGGCGATGACAGTGGAAAATATTGGTCTGTCGATAAAGTATTTAGAAATCATGGCTTCAATTGTTAATAGGTTCTACTTTCATACCAGCTCTCACTTTCAACAATGCTTTAGTGACAAATCTTTCGTCTGGCGATAATCCTGATTTTACATGAATAAGCGTGTCGTTGATAATTTCTCCGACTTCTATATGTCTGTAAGATACAATGTTATTGTCATCGATGACATAAACATATCTTCCCAACTGGTCTGTTCCTGTTGAAGCATCTGGGATTAAAATCGCGTTTTCTTCTTCGCCGTAAGGAAGAGACACTGTGCAATACATGCCGCTTTTCAAATCATATTTAGAGTTTTCGAAAAGAGCTCTCAGTGTCAGAGTACCTGTTTTCAGGTTGACGAAAGGTGATATATAATTAGGTGTAGCTTCGATAGGAGGATAGTTGCCTTCCTGCATGTTGACGTAAACTTTTTTAGGTAGAGACGATTCCCAGTTCTGTGACTGCATCCTGATCATAAGATATTGGTTGTCTTCGATGTTGAAATAAGCATAGATAGGGTCGTTATTGTAGATAGTGGTGAGTTTGAATGGATTGCCGTCGCTGCCGGATACATATTCTCCTTCGCCAGCGCCACTAGTGGTGAGAACTCCTGAAATAGGAGCCTTTACGTAACAATAACTCAATGTGTTTTTTGCGGTTTTTAAGTTAGCTTCAGCTGTTTGTACGTTGGCTTCAGCAGTGCGCACATTAGTCTCTGCCTGTATCAAGTCGATTTGACTGATGGCGTCGCTTTTTGAAGCCTCCAACATTCTTTGGTAATTGTTTTTGTAATAATCAAGCGAAGCCTGTGCCGACTTCAAATTGGCTTCAGCTTTTTTAACTTCATTTTCATACACCGTCGGTTCAATGATATAAAGCAAGTCGCCTGCGTTGATGTGCTGTCCGGAACTGAAGTTCTGTAATGTTACATAGCCGCTTACACGTCCGACAACATCGACGATATTGTTGGACAATAGATATCCAGGATAGTCTTTGTGCAAGACAATTGGCATCACGTAAGGCTTTGAAACACTTACCTTAGGAATGCGATTATTGTTGTTTTTATTCGACTTTCCTTTACAAGAGAATAAAAGTAGTATCGTCGATAAAACGATGATAGTTAATGATGTAAATTTGATTGTTTTCATATTTTGAATTTTTGAATTTTTGAGTTTTTGAGATTTACTCCCAAGTTCCTCCCAATGCAGTGTATAGTCTCACTAAGGCTAGCAGTGCTGAGTTCCATGCGCTTACAAGATAATTCTGGTCGGAGAGAACGGTACGTTGAGCATCGAGTACGTTAGTGAAAGTGCCGAGACCTCTTTTGTATAAGTCGATGGAAAGTTCCAAAGTCTTGTTGCCTTGTTCCACGACTTGTTGTCCCATTTCGATGGTTTTTAATGCATTGGCGTAATTGCTCATTTCAGTCTCTACCTCCTGAATAGCATTAAGAACGATATTGTTGTAATTGTCGATACATTCTTCAAGAGCTATTTCTGACATTTGCACGGCTTTTCGTATTTCCATGCCAGAGAAGAGATTCCATGAGATGGAAGGCGTCACCTGAAACATCATGCTTTCGTTATTGAAAAATTCATCCAAGTCGTGAGAGAGATATCCGAAGCTTCCTGTTATCTTGAACTTAGGGTAGAAGTCGGCTTTCGTTGCACCGATGCTGGCGGCTTGAGCCTCGATGTTTAACTCTGCCTGTCGTACGTCAGGACGATTTCTTATCACATCGGCAGGAATACCGACGTTGACGATATGTCTGATACTTGGGAGTTCGCTAATATCATTGAAACTGTCTTTTAAATTAGAAGGATATGTTCCTAATAGAATAGCCAAGTTATTGACACATTGTGTTATGTAAGCGTCTAACCTTGGAATGCTGGCTAATGTGTTATAATAAACAGACTTCGCTTGAGATACGTCGAGCTGTGTTCCGAGTCCTGATTCATAACGCGCTATAGTGATGTCGAGGATGTTTTTCTCTGATGCGATGTTCTGATTGGCAACGATGAGCTGCTGCTGATAAGAACGCAGGTTGAAATACACAGTAGCGACTTGAGCGCATAGATTCATGATGGCATTCTGATAAGAAGCCTCTGTCGCCAGATAAGATTTCTTATTGGCTTTTACGTTATCTCGGTTTTTGCCGAAGACATCGATTTCCCAAGTGGCGTTGAGACCAGCGTTGAGATAACCATTGGTGCGATACTGGTCGCTGCTTGTCTCTTCGTAATAGTTCAAGCTTGTCTCGCTCAAGTCATATTGTGCGTCAAGACTTAAACTTGGATAGAAGGCAGATTTAGACTGCTGGTATGAAAGCCTCGACTTCTCCAAAGTGGCTTCGATGGATTGCAGGTTGTAGTTGTTGCTTAAAGCGACAGCTATTAAAGAATCCAAGGTGGAGTCCTCGAATCTTGTCCACCAGTCGTAATCCGTGATGTCATTAGTAAGATAGATAGTGTCAATCTGCCATTTTTCAGGTATGATGACCTCCAAATCTATTTCTTTTTGGGCTGAACTCCGCAGAGGGAAAAGAAATAATAAGACTAATGATAAAAGTCCAATGGCTAGAGATGTGGACGAAGACTGTTGTCCGTTGACTGTTGTCTGTTGGCGTTTTTTCATAATTTTGTTTTTTTACTCAAACAAAAAAATGAAATAAAGGTTTTGTTTTAGCTATCAGTAATTAGCAATTAGCTGTCAGCTATATGCTGTCAATAAGTCAATAAGTTCTGAGTCTGAGTTCAACAACCTTTTTGAGTTTCTGAGATTCTGAAGTTATGAGTTTTTACTCTTCCCCGTACTTCTTCTTCAGTCTCTCTAGTTTTTCCTTCAGCTCTTTTGTGATTTCTTCAGTTCCTTCTTGTCCGTAGATATTGTTAATTTCTTTTTGGTCGTGGCGAAGGTCGTAAAGTTCCCAGACCTCGTCTTCGTAGAAATGGATGAGTTTGTGTGTCTCGGTGCGTATTCCAAGATGAGGTTTTACGTGGTGTTCGTCAGGGAATTCGTAGTAATGGTAATAAATTCCATCACGGTTTGCTTCGTATTTTTCACCTTTTAATAAAGGTAAGAACGATTGTCCGTGAATGTCGTCAGGAATTTCAACTCCTGCCAATTCAAGGAAGGTTGGGGCGTAGTCGATGTTTTGTACCATCTCGTTTATCTCGCCTTTTATGCCGCCAGGATAACGTATTAATAAAGGTGTCTTGAACGATTCTTCATACATCCAGCGTTTGTCGAACCATCCGTGTTCGCCCATATAGAATCCTTGGTCGGAGGTGTAAACGACGAGAGTGTTCTCTAGAAGTCCTTCGTCTTCAAGGTAATCTAAGACGCGACCAACATTACGGTCGATTGATGTTATCACGCGAAGATAGTCGCGCATATATTGCTGATATTTCCATCTGTCGAGTTCTTCTCCAGAGAGATTAGCTTCTTTAAACTTTTCGATGACTATATCATAATGTGCGTCCCATGCTTTCTTCTGTTCGGGATTCATGTTGTTATACATCCAACGTCCCCAACCTTCTAAGTCGGGGCGGCTGTGGATAAGACTGTCTTTATCAGCAAGTTTTAAGTCATAGACTAAGTCCATATCCTTGCTTATCGACATTTTGTTTTCTTTTGCAGCGAGGCGACCATTATAATTGTCGTAGAATGTCTCTGGAAGAGGGAAGTCGCTGTCTTTAAATAATTTGAAATCGCAGGTGTCGGGCATCCAGGTACGATGTGGCGCCTTGTGATGTAACAGAAGACAGAACGGCTTATCTGTGTTGCGTTCGTTCTCCAACCATTCCAACGCGACGTCTGTTGTGATGTTGGTGGCATAACCTTCGCGTTGTATCTTTTCGCCATTACGGATGAAGGTAGGGTTGTAATAATCGCCTTGACCTATTAATATATCCCAATGGTCGAATCCTGTCGGGTCGGAGTTGAGATGCCATTTGCCTATGATGGCAGTCTCGTATTTGTCTTGAATGAGTTTTGGAAAAGTCTGCTGGCTTCCGTCGAAGGTACAGCTGTTGTCGGTGAAGCCGTTGGCGTGACTATGTTTTCCGGTAAGAAGACAAGCCCGGGAAGGAGCGCTGATGGAATTGGCGACAAAACTATTGTTGAAACGAACTCCCTCGTTGGCGATGCGGTCTAAGTTTGGAGTGCGAATGAAAGAGCTGTCGTATGCGCTGATAGTCTGGTATGAATGGTCATCAGACATAATGAAAAGTATGTTCATCGGTTTCTGCTCGCTTACGCATGAGGTTATAAAAGGTAATGTAAGTGCGGCTTTTATGGATATTCCTATAATCTTTTTGCTTTTGTCGTGATGATTATTCATAAAGACTAATGTTGATATTTGAATTGCGAAGTTAATAAAAATTAGTGTAAGTTGTTAAAAGATTGGAATAATTACAGAAATGAGATTATCTTGAAAATTAAATGCAGTTTGTTGAATTTGTAAATTTTCTATGAGTTAAAATATTAATTTTGCGCCTTCAAAAAATACAACTAATTAAACTATAAACGATGAATTTATTTACAAAACAAACAAGAAAAGTAGCGGCAAAGAGATTTGTCTTGCTGTTTTTGACATTACTCGCGTTTGGCTTTAAGGCTAATGCACAGATTCCAACATTTACAGAAATCTTGGAACGTTATTACAATCCTAAAGATATTGTCGTCAGGACAACTGCACAAACACCTCCTTACGGACAACAATTTGAAAACTATACCTTCGAAGAATGGGAGAAGCAGACAAAAAAGAAATTGTTTAAAACAGTAACATTTTATGAACCAACAGAGTGGAATTCATTCATGACGGCAGATGGTAGTAGTTTGTTGACAGGTTCTGTTGAGGATCAACTTAAAGAGTCAGATGTGAAACGTCCTGGTAGTACTGGAAGTAAAAGTGCTCGTGTTTTTTCAAAAAGCATATTGGGCGTGCTTGCCAATGGTAATATGACAAATGGAAGAATATATGCAGGTGATATTAGTGCTAATAGTGATAAAAATTACAATTTTACAAATACTGGCGATGCTAATTATAATACAGCGTTTACAAGTATGCCCGACTCATTGACAGTATGGGTGGCTTTTAAATCACAATCTGAAACTAATGCTAAGATTACTACAACAATCCATGGAGATACAGATTTAAAACAGCTTGCAAAAAGCGGTAATAGTCCTGCAGATATGGTCTGTGCAACAGCAGATGTTTTGATTCCAACAACATCAACTTCTGCTGTCGTTTGGAAAAGAGTGACAGTGCCTTTTACAAAAGGTTCTAATAATGATCCAAGATATATCCTCGCAACATTTAATACTAATGTGACACCTGGTGGCGGATCAGATGGAGATGAGCTTTATGTCGATGATATCTGTCTTATATATAATCCGACATTGAATATGGAACTATTGGCACAGACAGAATTCGATGGTACAAATATGAATATAGAAATACCTTTCACATTGGGTGGCTCTATGTCTGTTTATAACTTGAACAAATCAGATAACGTTGTCATTGCTCAGCTTTCTGATGCTAGCGGAAGTTTCGCAAATCCTATTGAATTAGGTCGTGTTACAACAAACGTCAGCGGTAAGATAAGCGGAGTTCTTCCTGCTGACTTAGCAGAGGGTACATATAAAGTGAGAGTGGTTTCTACAAACTATCCAATGGTTTCAAACGAAAGAGATATCACTATTAAATATCCTTATGCTCCTGTTCCTGAAGTCGAAATCGCTTTAGGTGAAGTTTATACAAAATCAGTAGCTGCTACATTTACTCCACATGCCGACTGCGCAGAATATTATTTCTTGATTGCTACAGCAACACAGAGTGTAGATGCTGCAAA
>JBGVET010000006.1:0-12615 GCA_045120395.1 Candidatus Limimorpha sp.
ACCAGAAAAACATGAACAAAATAGCTTGGATTTTTATATGAAAATGGCATACTTATGTCCACGAATATACACGAATCAGCACGAATGATTTTTATCCTCCACGGATCGGCACGAATCTCACGGATAGATTCAGTTCAACAGCCAAAACATAAAAGCCATTAGCCAACTGCCTTATATTTACACCTTATTAATTAATGTAAGGACCGCCCAGCAGTCTCTGCAGCCCCTCACGCGTTAGGGATTGGAGCGGCATCCTTTTGCAGCGAAGCGGAAAAAGATACAGCGGAAAGCCCGACGGCGATAGCCGGAACGCCATAATGATCCACCGGTCCACGAAAATACACGAATCCTCACGAATCTTATCCTCCACGGATAAGTACGGATATCACGGATAGCTTTATTTCAACAGCTAAAAGCCAATAGCCATCCGCCAACATTACTTTACATCAGTTTCTTTATCAATTCCATTTTATCGTATGGCGGATATTTCATTGCGAAGTCGATTCTATTTGATGATTTCAAGACAGCCCGTTTATTGCTAAACGCCAAGAAACTTTCGTGAGAGTGGTATTTTCCCATGCCGCTCTCTCCCACTCCACCGAATGGCAGATGCTCGTTGGCAACATGCAAAATAGTGTCGTTGATACAGACTCCTCCAGATGTCGTTCTGTTCAAAACATCCATCGCTGCTTCATCATTTCCAAAATAATATAAAGCCAGAGGCTTCGGACGTCTAGCAATAAAATCAGACACCTTATTAATATAGTCAAATTCTATGACAGGAAGTATCGGACCAAAGATTTCCGTAGTCATCACATCCAAAGTCTGTCGACTGTTGTCTGTTAACAGTTGTCCTAAATCCAATAAGGTAAACTGAATATACCTTTCTTCAGCGTCACAGTTTCCGCCATAGAGAATTTTTCCTTCATCAAGACATGATGTCAATCTTTGATAAGCTTTATCATTAATGATTCTGCAATAGCAATGAGATTGCTGCTGGTCTTCACCATAAAATTTCTTCACATAATAAATCATCTTCTGCAACAATTTATCTTTAACATCACGATGTACCATGAGATAATCTGGAGCCACACATGTCTGACCTGCGTTTATTGTCTTACCCCAAACTATTCTCCTCGCCGCGAAGTCGATATTACAATCTTTATCGACGATGCACGGACTCTTGCCTCCGAGTTCGAGAACGACGGGAGTGAGATTCTTCGACGCTGCCTCCATCACGACTCTGCCCATATCCGGACTTCCGGTGTAAAAAATAAAATCGAATTTCTGCGCAAGCAATGCCTGATTTACGTCTCTATGACCTTGAATCATCGCAATATATTCTTTATCGAAAGCCTCGTCAATTATCTTCTGCATCACTTCTGAAGTATATTGAGAATAAGGCGACGGCTTCATCACGGCGCAGCATCCCGAAGAAATCGCTCCGACCAAAGGCGCGAACATAAGTTGAAACGGATAGTTCCAAGGCGCGATTATCAAAGCCACGCCATAAGGTTCATACTTCACAAAACTCTTAGACGGCATAAGATACAAAGGCGTCTTCACCTTCATAGGTCTCGCCCATTTCTTAAGCTTCTTTATGTGATTGTTAATTTCATTTAACACAATGTTAATTTCTGTTAAGAAAGCCTCTGCTTTACATTTATGCAAGTCTCTCCACAAAGCATCATAAATATCATCTGAATATTTCTCAACGGCACTTTTCAACTTCTTCAGTTGTTCCAAACGAAAGTCGATTGATTTTGTTTCGTTTGTCAAAAAGAAATCTCTTTGGCGTGAAACGATTTGAGTTACTGAGTTGCTAAGTTGCTGAGATACTGAGTTTGTTGTTTCCATTGTGTTCGTGATTTAATTTTTATGTCAACAGACAACTGGCAACAGCCAACTGTCTTCGCCCACTTTTATTTAATATGTACAAAAATAGAGAAAAAATGTTTTTATTTTAAACGAAAAAAGGACGTGACATCACGTCCTAAATTTTCTAATTTCAGTTTTCAATTTCCAACTTGAAATTCTATCTGCTTCTGTTTCTTCCTCTACGGCCAGAGTCTTTTCTATCTTTTCTTGAATCTTTTCTAGAGTCTTTTTTGGAGTCTCTCCTTGATTCCTTTCTAGATTCTCTCTTGCCTTCGAGTTTATAACTTCTGTCGCCGAAAACATCACGGTTCTTGCGTTCAGGTCTGTCGTCGTCGAACTGTTTCTTTTCTTTTTTCTTCTTAGGTTTAGGATCGGATGTTGTTATCTCAACGCGGATTCGTTCTCTGTTCTTTCTTTCATCAGCGAAACAATCGACGATAAATTGAGCTTGAGCTTGATCGACATCGACGAAAGAGAAGTTCTCCATCATATCGATTCTACCGATACGAATATCTTTCGTTCCTGTAACATCGTTGATTTTACCGATGATATTATTTGGTTTGATTTTATCTTTCTTACCCTTGCTGAAGAAGAGACGTTGCAATCCGCTGTCATCGTAATCTTTCTTTTCACCTTTTGCCTTCTTCTCTTTTTTCTCAGGTTTAGAATCGTCGAAGTTAAGATCTTTAGCATCTTTATAATAATCGAGGAAACGGTTGAAGTTGAGAGCCACCACTCTAGTGATGAGTTCTTCTGGAGTGAGCCAACCCAATTTTCTAAAGACGATAGGGAGATAATCAGCGATGTCATCACGCATGATATCTACTTTTTCAAGACGGTCGATATGATTAAAGAGCTGCTTTTCACAAACTTGTTTTGCAGAAGGTACCATTGCTCTTTCAATAGTCTGACCAAGTTGTTTCTCAATAGCTTTAATCTTATGTTTTTCACGTGAGTGAATAAGACTCAAGCAGACGCCAGTTTTATCGGCGCGACCTGTACGACCGCTTCTATGAATATAGACAGCTGTTTCGTCAGGGAGGTTATAATTTATAATATGAGTAAGGTCACTTACGTCGATACCACGAGCTGCCACGTCGGTAGCGACTAAAATCTGGAGGTAGCGCTGACGGAAATGGTTCATCACCAAGTCGCGTTGTGCTTGTGATAGGTCACCATGAAGTGAGGCAGCGTTGTATCCATCATGGATGAGGTTGTCAGCGACTTCTTGTGTTTCGAGTTTTGTCCTACAGAAAACTATACCATAAATAGATGGAGTATAGTCGATGAAACGTTTCAATGCGAGATAACGATCGTTAGCTCTGATAAGATAATGAATATGACGGACATTGGCTGTTCCAGAATTCTTCTGACCGATAGAGATTCTGACTGGGTCAGTCATGTAATGATTGAGAATCTTCTCTACTTCTACTGGCATTGTCGCTGAGAAAAGGTGGATATTTTTCTCAGCAGGCATATATTCGAGGATAGCATCGACGTCTTCTTGGAAACCCATATCGAGCATTTCGTCAGCCTCGTCAAGGACGATAGTTCTCACATTAGAGAAATCTATCTTATTACGACGTATCATGTCTTCGAGACGACCAGGTGTTGCGACTATGATTTGAGGTTTCTTGGCTAAATCTTTAAATTGATTTTCAATACTTGCTCCGCCATAGACTGGCACCACAAGAATTTCAGGGATATATTTAGAGAAATTCTTAAGGTCTTTAGTAATTTGAACACAGAGCTCACGAGTCGGGCAAAGCACCAAAGCTTGAACACAACGTTGAGTAGCGTCTATGTTGTTAAGCAAAGGTAGTCCGAACGCAGCTGTCTTACCGGTACCTGTCTGAGCGAGGCCAACCATATCAGTTCTTTGAGACAATAAAACAGGTAATGTTTCTTGTTGGATTGGCATAGGTTCTTTGAAACCCAGCTCGTCAATAGCCCTCAGTATAGCCGGGTTCAAATTGTAATCTTGAAATTGAGACATAAAATTTGTCGATTAATTATTATTTAATGAATTAGTTGCAAAGATACGAAAAAAGTCTATACGTCTATAAGACAATAAGTCAATAAGTTTTTTTATCTAAAAAGAAGAATTTGATTATCTTTGCCCCTTGTTTCAAAACCGATTAAATGTCAAAAAGATTATATTATTTATTTTTAATTTGTATCCTAGCTTTAGGATTTTTGTCTTGTTCAGAAAAAGAAGAAACAATCATTGAACCTGAAGTAGCTAAAGCTCTACCTATCATCAATGTCGATAGTATTTTCATCAATCTTGACAATGAAATAATCAAGAAGAAATCAGCCAGCGTTGACAAAGTCTTCAGCAATTTAAGGAAGAAAGTCGGTTTCAACGGAGCTGTTTTATACGCAGAACAAGGTCGTATCGTTTACAACAAGGCATGGGGATATCGTGACGTAAGGAATCGTCGTGATAATTTACAAGCCAACGATATTTTCCAACTCAGTTCCGTCTCTAAGATGTTCACTGCCGAAGCCATCATGATCTTAAAGAACGAAGGCATGATTGACTATGACACTGACATCAGAGAATACATCCCTGAATTCCCATACGAAGGAATCACCACACGTCTTTTATTAAACCATCGCTCTGGTCTGTCAAGATACGAAAGCCTTGCCGACGCCAAATGGCCAGACAGGAAGAAGCCTTTCCTTAATGAAGATATGATAGAATACTATGCCACACACCAACCTGATCCTTACTTCAAGCCTAACGGTGGATTCAACTATAGTAATGTCAACTACGCTTTGCTGGCTTCTATCATAGAAAGGACCTCTGGCATATCGTTCGCCGATTATATGAATACAAAAATCTTCGAGCCTCTTGGAATGGACAACTCATATATCTATGAGATGGATCCTAACAACAATGTCTCTCTCTACATTGAAGATGTCGTTCAAGGTTACTATATGGACAGACGACGTCCTATGCAAGCTCCTAACGAATACCTCAATGGTGTCAAGGGCGACAAGATGATGATGTCTAATACCGAAGACATGTTCAAATTCATGACAGCTGTAGATTACGGTTTACTGCTTCCTGACACCATTCAAGACGAGGCTTTCAAACCTGGCAGTCCAAAAAGCAGGAAACGTAAAGACAACTATGGTTTCGGCTGGAGAATCCCAAGTAAATATCCTGGATGCTACTACCACTACGGATGGTGGAAAGCATACCGTTCATTCTTCATCAGAGATGACGTCAACGACAAGACTATCATAGTATTGACAAATACAAGCAAAGGTCCTAACTCTGATCATTTCTGGAATATAATAAAAGACAAGACCAACGCAATCCCACCAGCTTCTGTCAATATAACCTACTGGGAAGCTAAAATGGGATCACGTTTTCCATATTCTTCCTATCGTCAACGCGTAATAGAAGAATAATAATCATTCTTTAACGTATAGTCTATACCCAACACCATGAATGTTTTGTAGCTCGATATTCGGGTCATCTTTAAATAGTTTCCTTATTTTAGCTATATAAACATCCATATTTCTGGCAGCGAAGTAATTTTCCTTATGCCAAATTCTTTGCAAGGCGATAGACCTCTCCACGATACGATTTTTGTATTCGCAAAATAGGAATAACAAATCCAGCTCTCTGTTGGTGAGTTTCTTAACCACGCCATTCCTTATCAAGACATGACGAATGCCATCAAAGGTATAGGATGACAGATGATAAAGATGCTGGTTCTTTGTCCTCAAAACCGTTCGTTTGCATATAGCATTGACACGTTCCAACAACTCATCAATACTAAAAGGTTTGCTAATGAAATCATCAGCACCGATTTCGAAACCTTTCGACACATCCAGCCTCGATGTTTTAGAGCTAATAAACACAATAGGAATCTCTTTGTCACTTTGCCTTATTTTCTCTGCTAATGAATAGCCATCGAGACCTGACAATAAGGTGTCAAGTATCACGAAATCGAAAGCTTCTTTTTCAAAGCGATTCAATGCTTCTAAGCCATCGTGCGACAATACTGTCGGATAGCCTTTTACAACTAAATAGGACTTCAGAATAAATCCCAAATTCTTATCGTCCTCTACCAATAAAATTTTTACAGTCTTTTCCATTCAACACAATTTGTTCAATAATGATTTATAGAATTCTTAAAACACACTCTCTAAAAATTTTACCACTTTTTCGCTTTTTCTTTACAAATATAAAGTGTAATCATAGCTTTTTCCAAATAAAAAAGTGAAAATTTTAAGCACGTTTGTAAATTTTAACACAAATTCTTATTTTTTTTACTTTTTTAGTTAATTTTTATTTAGGATTGATAAAAAATATGTATATTTGCAACGCGAATGATACCTATCATTCGTAAGGTTTCATAAATTTTGGTTTTTGGTTCTCGAGACCATCCTTCTCAAGGGTGGTCTCTTTTTTTTGCCATTTCAATTCTTTTTTCAAAAAATATGTTGTAACTTCGCAACATAATATAAATACTTGTTATCATGGTACAGATTAGCACTAACTTGAAGCATATTAAAAATTTCATCAGCGATGATCAGCTTCTACATTTCAGCAACAAAATTGAGAACACCTTTAATACTATATATAACAAATCAGGTGCTGGCAATGATTTCTTAGGATGGACTACTCTTCCTTCAGAGATGACAAAAGAATTCATCCAGGACATCAAAGAACAAGCAGAGATGCTTCGCAAGAAATCAGAGATTTTCGTCGTAGTAGGAATCGGAGGTTCTTACCTCGGAGCCAGAGCTGTCATCGAAGCTTTATCGCATCAGTTTAGTGCTTTGATTAATAAGGTAGGTAACACACAAGTCGTTTATGCCGGACATAACATGAGCGAAGAATATATGGTTGAGTTGCTCGAGCTTCTCGACAACAAAGAATATTCTATGGCTGTCATTTCCAAATCGGGCACTACAACAGAACCTGCAGTTGCCTTCCGTATCTTGAAAAATCATATCGAAAAGAAATACGGCAAAGAAGAAGCCAGAACTCGTATCGTTGCTATCACCGATAAAGAAAGGGGCGCACTCAAGACTCTTGCTAATAACGAAGGTTACAAAACATATATCGTACCTGACAATGTAGGCGGTCGCTATTCAGTGCTAACTCCTGTTGGCCTCCTCCCTATCGCAGTGGCAGGCATCGACATCGAACAACTCGTCAATGGTGCTCTCGCAATGGAGACATATTGCAAAGAAAACCAAAACGCAGATAATGTAGTAGCTCAATATGCAGTGGCACGCCAAGCATTATATCACGACGGAAAAACAAACGAGATTTTAGTCAGCTACGAACCACGTCTCCAATATATCGCTGAATGGTGGAAACAGCTCTACGGCGAAAGCGAAGGCAAAGATGGCAAAGGCATCTTCCCTGCTTCCGACATCTTCACCACCGACCTCCACTCAATGGGTCAATATATCCAAGACGGCTTACGCAACTTATTCGAGACTATCATCTCTGTTGAAAGACCAACTAAAGAAATCAGAATACCTCTCGCCGACAACGACCTCGACCAACTCAACTACATCGCTGGCAAACGTCTATCAGAAGTAAACCTCACTGCTGAGACAGCCACCACATTGGCTCACGTCGACGGCGGAGTTCCTAATATCGTAATACAAATTCCAGAGATATCAGCATCAACAATAGGTGAATTGATTTACTTCTTCGAGATGGGTTGTGCATTAAGCGGCTACATGCTCGAAGTCAATCCTTTTGATCAACCTGGCGTGGAAGCTTATAAAAAGAATATGTTCGCTCTTCTCGGAAAACAAGGTTTCGAAGAAAGAGCTGCAGCTCTTAGAGAAAGAATAAAATAATTTTAACCCATATTAAAATATTAACATTGAAAAACAATTATAACGACATCGAAATAATGGCTCCGGTAGGCTCATACGAAGCTCTATCTGCAGCTATTCAAGCAGGCGCTGGCTCTGTTTATTTTGGCATCGGCCGTCTTAACATGCGTTCTAAATCAGCAAAGAACTTCACTCTCGACGACCTCAACAAAATCGCTACTATCTGTAACGAAAACAACGTTAAAAGCTACGTGACTATCAACACTGTCGTCTTCGACTCTGAACTCGATGACATGAGAGAACTCGTCGACGCAGTGAAAGCTAATGGCATATCTGCTATCATAGCATCAGACCAAAGCGTGATTCAATATGCACGCCAGATTGGTGTGGAAGTTCACATGTCTACACAATGCAACATCACTAATATCGAAGCCATCAGATATTATTCACAATTCGCTGATGTAATGGTGACAGCCCGTGAGGTGTCTGTCGAACAAGTGAAAGCCATCACAAGAAAAATAGAAGAACAAAATATCAGAGGACCAAAAGGCGAACTCATCAGAATTGAAGTGTTCTGCCACGGAGCTCTTTGCATGGCAGTGTCTGGCAAATGTTACCTCAGCCTCGACAACTTCAACACTTCTGCCAACAGAGGTGCTTGCGTACAGCCTTGCCGCCGCGGATATACAGTACAAGACCGTGACAAAGAAATCACACTTAATATCGACAATGAATACATCATGTCGCCTAAAGACTTATGTACATTGCCATTCCTCGACAAAGTACTCGACGCTGGCGTGAAAATCTTGAAGATAGAAGGCCGAGGACGTTCTCCAGAATATACAAAAGTGACAGTAGGCGTTTATAGCGAAGCTGTCAAAGCTATACAAAACGGCGAGTTCACAGAAGAAAAAGTGGCTGCATGGACAGAACGTCTACGCAGTGTTTATAACCGCGACTTCTGGGACGGATACTACCTCGGAAGAAAGACAGGCGAATGGACACAACGCTACGGATCTCAAGCAACAAAGACAAAGATATTCGTTGGAACTGTCACTAACTTCTTCGGAAAAATCAACGTGGCTGAAATCAGAATGGAGACTCAAGACCTTAAAGTCGGTGACGACATCATGATTATCGGTCCAACAACAGGCGTTTACGAAGACACTGTCTCTGAAATACGTGTCGACCTGAAAGCCGTTGAGTCAACAGAAAAAGGCGAGCTTTGCTCAATTCCAGCAAAAGACGTGGTACGTCGCGGCGATAAAGTGTATAAAGTCATTGATGCTGTATTATAATTTTTATTAACGAAATGCAAGAATTCAACTTACATACACACAGCATCTTTTCTGACGGGAAATCGACTCCGGAAGAAGTGGTCGTGGAAGCGATAAATCAAGGGATGAAAGTCTTGGGCTTCTCTGACCACTCCCCTGTTCCTTTCGAAAATTCTTTCGCGATAAAAAACGATAACGTCCAAAATTACATCTCTACAATAAAGTCTTTGAAAGAAAAATACAAAGACCAAATCGACATTTATTGCTCGATGGAAATGGACTTCATTCCTGGTATCGTCAAGGATTTCAAAAAAACAAAAGAAGAACTCGGTCTCGATTATATGATAGGTTCTGTTCATCTCGTCGGCAATGATGTGAATAAGTTATGGTTCATCGACGGTTCCAAATTCGAGACTTATGACGAAGGTCTTTTTAATTATTACGGAGGTGATATTAAAAAAGGAGTTAAGACATTTTATTATCAATATAATGAAATGATTGAGACAGAAGAATTCGATATTGTCGGTCATTTCGACAAAATAAAGATGCACAACCGTGACAGATATTTCACAGAGAACGAAAAATGGTATCGTGATTTAGTGTTGGAGACTTTGACCCTGATAAAAGAAAAAGATTTGATTGTTGAAGTCAACACAAGAGGCATCTACAAAAAACGCAGCACCGACTTCTATCCAGCGACATGGCTCTTGCCAATTATGCGTGAGATGAATGTACCGGTCGTGATAAGTTCCGACTCACACAAATCTGAGGAACTGACATTATGTTTCAAGGAAGCTGAAGAAGCTTTGAAAGCAGCAGGATATAAGGAAACTATGTGCTTTAAAAACGGAGTCTTCATCAGCAAAAGCTTATAAAAAACTCAGAAGTTCAGAAATTCAAAACCTCAGAAATTCAAAACCTCAAAAATAAGTTATGAAATTTTGAGCTTCTCAGTTTTTGAATTTTTAATTAAAAACCCCACCTCTACACGAAAGGCGGGGAAAAACAATATAAAGATTATGAAAAAAATTTCTGCGTTAAGAACATATACTTAACGCTATTTTTTTTCTAATATTATAGAAAGTTAACTTTTTTCGTTAGGATAAAAAAGGGTGTTGGTTTAATATTTTTCGGTTTTAATTGAAGTGCTATATTTACACCCACATGAAAAATGAAAATTAGCTTTGCAATTCACTGCGTCCCGGCAATCAAAAAAGGAAATCAGACATTCCTATAAAAAGAAAAATTTGCTTCATCATATAGACGAAACAAATTTATTCTTATTAAACAAAAACTCGTTTAAGTAAAATGCTAAATCAAAGATTAATTTTTAGCACCTTCCATGACTAATTTACCTTTGTAGTATAAGTCACCGTCAACGTAGTAAGCTCTGTGATAAACGTGGATTGTACCAGTTTCTTTGCATACTGCTAATGTTGGAGCTTCTGCTTTGTAATGTGTTCTTCTTTTAGCGCCTCTTGTGTGAGACTGTCTTCTCTTAGGATGTGCCATTTTACACTATTTTTTATTGTTAATTAATATCTTTTTCTTTCAACTCTTCTAAACATTTCCAGCGAGGATCTATTTCATCAGACTCTTCTACAACTTGATTTGCTGTGCTTTCAAGATATTCTATCACTTCTTGATTGCAGTCGTTGATGTCTTGATGAACTCTATGAATTGGCAGTGACAAGATGATGTATTCATAAATCAAAGAAGAGACGTCGTATTCGCCTTCTTCTGAAGGGATGACGATAACATCATCAGATTCCTCTTCATATTCGTGACCGTATTTCAAATATATTACAACTTCGTTTTCTATTGGTTGTTCATATTCGTCATTACATCTGTCACATGCGATAATCACGCTACCTGCAAAATTAAACGTCAAAATTGACTCTCTTTCGTGCTTCTCGACGTTCAAATTTACTTTTACACAGCCTTTTTGTACTTCTGAGAACTCAAAATTCTCGAAGAATTTATTATCAATTTCGTACTCAAAATCATGGTAACCTATTGATAATCCTGCTATTGGTAATATGTAATCGCTTCCTGCTTTCATAGTATACCCCTAAAACGGGGTGCAAAGATAACAAATTAATTTCATTTTTTAAACGAAATCTTGTTATTTTTTTGAATTTAAGCGTGCTAAGGGCTAAAGGCCAAAGGCTAACGGCTAAAGTTCTTGCTTCAAACTCTTCCCTTAAACACGAAGCCTAAATCTTCAACAGTTTTCTTGACAATTTCATCAGATGGTGTTCCTGTCACCACAGCTTCCTGTTTTCCTAAGACGACTTCAACGTTTTCTACATTATCCAAAGCTCTGATTGCCTTCTCAACAGAAGCCTTGCAATGATTGCATGACATTCCTTCGATTTTGTAAACGACTTGATTTGATGAAGTTACAGAACCAATTTCAGAAGCCACTGGAGTAGCGTCTTTACGGAAGAGATTAAATTTCAACATAAATGCATTTATTAAAAGTAAAACTAAAATAATTCCTGAAATAATTTCAAACCATGAGGCTGTCAAAGCACTTCCTTCCATTGCGCAGTGACTGCCAGCTTCGCATAATGACGTTATCGTAAACCATTCTCTTGGCAAGAAATAATCGACGAACAAGCCACCGATTATAGAACCCAAAATGATGGAACCTAGATAGAACAACAACTGTTTCTTTCCTAATGATTTTCCAACGACTAGCAAAGACGCTACACTCACTCCAGGTCCTGCTATCAACAACACAAGCGCTGCTCCTGGCGAGAGACCTTTCATTATCAAGGCTGCTGCAATAGGAATACTGCCTGTAGAACAGACATACATCGGGACAGCAATCGCAAGGACTATCAACATTGTCACTATTGAAGGTAAATTCAGGTTTGCAAAAAACGAATCTGGAATCAAGACTGTTATCAATGTTCCTATTATCAAGCCTATCACCAGCCATTTGCCAATGTTTTGTACTAAATCAACAAAGCTATATCTTATAAATTCGATGAACTTATTCTTATGATTCGACTCTGTTTCGCTGCTGCAGTTTTGTCGCACCACGATCTCGTCTTTTGAGAACCATGTTGTCACAGCACCGCCTGCTATCGAAGTCAGCAATGCTACCAAAGGTCTCACTATCGCGAAAGGAAGTCCCATCATGGAATATGTTGCGATGATTGAATCGACGCCAATCTGTGGTGTGGAAATCATGAAAGCGACAGTAGCTCCACGCGAAGCTCCGTCTTTTCTCAATGATATCGCTGTCGGGATGACGCCACAAGAACATAGTGGCAACGGAATCCCTATCAATCCTGCCAACAAGACAGACTTGAAATTTTCCTTAGCCAAATGTCGTTCAAAGAAATTTGACGGCACAAAAACATGCAACACACCTGCCATCAAAAATCCTAACAAAAGATAAGGAGCCATCTGGCATAACATGTTTATAAAAGTCAATAGAGCGTTTGTCAATTCATAATTCATAATTCATAATTCATAATGTATAATGTATAATGTATAATGTTTAATGTATAATGTTTAATGTATAATGTTTAATGTATAATGTTTAATGTATAATGTTTAATGTATAATGTTTAATGTATAATGTTTAATGTATAATGTATAATGTATAATGTATAATGTTTAA
>JBGVET010000007.1:0-9539 GCA_045120395.1 Candidatus Limimorpha sp.
AGACGTTTCAATGTAACCATAAAAATAAACACACATTGAAGCGTCTATATAATTGGAAGTTATTCTGAAATTTTGAGATTTTGAATTTCTGAATTTATTTTAACGACTTGCGGTATCAGCATCTCGATGCCGTCGTTATTAATAATGTAATCGGATTTCGCTATTTTCATTTCTTCATCCCATTGAAGTCGCATCCTTGAGCGTACGTTTTCTTCATCGCATCTGTCGCGCTGCATCGCTCTTTTGACTCTTACATCTTCTGGCGCAGAGACGAAGATAATCTTATCGAATTGTCTGTAGAAATTCTTTTCAAACAAAATAGCTGATTCAAACAAGACATATCTAGAATTCTGTTTCTCGCACCATTCCTCAAACACTTGGTTTAACTTTGGATATAACAAATCCTCAATAAATTGCAGAGCTTCTTTGTTTTGAAAGAGATGATAGGAGAGTAGTTTTTTATTGAGACTCCCGTCTTCAAAATATACTTCATCGCCGAAACGTCCGACGATTTCTTTCTTTATTTCAGGAAGAAAATATAGTTTCTTGGTCTCCTCGTCAGAATGAAATGTGCTGATGCCTAAGTGGTTGAATATCTTACAGACAAGGCTTTTGCCACTTCCGATATTACCGGTTATTCCTATGCGTTTAGTTTTCATTTTTTTCAATGATGATATATTCAACTTCCTTAGGTTCGATGTTGATTATCCTTGTGTTGTTAGGATAGTCTGTGAGATATATTGGAAGGAAATTGTTGTCGGCTTTGATGTCAGCTGTATCAATGTTAACCTTGAAAGAATTCTCTTTTATGATGTTGTAGTCGGTTAAGGATACAATATATTTTATCTTTACCTTATCTGGGAAAAGTCTTAATTTTTCTTTAGAATTATTGGTGATTGGCACGTTGGCGACGGCTTCTGTGTATTTCTCGACGAATATCTTCACGTTGACATTCTTATGATTAGCGTTGAGCATATCATCGAGCTTGAGAGGAAGGTCGGTGTCAATGTTTTGATTCACATTTCTTAATGTGAGTTTCTCTGTGTGGATATTGTCTATCGAAGAAATCTTGTTCTTAGGTCCGAATATCGTGACAGAATCTGGTGTCAGTTGTATCTTGCCTAATCTGTTGTATTGTTTTTCGTAGGTAAGGTCAACGTTAGGAATGACTTTGACTCTTACAGAGTCGAGCTGTTCCATGTTGAGAATGATTCTATTCTCGTCGAATGACACTTCGCTAGGTTCCAGTGTGAGGAAATTGGCTATCTTTTCTTTGGCATAGCTGCTGCCAAAAGAGTAGGTGCTTTCGCTGTCTTTGTGCAAAGGCACCTCCTCTAATGAGATGTCTACTTTACGTCTTGAGCTTGGCTTGAAATAGTAGTTTAACAATTCGAAACCGCTAGTCGATAAAGTGACTTTAATTTTCTGCGTTCCGTTTGTAAGAACAAGGTCGGCAGGAGTATCTTTAATGTTGATGGTAAGAGGTTCTGTAACAGTGTAATTACTTGATAACTTAATCAAAAGCCAAAACAATGCAGCGATAAAGACAAATGTCATCATGCTGCTGAACTGTTGAAAAGTCTGTGGGTTATTTTTCCTTCTTACCATTCTTAAAGATGAAATTATGCTGCACCGCCAACTTGACTTGCGTTAGGGATAATAGCTGATTTTTCGAATTCGATCTTTGTGTTGTGGTCAACGCTGATGACTACAGTGTGTTCTCTAACTTCTTCAACTTTACCGTGGATGCCACCGATTGTAACGACTTTATCGCCTTTTTGTAAGTTTTCACGGAATTTTTGTTGTTCCTTAGCTCTCTTGTTTTGTGGACGGATGAAGAATAACCAGAAAACGACGAAGATTAAGATAATCATAAAAATTCCTGACCATGAGGATTGTTGTTGTGTTGCTTGAAGCAAAGTAATGTTTAAAGCGTTCATAATTATTTATTTAAAATGTGTTAATATTTTCAACTTGTGCCTTTATTCTTAAAACAGTCTCTGAAGGATTTGTGTTGGCTTTGACAACGAGGCGTTTATTTTGGAAACCTTTGTGTCCTTTGCTATCGTATGAGATTGTAATCTTGCCTGTGTCACCTGGCTTGATAGGTTCTTTTGTGAACTCTGGTGTTGTGCAGCCACATGTCTTCTCAATGCTTGATATAATCAATGGTGCGTTGCCGACATTCTTGAATTTGAAAGTGTAGCTTACTTGTTCGCCTTGCAATATTTTGCCGAAGTCGTGTTCTGTCTTTTCAAATTTGATAGCAGGAGTGCTACCTTTCTTGACACCTTCTGCTGAACTTGTATTGTTGACTAAACTAGCACTCAAACTATCACTCTTTGTCTCACAAGAAACCAAGACTAATATTACTATCAATGACAAAATAAATCTTTTCATCCTTCTTATTTACTATTTAACGTTTTTTTATAATAATTGTTCAATTTATAATTCTTAATTATACGCGTCAATAACTCCCAACTCCTAACTCCTAACTAAAAAATCACCTTCCGCTGCCGAAAATCGTAACAGATCCTTGATATCGATGATTATCATATTCTCCTATACATTCCAGTACGTAGAAGTATGTTCCGTCAGGAAGTTTGCCACCGTCCCAGTCGTTGTTATAATCTGCAGATTCGTAGACGATACGTCCCCATCTGTTAAAAATTGTCAACTCACTTCTGACGTAATAGTCTTTCAATGGATTGTATGACTCGAATTCGTAGCCTCTTGTTTTTTCTTCATTCTCTTGTCCGTCGCCACCTGTAGGGTCGTTGTCGATGATGAAATAATCGTTGATGCCATCACCGTTAGGAGTGAAGATGTTAGGTATTTTTAACTTGACAGGCAAGACGATGATATTGCTTGAGAATGTAGTGTCGCATCCATATTCTGCAGATTTCACATTCAACTCCACTCTGAAAGACTGTCCCGATTTTGAGACTTGTGTGTAAATGTTTGTTGGTTCTTGTTCGATAGATGTGCTTGTAATCTCGCTTGGGTTGTCAGGGTTGTCGTAGAAAGCCCAAGACCAAGAATTGTATTCTATAGAATCTAAGTCACCTTCGAAACCGAATTTTACATACGGATTTTGGATGTATGCAGTATCTTGTGGATCTGAAATGATTTCTAATTTTGGATTAGGGTAGGCTCTTGGTGTGAATGAGGCTGTCTGCACGCAGCTGTCGCCACTTGCGGTGTAGCCTGTCACGTTGACGATGTATTCTCTCCATGCTTTCAAGCCGATGGCTTCTTGTGGGTTGCTAGGGTTGGTCCAGATATTCTCTCCGTTCTTTGCTTCCCATTCGTATGAGAACGACTCGTAACCATCGCCAGATGCAGTTGCAATGACTTTGGCATTTTGACCGTTTTCTACATTATTGTTGCTACATGTCAGCTGTGTCTGCTCAAACTCGATGTTAAACTGCTTCATCATAGTGATGACTATTTCATCGCTACATTCTTCTTCAGTTTTAGTGTTGATGACACGTACACTGTATTTTATGTTGTCTTCTGTAACTGTAATATTAAGATAGAAGTCGGTTTCACCTGTAATCTCAATACCGTTTTTGGCCCATTGGTATGAGTAATCCGCTGATTTTTCTTTTACTTCCAAGCTTGTCTCTTCTCCATAACATAATGGCAGGCTGACACCTTCAGGAAGTATTATCTCACAATTCATCTGTGCCTTTAAACTAAATGATGTGATGATGAGAAATAACAATATGACTATCTTGGAAAAAACGTTGTTTATTATGTTTTTATTCATTTCTGAAAATGCTTTTTGATGTTTGCAAAGATAAAAAAAAACTCTATATAAATAATGTGAATCAAAGCCATTTATTGTCATATTTTGAAAAAATAATCATTGTCTTCTGATGAGAAAATTTATCGTTTGAATTGTTTTAACGTATGGTGACAAAATGTCATTTAAACTGAAATGGAAATAATTTTGATGGAATAAAAACGAACAACAAAAAAAATAACAAAATGGATTTAAAACAATTGACTATTGACACTTACGCACGTAATCTCAATGACTTGGCATCATCAGGAAAACTCGATCCTGTCATTGGACGTGATGAAGAAATCAGAAGAGTGCTGCAGATTTTATCTAGAAGAACCAAAAACAATCCTATATTAATAGGTGAGCCAGGTGTCGGTAAGACAGCCATCGCTGAAGGTTTGGCACAGAGAATCGTCAGCGGCGACGTGCCTGAAAATCTGAAATCTAAAAAAGTCTATTCTCTTGATATGGGTGCGCTTATCGCTGGCGCAAAATATCAAGGTGAGTTCGAGGAACGTTTGAAGACAGTGGTGAAGGAAGTCGTTGACAGCGAAGGCGAGATAATATTATTTATAGACGAGATTCATACTCTTGTGGGAGCTGGAGCTACTAGCGGCGCGATGGATGCTGCTAATATTTTGAAACCTGCTCTTGCCCGAGGCGAATTGCAAGCCGTAGGCGCGACGACACTCAGCGAATATCAGAAATATTTTGAGAAGGATAAAGCTCTTGAACGTCGTTTTCAAATAGTTATGGTAGATGAGCCTTCCGAAGAGTCTGCTATCTCAATACTTAGAGGTCTTAAGGTAAAGTATGAAAATCACCATCATGTGAGAATACTCGACGAGGCTATCATAGCGGCAGTCGACCTCTCGATTCGTTATATTACAAATCGATTCCTTCCTGATAAAGCCATCGACCTTGTCGATGAGGCTGCTTCTCGTCTGAGACTGCAAATCAATTCTCTGCCTGAAGAATTGGAGAATATCGAACGTAAGATTCGTCAGCTGGAAATAGAACGCGAAGCTATCAAACGTGAGAAAGATAAGAAGAAAATAGATGAGCTTTCTAAAGTCATCGATGAACTGAATGACGAACGTTCTAAGATAAAATCTCGTTGGGAGACAGAACGTGGCTTTATCGAAAAGATTCAAAAGGAAAAGAAAAATATAGAACGTTATCGTTACGAAGCTGAGAACGCTGAACGTGAAGGTAACTACGGTCGCGTCGCAGAACTTCGTTATGGCAAGATCCCTAATGCAGAGCAGAATATAGAGAATATTAAGGCTGAATTGAAGAAGGTTCAAGGTGATAATCCTCTCATTGATGAAGTGGTTAATGCTGAAGATATAGCGGAAATCGTTTCTCGCTGGACAGGTATCCCTGTGAACAAGATGTTGCAGAGTGAGCGTGATAAGCTACTCAATCTTGAAAAGGAATTACATAAACGTGTTGTGGGACAAGATGAGGCAATTGTGGCTGTTGCAGATGCGATAAGAAGGAGCAGGGCTGGACTTCAGGATGCGCGCCGTCCGATAGGCTCGTTTATCTTCTTGGGAACGACGGGCGTGGGTAAGACGGAACTTGCCAAGGCTCTGGCGGAATTCCTCTTCGATGACGAGAATAATATGGTGCGTATTGATATGTCGGAATACCAGGAACGTCATTCTGTTTCCAGATTGATAGGAGCGCCTCCGGGTTATGTCGGCTACGATGAAAGCGGACAGCTGACGGAAGCGGTACGCCGTAAGCCTTATTCTGTCGTACTTCTCGATGAGATAGAAAAAGCGCATCAGGATGTTTATAATATCTTATTGCAAATCCTCGACGACGGTCGTCTGACCGACAACAAAGGTCGTTTGGTTGACTTCAAAAACACTATCATCATTATGACATCCAACATCGGAGCGATGGCGATACAAGAGATGATGACTAAGAACTCTGAACGCAGAACTCTGAACTCTGACACAGACACAGACTCAGACTCAGACTTTGAAGAGATGAGAAATAAAGTGATGGAGATTTTGCGTCAGTTTATGAAGCCTGAATTCTTGAATCGTATTGATGACATTATTATGTTTACGCCTTTGTCGAAAGAACAGATTATAAATGTCGTGTCGATGCAGTTCCATTCTTTGAAGAAGATGTTGAAGAAAAACGACATCGACATCGAGATGACATCTGAAGCGATGAAACATATTGCGGAAACGAGTTACGACGTACGTTACGGTGCGCGACCAGTGAAACGTATGATGCAACGTGAACTCATCAACAATCTTTCAAAGATGATTCTGTCTGATAAAGTTAATAAGGAAAAACCAATCATCGTCGATTACGATGGGGAAGGAATTGTGTTTAGGAATTAATGCATAATTCATAATTGTAGGGGCGTGGTTTACTGCGTCCCTAAACTTTTCGTGAAGATTCGTGAAGATTCGTGAAGATTCGTGGACAGAATTTTCCGCGAGATTCGTGGAGAAAAGACATTCGTGAAGATTAGTGAAGATTCGTGGATGGAATTTTCTGTGGAAACAAAAAAAATCCGCCGAGGTTTTCGACGGATTTTCTTATTATCAAGATTTAGAATCTCAAGCTTCTGCTTCTGTTGTTTCTTCAGCTGCTGGAGCTTCTTCTGTTGCTTCTGCGCTTTCTGCTGCTGCAGCTGCTTCAGCTTCTGCTCTTCTCTTTGCTAATTCAGCGATACGTGCTTCATTAACTTTAGCTTCTGCTTCTAATCTTTCTTTTTGGATAGCTCTTTTTTGTTCTGCTGTAGCTTTTACTTCTTCAGCTGCTTTAGCTTCCTTCTCTTTCATCCAGTTTTGGAATTTAACTTCAGCTTGTTCTGCTGTCATAGCGCCTTTCTTAACACCAACTAATAAGTGTTTCTTTAATAAAACGCCTTTTTGTGAAAGGATAGAACGAACTGTGTCTGTTGGTTGAGCACCTTTGTTTAACCAATCCAAAGCTTTGTCAAAGTTGATGTTGATTTGAGCTGGTTGAGCTACAGGATTGTAGGTACCGATTTTTTCTGTGAAGCGACCATCACGTGGTGCGCGAGCGTCTGCAATTACAATATGATAAAATGGTTGACCTTTTTTACCATGTCTTTGTAATCTCATTTTTGCTGGCATAAAACTAAATTTTTAAATGTTAATAATAATTTAACTGTTAAACCTACCCGAGGTTTGCGGGTGCAAAAGTACAAAAAAAATCTTTACGAATTACGTCTGTACAAAATTATTTTTCAATTAGTTAATTTTTAATTCATCAACGAAAATCCATGCTGGATAACCATAGCCTGAATGTCCTTCTGGACACATGTGTGGCTCGATGATAATATTGACGTAACGTACGCTTGTCTTCTCAAAATCAACGCTATATGATAAAACACCGTCTTCTGCTATCGTCTCGATAGGGAATTCTTTGTAATGAATTTCTTCGTAATTTTCGCCATCGTTAGATCCTAAAACTTTTACAGACTTGGCGTTGAAAATCCAATCTCCTTTGGTTAAATTGCATTGGAATGACAAATTGCTTATCTCTTGTTCTTCTATCATGTCGATTTTTGCGTCAAGATTTTCTCCGAAGAAAGCAATCCAACGACCGGTTTTGTAGTTCTTGCCACCAGACAAACCGTCAATCAAAGTGTTGGCTCCATCAAAACGATAGTTTTCGTGTGGTTCGTTCTTCAATTTGATAGGCTTCATTGATGACTTGCTGAGTTCGATGTCTGTCTTGAATTCTTTGCCTACGCTCTTTGCTCTCTTGACGATGGCTCTTAATTTGGCGTTTTCAGTAAGTTTAAGTGCTTCTGTGTATTTTGTTCCGTTTGTCAATGGGTCTGTTCCGTCTAAGGTGTATAAAATATCGCCTTCGCCGAACTTCGACATTGTCACGTCGATGCATTTTGCTTCTACGTTAGGAACGATTTCTACGTCGATGTCGAAAATGTGTTTTGCGTAGTTCCAGCCTTTGATGTCATAGAACTCGACCATTTTGTATGCGCGTTTGCGGAAGCTGTCGTAGTCTTTTTGTTCTGGTAAAACCCATTGTACTTCTGTCAATGCGTCCATTCTTGGTAATATTCTGTAGAATACTGTATTCATGTCTTTGATGTATTCAACCCAGAGGTTTCCTTGTGCGCCAAGAATATGTTTTGCTTCTTCTTCTGTCAAATCTGAAGGAATTGGTTCAAATTCGTAGACTCTTTCAACAGGGATATAACCTCCGATTGCGAGTGGCTCATCATCTGTGTTGTCGGTTTGATAATAGTCGAAGTAGAGGTGGGAGCAAGGTGTCATGATGACGTCATGGTGTTGTTTTGCGCCTTCTTTGCCGCCGTCGATGCTTCTCCAGCTCATGACGGTTACGTTTGGTCCGAGACCGCCTTCGAGGATTTCATCCCAGCCGATGACTTTACGTCCGTGGTCTTCTACGAATTTCTCCATTCTTGTCATGACATAGCTTTGGAGATAGTTTTCTGCTTTGAAATGCTCATCGTCTTTAAATCCGAGTTCTTTAATTTTAGCTTGGCATTTTGGGCATTGTTCCCAGCGTACTTTAGGACATTCATCGCCGCCGATGTGTATGTATTCGCTAGGGAAGATGTCCATCACTTCTGTCAAGACGTCTTCTAGGAAACGCATCGCGTCTTCGTTGCCAGCGCAGATTACATCGTCAGAAACGCCCCATTGTTTCCATACTTCGTATGGTCCGCCTGTGCAACCAAGTTCTGGATATGTTGCCAATGCTGCTAACTGGTGACCTGGAAGGTCGATTTCTGGAATGATGGTGATGTGACGGTCTGCTGCGTATTTTACTAAATCACGGAGTTCTTCTTGTGTGTAGAAACCACCGTAACGAATTGTGTCGAATGTCTCGCTCTTGCCGATTTTTGTTCCAGAACGCCATGCTCCGACTTCAGTGAGTTTTGGGTATTTCTTTATCTCGATTCTCCAGCCTTGATCGTCGGTGAGGTGGAGGTGGAATTTATTCATGTTATGCAAGGCCATCAGGTCGATGTATTCTTTGATGGAATCGAGAGGGAAAATGTGGCGGCTTACGTCGAGCATCATGCCTCTGTGACCGAAGCGTGGATAGTCGTAAATTTCAGCTGCAGGCATTGCTATATTTTCACCTTTTGCATCGAATGGAAGGCTCTTTCTTAATGTTTGAATAGCGTAAAATAAGCTTGAAGTATCACTTGAGGTTATATTTATATTATTCTCATTTACAATAATTTTATGTGAGTCTTTTTTAGTAAAAAGAGTTGGGTTTACGCTTAAATTAATTGCTCCGTTTTTGAAAGAGTCACTTGCTTCTACTTTTAACTCATATCCTAAAATTTCATTAAGAAATTCTGTTAAAAAATTGGCTTCTTTGAGCAGTTCAGCTTGTGATGTTGGATATGTTACTATGACATCTTTTGAAAGAATAAAAGGTCTTTCATTAACATTTTCGGTAATGTTTTTAGGAAGCGGAATTACTTGGTAGTCTGCTTTCTTTAATTCTCCTGAACATGATATTAATGTCAATGCAATAATACCAATAGTGATGATTTTTTTTACTCTAATTTTCATATTTATTTGAACAAAATTTTAGTTCGCGAAATTAAGAAAATACAATGAAATATTCAAGTAATTTTTTTAACTTTACAGCCAAATTTAAAGATTATGAAACTGAATTGTTACAGAGCTTATTCGTTGATATTCACACTTCTTTTCTTGCTTGTAATGGTGTCATGCAAGAC
>JBGVET010000008.1:0-6733 GCA_045120395.1 Candidatus Limimorpha sp.
ACTATCAAATTTTGAAATAAAAATAACTTTGATGAAAACGTTTTCATCAAAGTTATTATATTTATCTATGTACTAATGGGTTATATTGATTTTACCAACCATTTTTGGCAATTATACCAACTTTGAACTTTGAACTCTGAACTTTGAACTTTAACTAAGGCTGTTGGCTGATTGGTCGCTGAGCTTGTCGAAGCGCCTTGCTTTGCCTTCGACAGGCTCAGGCTCCGCGGAACTCTGAACTCTAACACTGAACTCAGAAACTCAGAAACTCAGAAACTCAGAAACTTAGAAACTTAGTGACTTAGTGACTTGGCGTCTTAGTGACTTGGTGTCTTAAAACTCCATCATCTAAGCCTTATATTATCTCCAACATGAAGAATCGTATTCTCATTCATGTCGTTCATCTGGTATAATGACTTCAGTTTTACGGCGTAAGTACGAGAGACGTATGACAGCGTCTCGCCTTTTTGTATGGTGTGGTATTTATATTTTTTTGAAGCTTTATTTTTCTTAGGTTCAATATAAATAATCTCATTTTCCTTGAGAGTCCTGCGTTTGCCGAGATTGTTATATTTTATGATTTGATAATCGTAGATACAAAACATATCAGCAAGATAATAAACGCTCTCTCCTTCTTTGGCATAAATAAACTTCACCTTATTATTCTCGCGGATATAACGTCCGTCAGGAGTTTTGCCCACAACTTCAGCTTCGGTAATATTGTAAGGAATATAAACAATGTCATTATCAACCTTAACCTTTTGTCCTTTATCTTTAGTAGGCTTGGTGTCTTGGCGTCTTGATGTCTTGGTGTCTTTATATTTAAACTTCCCTTTCACCACCATCTCATCATATTGAGTTAGGTTGTATTCTTCAATAAGTTTAATCAAGATGTTAGCATAGACAGGAAGTGTAGCGTAGCCTGCTTGTTTGAGACCTTTAGCCCAGCCTTTGTAGTCTGTTATTTTCAAATCGAAGAGAAAAGCATAACGTTGTCTATCTGCGAGGAACTTCGAATGGTCGCGATAAGATTGTTCTGGGTCGTCATAAACTCGGAAGCACTCACCTTTCTCGTCATCATCGTGATAAGTACGCTTGCCTGTCCAGTCCTTATGACATTTTATTCCGAAGTGGTTATTTGATTTTCTTGACAGCTCGCTCTTGCCGTTACCCGATTCCAGCAATCCCTGAGCCAGTGTTATAGAAGCAGGGATTTTATACTCCTGCATCTCTCTCATCGCTATGTCTTTATACCGTTCGATATAATTCAGCACATCCTGCGACTTGGCTTGAGAATAAGCTTCATCATGCCATAAAAAAATGGCGAGAAATAGAACAATATATGCCAAAAGCTTAATTCTCATAATTTTTCGGTAAAAATACAAAAATAACGAATTCGCACATACTTTTATTTTTATCACCACGTTATCTCTAGTCATTTTTAGAAATTATTTTATAGTATACTTAATCATTTTTTCTTATCTTTGCTCGATTAATATATATATGTATGGATTATACTATTGTAAAAAAATACTTTCCAGAAATCACTGAAAATCAATTACTGCAATTTCAATCTTTGCAATCTTTATACGAAGATTGGAACAGTAAGATCAACGTCATTTCACGTAAAGACATGGACAGTTTCTATGAGCATCATGTCTTACATTCATTAGCCATAGCCAAATATTTCACCTTATTGCCAGGCATGAAAGTCATGGACGTCGGCACTGGCGGCGGTTTCCCTGGCATCCCATTAGCGATAATGTTTCCTCAGACCGACTTCTTATTAGTCGACAGCATCGGCAAGAAAATCAAAGTCGTTCAAGCAGTTGCAGAGTCATTAGGACTTACGAACGTGAGAGCCATTCAAGAACGCGTTGAGAACGTAAAAGAAAAGTTCGATGTCATCACCAGTCGCGGCGTGACACGTCTGCCAGAGATTGCGGGCTGGGTCGGCAATAAATTACGTATCCACAACGACATCGAAGCTGGTGGCATTTTATATCTTAAAGGCGGTGACATAGAACAAGAATTACGCGAGGTTCCAAAGAACTGGAAACGTAAAACAACATCTATCACCAAATGGTTTGCAGAACCTTTCTTCGTAGAAAAATATGTAGTTCATTTATATTAAAATTAAAAATCAACTTATTAAATAACAACTTATGAAAAAGCATTTATTATCATTATTGATGGTTGTATTATTCAGCCTCAATAGCTTTGCACAACTTCCAATGGACCCTAACGTAAGATACGGTAAATTGGAAAACGGTATGACTTATTACATCCGTCACAATGAAAAACCAGCTAACAGAGCTGACTTCTACATCGCACAGAAAGTCGGTTCAGTATTAGAAGAAGAAAACCAACGCGGTCTCGCCCACTTCCTCGAACACATGGCATTCAACGGAACAACAAACCTTCCAGGAATGACATTGAGAAACTACCTCCAAAGCAGAGGCGTTAAATTCGGCGAAAACCTCAACGCTTACACAGCTATCGACGAAACAGTTTACATGGTGACAAACGTTCAGACAGACCTACCAGGCTTAGTCGACACATGTCTCCTCATCCTCCACGACTGGTCAAGTTTCATCTCTCTTGAAGAAGAAGAAATCGACAACGAACGTGGCGTTATCCTCGAAGAAGAACGTACAACAGGCGGTGCTAACCGTCGCGCTCAAGAAACATTATTCCCAATAATGTATCCTAACAGCCCATACGGCGCACGTCTTCCAATCGGAACAAAAGAAGTCATCGCTAACTTCACTTACCAAGAACTCCGCGACTACTACAACAAATGGTATCGTCCAGACCTCCAAGGCTTGATTATCGTTGGTGACATCGACGTCGATGCTATCGAAGCTCGTATCAAAGAAATGTTCGCTGACATCCCTGCTCCAGTAAACCCAGCAGAAAGAACACGATTCATGATTGAAGACAATGCTGAACCAATCGTAGCTATCGCTTCAGACCCTGAATTAACATCAACAAGCTTGCAAATATTCTACAAACACGATGTTACTCCAGATGAATACAAGCAAACTCCTGACTATTGGATGACACAATATGTTTTCAACTTGATTTCAGAAATGCAAATCAACAGATTACAAGAACTCACACAAAAACCTAACCCTCCATTCGTTGGTGGTTACAGCTACTTCGGCGATTACTATTTAGCTCCAACAAAAGCTGCTTGGACAAGCTATGCTGTGCCAAAAGACATTGCTAGCATCGAAGAAGCTCTCACAGCTTTAGTAGTAGAAAACAAACGTATGCAACAATATGGCTTCACAGCTTCAGAATATGAAAGAGCTAAAGCCGACTTCATGAAGAGAATTGAAAGCGCATACAATGAAAGAAACAATACAGAAAACGAAAAACATGTTGACGCTTGTTTGGAACACTTCTTACACAATGAACCAATGATGGACATTGAGACAGAATACCAATTATACCAACAAGTTATCCCTAGCCTCCCATTAGAAGCTATCAATCAGTTTGCTGCTCAACTCATCAGAGAAGACAACCTCGTCATCACATTGACAGCTCCTCAAAAAGAAGGCGAAACACTTCCAACAGAAGAAGAATTGTTAGCAATGTACAACAAAGCTTTCGCTATGGAAGTTGAAGCATACGAAGAAGAAGTATTCGAAGGTCCTATGATTGCTAAGCTTCCTAAAGCTGGTAAAGTCAAGAAAGAATCATTCAACGAAACATTCGGCACAACAGAATGGATCCTCAGCAACGGCATGAAAGTCATCTTCAAACAAACAACATTCAAAGACGACGAAATCAGAATGAGCGCATACAGCGAAGGTGGTTTGTCAGCACTTCCACAAGATGACCCATACACACTCCAAAACTTAGGTGACATCATCACATTGGGCGGCGTCGGCGAATTCAGCGCTATCGACCTTCCTAAAGTTCTCGCTGGCAAGAAAGCTAGCGTTTATCCAAGCATCTACACATATTCAGAAGGCATGAGCGGCTCTTGTTCACCTAAAGACTTGGAAACAATGTTACAACTCACATACTTATACTTCACAGCACCACGCGCTGACGAAGAAGTATTCCAATCAACAATGCAACGTACAAAAGCTATGTTGAAAAATATGGAGTTAAATCCAAATATCACATTGTCAGACTCATTGACAAAGGTATTATACAACAACCACCCATTACGTTTAAGAATGAACGTTGAAGACTACGACAAAGTTGACTACGCTAAAGCAATGGAAATGTATAAAGACCGTTTCGCAGACCCTAACAACTTCGTATTCACATTCGTTGGTAACATCGACGTTGAAACATTCAAGCCACTCGTAGAACAATACTTAGGTTCTTTGAAGAAAAACAAACGTAAAGAAAACTGGAGCGATGTTGGCCTCGGCATCACAGAAGGAAACTACACAACACACTACAGAAAAGAAATGCAAGACCCTAAGACTTCTGTCTATATGATTTACACAGGCGATATGGAATATAACCTCTATAACAACATTTATATGGGTATCCTTTCAGACGTTCTCGATATCGTTTATACAAAATCAATCCGTGAAGAACAAGGCGGCACTTACGGCGTTGGTGTCATGGGTCAAGTAAACAACAGACCATCAGAAGAATTCATGTTCTACATTGTTTTCGATACAAACGACGAAGTTTATGCTACATTGATGGATATCGCTAAAGCTGGTCTAAAAGACATGGCAGAAAACGGTCCAAGACAAGAAGACCTTTCTAAAGTATTGGAAAACAAACTCAAGAAGAGAGTTGAACAACTCCAAGAAAACAGCTTCTGGACAAGCGTTATCAGCTCATTAGAAAGAGAAGGTATCGACTACGTAACAGAATACGAAAACATCATCAAAAACGTTACAATCGAGTCTGTTGCTGACTTCGCAAAACAAATCGTTAACGGCGAATTGAAAGAAGTAGTTCAACTTCCAGTTAGATAAGCCATGAGTTATGGGCTATGAGCTATGGGCTTAAAAAAATAAGCTCAAGGCTCATAGCTCACTTCTCAAAGCAAACAATTTGAATAATTTTTTAAACAATAATCTATTATGACAGAAAAACTTCAAACATTACGCGACTCAGCATTTGCTCGTTGGTCAGCGTTACTTCTCATCGCAATGATGATGTTCTTCGCTTATATGTTTGTAGACTTCCTCTCACCATTGAAGAACGCCTTAGAAACATCACTTAACTGGGACAGCACAACATTCGGTACATACGCTGCATCAGAATACTTCCTCAACGTATTCTGTCTCTTCCTCATCTTCGCAGGTATCATCCTTGACAAGATGGGTATCCGTTTCACAGGTCTTTTGTCAGCATCACTTATGGTTATCGGCGCAGGCATCAAATTCTATGCTGTCAGCGACTTATTCAGTGGCAGCGGTTTAGAAACATGGCTCAACTCATGGTGGACAACTCTTCCTGCTAGCGCAAAACTCGCTTGCTTCGGCTTTATGATCTTCGGTTGTGGCTGCGAAATGGCTGGTACAACAGTTTCAAAAGCTATCGCTAAATGGTTCAAAGGCAAAGAAATGGCTATGGCAATGGGATTGGAAATGTCAATCGCACGTCTTGGTGTTTTCGCAGCAATGTGGTTATCACCATTCGTATATGACAAATTCAACAACGTAATCTCAGCTCCTGTAGCTTTCGGCGCAGCATTACTTTGCATCGGTCTTATATTCTACACTGTATTCGTATTCATGGATCGTAAGTTAGACAAAGAACTTACAGCAGCTGGCGAAGTAACAGAAGAAAGTTCAGAAGAAGAATTCAAGTTCAGCGACTTAGGCAAAATCTTCACAAGCAAAATGTTCTGGTTGGTAGCTCTCTTATGCGTATTGTACTACTCTGCAATATTCCCATTCCAAAGATATGCTCCAGACTTCCTTAACCAAACTTTAGGTATTGAAAACGGCGCACAGCTCTTCAGCTGTTTCCCAATCCTCGCTATGATTCTCACTCCTTTCCTTGGTGGTTTCATCGACAACAAAGGTAAAGCTGCATCAATGCTTATGATTGGTTCAATCATCATGATTGCATGTCACCTCAGCTTCGCATTCTTACTCCCAGCATTCCCATCTAAAGGATTAGCTATCGCTATCATCGCTATCCTCGGCGTTTCATTCTCATTGGTACCAGCAGCTTTATGGCCATCAGTACCAAAAATCATCGACGAACGCATCCTTGGTTCAGCATACTGCGTAATCTTCTGGATTCAAAACTGGGGACTCCTCCTCGTTCCTGTTATCATTGGTAAAGTCCTCGACGCAACAGGCGGCTACACAATGCCAATGATTATCTTCTCTTCATTCGGCGTTCTCGCTTTATTCTTCGGATTATGGCTTAAACGCGAAGACAAGAAAAAAGGCTACGGTTTGGAATTACCAAATATTAAGAAATAAGACATAGAATAAAACTCATAAACTAAAAACCTCAGAATCTCAAAATTTGAAGTTCTGAGGTTTTTTTATTGTTAATTGAAAATAGCCTGAAAGGCTCCAACAGATACAACGTCATGGCAACGCCATACGGAGAAGAAAGTCTATAAGACTACAAGACCACAAGACTATAAGCTGAGTTCTGCCTTCGACAGGCTCAGGCACCGAGGATAAATAGCCTGAAAGGCTCCAACATATACAACGTCATGGCAACGCCATACGGAGAAGAAAGTCTATAAGACTACAAGACCACAAGACTATAAGCTGAGTTC
>JBGVET010000009.1:0-62161 GCA_045120395.1 Candidatus Limimorpha sp.
GCATATATGAAGTTTCCTTCATCTTGAAATTGATGTTTATCGTATCACGATTCGGAATCACGCTTACTAAGGTATCTTCATAACCGATGCACGAAAACAACAGTCCGACTTGCTTTTCCATCTTTGGCAACATCATTATGAAATCGCCTTTATCGTCGGAACTCACGCCGAATTTTGTATTGATAATAGAAATGTTTACATTCTTTTCTGCCACATTACCTTTGATTACAGAATAATAATCATTCTGCGCGAAAGACATCATTCCGCAGAGGATAAGTGTGATTGTGAGTAGTAGTTTTTTCATGGTTTTATTTTTTTGTTATGAGCTGTGAGCTATGAGCTGTGAGCTTTTTTTGAATTGCTCAAGGCTCATGGCTCGTAGCTCAATGCTTTCATTCAATAGCAACCTCGTATAATTTCTTGTTTCCTGAATTATCATCGGCAAACAAGAAATAAGCTTTACCACCGTGGATTCTCAGATTCTCGATGAAAGGGAATCCTCCCAAGACAGAAACGGTTTCTGCCGTTCCTTTTTCAATATTAATTTTCTTTATCGTCGTGATTCCATCTTCCACGAATGTGGTATAGAACTTAGAAGTCGCTTCATCAAGAATGACTTTTTTATTCCATTTTTGAATCACTTTCATCTTGCCGCTCCAATGTTTGTATTTATGGAATCCAAGAGGATTCTCTTCTATCTGTTCTCCAAGATGATTATATATTATAGACTTATCTTCACTGAATGAGAATAATACCAAAGTACTATCGGTCTTAAATATCGGATTATAAATCGGTCGTTGGAACATATTGCCAGCTCTATCGAATCCGCCGAACTTACTCATATTAATCGCCAGTTCTCTTCCCTCTTTATCGATGATATGATGTAAGAGATTCTGTTTCTTGCTACCGTCGGTCTTAAAGAAATAATAATAAAGTTCTGTGTTATAAAAGAAATATTGTCCTGTTACGACGATGCTATCGGTAGCGCACGCCACATTAGAGAAAGACTTTAGAAAATTTTCGAGTGATGAATGATAGAGAAGTCTCATCTCAAGAAACTTATCGTCCATCATCAGATGACCGACCTGCCAAACTTCTTTGTTGGAGACAAGATGCATCTCGCCATATACATCTTTAAAAAGATTATAAAACTTATTGGAAATCTTAATTTCCTTTAAGGTGTCACAATTGAAATTAAGATGGAGCAATGCTGCGTTACGTCTTCTCTTAGCGATGATATAGATTCCTTTATCGTTAATCTCATAATCTTCAATGCTTATAACCTTGTTATCGTATGCCACACGAGGGATATTACCTACAATTTCAACTTCCGGCAAAATCGTTGAAAAGATATTCATCCTTATGACGAGCGTATTTGTATAATCCTGTTTATTGATGACACAACTAACATTCTCGTAAGCGAGATGACTAGCAAATATAGAATCACCTTCTTTTGAAGAAAACAATGTGAATTGTCCTTGATTATCACTCACAGCCAACAATGTAGAATCTATAGAATAAATGCCGACATTTTCAAGAGCCTTATTTCTGTCATCGAGACAAACACCTTTAATAGGCATCACGCTTTGCGCGAAAGATGTCATTCCGCAGAAAATAAGTGTGATTGTGAGTAGTAGTTTTTTCATGGTTTTATTTTTTTGTTGTGAGTTATGAGCTGTGAGCTTTTTTCGAATTGCTCAAGGCTCCTGGCTCGTAGATCAATGCTTTCATTCAATAGCAACCTCATATAATCTCTTGTTATTGGTATAATCGTTAGCATATAGAAAATAGGCTTTGCCGTTATATATTTTCAGTTTCTCGATGAAAGGAAATCCGCCGAAGACAGCAGAGTTGCTTACTGTTCCATGAGCTACGTCTATCTTCTTCAATGTTGTAACACCTTGATTCAGGAACACTGCATAGAAGGCAGAATTATGTTCATCCATCAGCACTTTCTTGTTCCAGCCTTCCACAAGACGCACTTTGTTGTTCCAGCTGTTATGTTTGTGAAATGTAAGCGGAAAAGTGTTAAGTTTTTCTGCTCTGTTGTCGTAATGGTTGATGATATTATCTTCAAAGTTAAAGATGAATATTTCATTATTCATATTAAAAACTGGATCATAAATAGGCTTCTCGAAAAGAGCCTGCGCCTCGCCTCTCCATCCCATCGGACCGAATTTCCTTACGTTCTCCATCAACATGCAGCCCTCTTCCCATCTGATATGTTCAAGGACAGTAGTGTCAATCTTCTTTTCTTCATTTTCACCGATGTCGAAATAATAAAGCTCCTGACCTCTGTTCGTATATAAATGCGTGATAATGACTTGGTCGGTAGCGGCAGAGACATGAGCGTGGATGTACAAGAACTGTTCTATTCTGATACCCATCGTGAGAACCATGCCAGCATATTCGCCGTCACGTTTCATCGTGCCAACCCAGTAAGCAGAATCCTGACTCAAGACATGAATCTGGTCATAGACATCTTTATAAAAATGGTCGAACTTACGAGGAAGCTCTATCTCAGCCAAAGTGTCGAAATCATACGAAAGATGAAGAAGAGAATAATTTCGCATCCTGTGAGCGAGGAGATATATGCCTTGTTCATTCATCTCATAATCGGCGACGCTCACCACCTTATTATCATACGCTACATGCGGAACGTTTTCCACTATCGTCACTTCTGGCAGCTCATAGAACTTCATGAACATCTTTACTGTAAAGAATTTATTCTTAATATCGTCTTCAGTAATCTTATATTCCATCTCGTGATAAGCCACATGGCTGAAGTCCATCATATCACCGGCTTTCACGGAACGCAGTTTCAGTTCGCCGCGCCAGTCGGAAATGCCGAGAAGATAGCCGTCGTCATTGCGGACACTTACATTCTGCATCGGCTCGCCATTGTCGTTGACGACTTTGACTTCAATATCTACTGTTTTCTGCGCGAAAAGTGTCATTCCGCAGAGGATAAGCGTGATTGTGAGTAGTAGTCTTTTCATAATTTTATCTCCTATCATACGGCGATGCCGTACGTTATATTTGTTACGCCCTTTCATGGCTTTATTTCTCTCGCATAGACGCAGAGGAACGCAGAGTGCATTTTTCATTCTTGAGACGTGTCAATGCGTGTTCATTTTTATGGTTACATTGACGCGTCTCTACAACACTCCTAACTCTCTCCGCAAAGTTTATAATTTTATTTCAAAAAAGCAAGTGTTTTTTAAAATTTTCGGGGGGGGTAAAACGTTGATAATGTATAATTTATAATTTACAATTAACAATTGGCGGTTGGTTGATGTAATCAAATAATAACGCAAAGAAAAATCTCGTTCCCGTTCCCTGTCCTCGTCCCCAATTCCTTAATTGCTTATTCATTGTCATCAGAATTAAATTCGTTTAATAATTTGTTATCGTATTTATATAATACCGTCAATTGTTCGATTGCCATTTTATTCAAGTAGAGAGCTCTTTCAGATTGAGATTTGCCTGTTTTTATCAATTCCGAATTCATACTTTCCAGGTACTATTCAATCCAGATTCTTTTTCAATTGCCTCGAATTCGAGGTAATTAAACTGTGTGTTATGCAGACTTTCCCATAGCCTTTCCTTTAATTAAACTTATAATAAATAGGAATTGTGAATTGTGTTCTTACGACTTCACCTTTGTGTTGTCCTGGTGTCCACTTTGGCATTGAGGAAACGACTCTTAATGCTTCTGCATCGCATTCTTTGTCAATGCCTCTCATGACTGCCGCATTAGTGATACCGCCGTCTTTCTCAACGACAAAAGAAACAAATACTCTTCCTTCAATCTTGTTATCTTTCGCTGATTGAGGATATTTGATGTTTTCTTGAATGTATTTCATCATCTCATTTGGTCCGCCTGGATATTGTGGCATCACTTCAGCGACTCTGTAAATAGAGTCTTGACTTGCAACGACTTTCTGTGATGAAGAATTTTTATTTTTTAGTGTATGACGCTTGCCATCAATTAAATCAATGTCTATAGAACTAAATTTATCGGCAGGGATATAAATGGTTTTTTCTGTTACAGTATTATATCCTTCATAAAACGCTTTCAATTTATAACGACTAGCTGGAACAGATATAAATTCATATTTTCCGTTCTTGTCGGCTGTGGTGTTGTAGAATTCGTTTTCATCTTTTTCCAATATGACATTAGCGGCAAGTGGCTGTTTGGTTTCTGCATCATAGACAGTTCCTGCAAGGCTTCCTACTTTTTGTACCGAAGTCAGATTGGATTGTGTCTCTTCAGAATTATTTTCAACAACTTGAGCTACTTTGTTTTCCTCATTAGGTTTTGTGTTATCACATTGTGTGTTAAGCAAAATCAACAATGCAAATACCAGAAGAGTCAGTAATACCTTGATTACCGAACCCTTTACTTTCTGATTTTTCGTAATCATACTAATTCTTTTTTTGGTTAATAAAAAACTGAAATTATTAGCTCAATGCTTATTCATTAAAATCGTTTAATAATTTGTTATCGTATTTATATAATACCGTCAATTGTTCGATTGCCATTTTATTCAAGTATAGAACTTTCTCCGATTGAGATTTGCCAGTTTTTATCAATTCCGAATTCATACTTTCCAAATTGATTAGCACTATCAATTATGGCGAATTCACCGTAATTAAAATTAGGATTATATACCTTTCCCCAAATACCAATGTATTCCAAAGTGTTTTTGTTTCTCAACCAATCTGTGACAAAAAACTCGCCGTCTTTAGCCATCATCATGTCGGTTAGACAGATATAATCTTCATTATTGAATTTTGTAACATTGATTTCAACTTCTTGAATCTTTAATTTTGGCATAGTTCTAAATTTTAAATTATTTACAAATTTACAATCTCAAACATCCTTTGTCAAGAGAAAAAAATATAAAAGATTTTAACTTTTTTGTTAATAGTCAACAGACTACGGATTTTGGCTCTGAGAGAAAAAGGCTACCGAAGTAGCCTTTCCATTAATTGAATTTATAATAAATAGGAATTGTGAATTGTGTTCTTACGTTTTCACCTTTGTGTTGTCCTGGTGTCCACTTTGGCATTGAAGCAACGACTCTTAATGCTTCGGCATCACATTCTTTGTCAATGCCTCTCATGACTGCTGCATTGGTGATACTGCCATCTTTCTCAACAACAAAAGAAACAAATACTTTTCCTTCAATCTTGTTATCTTTCGCTGATTGAGGATATTTGATGTTTTCTTGTAGATATTTCATCATCTCATTTGGTCCGCCTGGATATTGTGGCATCACTTCAACAACTCTGTGAATAGAGTCTTGACCTAAAACGACTTCCTGTGAGGGTGCTGCTGATGCTTCTTTATTTTTTAACCAGAAGTCTTGAAATGTGAGTTTCTTGACAGGAATGTTAACATCTCTAATAGTGACTGTTTCGTAACCTTCACAACTTACTTTCACATTATATGCACCAGCTTTAATTTTTGTTATCTCATATCTTCCATTTTTATCGGAAGTAGTGTAATAGAGTTCTTTACCATCTTTTTCCAATAAAATTGTTGCAAGTGCAATAGGTTTTTCTGTGAATCTATCGACAATAGTTCCCAAAAGCTGACCTGCATTTTCATCAGCTTTGACTACGGTAGATTGTTTCTCATCATTAGGTTTTGTGTTATCACATTGAGTGTTAAGTAAAATCAACAATGCGAACACTGGAAGAGTCAGTAACACCTTGATTACCGAACCCTTTACTTTCTGATTTTTCGTAATCATACTAATTCTTTTTTTGGTTAATAAAAAACTGAAATTATTAGCTATCGTGCTAAAGTCGTAAGCCGTGCACTGCTGTAACAATAGCATCATATAGTTCGATTTTTCGTCTTCATTCTTAATCGCTTCGCTGTCGGCAATAAATTCATGATTGCTCTTCAAATCGTTCTTAATCATTCTAATGAAAGGATTGAACCATTGAAAGGCAATCATTATTTCCATAAGAATGACATCAACGGAATGATGGTTCTTCACATGACTCATCTCGTGTTTTATAATCAATATATTAGCATTGCCTTCGACAGGCTCAGGCACCTCATTATCGGTCGCTGAGCTTGTCGAAGTGCCGATAAAAACATTATTAAAGAATGAGAAAGGAACGTGACTTTCATTTGTATATATGAAATTAACATTATCAATTGTCTCAATCTTCTTCCCTGCTTTAATCTTATAAATTTTAAAGATATTATAAACAAATTTCATCAGGAAGAAAACCACACCTATTATATATATGTATGAAATTATATCTGTAATGGATAATGTGTTTGTCTCGACAGGAGCTTCCATTATCGCATCATTGTAAAATATCACATCCATTTCCTGTTTAAATGAAGGCATTTCCTGAAACTGTTGTCCTTCAATGTTTATTCTGATGAAAGGAAGCGCGAAAGCGAAAATGGAAATCGTAAGCAGGACGATTCTGTTGAGCTGGAATCTGTTGCTGTTGCGGAACAATAATTTGTATGCAAGATACAAAACCATTGTCGCTACAAATGTGAGTATCAAATTAGTTATCATAGTTATTTCTTTAACGCTTTATCAATCATGTTTTTAAGTTCTTCCAATTGCTCTATCGTGAAGCTTTCCTTCTGAGTAAAAGCCGACACCAATTCGCTATATGAATTGTTAAAATAATTTTTAACTAATCCGCTGAGCGTGTTATGCGAATAATCCGATTTTGAAATCAGAGGATAATATCTGTTTGCCTTGCAGAATGTTTCGTGCGACACGAATCCTTTTTTCTCTAATATTCTTACGATGGTTAGCACTGTGTTGTAAGCCGGTTTCGGTTCTGGAAAGTTTGCCATTATCTCGTTTGCAAATCCGCTTTCAATCTTCCAAAGCACTTGCATCACTTGTTCTTCTGCCTTTGTGAGTTCTTTTATATTTTCCATAGAATTATTTTTTTTGAATTAACGATACAAATGTACAATATGTTTTTTAATTATGCAACTAAATTTTTAGTTATTAATAAAAAATAATTGAGACGCAGCAATTACATATTGTTTATTTTTATTGTGTAATTGATACGTCTCTACAATTATGAATTATGCATTATGAATTATGAATTGTTTTAGGGCGTTCCGGCTATCACCGTCGGGCTTTCCGCTATATCTTTTTCCGCTGCGCTCCAAAAGGATGCCGCTTCAATCCCTAACGCATTGGGTGCTACTGACTCCGAGTCGCTACTCCTAATTGATAAGGCGTTGCCTTATCCTATATTTGTTTCGCCCTTTCAGGGCTTTAAATTATCTCGCAAAAACGCAAATACATTTTAATTGAAAATTGAAAACTGAAAATGGAAAGTTAATTTTCAATTTTCCATTTTCAGTTTTCCGTTTTCAACTCCCAATTCTTGAGACGCAGCAATTACATATTGTTTATTTTTATTGTGTAATTGATACGTCTCTACAATTATGAATTATGCATTATGAATTAATCCTAAGGTCTTGTAAAATAGCATATTCGCACTCTCCTATTCCAGTGACGACGATTTTAACTGCCTTGACTGCTTGTTCTGGATGGATTTCTGCTTTGTAACCGTCGAAGTAATCATAAACGAAGTCCTCGCCTTTGATGAAGTTTTCACCGTCGTAAGACCATTCAATTCTTGCATTTGGAAGTCCGACGATTGCTAATCCGTAGTGTCCAGTTCCGACTAAAATCTTTTCGCATTCGACAGGATTTTCAAATGTGTATAAGAAATAATCGCCGGCTTCAACAGGACGCGCTGTGTTGCAATATGTATTCAAATTATAATCAACCAAGACGTTGATATCCTGCTCCATGGGAACGTTAGATGTGATTGTGGTCGCTGGTTTTTGATAATGATATAAGTCAATGTTTTGTGCGCCTCTTGCGATGCTTGGACGTTCTTTGTAGAATGTAGCGAAGCGGTAGTTTTCAGGCTTATCTGTAGTTATTGCTTCTGTATATTCCGCTGATTCTAATGTAGGTGTCGATTTGTCGTCTGTGTAACGAATGACTAAAAAGTCGTAGTCTTTTTCAGCGACGAGTTTGCCGTCTTCGTATTTAACTGTCGGTGGCGCTACTCTGAACTCGAAGTTCATATTATACAATCTTTCCAAATGACTGTCATACAATCTCTTCTTGAAATAGTCGAGGTTTCTGTCTTCGTAAGCTGACCAGCCGATTTCTGAAAGCACGAGAACTTTAGGGAAAAGCTGATAATGTGCATAACCAGGAACCTGACCGCATTCTGTCCAGAGTCCGCCTTGGATTCCGAGAACGAGTTTTTCTTCTTCGTCTGTCAACTCGAAATTGCCTATTGGGTCGAAGGAATAAACGGTGTCCAATGGAATGATTGCTGCCCATTTAAGACCGCGTTCGTCTGGAGATTGTTTCATGTCAAAGTACATATACTGAGCGACTTGCATAACTGTTGGCTGACCAGCCTTTACGGATTTGATGCCTCTTTCTGAGTTTTGCCAGACGTAAGGAATTGTTGTCTCAAGGAGATTTCCGCCATCGAGGATTTCGTCCCAGCCTGCCATTGTCTTTCCGTATTTATCCAAAATCTTTTCTATTCTTCTTACAAAATGATTTTGTAACTCAACGAGTTCTGTCATTTCTTTTTCTTTCATAAGATTCTGACAAACTTCGCAGTCGCGCCATGAATTCATATTCACTTCATCAGCGCCGATATGATAAATCTTGCTTGGGAAAAGTTCTACCAATTCAGCGAAAATGTTTTCAAGCATCTCGTAATTTTCTTCACGACCGACGCACCATACGTTGTTTGACTCGCCTTGTACGCTAAGATGTTTAGAATCAATGTCGCAAACGATTTCTGGATATGTCACAGCTACAGCCTTGCTATGTCCTGGCAAGTCTATTTCTGGAATGATGTTGATGTTTCTGTCGGCAGCGTATTTCACGATGTCTTTGATTTCTTCTTGTGTGTAGAAACCGCCGTTGCGTTCGTTGCCAGAACCGTAAGCTGGCATAAGAAGTTCGTCAGCTCCACGCCAAGCTCCTAATTCTGTGAGTTTTGGATATTGTTTTATCTCTATTCTCCATCCTTGGTCGTCAGCGAGATGCCAGTGGAAATTATTGATTTTATAATGAGCCAAGCCATTCAAAAGATGTTTGATGAAATCCACATCGAAGAAAGTGCGTGAGCAATCCAACATCAATCCTCTGTATTTAAAACGTGGATTGTCATGGATGTTTAATGATGGGAACATGACGCCAGCGACTTTGACAGCATTTTCTGAATAAATGTCGTTAGGCATCATCTGAATCAGAGTCTGGATTCCGTAGAAAATACCAGCTGCGTCAATAGCATAAATGTCGATTTTGTCGAGACTTACGCTTAAGAGATAAGCTTCTTTATCGTTTGTCAGACCTAAGTTTTCGCATTCGCTTGGATTTACGATATTGAGGCTGACATAATTATTTTCAGCTTTATCATCAATCTTAAGATTTGATTTGAAGATGTTTTTCAAATATGATTGCAAAAACTCGGCATTGAATTTATTTGCTTCGTTTTCATAGACGATGACGGTTTCTTTATTGATTTGGAAACCATTGTCGTTCATGGCAACCACCACTTCTTGTGGAACCGGAACGATGTCGAGATTAGCATCGACGACCTTTGCATTATCTTCAACACATGAAGAAAGCAAAGCGATAATTGTTGTTAATAAGAATAGTTTTTTCATATTTAATTATTTAAATTTTTAATTCCAATACGCATCAACGACACCTTGTTTATTTTCATCGGTGTCATTGACACGTCTCTACAATATTGGACGCGATAAATCACGTCCCTACGACTCCTAACTTCTAACTGTTCTACTTTGATTTTTCTTCAACTTTATTTCCTTAACGGAATTATCAGGCATTAATATATAATAGGTGCCTCCTATTTTTGATTTTATCTTGATTTTGTGAACCTTGCCGTTTTCCCAGTAGCAATCAACGACGGCGCCGTTTTCTGCGCAGAGTCCTTTGAAGTGACCTGTTTTCCATGCTGATGGCAGTGCTGGCAGCACTTCAATGAATCCGTCGTGTGACTGAAGCAGCATCTCTGCTATGCCGGCGGTTCCTCCAAAGTTGCCGTCGATTTGGAATGGCGGATGAGCGCAGAAGAGATTTGGATATGTGCCTGCTCCTACTCTGTCGCCGACCATTGCTGGTTGCAGCAAGTTCTTAAGGAGTTTGTACGCACGCTCGCCATCATGGAGCCGTGCCCAAAAGTTAATCTTCCAGGCTCGCGACCAGCCGGTGCCTTCATCACCACGGCGTTCTAACGACATCTTACATGCTTCATAAAACTCAGGAGTCTTCGTCTTTGTTATTAATCGTCCTGGATGCAAACCGAAGAGATGCGACACATGACGATGATGAATCTCTGGTTCCTCATAATCTACAAGCCATTCTTGAAGATAGCCTTCTTCGCTAATCTGCATAGGTGGAAACTTGGTCAAGGCATTTCTCAAAGTGTCGCAGAATTCATTATCGATGTTCAAAAGTTCTGCTGAACTAATTACGTTTTGATATAACTCAGTGATAATCTGTATGTCCATCGTCGGTCCCATGCAGACGCTGGCTGTTTTTCCGTCAGGGAGATAGAACGAGTTCTCTGGTGATGATGTAGGTGCTGTCACGAGCCATGAGTGTTCGTTTTCTTCAATCATGACGGAGTTGAAGAATTGAGCAGCACCTTTCATCACTGGATATATTTCTTTCAGATAATCAATGTCTTTTGTGAAAAGATAATGTTGGTAGAGATGTTGGCAGAGCCACGCGCCTCCGGTGTTTGTCGCGCCCCATGAAGGGTGTTCGCCTGGTGCGGTGAAGCCCCATAAGTTACAGATTGAGTGCGCGGTCCAGCCGTCAGCACCGTAGAATCCTTGTGCTGTCTCTTCTCCTGATTCGACTATTCCTTTGGTCAATTCAATGAGCGGCTTGTGTAATTCTGATAGGTTGCATACCTCAGCGAGCCAGTGGTTCATCTGCACATTTATATTAAGGTGATAGTCGCCGTTCCAAGGTGTCTGTATTGTGTTCGCCCAGAGACCTTGTAAGTTTGGTGGCAACAAGTCTTCACGACATGATGAAATCAGGAGGTAACGTCCGTATTGGAAATATAATTCCGCCAGTTGTGGGTCGTCTTCTTCTTGAAAATCAAAGAGTCTGTCAGTGATAGGATGGTTGTCGGTGATGCCTTCACCAAAGTTGACTTCCACTCTGTTGAACAATTCCTGATATGTCTTGATGTGTTTTTTTCTTAATGGAACGTAATTGCGTGATTTTGCTTCATTCATCAAGTCATCGACTAAAGCTGCATAATTTTCATTTTTGTAATTTGTCGCTGATGAGAAGATGAGAGTGAGTCTGTCGGCGTTTCTTACAATGATTTTATTGTCTTTATATTCGACATCGCCATCGATGTTATTCACTGTAAGTTTTGAAAGATATTTCATTCCTTTGTTGCCATTGCTTCCGTCATTAAGCTGACCGAACATCACTATGGCATCATCTTCTGTGAGATATTCTACGCATTCTTGTCTGTTTAAATTGATGTCGACCGAAATCATTTTTGACTTATCTGCATCGAGACGAATCACTGCGACATCAGCTTCTCTTGACACGAAATATTCACGACGGTATTTGGCTTGGTCTGTTTCGAATTCTGTTGTCGCGATGGCATTTGCCAAATCGAGTTTTCTGGTATAACTTCTGTCTTTGACTTTTGAGTTTTCATCGTAATGATAGTCTATCTCAATATTTCCTAAAGTCTGGAAGCAACCGAAATTGGCGTTTGCGCCGTTGCCCCAGTTGGAACCATTATTGGAACAAGTGAAGGTTTTATATGTCAGCTCTTGTGCTTCGTAATTTTTTCCTTCGAGGAGAAGACGTTGTATTTCAGGAAGGCTTTCTTTTGCTTTGGGATTTGAATAATCCGCCACCTTTCCCGACCAAAGAGTTATGTCGTTGAGCACAATATTTTCCTTCTCGATTCCGCCGTCAGGCATTATTCCGAGGCGTCCGTTGCCTAATGGCAGCGTCTCTTCCCAACAGTTAGCAGGTTCTTCAAAGAAGAAAGACAGTTCATCTTTACTATCATCTGGCATTAATACAATGATGCTCAATGCAATGGTGTATGCTTTGAAGAAAAAACTCAACTTCTTCCATTTATAAATAAGGACAAGAATTATTACGATTAAAAATACTTTCATAAACCCATATTTTTCTTCAAAAATATAACAATTTTCCTTACCTTTGTAAAATAATTTTTGATTTTAATCTACATATATATGAACAATATTTTTTCAAAAGTAGAGCAAAGTTTTTTGATGGAATCAGACATCACAGAGATGACGACATTGATTCCATACATTGTCACCGACAGCGTTCCTAAGTTGGGCGTTTTGACAGCATTACGTTTTCTTGAATGGGCTTCAGAAAATCCACAAGGTGTTATAAGTCTGTCGTCAGACAAATCTTTAAAAAACTTCATACATTATACTCATCATTTTTTAGATAACTGGGATGAGAAAGAGACAAAGAAAGTCCTTGAAAAATATGGCTTAGATGGTCTTAAGAGACCTGAACTTTCAGGATTGCAGTTTGTTCAGATGGATGAGTTCTATCCTATCTCTCCAAAACAACATAACTCATTCTATAATTATGTAAACAAAAACTTCATAGAAGGTTTTGGCCTTGATCCTAAGAAAGCCTTATTCATCAATAACGATGAGATAAAATTATACAAAGGCAAGTCATACGAAGAAGTTTTCCCTGACTATTCTATTGATTTGAGCTTGCGTTTCAGACAGGCTGAAAACAAACAGGAAGAGATTCAGCAGCAGTCATTATTCCTTATCGATGACTGGTGTTCTCGTTATGACGATGAAATCAAAGCTAAAGGCGACATTGGATTTTTAGTTACCACATTAGGCTCTGACGGTCGTGTTGCTTTTAATATAAAAGGTACAAGCTTACATTCTAACACAGCTTTGCGTCAGACCAATTTCGCGACACAAGCAGACGCTGCTTCATCACTAGGTGGCATCGAAGTCGCGAAGAATCGTCTGGTTATCACTATTGGATTAGAGACAATAACTAGAAATCCTAATGCAGTTGCAATTGTCATGGCAGCTGGAGAGTCTAATGCTCATATCATCAAGAATGCTCTTGAATCAGAAATGACAACACAATATCCTGCCACTGCATTGCAGCGTCTTGAAAACAGTCGTTTCTATCTCACTAAAGGCGCAGCATCATCTCTCAATGACTCTGTTAATAATTATTATTTCAGAAACGAATGGAATTTTGAAAAGACAGAGAGAGCTATTCTGACACTTTGCAAGAAGATTGGCAAGTACGCACATAAACTGACATTAGAAGATCTTCAAAATGACGAGCTTTGCCGTATGATTCCAAACCTCAGCCTTGATACTGTTAACGAGGTAATTAAATCGACAGAAGCAAAACTGAAGAGAGGCTCTGTGACACCAACACACAAGACTATTTATAACTCAGGTCCTCATCATGACGATATCATGCTTGGCATCATGCCATTGACAAACAGACAGCTTCGTCCTGCAAGCAATAATGTTCATTTTGCAGTCATGACATCTGGTTACAACTCTGTGACAAACGGATTCCTCCGCGATTCTTTAAAGATGACTCTCGATTTCCTTGAAGATGATCAGATTCAGATGGTTCATTATCCAGATTTCTTTGAAGAAGGATATAAGCATAAATACGACAAAGACATTTATCATTATTTAGATAGCGTGGCAAGCGACGACCAATATCAGATGAATAGAGGTTTCTGCCACAGATTGTTACGTTGCTCTGTCGTTATATGGCAATTCAAAAACCTTGAAGAGTTAAAAGCTAAGTATCGTGATGTAATCAATGTTTTGGATAATTGTTACGACGGCGAACCTAACACTCCTGACTTACAACAGTTGAAAGGTATGATCAGAGAGTTTGAAGAAGAATTGGTATGGGCATATAACGGCGTTCAGGTAAATAACGTTCACCACTTGCATCTCGGTTTCTATCAAGACAAAGGCATCACAAAAGGCGTCAATGTTGAACGTGATGTTATGCCGATATTGAATCAGTTCAGAGAGATAAATCCTGATATCATCAGTGTCACATTAGATCCAGAAGGCAGCGGTCCTGATACACATTATAAGGTACTGCAGGCCACAGCCGCCGCTGTTGCAGAATGGAGCAAGGAAAAAGACTTGTCAAACTTGAGAATCTACGGCTATCGTAACGTATGGTTCAAGTTCCATCCAGCTGAAGTCAATATGTATGTTCCTGTTTCTCTAAATGCTTTGGCAGTATTGGATAAGTCATTCGCTGCAAGTTATTTGTCACAAGTAAAAGCTGAATTCCCAAATCCATTCCACGATGGACCTTTCAGCGACATCTCAAAGAAGACATGGATAAATCAGTTGCATGATGTTCAGTTGTTATTAGGAAAGAATTACTTCTACGAAAATCCAAGCCCATTAATTAGATCTACACACGGCTTGATTTTCATCAAAGACATGAATGTTGAAGAGTTTATCGCTATCTCAGAAGAGATGAGAAGACGTTCTGAAGAAGCGATTTAATTAATTCATAATTCATAATGCATAATTCATAATTGTTAGGCGCTGCTATGATATAGTGGCGCTTTTTTTAGAACCTCAGAATCTCAGAACCTCAGAACTTTTTAAATAAATTCTGAGTTTTTGAAGTTTTGAATTTTTGATATTCTAAATCTAGTAATGTTGCCAAAAATGGTTGGTGATTGAGCGAAAAAAAAGACCAAGGAATACTCCTCAGTCTTTATATCTTGTTGTCTTGTAGACTTGTTGTCTTTATTTATTCGACAATGCTTTTATAGTAGCAATTTCTCTCCACTTCTTCATGGCTTCATCAGCAGGCACTCCGAAGTAAGTCTTACCTGGCAAGGTGTCTTTATCTACACCAGAATAAGCGAGAACTACTGTTCCTTCTGCGATGACGAGGTCTTTATTTACAGAACCCATAGCCCAGATAGAAACATTATCTTTCACGACGGTGACACCGCCTACTGAAGCATGAGCACCGAGGAAACAGTTTTTGCCGAGTTTAGCGTCATGGCCTATTTGGACGAAGTTATCCATCTTTGTGCCTTTACCGACTATTGTGTCGCTGGTAACGCCTATATCGACGCAGCAGCAAGCACCTATTTCCACATCATCTTCTATGATGACTCTGCCGCATGACTCAAATTTCACGAAGCCGTCAGGACGACGTTGGAAATAACAAGCATCGCCACCGATAACGCTACCACTTTGTATAATCACATTATCACCAATTATAACGTGGTTATAAATAGTGACATTTGGATGGATGATACAATTTTTTCCAATCTTGACTTTATCACCGATAAATACACCAGGTTCTATGATTGTGCCCTCGCCTATCTCTGCCTTAGGACCTATCATAGCTGTTGCAGGTTCAAATCTGCGATAAGACAATATCAGCTTATTAAAAGCATCTAATGGACTATCGTGGATAATCAAAGCTTTACCTTCTGGGCATTCAACTTCATCGCTATTGATGATGATTGTTGTTGCTGCAGAACTTAAAGCCTTTTTGTAATATTTGGGATGATCTACAAAAGTGATATCGCCAGGTTCAACTTCATGGATTTCATTAAGACCGGAGATCACGAAGTTGGGATCTCCGATCGTTTTTTTTGCTCCAACATAGTCAGCGACGCACTTAAGAGTCGTATGTGGATTTATTTTCATTTAATTCAATTATTTTACTCTTTCAGTGTATTCACCTGTACGAGTGTCTACTCTAATTTTATCACCTGTGTTGATGAACAAAGGAACTCTAACTGTAGCGCCTGTTTCAACTGTAGCGTCTTTCATAGCATTAGTTGCTGTGTTGCCTTTTTCACCTGGTTCTGTATATGTAACTTCCAAAACAGTCTTGATTGGTAATTCTGCGAAGAGAACTGTTTCTGTTGATGTGTCGAATACGACTTCGCAAACGTCGCTTTCTTTGAGGAAGTCAACACCTGTGATTAATTCTCTATTGAGAGGAATTTGTTCGTAGTCTTCTTGGTTCATGAAGATAAAGTCATCACCTTCTTTGTAAAGATATTGATATTGACGGCGTTCAACGCGTACGTCTTCAAGTTTCTCACTGATGTCAAAACGATGTTCTAATGTACGACCGTCAACAATGCTCTTCAATGTTACACGCATGAATGTGTTACCTTTACCTGGTTTTACGTGTTGGAAATCAACGCAGAAATAAAGTTTTCCGTTGAAACGGATACATGTTCCTTTTTTAATGTCTTGTGAGTTAATCATATAATTTTAATTCTATAAGTTATTATTGTTCTTTTATAAAAAATCAATTGTTAATGCTACAAAAATACAAAAAAAATGTATTGAAACAAGTATTAACTTGTTAAATTATAACAATATCTTTCAAAAGGTCTGTGCCTGAAACTCTGTTGATATTTCTTAACAATATTGTCTTGGAATACATCAGTTCACTTCTCAATGAATCGGCATCGACTTTGACATATAATATCCCTTTTGTGATTCTCAAGTCTAAGGTGTGCGCTGCTATAAATCCGCCTACAACGCTCTTCCACGACTCAATTATCTTCATCTCGTCGAGGCTGTTCTCTCTGTTATGGCGTTTGTAAAACTCGCTTATCAGTTCCGCCAATGTGTATCCGTCTTCATTCATCGTCAGTAGAAATTATTCCGTTATCAACTTTAAAAATCTTGTGGTTCACAACAGTATTATCCATCAAATATTTTATCCTTTGACGTTGTGTATCTGTGATGAACACTTGTCCGAAATGATCATTGCCAACAAGTTTCACAAGCTGAGCCACTCTGTTGTCGTCAAGTTTGTCAAAAATATCATCTAAAAGCAATATCGGCTTATGTCCTATTTTTCTATAATTGAAATCAAATTGAGCTAACTTGATTGCAATTACAAACGACTTCTGCTGTCCCTGCGACGCGAATTGCTTGACAGGATGCTCGTTGATAAGGAAAGTCAGATCATCTTTATGGATGCCTACATTTGTATAAGTGCTATACCTGTCGTGGTTAAGGCTCTCTGCCAAAAGCTCTTCGTAAGGTTTTTCGTTAAGTGCAGAATTGTATATTATAGTAACTCTTTCGTTTGTGCCTGATACTATTTCATAATATTTCTGGAAAACCGGCACGAATTCTTCAAGGAACGACTTTCTCTTTTCATTGATTGGCACAGCATTCTGTATGAGTTGATGACTCCACATCTCTAACAATGTCTCATCCCAAATTCTGTTTTCCGAGAAGAATTTAAGTTGTTTATTTCTTTGAAGCAATGCCTTGTTGTAATTAAGAAGGCTATTTAGATATGACGCGTCGAATTGCGATATCACGCCGTCGATGAATTTACGTCTAAGCTCGCTTCCGTTATTGATAAGGTCGCTGTCGTAAGGCGAAATCATGACTAATGGAATCTTGCCGATATGGTCAGCAAGACGCTCATATTCTTTCTTATCGCATTTGAATGACTTCTTCGATGAAGCTTTCTGCACACATGAGATTGTATGTAGCTCGTCGTTGTCGAAATGGAAATCACCATGAATGGCGAAGAAATCCTCTCCGTGACGTATGTTTTGTCTGTCTGTTAAAGTAAAATAACTTTTACAAAAAGCCAGATAATATATTGAATCCAAGATATTTGTCTTGCCGGCAGCATTTAATCCTACGAAACAATTAATCTTTTCTGATAACGAAAGATCTGCAGACTGGCAATTTTTGAAATTGCTAAGCTTTAACTCTTGAAGATACATTATTACTAAAATTTGAAGCTGTCTAAATTCGTCGTTATAGTAATGTAATTTGGCGAGCCATGGATGTGCATTTCGGAACGTGAATAATTTATGGTAAATTTATAAACATTTATACCGATACCATACGATAGACCGACAGCTCCTTTTTTCGTTGGACTTATCATATTTTTACGTAATCCGTAGTTATATCCGACACGTAAAACTAAATTCTTTCCTAGATTCAATTCTCCTGCCACGACCATGTGTCTGAAGAAGTTATCGGCAAATGCGTCTATTTTGCTTTTTTTCTTCATTGTTCCAGTCATAGGGTCGTAGTTATTTTCCAGATCCAAGGGATCATCGTAACTCAAGTCCCACTTTTGAAGATTGTCGTAAACGAATATAAATGTAAGTGGAAGATGTTCTAACTTCTTTGATGCTCCCAACAACATACTAAAAGGCAATTCATTTCTCCATCCCTGATAGTTATTGGAAAGTTCTGAACCAATATTACGAGCGACGATAGAAAACACCCAATTGGAATTGTTGATATATGTTGCAGCGATATCAGTGGCAATAGCGAATGATGAATTGTTTTCGTGTTGAAGACCAGCGAATTTCAAGTTAGCGCCTATGCTAAGTTGTTTGCTGAGATGACGTCCCCAACCGATATTGATTACGTAATCTGACACAGAAAACATTGTGCTTTCCTGTATGCCAGTTTCATCACTATAATAAAAGTCTCCGTAATCGTTATATTGCACAGAGGCTACGAAACTACCTATTTTACTAAAAGTCTTTCCGAATTGTATAGCACCGAAATTGATGTCGTGGTAATAATCAACATAAGAAAGTGACAATGAAGTGTTCATCGCTGAGTTTATCAGTGATGGATTTGATGTTGCAGCCTGAATGTCTGTTCCCCAACTGCTAATCGGAAGGATTGTTCCGCCTAAAGCCGCCACTCTTGCAGAGCTAGTCATATTCAAAAAGTTATACGTACCATCTTTTTGTTGAGCGAAAATACTCGTCATCAACGACAAAAAGACTATTAGTATGTATAACTTTTTTCTCACGATTCTAAATTTTATTAGTAAACGAAAATTAATCTTAAATATTATTAAGATTCTAACAAGCCAATGCCTTTTTTAACAATAGCTTTTTCTTCGTTAAGTTTCTTTAAGATTCTGTCTAAAATACCATTGATGAATATCTTGCTCTTTGGAGTGCTGAAATATTTTGATATCTCGATATATTCGTTCATTGTTACTTTAACAGGAATGTATGGGAAACAGCAGAATTCTGTCAATGCCATTTTCAAGATAATCATATCCATAACACAGACACGTTCTTTTTCCCAGTTTGATGTATTGGCACCAACCAACTTGCCATACTCTTCATCATGTTTGATGACTTCTCTGAATAATCTTTTAACGAATTCTTTATCTTCGTTAACTGGGTCGTTTTCAGTTTTGTATATTGTTGGAAGTGATGTATTTTCGTTAAAGCTTTGTTTGAAATCAGTGAAGAATTTAATCAACATTGATGTGACTAAATGGTAATCATCAACGAAGAAGATGCTCTTTTCTTCATAATAATCCTGTAATACTTCAAGGTCTGAGAAATACTCTGTTATCATCTTGAGAATAAACTTCTTGTCATGATCGAAGTTGTCAATTTCTTCAGACATATAAGATTTATATTCTTGAGTGTCACGCATCATGTTATAATAATTTCTTATTATATCCTGATGGTCAGCCCAGTTGATTTTCAATATCTCTTCTTCTTTACGAAGGTCTTTGTTGTTTTCAAGTGCTACCAAAACGCGGTTATTCACATAACGCATGTTAGGATGCAGATCCTCTTGTGTTGGGAAGTTTTTGCGTTTGTTTTCTTCTATTCTGTTTTCTGCAAAACGTTTTGTCTCAACGAGGAAAGAAAGTTGCCATACGAACAACTCGTGCATTTTATCGATGCTTTCGAGTAAGTGTTTTACACCAGATTCAACTTGTTCTTCGCCTGATCCTAAATAAGCATAAATTGCTTGCAAGACTTTAACTCTTAAAAACCTTCTGTTTATCATATTAATTATCTTTAATTGTTTACTATTTTATTTTTTTAATGCTCTTAAAAAGAAATGTATATCTTTCGATAATGAATAATCTCTAGCATACATGAGATTGAGATGTTCTTTTTCTTCCTCTGTCAAACCTCTCCTGCTAATGTTTGCAGATGGGTCGAAGATACCTTTTTTAATCTTAGGAAGCTTGGATTTTTCGTGTTCTTTCACATCACAATAGCCTATCCATGAATATTTTCCGAACAGAACTTTAAAGCAATTTTTAAAGAATTTAAAAGGTTCTTTAATAAATAAAAACAGAAATATCCACAACACAATTCCCATTGTTGATGAGATGATATCGAAGAGACGTTTTTTTCTTTTATTAGAATTCGTGCTTATAGTCTTGATATCTATTGTATATAAGTCGCCTCTTGTATTGATAGAATTGCTGCCGATAATTGACAACGTATCTTCTGGGGCTATCTTATAATCTAGAGACGAATGCCACTCTTCCATTTTATCGATAATCAATTCATGCGACAAATCTTTTGAGCAAAAAATTATCTCATTGATTTTGTAAATTTCTATAATATCTGGTACTTGGTGTAAATTGCCTAAATAATTCCCAGGAACGTCTTTGTCGTCGAAAGGGCTTATCAATCCGATGAAGTCAGGTTTTATAGAAGTACTTTGCAAAAGATTTTGTACACGTTGGGTTTCTTCTTCACTACCAATAACCAGAAAACGTTTCTTGGCATTCTTGCCATATTGGAAATTAGGACGTTTAAGCAAATAGCCTATCCATCTTGAGAAACTCATTTCAGCAGCCATCCACATCATGCCAAATAAAATCAAAATACGTGAGAAACGTAGATGTTCAGGAAGTAAAGCATATAAAACCAATATAATGAAACTTCCACCAACTACACCTCCCACTGCAGGTGCTACTTTGTATGGTTTGTCATAACCGCCAGAAAAATATGAAGTTAAAAGCCATATTAGTAAATATATTGGTAATATTACAGCAAATAAAATTGTAGGGTATGTGCCGTTACCATCATATACCATCATATTTCCCCATAAATATCCGATAGCAGCAAGTCCTATATATCCAAGCATAGTGTCGATGAGAGGCTGAACGGCTTTGCTAAAGAATTGTGACAGAAGAGCGAGAAAGGCCTTGAAATATATTGCTATGTTTATAAAGAATGAGAATGTTTTCGCACCTTTGTTAGCAAAATGTTTTTTAACGAAAATTTCCATTGCCTTGTAGAAAACTAGTACGTAATTGACGCTTGTTTTCTTTGTGCTTTCTCCTTTGTAATGAATTATTCTGGTCTTTGGATAATAATAGTTTTTATATCCTGCAAGAGTTATTCTGTATGACAAGTCTATGTCTTCACCATACATGAAGAATGTCTCATCAAGCAGTCCGCACTTATCTAATGTTTCGCGACGCATGAGCATAAATGCCCCTGCGAGAATTTCCACCTCATTGATTTCATCGTTATCAAGGTGTCCCATATAATAACTAGCGAATCGTTTTGAATGTGGGAACAATTTTGCAAGTCCAAACATCTTGTAAAATGCAGTGGCTGGCGTTGGAAGCCCGCGTTTTGATTCAGGCAAGAATCTGCCCTTGCCATCCACCATCTTCACTCCTAATCCGCCTGCATCTGGATGGGTATCCATAAAAGCTATGGTCTTGGTGAAAGTGTCATCCTCAACTACAGTGTCAGGGTTCAATAAAAGAACATATTCACCTGTAGAGATTCTAATAGCCTGATTATTAGCGCGACTGAATCCTACATTATCTTTGTTTGCAATGACTTTTACTTCAGGAAATTTTTCAGCGAGCATTTTGAGAGATCCATCAACGGAGTTGTTATCAACAACATACACCTCTGCTTCAATATTAGCGATAGCCTTTCTCACTGAGAAAAGGCACTGCTCGAGGAAATGCTCGACATTATAATTTACTATGACGATAGATAATTTCATGAACCAAAATGATGTGCAAAAATAATGATTTTTCCCTCTATAGCAAAGGTCTTTGACATATTTTTTTTATTGTCGAAAAATATTGAAAAATTACCTATAAAATCGTATTTTTGCATAAAATTCAATTCGATGATAAAGAAGATTTTCGGCACCTTCGGGATACGCTTGCTAAACGCTTTGGTAGGTTTTGTGACGCTCTGGTTCGGCACGAATTTCCTTGGCAGAGAAGCCTGGGGAATCGGAGCTACTGTCCTCGTTGATGTATCATTACTTCTCATTGCAGTAGAATTGTTGTCGGGCAGTGGACTGATATATTTTACGCCGAGAAAGCCATTTGCCTTAATATTCAAACTTTCGTATATCTGGATTTTTTCAGTAACAATAATCATCAGTCTGATTTTATATGTTTTACATAATTTATCCCCCAACATTTATCACGCTTTCATTCCTGAAGGTTACGGTTTACATATAGTGCTGATGGTTTTTCTTTATAGCTTTCATAATTTTAATATGAATGTCTTGCTGGGCAAAGAACGTGTCGGACTTCAGAATATATTGTTTCTTATTCAGTTTATGACACAGATAACCAGCATGATTATAAACATATTCGTCCTAGATATTCGCAATGCAGACGCTTTCATCTATTCTATGATGACAGGATATTTTACGGCTAGCGTTGTTGGTGGTTTCTGCATTATGCCGTATCTTTTCGACAAACGACAGCCAACGTCTGATTATAGACAATCGGCGATTGGAACGATAAAGGAGATGTTGAATTTCGGAAGCATTGCACAGTTATCCAATTTGGTGACAATGATTAATAGAAGAATCAGTTACATCGTGATTAAGAATTTATTCGGCGATGCAGAAGTCGGAGTTTACACGTCTGGCACACAGGTGTCTGAAGCAACAAAACTGATTGGTCACAGCATTGCGTTAGTGCAATTTTCCTCAATCAGCAATATGAATGACAAGGATAAAGCTGCTGCCATAACAGTACAACTCCTGAAAATAGCATGTGTTTTGACTGCACTGTGTATGTTGGTTATATGTTTGATACCTAGAGATATATTTGTATGGGTATTCACGGAAGAATTCGCGGAGATAAAAGACGTTCTCATTTCGTTAAGTCCTGGAATGGTATTCTTGACCGCAGATATGATTTTCAGTCATTATTTTTCAGGAGTCAATGAAATAAAGCATAATCTATACGGAACCTTGGTAGGATTAGGCATAACAGCTATATCTATCGTGATTATAATTCCTTTATACGGCATTATTGGAGCAGGTGTCTCTATGTCATTAACGTATTTAGGTACAATACTTTATAAATGGATAATATTTAAAAAAACAACAAAAGTAAGAACAAAAGAACTTCTTCCGACGTTAAACGATTTTAAGACATTGGTTGAAAGTATTAAGAAACAGTTTGTTAAGTAATCATTAATTTAAATAAATAGAGTTATGGGATTTTTATCACAAATTAATTTAGTTGAAATATTAAGTTCGTTTATCGTACTTTTTGTAATCATTGACGTAACAGGTTCAATACCAATCTTCTTAAGCCTCAAGAGCAGCGACAAAAACATCAAGGCAGGACAAGCGTGCGGAATCGCATTGTTGATGTTCGTGGCATTCTTCTATGCTGGGGACAGACTCCTCGACTTGTTCAGTGTTGATGTAGCCTCATTTGCTGTAGCAGGTTCATTTGTAATCTTTATCTTGGCCTTGGAAATGGTTTTAGGTTTTGATATCATTAAATATGACAGCCAAGGCTCTAATGTGTCAGTTGTGCCTGTTGCATTCCCTTTGTTAGCTGGACCAGGTGCATTGACAGCATTATTGTCATTACGCGCCGATTATTCAGTCGTTAACATTATGTTAGGACTATTATTAAATTTAATGATAGCATATATCGTAATACGTTTTGTTGGCAAAATAGAAAAATGGTTGGGTAAAGACTTTATCTTCATCTTACGTAAGTTCTTCGGTGTTATCTTATTAGCATTGGCTGTTAAGCTCTTCGCAAGTAATTTGACCGTTGTGATTGCGGAACTTGCTAAATGATATATTTTTTAATGAAGAATGAATAATGTATAATGAATAATGAATAATTGTTCATTATACATTTACAACAAACAACTAATACGTAATGAGCAATACATTAATAACAATAATTGGCTTTTCAATTATATTTCTGATGACGACATTAGGATCGTCTTTGGTTTTCTTTTTTAAGAAGGATATTTCGCAGAGTGTCAATTCGATGCTTTTAGGATTAGCTGGCGGAATCATGGTAGCGGCTTCAATTTGGTCTTTGATAATTCCATCTATTGACATGTCGGAAGCTAGTTTCGGAAGGTTTGCTTGGTTTCCGGCAGCGGCAAGTATCATTTTAGGCGGATTGCTTTTAGCTTTATTAGATAAGGTAGTTCCTCACATGCACAACGGAACACATCAGGAAGAAGGACCTCGCTCCCACTTTTCCAAGTCGATGAAATTGTTCTTTGCAGTTACCTTACACAATGTTCCAGAAGGATTGGCAGTAGGATTTGCTTTTGGAGCAGCTGCAGTTGCTGGCGATGCTGCATCATATATTTCTGCATTAGGATTGGCAATTGGTATTGGAATTCAAAACTTCCCAGAAGGCGCTGCTATTTCTTTGCCGATGAAACAAGTGACAGGCAGCAGCAAGAAAGCATTTCTATTTGGAATGGGTAGCGGTATTGTGGAGCCTTTATCTGCCATTGTTGGATTCTTCTTGGCTTCACATTTGGTCGTTTTACAGCCTTGGCTACTCGCCTTCTCTGCCGGTGCAATGTTATTCGTTGTAGCTGAAGATCTTATCCCAGATGCAAACCTAAGCGAAAACCCTCACACCGGAACATGGGGTTTCATGATTGGATTTATAATTATGATGATATTAGACGTTGCTTTGGGGTAAAGAGACTATAAGTCGCAGAGTCACAGAGAAGCTTTGCGTCTTTGCGTCAATAAGTCTATGAGTTAGAGGGCTTCTTTTATTTTTACCAACTTCTCAATCAAAGGTTCTACTAAATCTAGGCGAAGCATATTGGCTCCATCGGATTTTGCGGCTGCTGGGTTTGGATGTGTCTCCATAAACAGACCGTCTGCTCCTACTGCGATGGCGGCTTTAGATATCAACTCGATGAGTTCTGGCTTGCCACCTGTGACTCCAGATGTCTGGTTAGGCTGCTGCAAAGAATGTGTCACGTCCATCACGACAGGTACGTTACATTGTTTCATGTCGTAAATGTTTCTGTAATCTACAACTAAGTCTTGATAACCGAAGAAGTTGCCGCGTTCTGTAAGCATCACTGCATTATTTCCCGACTGCTGCACTTTTTCAACAGCGAATCTCATTGATGCTCCCGATAGAAATTGTCCTTTCTTGATATTGATGATTTTACCAGTCTTTGCAGCTGCTATCAATAGGTCTGTCTGTCTGCATAAAAATGCTGGTATCTGTAAAATATCGACATCATAATCCGCTGCCATCTGTGCTTCTTCAACGGCATGAATGTCAGTAACGACTGGAATGTTGAATTCTTCTCTGATACCTTTGAGAACATTGAGAGCCTTCTCATCTCCTATTCCCATAAAAGAATCCAATCTCGAACGATTAGCCTTGCGATATGAACCTTTGAAAACGTATGGAATATCGTAAGCCTTGCATATCTTAACCAAATGTTCTGCAATCTTAAATGGAGATTCTTCGTCTTCAATGACGCATGGACCAGCTAATAGAAAGAAACGGTTTTCTTTTAGATTTTTAAGAAATGGGAAATGAGAGAGTTCCATGTTATTAATTGATTATTATTTGTTATAATATTTTAACAATTCAGCGAAAGCTATTTTAAACCAAGGTGTATAGTCTTGTGGATTTTTTTCTATATCCATACGAATATTTTCCATGGTATCATATTTATACGACTCCACTTCATCTGGATTTATTTCAGGTACTACATCTGTTGTTCCAACAAAAACATGGTCGATTTCATGTTCCATAAGACCTTGTGTAACATCTGCTTTATATGTAAAATGAAAAACTTCCTTGAGTTCGCATTTCATTCCCATTTCTTCTTGTAAGCGACGTGTCGTAGCTTGTTCGAGTGTTTCTTCGTGGCGTGGATGAGAACAGCATGTGTTGGTCCATAAACCTGGAGTATGGTATTTAGAGAAAGCTCTCTGTTGGAGCAACATCTCTCCTTTTGTATTAAAGATGAAAATCGAGAAAGCACGATGCAACTCTGCTTTAATATGAGCTTCCATCTTCTCCATCAAACCGATAGGATTGTCGTTAGCATCAACAAGTACTACGTATTCTTGCATGTAAAGTTTATAGTTTAAAGTTTATAGTTCAAGGTATGCCCCTAAAATCTTAATTCTTTTGTCTTTAATCTTTTGCCTTTAGACTTTATTAAACATTAAATCTGATATTCAAAATGTCACCGTCTTGAACTGTGTAGTTCTTTCCTTCTACGCGAAACTTACCGGCTTCTTTCACTGCTGCTTCTGAGCCATATTTCAAGAAGTCTTCTGTGCTCATGACTTCAGCTCTGATAAAACCACGTTGTAAATCTGAGTGGATAACGCCCGCAGCTACTGGTGCTGTGTCGCCGATGTGGATTGTCCAAGCGCGTGTCTCGTCGGTACCAGTTGTGAAGAATGACTGTAACTTCAAAGTGCTGTATGCATAACGAACTAATTTGTTTACGCCTGGTTCTGTGAGACCAGCGTCTTCCATAAACATAGCTTTGTCGTCATCATCGAGTTCAGCTATTTCTGATTCCAACTTACCAGCGATGATAAGCATTTCGTCGCCTTCTTTCAATGAAGCCTTCACTGCTTCTGTATATTTGTTGCCTGTAAGAGCCGAAGCGTCGTCGACGTTACAGACATACATGATAGGTTTTGCTGTAAGTAATTGAATATCTTGGATATATTTTTTGTCTTCGTCAGCTACTTTTGCATCACGGGCGTTCTGCATGTTTTCAAGAGCTTCTTTATAGACAGTCAATACTTCGTAAGCTTTTTTATTGTCTTTCTCGCCGTTTTTCATGAGTTTCTCAACGCGTTGTAACTTACGAGTTACGAGGTCGAGGTCGCGGACTTGAAGTTCGAGGTCGACGAGTTCCATATCGCGGACTGGGTCGATGCTGCCTTCGCTGTGAGGAACGTTTTCGTCATCGAAGCAACGAAGCACATGGATAAGAGCGTCAACGGTTTGAACCTCAGCAAGTAATTTGTTACCGACGCCTTCTCCGCCTTTTGTCAATCCTGGAAGGTCAACGATTTCGACTGTAGCAGGAACGATTCTTTTTGAGTGAGAGATGTTGTCGATGAGTTTGAGACGTTCGTCGCGGACTTCACACATACCGATGTTTGTCTTTGTTGCGAAACCGCCAATCTCAGCTTTAGTATTTGAAATACAATTAAATATAGTTGTCTTACCTGTATTGGTTAAACCAATGATACCACAATTCAATGCCATAATAATATATTTTTTTAATTCTTGCAAAGATAAGAAAAAAAGTCTACAAGACCACAAGTCAACAAGACAACAAGTAATTTTTTAAAATTCAGAAATTTTGAAGTTTTTAATTTCTGATGTTTTAAGTTTTTTACCTTGAAAAGAAAAATTAGTAACAAAAAAATAGTATCTTTACAATCGTAAATAAAACCCAATAATTTTTGATGTTATGGAAATTACTCAAATGATAGCTGAATATGGACTTCCATTGGAAGTTGAACTCAGCACGCAGATTTATAATGCATTGCAAGGTAATGTCGTTGAGGAAATAATTAAAATGGCGAAGATTCCTTTTTCTGATAATTACTATCGCAGCATGCTTGAAGGTCACAGTTTCAAGGTTGAAGAAGGCACTCTTTCACGTTATTATAAAATCTTCAATGAGATTAAAGAAGCTTTGCAATTTACAGAACCTATTGATTTCTATATCACAGGCGATCCATCTGTCAATGCTTTCGCAATCGCTTCTCAAGAAGAAGGCGAACCAAACATCATAAATGTCAACTCTTCTCTCATTCAACTTATGACTGACGATGAGTTGCGTTTCGTTATTGGTCACGAAATGGGACATCTTATAAATAAAAACGCCACTTTGGTAAAACTCATCAACTTCGTATTTCCTCACGGTGCTCCAGTTCCAATCACACTACAATATAAAATAAGGTTGTGGCAACAACTTTCAGAACTCGTTGCCGACCGTTTCGGTTATATGGCAATGCCTAACTTAAATGTCTGTATCTCCGCATTTTTCAAGATGTCATCAGGATTGGATTTCAACAAGATGGATATGAAAGTCGAAGCATTCTTGGAAGATAACAAGAAACGTCTTGAATATTTCCGTAACGACAAAGGTATCAACTTCGCGACACATCCAATAAATCCTATCAGGGTCGAGGCATTGAACCAATTCTCAAAAAGTGTGTTCTTCAATGAAAAAGGAACATCTAAAGAAGATTTGGAAAACGGCATGAACGACCTCATCGACATATTATTAAAGGTAAGGAATTCTGAATTGGATTCTAATATGGCTAACTTCATCGCGACAGCTGGCTTGATAATAGCTAACAGCGACAATCAGATTACAGAAGATGAAATGGAAATGATTCTCAGTGAGTTGTCAGTGCTGGAAATATTCCCTAAGAATTTCTTGGAAGAAATAGTAAAAGAAGATATTGTTAAAATATTTAAAGAATCTATTAAGAAATTGATTGAGATAAATCCAGAGACACGCGAAGGAATGTTGCGTTATCTGATGTCAATAGCATTGTCTGACAAAGACATAAGCGTCAACGAAGTGGAATTGATTTTCAATATAGCAGCTGCAGAACTCGGTTATTCTCCTGTTGAGACAGCACAAATCTTCTCACAGATGATTCAGGTCGACTTCACACCAAGCATGAATGCGCTTTGTTAGGCAACACTTTGACTTCGACGAGCTCAGGCACCATTTGTCAAGAGCTTGTAGAAGTGACAAAAGTTTAAAGTTCAAGGTTCAGAGTTCAAAGTCCTTAGTTAAAAGATATGATTGATTTTAAAGATATTACATTAGAAGATAAAGAGATAATAACATCTTATATATTCCCGAACGATTGCTGCAATTGTGAGCTGTCGTTTGCGAATCATGTGTCGTGGCGTTTTCAATATCAGACAAAATACGCTGTCGTTGATGATTTTCTAGTGCTTAAATATTACAATGAAGGTAACGAGATTTTCATGATGCCTATTGGCAAAGGTAATGCAGACCATATCGTCGAGAAACTTATAAAAGAAGCTGATTCACAAGGAATTCCTTTTATGATGCACGCAGCATGTCATTTTGTTGAAAATCAACTCAGCGATGAGATGAGAGAAAAATTCAATCTTATGCCTAATCGAGATAATTTTGATTATGTGTATCGTAGAGAAGATTTAGCCACTTTAAAAGGCAATAAGTATCAGCAGAAGAGAAATCATGTCAATCGTTTTATGAAGACTTATCCCAATTGGGAATATAAATCCGCGACACCTGAACTTATTAAATTATGTATAGAGAAGGAAAACGAGTGGTACGAGTCGAACGAGGATTACAGACATCAAAACATTGACAGCGAGCGACAAGCATTATTGTATGCTATGAATCATGCTGAAGAAATTGGAATCAAAGGAGGAGTGCTGTTTGTTGATAATAGAGTCGTTGCTTTTACTTTCGGTTTTCCTATAAATTATAAGACTTTCGGAGTTCATTTTGAAAAAGCAGATATCAATTATACAGGTGCTTTTACTGTTATAAATCAGATGTTTGCTAATGATATTCCTGAAGAATTTATGTATGTCAATCGTGAAGAAGACTTAGGAATTGAAGGATTGAGAAAAGCGAAGATGTCGTACAATCCAGAGTTTATGATTACAAAAGGGATTTTGACAATTAGGAGTTAGGAATGAAGGTGCCTGAGCCTGTCGAAGGCTGAATCCGGCACTTCGACAAGCTCAGTGACCGAATAATTACGTCTTTAAGACTTAAATATATTTGAAAAAATTTAAAAATAAAAAATGAATATTACTGTATATCACGTTTCAACAGAAGAAATAAAGAATCCTTCAGTTGATGTTAACGGTGAAAACCTCGGTTTTGGAAAGGGATTTTATCTGACGAATTCAAAAATTGAAGCCGAAGCATTGGCAAAAAAAACGGCAGACAATGCTATCGTAAACGTTTACGAGTTCAATTACTTCAAAACAAAAAATGTAGGATATCGTTTCAACGAGTTTGAAACCTATAATAAAGAATGGCTTAATTTCGTCGTTGATTGTCGTAATGGTAAAGATATTACAGCTGATTACGACATCGTTATTGCAGGCGGAATTTATGATGAAATCGCTGATATAGTTAGTGATTATGAAAATAACAACATCACTGCAGAAGAAGCTGTCGAACAGTTGAGATATAAAGATGTGAAATTTCAGATTTGCATTTTGAATCAGGAAATCATTGATTTTAATTTGGAATTTATAGAATAATGTAGAGAATAATGTAGAGACGCAATATTTTGCGTCTCTATAACAAATAAAAATTGGGAATAAAAAAATATGGAAAATAATATAAAGAATCAGACTAGAATATTGTGGGACAAATGTTTTAACGAAGAAGATAAACGATTCGTTGATTTATATTTTGAGAAACGATATACCGATCAGGATAATGTTTTCATTGAAAAAGACGGCAAGGTGGTTTCTGCGTTGCAACTCATCTCCTACCCTTTTTCATATTACGGAAAGACAATAGGTTGCGCTTATCTCTCAGGTTGCTGCACCGATCCAGAATATCGTTCACAAGGCTTGATGAATGATGTAATAATTAAATCTTTAAATCAGGCTAAAAACAACGGAGCTTGCTTCGCAGCATTGATACCAGCATCGGAAAGTCTCTTCAACTATTACGAAGGAACGAACTTCATTCCTACTTTCGATTATTCAAAGATTAGAATAAACAAAAGTCAACAGACAACAGACAACAGACAACAGTTGGTTTCAGGATGTCAGATTATAAGTTACAGAGTCGAAGAGTCTCAAAGTCTCAAAGATGAATCTGAAATTGATTTTTATCAGGTTTATGAATATTTCAATACAAAGATGAGAAGTCGTAATTGCTGCGTTCAGCATGACGAATACGATTTCGGTGTTATCTTAAAAGATTTGGAATTATTTGACAATCATCTTCTCGTTGCGAGATACGGAGAAGACATCTGTGGATTGGCATTCTGTTATCTAAGAAATGGTGAGATTTATATTAAAGATTTCTTCGCTGAATCACCAGCCATCTTAACTGATTTTATAACGACAGCAAGTCAGCTGTTTGAGTCAGAGTCAGTTTCAATCAACATCATCGTGCCGTCAGTTCCAGGACAAAAGATACATAAACTTGGCATGGCGAGAATCATCGATGCAGAGACTATGCTTCGTATCTATGCGATGACGCATCCAAAGATGAAGATAGAACTTTCCATCGTCGACCCGATTTTAACACATAACAACGGAACGTATTATATAAATAATGGAGTCTTAGACAAGAAAAACTCCATCGGTGCTAATGTCGTTGACATTGAACAACTCACACAAGCATTATTTGGTTATAATATTGAAAACCTTCCTGAAAAATTACAAGCATTCAACAAACAAGCAGCATTCATGAGCTTGATGTTGGATTGATAATAAAATGAGAGACGTCACACTGTGACGTCTCTCAATAATTATGAATTATGCATTATGAATTATGCATTATGAATTATGCATTATTTTCTCGCAACAGCTCTCTTAGCTGCTTCAACGATATCTTCTGTATCTAAGTGATAGTGTTTCATCAATTCGTCAGGTGTGCCGCTTTGACCGTATTCGTCGAAGATAGCAACAGCTTCGATTGGTGTAGGACAGTTTCTTGAGAGAACTTGTGAGATGCTGTCGAACAAACCGCCGTTGATTTGATGTTCTTCTGCTGTAACGACGCAGCCAGTCTTCTTAGCTGATGCCAAAACTGCTTCAACGTCTAATGGTTTAATTGTGTGGATGTTGATGAGTTCAGCGTTGATTCCCATTTCTTTCAAGATTGGAAGTGCTTGAACTGCTTTCCATACCAAGTGACCGCAAGCGAAGATTGTGACGTCTGTACCTTCTTGCATCATCTGAGCTTTACCGATTACGAATGGCTCGTCAGCTGGTGTGAAGTTAGCTACTTTTGGACGACCGAAGCGGAGGTAAACTGGACCTTCGTGTTCTGCTACAGCGATAGTAGCTGCTTTTGTTTGGTTGAAGTCGCAAGGAACGATAACTGTCATGTTAGGTAACATCTTCATCATGCCGATGTCTTCAAGAGTTTGGTGTGTTGCACCGTCTTCACCTAAAGTGATACCAGCGTGTGAAGCACAAATCTTGACGTTTTTGTTTGAATAAGAAACGACTTGACGGATTTGGTCGTAAACGCGTGCTGTTGAGAAGTTAGCGAAAGTGCCTGTGAAAGGAACCATGCCGCCGATGCTCAAACCTGCTGCGATGCCGATCATATTAGCTTCTGCGATACCGATTTGGAAGAATCTTTCTGGGAATTCTTTTTGGAATGCGTCCATCTTGAGAGAACCGATTAAGTCGGCGCAGAGACCAACGACTTTAGGATTACGTTTGGCAGCTTCTAAGAGACCTTCGCCAAAACCTGATCTTGTATCTTTATAATTTTGTACTGTGAAATCCATGGTAATGTGTTTTTAAGGTTTAACAAATCAATAATCGCCGAGAGTCTCTTTGAGTTGTGACAAAGCACTAGCAGCTTGCTCATCGTTAGGAGCTACGCCGTGCCATTTGTGTGTGCCCATCATGAAGTCAACGCCCATACCCATTTCTGTGTGTGCGAGGAGTATTTGAGCCTGACCTTTGTGTGCGTTTTCGCGCATTTTTGTCAAAGTGTCAACGACTTCTTCCATATTGTTGCCGTTGCATTCCCAGACTTTCCAGCCAAATGATTCGTATTTTGCTCTGAGGTCGCCGAGGTTCATAACATCGTCTGTTGGACCATCGATTTGTTTCTTGTTATAGTCAACGATAGCGATGATGTTGTCAACTTTCTTTGCAGGAGCGTACATTGCTGCTTCCCAGATTTGACCTTCTTCTTGTTCGCCGTCACCCATCAAGACGTAAACGATATGGTCGTCTTTCATGAGTTTCTTAGCTTCAGCGAGACCTATTGCTACTGAGAGACCTTGTCCTAATGAACCGCTGGCTACTCTGATGCCTGGGAGACCTTCAGCTGTTGTTGGGTGACCTTGAAGGCGTGTGCCGAGACGACGGAATGTTGCCAATTCTGCTACAGGGAAATAGCCGCGACGAGCCAAGATGCTATAAAGCATTGGGCTGATGTGACCGTTTGAAAGGAAGAAAGCGTCCTCACCTGCTGCATCCATTCTGAAATTCTCAGGATTGATTTGCATTTGGTCGAAATAAAGAGCTGTTACAATGTCTGTTGCTCCCAATGAACCGCCTGGGTGTCCTGACTGACAAGCATGAACCATTCTGATGATATCACGTCTAACTTGTGATGCTACATCTTTTAACTGATTGATTTCCATATATTGATGTTTTTAAGAATTAATTACCTTTCATTTTTTTGTTATGAGCTGTGAGCTACGGGCTGTTAGCTCAAAGCTTTTCTGCAAATGTAGTCAATTTTGTGATAGTTTTACCTTTTTTTTAAATTATTTCAAAATGATATTTTTCTTACCTTTGCATAAATTTTTTACGATGGCTAGACATTATAATAATAAGTATAAAAAGAAGAACCAAGAAATCAATTTTATCGTCAGAGAAGAGTGTGAATTGATGGAATTCCTGATGAAGGCGATGGACGGAATCAGTCGCACTAAAGTGAAGAAACTGCTGACTTACGACTCAGTTTATGTCAATGACAGAGTCGTTTCACAACATGATTTCCAACTGAAACCAAATATGCGTGTCAGCATCAAGAAGTCGAGTGAAGGCAACAGATTCAAGAACTTCTGGATTAAGATTGTCTTCGAAGATAATGACATCATCATCGTTGACAAGAAACCAGGTATTTTGTCAAGTAGTACAAGTCCTAAGGACGAAAGTGTTAAAAGTATCCTTAACTATTATTTAGACAACACACATCAGCATGCCAATGCGCATACTGTCCATCGTCTCGACAAATTCACTTCCGGTTTGCTTATCTTCGCCAAGAGCAAGAAAGTGGCTCTTAAATTTGAAGAAGACTGGAAAGAAAGAGTCTACGACAGAAGATATGTCGCTTTGGTTCATGGCGAGTTGCCAAAATCACAAGGCACAGTGGCTTCTTGGTTGAAAGACGACAGTCATTATGTGACACACTCAAGTCAGGAAGACAATGGCGGCAAATATGCTGTTACACATTATAAGAAATTGAGATCTGCCAACGGCTACTCACTCGTTGAGTTACAACTTGAGACAGGACGTAAGAACCAGATCAGAGTTCACCTCCAGGATTTAGGCTGTCCTGTGGTCGGCGACTTGAAATACGGTGATGGCAGCGACCCTATCAACAGACTAGGACTTCACGCCTACAAGTTATGCTTCAAACATCCTGTCACAGGCGAAGACATGAAATTCGAAAGCGATGTTCCAAAGTCGTTTTATTTCTTTGAGGAGAATAGACAACAGGCAACGGACAGCAGACGTTGAGAACTCTGAATATAGAATATAAAGACGTAGTGTTTCAGAAGAGATGCTACGTTTTTTTGTTGTTAATATTCATAGGATTTAAGGAATTGAGGAACTGAGGAATTGAGGAGATTAAAATTCACTCCTAAGTCCTAACTCCTCACTCCTCACTAAAACTTGTAGTCTTGTAGTCTTGTTGACTTTTATCACATCTCTGGCAATTGCGTGAAGTCTTTGGCATTTTTAGGAGATATTATAGTCTTACCTATTTTTGCTTCTAATTGTTCACGAGCTATCTTTGCGACTTCGCCTCCTTCTTTTGCAACGACTTTGTTTTCCTCAAAACCAGAAGGGTCTTTTTGCTTTGAAATCTCTGTCGTTGAGGCTTCTGCAAGACTGTTAAGTATCAGTTCTACATTAGTCATGTTGTCGCGGAGACTTTCTTTTTTCAATCCTTTGAATTGCTTGTATTCTTTTGTCTTGAATCCGCTCCACTCTTTGGTGATGATGTCTGTAAGCGTAGCATACTGATAGCCTTCTATCACTCCTGTGCGGTTCCATTCGTCGGTTAGTTCCTTGCGTATCTCTATGCTTTTCAATCTTTGGTTAATCCAAGAATCGGAATAGCCAAGACGTTTGTAATCAGCCATCGCCTGTTCTATGGAAAGCTCCGGGTCCTGCATCTGTTCGAGACGGTTGCTTGCCACTTGCGACATCCATATCTTGAAAGGCTCAGCTTTAGGTGAAGGAATTGACTGAATGAGACGAAACAACTGCTCTGTATCAGCGACATCCGTCAGTCGCATCTTACCATCAGCAGCTTGAAGTTTGAACTGGTGACAATTTGTCACCGTTTCATTTCCTTCTTCTTTTAGACGTTGTTTTAGTTTGTTCCAATATTTTCTCGATGTCTGATAGTCACTTTGGTCTGTCAATACAGCAACTACATCGACAATTGCGAAATACCATTTTTCTTGTTCGTCATCCCAGATGGTGCGGACTTTCTTTGTCTCGAAAAGTTGTAATGATTCTTTCTTAGTCATAAATCTTGCGTTTTTAAAGTTTCTGTACAAAAGTATAAAGAAAAATCTTCGCTTTTACAATTTTAACTATTTTTAACTTTTATGTAGTTATTTGGCAAGTTAACGGGAAATAAGGACAAACCGGTAGAGACGTATCAATGTTTCCTGCATATAAACACACATTGCTGCGTCTCATGAGATTCGGTGTTTTGAGACGCAGCAATTACATATTGTTTATTTTTTATGGTGTAATTGATACGTCTCTACATTCATTCCTAACTCCTAACTAAAAAAGCTATTTCTCCGAGGCGGCAGGAGTTAATGCCAAGAACAAAGATTCAATTAAAAACAAAAGTCTTCTTACTTGTGGTCTTGTAGTCTTGTGGTCTTGTTGACTTAAAAAAGTTCAACAGTCAATAGCCAAAAGTCAATGGTTAAGTTCTCTCCTATTTTACACAATGGATTTCGTTTTTGAATTTATTTCCTTTCTCTTTTTTACCGCAAAAAAGAGAAACAGAAAAAGCTCGCCATGGTTTGGGATTTCAGGAATTGAGGAACTGAGGAATTGAGGAATTGAGGATATTATTGCAACTCCTAACTCCTCATTCCTAACTCCTAACTAAAACTTGTGGTCTTGTAGTCTTGTGGTCTTGTTGACTTTAAAAAAGTTATCCTAATTGAAACAGCAAAAGATTATGATTTCCATGAATTGTCGGTGGTTGTTGGCTGCCGACAATTTTTATGCCGTTTGATGGTCTTTTCTTAATCTTTTTTCACTTTTTATCAACAAAATTATATTGAAAAAAACAAAAAAACTTTGGTATAATTGATTGATTGTTATCGTATTTTTTGCTATCTTTGTGTTGATTGGCTATGGGCTGTGAGCCATGGGCATTGAGCTGTTTGTGGCAGCTGATAGTTAATCGTTATTAATTATAATTTTAATTTTTTATGTTATCTTTTTTAAATTTAATTGACGCTGTTGAAGTTAAAAAATGTCCGGCGCAGTACATTGGTGGTTTGGAGGTTTCGGTTAGAATGCCTTCTGGCGATGTGTTTGCTTGGTTTTTGGAACGTGCCAAGGGTATTAAGGATGTGTATGGCAGGGTTTGTTTCTTGTATAATGCGCTGAAGAGGTATTTTGGCATTGATTTACAGAGGTATTACGGCAAGGGGTCTCGTGATGGTGATTTCTGGAGTTTATTGTGCTATTGTTATTTTCTAATTCAACAGAAGGGTCGTGTTATGCAAGAGAACGAAAAATTGTTAAAAGATGCTGAGATTGTTGGTTGTGTGGTAGATAAAAGTGTGATTGCGCAGACGCCATTAGAGGATTGGATAGATAATTATGATGTTATGAAGATGCTTCATATAAGCCGAAGGACGTTGCAGACGCTGCGGTCTAACGGCAAGGTGAGGTTCTCGAAGATTGGGCGTAAGATTTACTACCGACGACAGGATATACAGAATATGCTTGCGGAGAATTACACGATGTTTGAGATTCATAATGAATACGGCAAGAAGAGGGAGAAGAAAACGGCGTGATACTATTGTTAAACGAATTATCACGACAACCGTAAAGTTCTTGTTAATTTAATAAGTCCAAATAATGTTTTAAAATTATTATTATGATATATTTACCAAAACAAATCAATTATCAAATTTACAACAAAGGACTAAATAAAGTCATAAAATTTTGTTCTGAATGTAATATGGAAATTAACGAACATGAGTGTAAAATAATTTCCGTATCTCCTTTTACAGTAGAGTGCAACAGTAATAAAATAGTATTTACAAAATCTGGGAATCCAGATGATTTTCCACCTGAATTTGATTATGTTATCCGCACTAAAAATAAGCCAACACCAAGTAAGTTTAAAATTGGTAAAATAGAATGTTTAGATTGGTTAAAACATCCTTTGATACATATTCCAACACCAGACGAAATTGTAAATAATTGGAAAGGAAAATTCTTATATAAGAAAGAAGATATTTTATCTAATATAAAAGGATTAAGAAGTCCACAATTGGGAGCATTATATGCTTTTTTGGCAGAAGCTCAAAATCCAAAGGAACGTAATATAATAATTATGCCTACTGGTACTGGGAAAACAGAAACAATGCTTAGTATACTAATTGCCAATCACTGTCGTAAATTATTGGTCGTAGTACCATCGGATGCACTCCGTAATCAACTGGCAGAAAAATTCATCACGCTTGGTGTACTAAAACAATTTGACATCATTGCTCACGATTGTGAAACGCCCAGAGTTGCAGTTATTAAAGAGAGTATAAAAAGTGTCGATGATTGGAAGAATATTTTGTCTGAAGCCAATGTGATAATAACAACGATGGCATTAATATCTAAAACAGGTCCTGTCATTCAAGATTTATTACATAACGAAATTAGTCATCTGTTTGTTGATGAAGCTCATCATTCAGAAGCTGATACGTGGGATGCCTTTATTAATGGTTTTTCAAAAGAACAAGTTACATTATTTACAGCAACTCCATTCAGAAATGATGGCAAAAAGATACAGGGAAAGTACATATACAGATTTTCATTGAAAGATGCTCAAGAACAAGGTTATTATAAACCAATTACACTGATAGCATTTCGTGAGTATAATATCAATGCTTCCGATAAAATAATTGCTGAAAAAGCAGTTGCTAAATTACGTGAAGATATTAATAATGGATATAATCACATACTAATGGCAAGATGTGCGACTAAAAAACGAGCTTTAGAAGTTTTTGAATGTTATAAACAATATGAGGATTTATCTCCTGTTGTCGTATATACTGGAATATCTGGAATAAACCGGACAATTGAAGAAATTAAAGATAAAAAGCATAAGATTATTGTTTGTGTCAACATGCTTGGTGAAGGATTTGATTTGCCTGAGATGAAAATAGCTGCAATACATGATGCAAGACAGAGTCTTCCTGTTACGTTGCAATTTATAGGTAGATTCACGCGAACATCATATGATAATAATTTAGGTAATGCAAGCGTAGTGATAAATATCGCTCAGAAACCAATGGAATATGATTTAATGGATTTGTATTCAAAAGATGCAGATTGGAATAAATTGTTACCTCAAATTAGTGACGAAATTACCGAAGAACAAGTCGACTTTAATGAATTTATTCAGAAATTTCCCAAAATGGATAAATCTATAGTTCCGTTTAATTCAATAAGACCAGCTCTCAGTATGGTTGTATATGATGTAACCACCAATGAATGGAGTCCATTAAGATGGCAAGACGTGTTAACATCGGATAATTATGATTATCGTTTTTACGATATTAATGACAATAATGATACTTTAGTTATAGTATTGGGTCGTATTTCACGAGTGGACTTTTGTGGTTTTGATGGTATTCAGAATATGGAATGGGGTGTAATAATTTTACATTGGAAAGTTACTCAAAAATATAATCATCTATATATAAATACATCAATGTCGGATATTAATCCAGACACGTTGGCTGATGTTATTTTCAATAAAAATGTAATTCGTGTAACAGGAACAAAACTTTTTCGAATATTTTCTGGAGTAAATAGATTTTCAGTACAAAATTTTGGAGGTAGAAAGACTGGAGATATATCTTTTAAATCATATTACGGCAAAGAGGTCGAAGAAGGAATTAAATTGACAGAAAAGCGTGAATTGATAAAGAATAATATTTTTGGCATTGGCTACCGTAACGGTGAGAAAATAAGCATTGGATGTTCTATAAAAGGAAAGGTATGGAGTTATATGCGTGGCAATATTCAAATGTTTTGTAAATGGAGCGAATCACTAGGCAAATTAATAGCAAACGAAAACATAAGCGAAGATGTCGTATTGAGTAACACATTGCAAGTTATAAGATTAGGTTCGACACCCAAAGTAATGCCTCTATCAATAGATTGGGATGCCGATATATACCGTTATCCTGAGAATAGGTATAAAATAATTGTTGACGATAAATATTTTCATTTGAGTGATTTTGATTTAGAGATACTAAATGATAAAATAGAATCCTATATTGACTTTTCTTTATCAATGAATTCCATAAAATCATCTTATAGAATTGAATACGGTCAAGATGCAAATATGAATTATTTTTATAAAGTTCAGCAATTGTCTGGAAGTAAAATTTCAATTACAGAAGCTAATAAAAAATATGACAATATTGTAGATTATTTCAATACGAATAACAATGCTCCTGTTATTTATTTTGCAGATGGAGGTATCTTATATGCAAACAATTATGTAAAAGTTAAAAAAGATAATATTCCATTCAACGTTGATAATTTAATAGCTCTTCCTTGGGAAGGTGTTGACTTACGAAAAGAATCACAAGATATTTATCCTTACCATAAAGATTCTATACAATACTATTTTTCAAATTATATTAAAGATCGATTTGATGTGATATATGACGATGACTATAGTGGAGAAATTGCGGATTTAATAGGTTTTAACATTGAAGAAAAACAAATCCACATACATTTATTTCATCTTAAATATGCTCTCGATGGGAAAGTGTCAAATAAGATTTCAAATTTCTATGAAGTGTGTGGGCAAGCAGAAAAGTGTATAAAGTGGAGAAATCGTGGTAAAGAAAACGAATTATTTGATCATTTATTTAGAAGAATGGAGAAAACATTTAAGAAAGAATCATGTCTTCGTTTGATTAAAGGCACGGAGAATCAGCTAGAACAGATGTCAAATGATGTCAGATGGAAAAAAGAATTGAAGTTTCATGTTGCAATAGTTCAACCATCATTAAGTAAAGCGAAGCATCCCGAAGATATAATGAATTTATTAGGAGCAGTACAAACATATTTAGTCGAAGAAGCCAATGTAAATCTCGAAGTGTATTGCAGTGAATAACTAAACAATTGTTCTAGGCTCTATCCATAATTTTGTGTAAATGAAAATTATGGATAGAGCCTATATATGTAAAAATGTGGTAATGTTGCCAAAAATGTTTATTTTAAAGACCTATTTACTATTTTATGGGGGCACCGTCCATAATTTTGTGTATTATAAGTAAATACGTTTACAATTATTCTAATTATCTTTAGATCCGTCTTGAGTTATTCCTGCCTTCTTTTTTGATTCTTCCTTCTTCTTGCGCATTTTTTAAACATTTGTAGTTTCCAAAGGCATTATGGAACAAAACAGTTTGTGAACCATTGTTACCGATTCTTCTGTTCTATGAGGATTGCCTGTTAGAATCCTTTCAGCTCTATCAAATGCCTCCTGATATCTAGCCTTCTGCGATTCGGGATTTTTTGACATTAATATTTCAAAAAAATCCCTTGATACAATCTTTGAATCATCATACTTTGCACCTAGTGGGTTTATATAATGATTAATCATATCTGCATAAGATTCACGAGATAGCAGTTCCCCATGATGGTCATAAAAATGCAAAATAAACCAGTACTCGAAAGCCTGATTTGAATAGGCTACTTTGTAGTTTTTACTTATTGCCAATTTAATTGCATCCTCAAAATCTTCATTATCATCTTTGTCAAACACTAGCCATATTTCATCGAACTTTTTGTTCTTGTATTTGTTTTTTAATAAACTGTCAGCCTCTTCAACTAGTCGAGTTGTACTTAAACCTGTCCCTATTGGTTCTATAATAACATTGGGGAGTTTAAAGTGCTTGAAATATGTACGTTCAGTATTAACACCTTCGGATATAATTAAAATCTTTTTAGGAGGCTTTTCTGTACCTAAAGGTCGTCCGAGAACAGGTTCTTCTTTAATTCTGTCTTTACGAGCTTTTAGAGCGGCCTTTCTGGCTTGTCGTTCCTCCTCCTGTTTTGCATCTTTTCTTCGAATCTTACTCATAACTGTTCCTCTTTAGAGATTACACTACTATCAAAATCACCTAAATAAGGAACGCCCCCTAATTTGCCATCTCGGTAAAGATAACCCAACTTTGAATTTTTACGGAGTGTTGAACCATAGTCTGTTATTGGCTTAAGCGATGACTCTCCATATCTATTCTTTGATGCAATATATATCTGGTCTCTACGAAATAAATTAGGAGCATCCAGCAACCCACTATTATGAGTATTAATTATTAGCTGTGCATTATGAGGATTTTTTTTAGGAGAGTGAAACAAACGAATAATTGCAACTAACAGATCATAATGAAGTCCGTGATCTATTTCGTCAACCCACAATATTTTACCATTTTTCAATGTGTCAATAATAGGAGCACTGAGTGCAAACAACTTTGTTGTTCCATACGACTCATCATTTTCCATAGTTAACTCTGTTCTTCCAACGACAAGTCCATTACTATCATATACTTTACGAATGGTCTTTACTCCATTATATATCTTTCCCTCGAAAGCTTCCTTGGGCAACATTTTCTTAATTTCATCTGGTATTGATTCAAAATCGATCTCAGTTGGGCTCATGTCCTCAATGCCTAAATCTGCGCCATTTAGCATGGAAAGCATCAGTTTTTTCATTGGACTATCCAACTGTCTCAATGAATATCCTAAATAATTATTCATTGATGCTGATAGAACATTAGAATTACCAAACCACTGCGTAATTCTTGATGATAAAGGGTCATTCCAAACCGATAATATGGATATAAATAATGCATCATTTCGGATCATTCCAGCATCCTTGAGATTATCAGCAATTTTTCGATTGATATATACCTTATTATACTCTATGCCATCATCATCTCGATAAATCACTTTAACCTCTTTAGTTTTCTTTCTAAATAGCCACTCTGCTATTATAGAGTCCTTATCGAGCTCGAATCCATATCTATACTGTATATCATCAATCAAGAAAACTACCTCAAATGTGCTACTCTTACCTATTGTCTCTATATTTAAGCGAAATGGATCATAATCATTCTGCCACACCCTATTATTTTTATTATTAGCAGAGTGTAATACTATTTCACGCATAAAGTTAAAAGCCTGAAATAGTTTGGTTTTTCCACTAGCATTAGCTCCATAAATAGCCAACGAATTAACTATAGAATAATTTTCTGTTGGATAAATGTTAGTTGGCTCATCCTTAAAATAATTGGAAGCTACCAAATTTAATGTAACCTCATCCTTAAAACATTTGAAATTATTGAATTTGAACTGTACTAACATAACTTTATTTTTTGAATTTAATTTTGGGTGCAAATATAACACAAATAATCGTAAATTGTTTTATAAAATAAGTATTTTTGCTTGTTTTTTGCAAAATATCTGTTTTTACACCCAAATAACCAATGCTTATTAGTGATTTTTAGAACGCTCTATTAACAAGATTGCGATGAGAAATAATTTTTCTGATCAATCATTATCTACTTAGAATCATGTATCTTTGTGGAAAGATTGATGCCTTATGCAAATTATAGTAGACGACCACACTGAAATGAAGTATTATAAACGATGTTTAGAGAAAATTAACAGCAAATATTCTCAGGACACTGAGATAAACAAATGTACCATTATCGACATATGTGATCTATGCATTGAAACATTAGTGCGAGATTTTACAACATTATTGGATAGATATAGGAATCCACAAGATTTATTTCAATTTATGTTACTGTATTCTAAACTGGCAACAGAAAAACAACGCACAGAAGATACACTCATATTGATGCAAATGTGTCGATATGTATTTATGATTTTACCTCAGTTAAACCTATCTTCCAAAGCTGCACCAATAATTGATATAAATAAATTAGAGTTGTCAGACTTCTTCTTTATAACAAAGATGATAGACATCTTCTCACAGCAAAGAGCTATCCAATTAATGAATGACGAATGTGTTTTCAAGTTAGAACGCAATGAGCGAGCCTTCGCTTTAACCTATATGGATGAGTCGTTAAAAAATGCTCATAAACTTCTCAAACATACTAACCAGCACAAATCTCTATTTCAGAAACATTGCTTTGACCACAATTTGTTAACTGAATTTGCAGATGAATTACATAATGCATTTGGTGATGTAGCTGATAAGTTCAATAGAATAGTGTGTAACACCCAACCTGCAAAAATTTGTCTTGACGATATTTCTTTTAGTGAATTCAAGGAGATAGTAGAAGGTCATTTACCAGAAAGGATACAACTTACTCAAGTTATCGACATATCAAAACTGGTAGAGGTGTATCCTAATAATGCCTTTTTACAAGGACTACTCTTTACCCTTAACAACTCTAATATAAAAACTGCAGTTGAGAAGCCTTATAACAAAGATTTAAGAACACGATACAGACCAATATTAGAATTTAATATTGATGGAAACAAAGAATACTTCATTACCCCATATATGTTTCAAGAAGCGATTGAGGAAATATGTGGAAATCTATTACCTTTCCAAGAAATTCCCAAAGAATGGGCTTCTAATCAGATAATCAAGGATTTTACAGAGAAATTATTTAAAGAACACAGCAAATGGTTAGAAGATCTTGTTGTTAGTGTTGTTAAACAAGGATATCCATTTTTACGGAATGTAAAGTCTATTAATAATATATCGTTAGAGAAGTCTATTGCATATATTGGCTCAACCTGCTTCGCAAATTCTTGTGTGGGTGAAATTGATTGTGTAGTCATAGATGAATCAAAACATATTGTTTTTGTTATTGATGCTAAATTAATGAAAACAAGATATCATCTTCAATCTTTTGCAGCAGATAGATCCAAATTTATCAAAGAGAAGGGCTATGACGATAAACTATCATTTAAAGTAGATTGGATTCAGAAGCATCTTTATGATGTGAGCAAGGAATTTGGTTGTGATTGTTCCGACTATTCTGTGCAAGGATTATTCGTTACAGAGACCTTTGTATATTATAGTATCTTGTCACAATTTCCAATAATACCCATCGCATGGTTAGATGCATATATCGCAACGAATGACAAATTATGCTTTTTACGACAATAGCCTGCGAAAAAACTCGCAGGCTATTTTTTTTACACACTTTCTTCAATGATTTTTATTTCTTCTTCAGATAATCCGTATGTTTGGTATATCATCTGATTGATGGTTTGTTCGTATTGTGAAGTGTCAAATAAAGGGTTGTTCTTGACTTGTGTTTCTACTTCCTTGACAATATTTATATATGGTATTTCGTCAACATTTGCTTTTATTGGAACTGTAACCATTTTGTTATAGTCAAGCTTGCATCTTCCGGCTTCTTGACCGTCACCATAAGCGACAAACTTTAATCGTTTGAAATATTGAAACAGTTTGGAATTAAGGAAACAGAACAAGAAAGAATTATCTGACACTATCATATAACATGAATTGTTGATATAATACCCTTCTTTGTCCAAGTAAAATTTATGATTCTTTGCTGTATGAATATAAATAATTTTAGTTTGTTCAAATTCTTTATGATATGCAGTAGCATCTTGAGTTTCAAACCATTTGTTATTAGTTTTCTTTCTTGATGCTATAATTTCTCCGTCTATTTCATAAGATTTTCCGGTCTGTTCCAATCTTTCACGTCCAAAATTCAATAAATATTCTTTTGCTGTAGGATAATCATCAATATTGTAATGAAGTGCAGGGAATGTCGCAAGTATAAACATTTTGTCACCATTAATTTTCCATTGCTCTATATCTGTAGATTGAGCATATTTTTTTATGATAGGCAAACTTTCTGAATTTAGTAATCTTTGTGCAATATCCTTATCTTTAATAACAAAAGCTTTGTTTAATCCTGTTGTTATTCCTCTATATATTCTGTCATTGCTAAATTCCTTTAGACTTATTGAGTTATCATATATTTTATTTATAATCAATTCATCTTTGTCATTAACAAATTTCCATTCGTCAGAATCTTTAATCGTTGTAAGATAATTACCAGACGCAATTTTGAATAAATCAAGATTTTCTAATGTCTTTATTGGATAGTAACGTGTTTCAATGTTGCGCATTTCTTTAAATACTTTAGTAATTGCAGCATCTGTTGAAGCATTGAATACTGGTAATTCAAAAAAGTCAATGATTAAATCTACTGTGGCTTTATTTGCTAATGTTTCTCGCAAATCTTTGCCATATTTTGTTTTTAGATATTTATTTAAGGTAATAAACATCATTACTCCGTTGGTGGATAACAACTTTAATCCTAAACCAAAGAAATAAACATATATATCAGCAATGCCATTCCCTACATTGGGGAATATTGAACATAATTGTTCTTTATATTCTTTACCTAATTTTTCTTGTCGTACATACGGCGGATTTCCAATAACTATATCGAAGCCTCCTTTGTTGAAGACGTCGCTGAACCAGGTGTGCCAGAGAAAGAACTGGTCGTTGCCGGCGAGGTCGAGGGTGCGGAGTTCGCGGAGTATGTCGTGGTCGAAGTTCTGTACGCTCAGCTGCTTGTTGATGGTGTCGCTTATCTTGCTGCGCAGTTCTTTCTTCTTGCTGTGGTCGCAACAGGAATAGTACTGCGTGAGAAGTTCCGTCACTCGCCTCTGCTCTTGTTTGGTGTCGTCTTCAAAGATGGAGTATTGAGTGATGTGTCCGCTGCCTTTCTTGGCGTAGGTCAGCTTGCTGAGGTCGAGACCTCGGTAACTTTCTATGAGCGAGTTGCCTTGCATAATCTTGTAGTCTAAGTTGGGCAATGGCGAGGCTTCTTCTTCGTCGACGACGATGCTGAGCCAGAATCGCAAACGGGCTATATCGACGGCTCCTTTCTCGATGTCGACACCGTAGATGTTGTTTTGGATTATACTCTTTTTTAATTGAGAACGAGTTGAATTGAAAGTTGAAAACTGAAAATTGAAAGTTGACAGTGCTTCGCGGCATCGTAACAGTTCATTTAAGAGTCCCATCGGGAAGGCTCCTGAGCCTATGGCTGGGTCGCAGATTTTGACGTTTTCCAGGGCTTTTATAAGACTACATCTCCATTTCTCTGATATGTCTGCAATGCCTTCTTCTGGTGAAAGAACGAAGTTGCGAATTTTCTCTTTGGCAATACTTGTGTTAGTCTCGAGGTATGCGATGAGCGACTCTTGGCACATGTAGCGCACAATCTCCTTTGGTGTATAGAAGGCTCCTTTGTCTTTGTTGTCTTCGAGGAGGTTCTCGAAGATCTTGCCGAGCATCTCGGGGTCCACTCCCACTTCGGCGTCGTTGGGGTCGTTCTCGTCGATGGTGAAGTTATACTCGCTGAAGAAGTTGAACAATCGTTCGAAGTATTCTGCTGGGAACTTGCTCTCGGGTTCGTCGTTTTCGTCGCGTTCGAAGAGTCCGCCGTTGAGATATGGTATGTCACGCCATTCGGCGAGCAGTGATTTGTCCCAAGAATATTTCTCGAACAAAGCCTCACGTTGTTCTGGCTTGGTGTTGAGGATTCCGAAGAAAAGCGGCTCGAGGACAGCGTCGAGGTAGTCGTCTTGATGTGACGAGCGTTGGAATAGGTTCTGCATGTAGTTGAGGTCGCCGCACATCCATCCTTTGCGCTGGAGGAAATGCAGGAAGGTGATTCGTCCCATCATCTTCTTGATGTAGTCGCGTATCTTCTTCTCGTCGTTGCCAAAGGCTTGCATGAATTTATGGTTCGGCGTGGAGACGTTTTTCTCTTCCCATTTACTTCCGCTTTTCACGAAGCGTTTGCCTGTGATGTATTGTATGAAGTTGGCGTACTGCTCGCGGTATTTGTCGAAAAACTCGTCGGAGAGTGCTTCTACGGAGAAGGCTTTCTTTAGGTTCTCGAATGATATTCCTTTGTCTTTAAGAAAGATGAAACGGTCTATCGGTGTTTTATAAAGCAGTTCTTTGTTGCCAAAGACGTATGTGTAGCGTTTGGGCGCGGTGGCTTCGTCTTTGATATCGCAGATGAATGAGAGTCGCCAATATTTTTCGGGGACGGGATTTAGTGACTGTGATTGTATTTCGTTGAAGACGACGAGGGCTGCATCGAATTCTCCCCATTGCGGGTTGATGAATGTCTTGACGAGTTTACGAAGTCCGACGCGTTTGTTAGCGACATAGCCTTGTTTTATGTTATAGTGAAACAGTCCGATACGATATGAATCGGATGTCTGTATATTACCTAAATAATATCCTTCTTCTGTTGGGTTGTTTTCAAAATTTTCCGGCACGAGTCTTAACTCTGTGGCCTTGAAAAGATTCTGCAAGAGGTTGTTCCATTGCTTTATGTCGAATGGCGATTGAAATATGGTGCGGAGGGATTCTTTCATGATTTTAGGGTTTTAGGGCTAAGGACTAAAGACTAAAGGTTGGATGTCCAATCACATTAGTCTTTAGCCATTAGTCATTAGTCAAACAAATGTTTCCGAGATGACGATTTGTGGGTTTATTATGTCTTTTGCTTCGTATTGTTGTTTGTTGAGTGTTTGATATTCTTCGTGGAGTTTGTTTATCTTGTCTTTGATTTGGTTTATGTCTTCTCTGATTTTTCGTTTGTCGTTTTTGTAATTGCGTGCGAGGTCTTTTATCATGCGTGGCATCTTGGAATAGATTCCTTCGTTGATGTATGCGTTGAGTGTGTCGCATTGTGCGTTGAGTTCGTTGTCGTCGCTGACTTGCTTGACATAACCGAGGAATTTCCTTGCTTCGAGCGAACTTTTATCTAAATTGCTGCGGTTTACCGTTGAGGTGTCGCTTGCTTCTACATATTCTTTAGTGTAGAGATTGAGTGCGTTGTTGACTTGCTTGTAATGACTTTCGTCTTTGGTGAATGGGAGTGCTTGTTCTTCGGGTTCTGCCTTGAGGTATTCGACGGCTTCGAGGAAATCAATGGCTTCAGTCGTAGTGTCGGTGGCGAGATAGAATTCTGTCTTTACGTTTGAAGAGACAAAGACAACAGTCAACGGACAACGGTCAACAGCGGTCGCTGAGCTTGTCGAAGCGCCAGAATTACAAGACGTGTCAATCACATTATTGTTTATTTTCATAGGTGTGATTGACGCGTCTCTACAGACGCGGGATTTCATTGGGAGGTTTTTGATTTTGTTGTATAGTTTTCTGTTGGTGTTGTATAGTTCGCGTAGTTCTCTGAGGAGTGCGAGTTTTTTGTCAATATAATCGGTGATGTTGGGGTCGAAAAGATTGAATTCCTTGACAATTTCTTCAATGGAATATATCTGTGCGTCTTCACCGAATGCTGAATGGAAGCCTTGTATCTTGACAAGTGCGTTTTTGTAGAGTTGTATTTCCTTGTCGCCTTGTTGCGATGGATAGAACATGTAATTATAGATGTTTTCTGCGACGGAGCCGATACGGTTGACACGGCCTATACGTTGCATGAGACGTGTGGCGTTCCATGGTGAGTCGTAGTTGACAATGACATTGGAACGGTGAAGGTTGACGCCTTCAGCAAGGACATCGGATGTGATGATGATGTTATAGTCGTTTTTGTGTTCTCCGTCGTAGTTGGCATCGAAGTTTTCCTTAATCATCAGGGCTGACTTTTGCCGATTATTCGATGTCACCATAAGTACGTCGGTGCGTTTCACATCGTTTGTGAGTCTGTCGTAGAGATAGTTCAAGGTGTCAACGCTTTCTGAGAAGACGACGAGTTTTCCTGTGGGGTTTATGTCTTTATCAAAGAAATTGTTTTTCAGGTTTTCGTGGAACTTATCGAATTTAGGGTCGTCGTTTTCTTTTTGCCATTCGAGATTGAGATGTTCTAATATGTTTTTATCGTGATGTAGCATCTCGACGAAATTCGGCTTGAAGGCGTCGGCTTTGAACACTATGTCTTCTTCTGAATAGCCTTTGTTTACAGCGTATTCTATAATCTGGTCGAGTTCCATTCCTTTGGATTGAAGTTCTTTGACATTCAAGTCGGGAGCAATGATGACCTTGTCTTCTTCAAACATCTTAATCATATCGTTGGTGATGCGTAGAAGTGTGGCGAGTGATTTCTTGAATGCGTAGAAACTGCTTTCCAGGCGTTTCACCATGTGAACGCGATAGATTCCGGCGAGTGTCTGAGCAATATGTTCGGCGTTTTTATATTTGCCTTGATATTCTGGTTTCAGAAATTCTATGGCGCGATAACGGGCGTAGTCGAGGCCTTTGCCATCGGGGTTGCTTTCTGATTTTCCGTCGGTGAGTTGTTTCAATGTCTCGTAGAAACGTTGGCTCGTATCGGCATCCATCTGATAAATCAGCTGATTAGGCGGCAGTATGTTTGGAAATTTAAGACCTTGTTTTTTAATGTCTTTCTTATAATCTTCGTCATTCATGATATTATGACGCGTTCTTCTGATCGTGACCTTATCGATGATTTTATTTCTTACCTGCGCGTAAATCTTATCGACATCATTGGTGACATCTCTTTTGTCACGCTCTTGCATGAGTTTCTTATATTGCTGGATTAGAGGGGAAAAGAATGCTTTGAGATTAGGTATTCCGTCGATGGTACAGTTTTGACTGTTTTGAAAGAGCAACAGCAGATTCTGAAGGTCGTCTGGTTTGTTGTTGAGAGGCGTTGCTGAAAGGAGCATAACCTTCTTTGTGGAGACGCAATATTTTGCGTCTCTACGGCATTGTGATTTACATATTTTTTGCAGTTCGTCGTATTTGCCAGAGCTGTCGCTTCTGAAGCCATGAGCTTCATCGACGATGATGAGGTCGAATTCTTCCTTGCTTTTGTATTGGTCTCTTCCTTCGAGTATTTTGTAGAGACTTCCGTTTGAGACGAATTGAGCGTATTTCTTGATACCAAATTGTTTGAATTCATTTTTCCATGTCTCGTTTAGCGCAGGCGGATATACGACGAGTATATTGGTATTTCTGCCGTTTTCTTCTATGAATCGTTTTGCAATCATAGTGGCTATCATGGTCTTTCCGAGACCTACGACATCGGCGAGGAACAGCCCGTTGTGTTGCATAAGCATCTGATAGCCTTGTATGACGGCGTCTTTCTGGTATTTCAAATCCATCACTCCTTCTGGCAGCGTCATGGAGAAGTCGTCTTCCACCTGGTCACCGAAGGTGTCGATGAGCACTTTGATATAGATTTCGTAAGGCGTTGGCTGATAGTCGAGATAGGTGTTCTTTTTGTATTTCTCAATGTCGTCGATAGTTATCTGTACGCTTTCGTTCCAGAGTTTCCAAAATTCGTCGGAGCAATATTTCACGTCGTCGTAGTCTTTCATCGCCACATTGAGTTCGTAGCGAGGTGTTTGTCTCGTTCCTAATCCAGAGTCGGATATGTTTGAAGAACCCATGATGACCCAGCCGTCGCTGTGTTCGTTATGTTCTTTGGGGAGACAGAGGTAGAATTTGGCGTGTAGGTTTTTCGTGGCATGTATGCGCATCTGCAGTCGTCCTGCCATGAGGTCATCGCACATCTGCAGTATCCCCTGCTCTACTTCTGGGGAATAATGAGCGTTGACTATGTCGTCTTTGAAACCGCTGTTATATATTTCCTTGGCTTTCTCGGAGTTTGACAGCATAGCCAAGGCTTTGTTGTGTTTGCGGAAGATGTCGTCAATATTGATACCCACGAGGATTTTTATCTCGGAGATGTCACCTAATTCTCTGCGTAGCTTGAAGTAACCCGACGAGCGGAAGAAACCTACTACTGCCAAGAAACTATGGAAGGACGACATACCGCTGGCAATACCTTTCAATTTATCGAAAAGTGTATTGCCAAGTTCGTTATTGAAGAACTTGGTACTCATGCGCTTTCGTTTTGTGAGCGGCTACTTATTTGGCAAAACGGGCTTTTCTGCAGAGCACAAAAAAACGTGGGCGATAATCTTGTCCACGTCCTGAGGCCCTGAGAACTGCCCGCATTAACAAACAAGTCACGCCCACGCTATAAGCGCAGACATTCACGACTTGTTCGAGTTAATGCATTTTTTGAAATTTCTCAGGTTTCAAGGACGTTACCGAACAAATAGCAAACGCTATGATTAATAATAATATGTCAGTTTAAGATATTTCTGTTTTTTAGTGTTAATGATTTTTTGTGTTTAAAATTCTTGAATGGCAAAGATAAGAAAAGGGTAAAGACAAAAGACAAAAGGGAGAAGATTTTTTTGGCAACTCAATAAGACGACAAACCAGTAGAGGCGTATCAATGTTTCCTGCATATAAACACACATTGCTGCGTCTCTCATAAACAAATTTCTTAGAGACGCAGTTCCACGTATCGCAAGTATCTCGCGGAGTACAAGGGCGTGTCACACTCACAGCAGCTTTAACAAAAAAGAACGATAAACTTAATTTACCGTTCTTTTCATTATCTGTAGCCCTAAGCCAATAGCCAAAGGCCAAAAGCTAACAGCCAAATTTATTTCTTCCTTCTCTTAAATATCTTCTTCCTGAAGATGAATCCAGCCATGATAATAAACAAGACTGTAACAACTATCAATGTTATGATACTTGCTTTGAATGACTGTGGTGCGTATCCTAAGATGAGCATGATTGGGAATCCGAGGACGATGGCTGGAAATGTCTGCAATACTAAGTTGTTCGCAGCAGGTGTCTCGAATTTAGGGTCTATTTCGCGTAACAATATCATACCGTTACTTGCTGTGCCTGTCAACATGCCGAACATGCTGAGGAATCCTTCGTTGACGTATGTTGGATATAAGTGTTTTGCAGCGGCTTTCAAATAGATGAATGTTGCTATCGCACCTAAGACGCATACTAATATCAATGGGAAGATGAATTCTCTCAAGTCGTTGAAGCTGATAGCTGCTGTGCCGGCGACAATCATAACGTCGAAGCAGAATCCGCTGATACGGTTAAGTAAATAGTTGTTTGTATATTCGCGGCTCATCAATTTGACTTTCTTGAACTTGTTGATCAAAGCTTTTGCGATAACGCCGAACAATGTGCCGAACAAGAAGTTAAATCCCCATAACATTGGTTTCAAGGTGTTTGTACCGAAGTCACCGAGGTCCATCTTTTGAATTGAGTTGACGAAGAGATAAACCAAGAAGTAAACAAACAATACCAAGCAAATTTGGATTGAGAATTTGTCGATTGATTCGCTGTCTGGAATCTCGTCCTCGCTTTGATAGTCGTCTAATGTATTTGTCTGACGTTCTTCCATTTCCTGTACCGAGATGATACCTTTTCTGCGCAAGATGTTGAGGTAGATAACACCGATGACGCTACCTACTATAAATCCTATCGCTGCTATTGCTAAGCCGAAGTCTGCGCCTGCAAAGTCGATGTCTTGGAGCTGAGCTTGTCCGTGATAAATAGTACCGAAGTTAAGAGCTTGTCCTGGACCTTGTCCGTAACCCATTGGTAATAAGAGACCGCTGGCGTAGAAAATGACTTTTCCGAAATGGTAAAGAAGGATTGTAGCTCCTAAACCGACGATGGCTTGAATTAAATATGTACTTGCTGTGAGTGTACCGGTTTCGATGACGGTCATCGTTGAGGATTTTGATTCTATCTTATTGTTTTTCAATGCGAGTGCCACGAAGCCCAAGCCGAGTGCGTGGTATGTGATAATCTCCATTGATTGCTTGTTGACGATGTTTTCCATTCCTGGAATAGCCTTGAGCAAAAGCAAGAGTGCGCCGCCTAACAAGGCTGATGGTATGAGTGATTTTCTTAAAAATGGAACTTTTCTTCTTAAAATGTTACCTGCTAATAATCCGATTGCAATGATACAGAATTGGAGTAACCAGCTCCAAGCTTCCGGAGTCGCGAATGAAGTCATAACTTCCGCGTTCGCATTACATAGTGTCATTAAAATTTTCATATTTACTCGTTTTTACAAACGCAAAAATAGTAATAATTTTTACTAAACATAATTTTTATTTGATTTTTTGAAGATATTAAACAACATATTTTTTGAAATTATTAGAACATCAACGACATATATTTAATTATGAATTATGCATTATGAATTATGAATTGTTTTCTGGGCGTTCCGGCAAAGCCGTCGGGCTTTACGCTATATCTTTTTCCGCTGCGCTCCAAAAGGATGCCGCTTCAATCCCTAACGCATTGGCGGCTACTAACTCCATGTCGCAATTACTAATCCTAAAATAGAAGAGATGTGTCAATGTGTGTTTATTTTTAATGAAACATCGACGCGTCTCTACAAAAACTCCTAACTAACAAGGCGTTGCCTTATCCTATATTTGTTTCGCCCTTTCAGGGCAGTTAAACAGCCAACAGCCTTAGCTCTTAGTTCTTAGTTCAAAGTTCTTAGTTCAAAAAAAGAGCCCTCGAGAATCTTATCGAATCGAAAAAAAACAACAAAAAAGCGATTCATTCTCAAGGGCTGATGAAAAACGTTTCTGCATTGGGAGTGCAGAATGTTACGTCACAATTATTAATAAAACCGATGCAAAGGTAATCTCATCTGATACCGACGATTGGATCAAAACAAGTTTTCGGCAAATATGAGTAAGTAAACGGATATAACGAAAAAAGTCGGCCTAAACCGACTCTTTTTCTTTGGTCAAACATTTTTCTCAAATTTTGAAAAGCGCTGATATGAAACAAACCAAAAACAACAAAAAAACAAATTTGCGATACCAGCATTGTTTGATCCTAAAACAACCAACCAATTTTGAGCAAATGTACAAACTATTATACTAAAATGTCATTAACAAAAAAGTTAACGGGCGTATTTAATGAGTTAAAGGAAACGTTAATTTCGTAATAGAGAGAAAATGTCGAAATTTGTCATCAAATTCCATAATTTTGTTGAAAGTACTTAATTCAATGGTACCTGAGCTTGTCGAAGGCAATGCTAGTCACTTCGACAAGCTCAGTGACCGAGTTGTAAAGCCAATCGCCAATGGTCAATAGCCAATGGCTAAACTTCAAATCCTCTCCTCTAAAGCAATAATCAAGTCTCTGTACTTCGCAGCTTCCATAAAGTCAAGGTTCTTGACTGCCTTTTCCATTTCTTTCTTTGCTTCGAGAATCGCTTTCTTGATGTCTTTTTCTGACTTATAATTAATAGGTGTCTCTTCCGCGACTGATTTGACATTATCATCAAAGATTGGATAATCCTTTCCTTGTTTTGCGAGTGTCTTGCTCATTGAAGTGTCGATAGCCTTGATAATTGTCTTCGGCGTGATTCCGTGTTCTATGTTATATGCCATCTGAATCTCTCTTCTGCGCGCTGTCTCATCAATGGTCTTACGCATTGAATCAGTGATTTTGTCGGCGTACATAATGACTAAGCTGTCGGCATTACGAGCAGCACGACCTGCAGTCTGTGTCAAGGAACGTTCTGACCTCAAGAAGCCTTCTTTGTCGGCATCCATAATCGCAACGAGCTGAACTTCTGGTAAATCTAAGCCTTCACGAAGTAAGTTGACTCCGACTAAGACATCAAAGATGCCGCTTCTCAATCCTGTCATTATCTCTATTCTTTCTAATGTGTCGACATCAGAGTGAATATATCGTGTATTGATATTCAAGTTGTTAAGATAACGTGTCAGTTCTTCGGCCATTCGTTTTGTAAGCGTCGTCACCAGGACTCTTTGTCCGCCTTCCACTACCCTATGGATTTCGTTTATCAAGTCATCGACTTGGTTCTTACATGGTCGCACTTCGATTATTGGGTCTAATAATCCTGTCGGACGAATGAGCTGTTCCACATAAATGCCTTCTGTCTTTTGCAATTCGTAATCCGCTGGTGTCGCGCTGACATAAACTGTCTGTCCTGTAAGTGATTCAAATTCATCAAATTTAAGCGGTCTGTTATCCAATGCTGAAGGCAGACGGAATCCATATTCTACCAAAGTCTGCTTCCTGGACCTGTCGCCGCCATACATTGCACGAATCTGAGGAACAGTGACGTGACTTTCATCAATGATAGTGATGAAGTCATCTGGGAAATAGTCAATCAGGCAGAAAGGTCGTGTTCCAGGCTCACGACCATCAAAATAACGTGAGTAATTCTCAATGCCGCTACAATATCCGAGTTCTCTAATCATCTCAATATCATAGCAAACACGGTCTTCAAGGCGTTTGGCTTCTTCAAACTTACCAATCTCTTTGTAATATTCAACTTGCTTGAACATATCGAGTTGGATGTCGTTGGTAGCTGATTTTATCTTGTCTTTCGATGTGACAAAGATATTTGCTGGGAATAATGTCAGACTCGAAAGTGCTTCAATACGAGTGCCATTGACTGGATCAAACGACTCGATTTCCTCTATTTCGTCGTCCCAAAATATGATTCTGTATGCAATATCAGAATAAGCTGGAAAAACATCGACAGTGTCACCTTTGACTCTAAATTTACCGTGCGTGAATTCAATGTCGTTGCGACTATAAAGAGAATCAGATAGTTTTCTCAACAAATCATCTCTGAGAATCTGTTTTCCTACTTCTATATAAATTACGTTCTTTCCGAAGTCGTCAGGATTACCAATGCCGTAAATACATGAAACAGAAGATACTACGATAATATCTCTACGACCCGAAAGTAATGATGTTGTCGCACTGAGACGTAATTTCTCTATCTCATCATTTATCGAAAGGTCTTTCTCGATATATGTATTTGTCTGAGGTATAAAGGCTTCCGGCTGATAGTAGTCGTAATAAGAAACGAAATATTCGACTGCGTTTTCAGGGAAGAATTGTTTGAATTCGCTGTAGAGCTGCGCTGCCAAAGTCTTGTTGTGACTAAGTATCAGGGCAGGACGATTCACTTCTTTAAGCATATTCGCTATTGTGAATGTCTTTCCAGAACCCGTCACACCCAAAAGTGTCTGATACCGCTCGCCATTAAGTATTCCTTGTTTAAGCTGCTCTATGGCTCGCGGTTGGTCGCCAGTTGGCTTGAAATTCGATGCTAACTTGAAATTCATTGCTCTTCTCCTAACTCTTCAGCTTCTTTAATGTTAAAACTTATTAACAATGGATAATGATCTGATGTCGTTTGTTTAATTCTATTATAATCAACGATTTCAATATTGTCATTATACCAGAAATAATCTATTCTTAATAAAGGCAATCGTCCGCAATATGTCTTGCCAATTCCCTTTGAAGCGGTGATAAATGCGTCTTTCAAACCTGCCTTTAACATCTGATTATATGTGTACGACATCGGAGTGTCGTTGAAATCGCCGCAAATGACAAGCGGCAAATCGTCATTTGGCAGTTTCTCAATTAAAAGTTCAGTGGTTTTTGTTCTTAATTTAAAACCTCTTGTCAACTTGGAAATCACCGACTTGCCATAAGTTTCCGTGTCTTTAACGATATTTTTTGCATCGTTGATGTATTCTATCTCTTCCTTTGAAATTCCAAAAGAGTTGAAATGGCAATTGACTAAATAAAAGGAATCTTCTTTATTTATCTTAATTTTTTTTATGTCAATATATTTGCTTAATCTCTCATCGTTAAATGTATTGATATTTTCTATCGGATATTTGGAAAAATAACTGTTACCATTTGTTTCATTAATGCTATAGTATTTATAACCAATTGTTTGGGAAAATTCTAAAGCTTTGTTATTTTGCCATTTTCCAGATTCTTGCAGACATAAAACATCAGGATTTTGTTCTTTCACAAGTTTTACTAAAGATTTTTTAACATCAGCAACACTGCGCTCCTTGACTTTATAATCTCTGAAAACACCTACATTATATGTCATTACAGTTATAGAACCAATGTCATCTTTGCTTTCACCAAAGGAATATGATTTGATAATTCCAGGTATTGAGAATAACAAAGCGACTATTGGTATTAGCAGTGTCCTTCTTGATTTTAAGAATATTAAGATAATAAGAATTAAGATATTAGCATAGAATATCATCCAGAAAGCAAGTCCGAAGAATGCTGTCCAAACGAATGTAGAAGGATTGATTATCGGACATACAGAACATAGGAAAGATGACAATAATGCCACTATTCCGCAGATTCCTATTGTAGCCTTTCCAAAGCCTTGTAAAAATGTATTTCTCCTTCCCTTCTTCTCCGTCATCACTTCTTGCTTTGTCTGAATAAAAATTCCTTTTCCTTATCGCTTAAACTTGAATATCCGTTTTTTGCTATTTTTTCAAGTATCCTATCTACATCTTCTTGTTCCTGAGCAAGTTCCGTATTATATTGCTCGTCGGTCTTAGGTCTTCTATGATAATTTTCAGAGTTCACAGTCTTGACTCTGATTTTCGCTTTTTTCTTAAAAATTTTATAGATATCGAAGTCGCTTTTTAACATGAAGGCGTATAAAAATCCCCATAATGCGCCGCCTAGATGTGCGATGTGACCGCCTGAGTTTCCTTTTGTTATACTTAAAAAGTCGATGACAACGAATACTATAGCGACCCATTTCATCTTGACTTGTCCTAATAAAAACAGATTTAAAGTGTAATCAGGACGATAAGTAGCTGCTGCTATCAAAATTGATAATACTGATGCGGAGGAGCCTAATGCAAAAGCGTGACCTTTCATGTCTTCAAAAACAGGGAACGCATTGAAAGCCAATATAAAAAACAATGCTCCGAACAATCCACCGAAGATGTATGTCAACAATAACTGCTTTTCTGAGAAATATTGAAGGAAGATTTTACCGCCGTAATAAAGCATTAACATATTGAAAAACAAGTGACCAAACTGTTCTTGGAGAAACATATATGTAAATACGCTCCAAGGTTTTTCTGCTAATGCTGAAATATCTGATGGCACAGCGAATAACTTCGTTACGAAAGAGATGTCGCTGATGTTAAAAAGCCATGTAAATACGCTAATAAACAAGCATATAAGCCAAATCACAATATTTATTAACATAAGACGTGACAGCATATTCTTTTGCAAGAAAAAGCTCTTTAAAGCGTCTAATATGTTATTTTGAAAAGGTCGCATATTAATAAAGGTTTCCTTTCTTTTTCCAATAAAGAATCAAAATCAAGCCGAACAGCATGCCGCCGAGGTGTGCGAAATGTGCCACATTATCAACTGCGCTGAAGCCTGCGAAAAGTTCTATTATACCATAGAGCAATACGAACCACTTGGCTTTGATAGGAATCGCGAAGTATATGTATAATGTTGAATTTGGAAACATCATACCGAATGCGAGCAGAATTCCGTATACAGCTCCAGAAGCGCCTACTGTTGTCAACAGATTGAGATACTGACTCATAGGAATGATATGTCCGCCCATATTGACATTCGCGTAACCTTGTAATGTTGTTGCATATTGAATATATTGTACCAATTCTTGAACAAGTCCCGCTCCTATTCCGCATGCGAAGTAGAAAAGCAAGAATCTGTTTGGTCCCCATATGTTTTCAAGTGTGTTACCGAACATCCAAAGCGCGAACATGTTAAAGAACAAATGGCCGAAATCGCCGTGCATAAACATGTATGTCACAAGTTGATATGGCTGAAAATCAGAAGCTCCAATATAATGTAAGCCTAAAAAATCTTTAAGGTCGATGCGAAGAACAACCTCGGCAGCCATCGTGGCTAAGAAAAATAATACGTTAATTATCAATAGGTTTTTAACAACTGTTGGCAAAACAGCAAAACCGCTTGGTCTGAAATCACTCATATTAGTTTAGTCGTGTTTTTAATTCATTAACATTCAATATCGTATATATTTTCTTGCCATCTGGAGAAACTTCAGCGACAGCGCATGCAAACAGACGGTCGATAAGGTCCTGCATCTCAATAGGATTCAATGACTGACCAGTTTTTATTGCCAATTGCGTTGCCAATGAACGTGCAAGATTGAGTTTCTTATCTAACTTCAAATCAACGATATTTGTTTTATACATATCCAAAATCTTTTCGAGAAGTGCGACAGCGTCGTTGTTTTTGCTGTCGGCTGGAGTTCCATTAATGATGAATGTTGTTGCGTTCATCTGCTGGATTCTGAAGCCAATCTTCTCTAAATCAGGCATTATCTCTTTTAATAATGATGCATCATTAGCTCCTAATGTGATATGTTGAGGGAACAGTTCCTGCTGCGATGCCGATGACTCGATATTGTTTTCCATCTCACGGAGATACTTTTCATAAAGCACTCTCATGTGCGCAAGATGTTGGTCTACAACAAGAAGTCCCGATTTCATCGTTGTCACTATATATGTCTGATGTAGCTGAATATAAAGATTTTTATTTTCAACGACAGTCGTTACATTTGTATCATCAAAATTGCTGATTTTATTGATGTTACTTGAAACAGTATCGTTATTATCTTCATATAATATCTTCCAATTTCCTGAAGAATGGCGTGTCTGAGGCTGCGACTTGAAAGGATTAAAACTAGGATTGAAGTCAATATTTGGTTCAACCACTGGTCTGTTCATTCTGCTTGCTTCGCCTAAGTCAAAACCTAAATCTGGAGTAATATCGAAGTCTAACATAGGTGCTAAGTTGTTCTGTCCTATCGCTTTACGCACAGCAGAGTGAAGTATCGCATAGACCAACTTAACATCTTGGAAATTGACTTCTGTCTTTGTTGGATGTATATTGATATCAATTTCTTTTGGATCTATTTCAATATCAATAAAATAACCAGGGAAACAATCTTTTGGAATGAGTTCTTGATAAGCGTTTTCTATAGCATGATGAAGATAAGCATGTTTTATAAAACGCTTATTTACAAAGAAATACTGTTCACCTCTTGTCTTTCTTAGAAATTCAGGTTTAACAATAAAACCGTTTATTGTGGCAGTTTCAGTTTCTTGTTGTACAGGAAGTATTTTTTTGTCGTAATCTTTTCCACAAAGTCCTACTATTCTTTGCTTTAGATTTCCTTTTGGCAAATGATAAATCTCTTTTTCATTATGAGAAAGTGAGAAAGCCACTTCTGGATTCATCATCGCGACGCGGAAAAACTCGTCGGTAATGTGACGCATCTCGACTTCATTAGATTTCAAGAAGTTACGACGTGCTGGTATATTGAAAAATAGATTTTTAACTGTGAAATTAGTTCCAACAGACATTGGTTTTGGCAGCTGTTCTTTAACAACCGAGCCTTCGATGAGTATCTTTGTTCCCAATTCGTCATCGGCACGACGAGTCATCAGTTCGACTTGAGCCACAGCGGCTATACTAGCAAGAGCCTCACCTCTAAAGCCCATCGTCTTGATTAAGAACAAGTCTTCAGCTTTTTTAATCTTGGATGTGGCATGACGCTCAAAGCAAAGACGTGCGTCAGTTTCAGACATTCCGCAGCCGTTGTCAATGACGGTAATAGAGGTTCTGCCTGCGTCTTTAATGTATAAGTCAATCTGTGTTGCACCAGCGTCTAATGCGTTTTCCATCAATTCTTTAACGACAGAAGCAGGACGTTGAATGACCTCGCCTGCTGCAATCTGATTGGCTACTGAATCGGGTAATAATTTGATTATATCGAAGGACATAAATTGTTGATTTTTATTTTCCTAAACTAAGAAACATTTCAATGAAGTTTTCAATTACTGGCGTTCCGAAGATAAGGTACACCAAAAGAACTATCGAGCCGATAAACACGACATTTCGTATACCTTTGAAACCAAATTGTCTCTTTTCTTCCATTTCCTCAGGAGCATATCCGAATCCTCTTCTAATTCTCATTCTGCGTTTTTCCTCCTCAGTAAGCTTGGAATCTAATCCCATAGCTGCTTTTTTCTTTTCAAGAGCTTCTTTTGCAGGATCATAGTAACGAGGTGTATAGTTGAAAGTCCTTGGTTTAGGCATATTAAAAAAGTTGAATCCCATCTCTAAAAAATTTAATTTGTTAAGCGTACAAAGATAATTATTTTTTCTGAGTTTTTGGTCTGCGTAAAATGCCTTTTTTACTATCTTTGACGAGATTTTTTTTGAATTAAGTGCATAGGAAAATATTATTATGAAAAAACTTTTAATCGTTTTATTTTCAATAATTTACATGATAAGTTCGTGCGATACTGTTTCTAAAGAAACAAAATCGGACGAGAAAATGAATGACACCTTAAATATAGTTTCCTATGCCGAAAACTTCAAAATCTATCCAATCGAATCTGGTTACAAACTTGTCATAAAAGACTTAACTTCTGAAAACGAATTTTATCTTTTCAATGATACTGTCTCCATTCCTAATAATTTGACAGACAAAACGATAATACGAACTCCAGTTAATTCTGTCGTTGCTTTCTCGTCAACACAATGGTCTGTGTTTCAAAAACTTGGCAAAATCGACAAGGTCAAAGGTATTTTGGAAAGCAATTACACGGCAAACAAAGAAATTTTAAGACTTGTTGCTGAAGGGAAAATCATTGACGCAGGAATGTCAACGAATGTTAATACAGAGAAAATCATTCATTTACAACCTGATGTGATTTTGGTAACTCCATATCCTACTGTCGATTATTCAAATTTGAAAGAATTGAGCGGTGCAACGATGATTTCTTTTCCAGATTATCTTGAAAGTCACCCACTTGGACGCGCAGAATGGATGAAAGTCGTGGGACTTTTATGCGGAAAAGAAGATGTCACAAATCAATGGTTCGATGACGTTGTAAGTCGTTATGAATCTTTGTCTTACAAATGTTCTGTTATTGAAGAAAAACCTACAGTATTCTCCGACTTACCTTTTGAAAATCAA
>JBGVET010000010.1:0-27999 GCA_045120395.1 Candidatus Limimorpha sp.
AATCTTTTTTGTCAAAATTGAATGTGTTGATGATGCTTTAGTTCAAGGAAAGTCTTATTTGTTTGATGATGAATTGATAATTGAAGCTGAGCCTTTTAAGATAAAACTGCCTAATAGAGGTTCTAGAATAATTCTGTCTGATACTTTAGTTGTTTCCTATAAAATCAAGCGAATAACATCAGATGGTTGTCGCGGCTGGTTTAGAGTGGATGGTACGAAAGTGAAGAAGCAATTTTCTTTGATGTTTTACGAAATAGAAGAATATCAAGAGATTAGTAATAGGTATAAAGATAAAATGTTTGATGTCGAGAGCTTGTCTGATATTACTTATGCTAATGTTAAAGGTTATTGGTCTTCAATTCCTGATGATACGATAGATATCGGAAATATTGTTAAAGTTGGTTTGTTCAATTCTTTGAAGAAGAAGGATTTAAATCTAGAAATGGATATTTATATTCCTAAAAATGATACAGTAGAAAAACGTCCTTTGATTATGTTTATTCATGGTGGTGCTTTCTATATTGGAGATAAAGCTACATTGCCGTATCGAACTTTGTGTAATCATTTTGCATCTTTAGGATATGTTTGTGTTTCAATAAATTACAGAATGGGTTTTAAGATGAGTTCTAAGGCAATTGAAAGAACTGCATATCAGGCTACACAGGATGCTCATGCGGCGATGCGTTATCTGCTGTCTAAAAAGGAAATTTATAGGATTGACCCTGATTGTCTGTTTGTTGGCGGTGCAAGCGCTGGTAGTATAACGGCTATGAATCTGGCATATATGCGTAATGAAAATCGACCGAAGTCTTCTTATTCTTCCTTATTCGTAGAAGATCTTGGTGATTTGGAAACATCGGGGAATAAATTGTATGGCAAATTTAGGGTCAAAGGTGTGGCTAATATGTGGGGAAGTGTGAATGATTTGAAAATGCTTGAGAATTCAAGGATTCCGATTATCTCTTTCCATGGTGATAAAGATGAAGTTGTGCCTTACGGTAAAGGTTATCCATTTGTGGCTATAGGTGATTTTAAGAAGGTTTTGTTCGATGAGATGTATGGTTCTTCTTGCATACATGAACGTGCTTTAGAACTTGGAATACGTTCTAAATTACATACTTTCAGCGGTGAAGGACATGGACTATATCTTGATACTAAAAGAAATTTAACTGATAATTTTTATGTTATTCAAGAAGAAATAACAGATTTCTTCTATGATGAGCTGATGCCTCATCCTGTGTATATAATTCAAGATGAAGAAGATAATCAATTGTTTATGATAGATACTTCAAATGTTTCAACGGCAGATTGGTGTGTCGTTGGTGGAGTTTCAATGAAAGAGACAAAAGGTTCTATACGTGCTTCTTGGTTTGATGATGAAGAATTTCAAGAACTTAGAGTGTCAGGAAGTTATACTAATGGAGCTGGATTTGAAGATGTTTTTGTAATAAAAAATGTGAAAAAATATGAAGGTAATACATACGAGTGATTGGCATATTGGACAGACTCTGCATCAATATTCGCGAGATGAAGAACATAAATTTTTCTTTAATCAGCTGAAAGATATTATTTTAGAAGAACGTCCAGACGCATTGGTGGTCTCTGGCGATATATTTCATTCGGCTACGCCTACTGTAATGTCTCAGCGTCTTTATTATCATACATTGGTCGAATTGTCTCGCTTGTATGAAGATTTGCAGATAATTATAGTTGCCGGTAATCATGATTCGTCATCAAGATTGGAAGCTCCTCGTGAGTTGTGGAAGGCTTTTAATGTGACAGTGGTCGGCAGCCTTGATTTCTATAAGGAAAGCACAGATGAGGAGAGGCTGGCTTATGATACCTCCAAAATTGAAATCCCGATAAAAAGAGATGGTGAAATCGTTGGATGGGTACTGGCGGTTCCTTTCATAAATCCAGGTAATTATCCTTCATTAAAGGAAAATGATTCTTATTCTAATCGCGTTTTTTCTTTTTATAAAGACTTAAAGAATGACTTGAAGTGTAGGCTGCAATACAAAGAAAATCATTCTATTGTGGCTACAGGTCATTTTGCTGTTGATGGCGCTGATATGAAGGGTCATGATAATATTGTCGGTGGAATTGAATCAATCGGTTCTAACGTTATTTCTTCTCTTGATGATATAGATTATTGGGCTCTCGGTCATATACATCATCCGCAGAAACTTATGAAAAAAGAGAATATGAGGTATTCCGGTTCTCCGTTTGCGCTTACTTTCGCTGAGGATTATCAGCATTCTGTTGTTGTTGTAAATATAGAAAATCATAAGGTGGATGTTAAGATAAGAGAGATTGAGCCGTTGATTCCAATAGTTGATTTTCCTTTTAAACCTAATTCCTACGATGATGCGCAAACTGTTGATGACGTCTTGGATAATATTGCTGAAATAGTTGATAAAGAATGTTATGTGCGGCTTCATGTTAAATCTGAAACAGCATTGTCAGATTTTGTCAATGCTAGAATAATTGATTTGTTTCAGGATAAAAAAGCGAAATTCTGTGGAGTCCAAGTCTATTTGCCACAACTGGAATCTGATGCAAATGCTACATCGATAAGGACTTTGGATGAGTTTAAGGCGATTTCTCCTTTTGAGTTGGGGTGTTCTGTCTATTTGAAAAAATATAATCAGGAGATGCCCGATGAGATGAAGGCAATGTTTAAAGAAGTGTGTGAAGAAGTGATGAAATAATTAAGTTGTTGATTATGAAGATTGAAAAGCTGATAATACAAAACCTTAATTCTGTTGAAGAAGCTGAAATAGTGTTTTCCGAAGGTGCCCTAGCTAAAGAGCCTCTCTTCTTGATTTGTGGCGAAACTGGTTCTGGAAAGACTACTATCTTAGATGCAATAACATTGGCATTATACGATAAAGCTTCTCGTTATGAGAATGTTAGAAATAATGAGAAGACGGAAAATGGTAATAATAGTACTAAAAATACTACTAATATCTTACGTAAGGGTAAGAATGACGGCAAGGCAGAATTGCATTTCTCTGTGAATGGTACTAATTATGTAGCGACTTGGCTGGTTCATAAAACAAAATCAAATACTTACACTACTTCGAATAGGAGGAAACTGGAGGTGCTTGACGGTGAGGTGAGAGTTGTGTTGTCGTCTAAGATAGAGGAAGTTAACAGAAAAATAGAAGAGCTGGTTGGACTTTCGTATGATCAATTTATTCGTTCGGTGATGCTAGCTCAGGGTGAATTCAGCACATTTTTGAAATCTAAGAAGAACGAACAATCTGAAATCTTGGAAATGCTTACTGGTACTGAGGTTTATTCTCAAATAGCGGAAGTTGTTAAGACTAAAAAAGGTGAAGCCTTTTATAAGAGAAAGGAAATAGAATCTTTGTATAATAGCTTGAAAGATAGTATTTTATCTGAAGAAGATATTGCTGCTTTGAAATCTAAGAAGTCTGAATTTGAAAACAAGTCCTCTGTGATTGTTAATGAATTGAAACAGATTGATTCGGCATTACAGTGGATAAATAAAAATATAAGCCTTGCTAATGAATGCGATAAGGCTAAGTCTTTGTATGATAGTATTTTAAAACAGATAGACTCTCAAGAGTATAAGGAGAATAAATCTATTGTGGATGATTATTTCTCAACGGCTAGAATAAGAGAGAAATTGAAAGGAATACAGCGATTTGAATTGGAAATTAACAAGTTGGATTTGCAGTTCGCTGAGGATTCTAAGCTTTTGTCGAGTCTTGTGTTTTCTTTGCAAAACGAAAGAAATAAGTGTGTTGAACTGAATTGTGATAAATCGGAAACACTTAATTGGATTGATTCTCATAAAGATAAAGAATCGGTGTATCAGAATGTCAACTTGATAGTTGGACTTTTGAAAGAGATGTCGCAGCTTTTGACTGTAAAGACAAACAAGGTGTGTGAGTTGAATCAGCTTGAAGGTAAGAGGATTGATATTGCTAATCAGACAAAAGATTTGCAACATGCAATGGACAGCCTTAGAAATGAGAAGTCTGAAACTGATAAAGAGCTTGATGAATTGTTGCAAAATTTCAATTCTGAAGAGCAGGAACGATTGCTTAATGAATATCAGAATATCAATTCTCAAAAGCAAAATACTTTAGATAGAATAGCTCAATTAAATGCTATAAGGATAATATTAGAACAATATCTTAAATTAAATCAAGATATTGAAAATAATAAGATTACAAGAGATAAGTTAAAGTTATCATTTAATGAAAAAAATGAGGCTTTAATTCTTGCAAAATCTGATTTTGAGAGGAATGATATTGAGTTTCAGAGACAGAAAAACATGGTAGAAGATTGGGCAAAGGAGCTTAGAAATAAATTGCAAGATGGTGAGCCTTGCCCAGTGTGTGGCAGCCGTGAACATCATTATAAAGATGAGAAGGTTATCGACTCCTTGTTTGCTAGTCTGGAAAGAGAATGGAATAGATTGAGAGATGTTCTTCAAAATACTCAAAATGACCTCAACAAAATCGAGTCGGAATTGAATGTGGTCAATAGAAACATAATTTCTGATGAGAATAGGTTGCAGATTTTGTTCAATGACCTTAATGAAAAATGTAAGGGTAAGCCTGTTTTTGAGCTGGAACGTATTGATTCAACGATACAAGGGCATAAGTCATCGGTTTTGAAATATGATGATGAAATAGCTACAATAAGCATGAAATTAAAAGAGATGGCGCTGCTCAAAAACAAGATTGATGATGTTCAGAAGAAAAAGAAAACTATTGAAGATAAAATGCAATCTCTTGAACAGCAGTTGCTTAAGAAACAAAAAGAATCACAAGATCTTGAGTTTTTGATAGTGGCTGTTAAGACAAGTATAACAGATTCTGAAGCTAAATATTCGGATAAGAAATTGTCTGTTAATGAATATCTTAAGACTGAAGATTGGGAAATGTTGTGGAGTGAGGATAATTATGGATATATAGATTCATTAAATGCCGCTGCCAAGATTTGGAATCAAAAACAAGATTTGCTGGGAAATATTGTGAATCAGATTGATTCATTGCAAAATATTATTTCACAAAGTGAGAAATACCTTGAAAGTGTATATGATTTGTTACCTGAATGGCGAAATCTTGATACCAATAAATCTATTGTTGATAAAGAAAAGCTAATACCTTATTTATCTGCCATTTACGAAAAAGTTAAGGAGAGGATTGTACAAAAAGATGCATTAAAAAAAGAGATTGATATCAATAATAAAGAGGTGGATGATTTCATAAAGCTATCCTCTGATATTAGTTTGGAGAGGTTGAATGTTCTTAATAAGATAAATGATATTCAGCTTATTAGTCAAAAAAATAAAATGATTGATGATGAACTTATAAAGACTAAAAATACATTGACTATTAAGAATGATGAATTGTCATTACATCAAAAAGACGAGAATAAACCTTCTGATGAAATGTCATTGACTGTATTGGAAGATAAGAAGATGTCTTTGTCTGAAGAAAAAAATGTTGTTGAAGAGCAGTTGTCCGATGTCAAGACAAAATTAGCAATGGATATACAAAAACGTTCTGAATCAGAAAGTTGTATGCAGGAGTATGAAAAAAGAGCTAAGGAGTATCATTTGTGGGAGCAATTGGCTAAAGCAATTGGAACGACTGATGGTGATAACTTCCGTGATGTAGCTCAGGCTTATACTATGGGAATTCTTCTTGAAAGAGCAAATTATTATCTTAAGCAGTTGAGTGGTCGGTATTTGTTATCGTGTTATCCTGATTCTCTGGCTATTATGGTTCAGGATATGGAAATGGGAGGTGAACTTCGCACTGCGAGTTCTCTTTCGGGTGGCGAGACGTTCCTTGTTTCTTTGGCCTTGGCTCTCGGATTGACATCGCTTAATGACGAACATTTCAATATGGATATGCTTTTTATCGACGAGGGTTTTGGAACACTTGATAATGAAACACTTGATATGGTTATGAATACATTGGAGAACCTTCACAATCTTGGTAGAAGAGTTGGGATAATTTCTCATGTCGATACGTTGAAAGAACGTATTCCAGCTAAGATTCAGCTCGTTAGAGAAGGAAAGTCTGCGAGCCGAGTTGAGGTGGTTAGAAGTTAGGAATATTCATTATACATTATACATTATACATTAATATGGACATATTGTTTTTTATAATAGGTTTTGTTATTGGTGCTCTTCTTCTTGGTTTCATCTTGAAATCTAAGAATAGTAGTCTGCAGACGCAGATTTCTATGATGAAAGAGCAAGAGGTTAAGAATGAAGAACTTAGAAATAAGCAGTTTGAAACTCAGATAAATGCATTGAAATCTGAATTGCAAAATGCGACTGAGAAGCTGTTGCAACAACGAGAAGAGTCGTTGGCAAAAACCAATAATATTCAGCTGGATGCGCTTCTGAATCCTTTGAAAAACGAGATTGAAGGTATGCGTAAGTCAATGACGGATAATATTAAAACTACTTCAGAGAATAAAGCGAGTTTGGAAAAAGCTATAGAGGAATTGATGAGACGTACGCAAGATATTGGTAATGATGCTAATAATCTTGCAAAAGCTCTTAAGAATGAATCAAAAACACAGGGTAATTGGGGAGAACTAATTCTTGAAAATATCCTAGAAAAATCGGGCTTGACAGAGGGAGAACATTATGAGAAACAAACGACATTGAGGGACTCTCGCGGTAATATGCTTTTCCATGATGAAACGGGAAAGCGAATGATTCCTGATGTTATTGTACATTATCCTGACAATAAGGACCTTATAATAGATTCTAAAGTTTCTTTAACGGCTTTTGTTGATTATTGTAACGCAGTTGATGAAATGGAGAAATCTGCTGCCCTAAGACGTCATTTGCAGAGTCTGAGAGCTCATTGTAAGGAGTTGCAAAAGAAGAATTATTCTTCATATATCAAAGCTCCTCGTGTGAGTCTTAACTATGTTGTGATGTTTGTCCCGAATGAGTCGGCGATGCAGCTTGCTTTGTATGAAGATAGTACCTTATGGCGTGAGGCTTTTGAAAATGGTGTATTCATTACGAGCGAGCAGAATCTTCTGGCTTTGTTGCGAATGATACAGTTGGCATGGTCGCAAGTAAAGCAGGCTCGCAACCAGCAGGAAATCTTTGATGAGGTGAACAAGCTTCTGGACAGAGTGGGTGATTTTATGAAACGCTATGAGGATTTAGGGAAGAAGATAGAAAACCTGCAAGGTAGTTATGATGATGCTAAGAAGAAGTTGTATTCTGGCAACCAAAGCGTCGTTAAAGCTGCGGAAAAACTTGTAGAAATGGGAGGGAAGAGCGATAAATTGAAAATTGAAAGCTGAAAGTTGAAAATTATATGAGACGTCATTGAAGGATGGCGTCTTTTTTTATCCACGATTTAGACCACTAATCAGCACGAATTCATACGAATCATTAGTGTTCCTCTCGCAAAGTCGCAAAGGAACGCAAAGTTTATACGACATCCTCAGCTCTTCAATTCCTCATACCCTTAAATCCTCAGTTCCTTTTTTTGGGGGGCGTTTCGGCTACGCCGTCGGGATTTCCGCTATATCTTTGCTCCCTACGCTCGCAAAGGATGCCGCTTCAATCCCTAACGCTTGAGGAATCCTAACATTGAACAATTGGCATTGAACAAAAATACATAAAACGAAAAAAGGAAACCGATTTCTCGATTTCCTTTTGTGAACTGGGCGGGAGTCGAACCCACAACCGCCTGATCCGTAGTCAGGGACTCTATCCAATTGAGCTACCAGTCCAACTGATTTCGAGTGCAAAGATACGCCTTTTTTCTTATCTGTCAACATAAAAATAAACTTTTTTAAAAATATTTTTAAGTAGTTGATTTATAGTTTTAAATAATGATAAAATCGCTGTTTTGTCAAGGTTTTTCAAGGAAAAAGACGAAATTATTGCTTTTGTTTATGATAAAAATATCACAAAATATCACAAATCTCTCGCAAAGGCGCAAAGTGACACAAGATCGGAAGTTGAAAATTGAAAATTGAAAGTTGAGAATGATGGACAAAGTTTGTTGACTATTGACCGTTGTCGGTTGACATCCGAAGGTTAAAAGACTACAAAAGACAAATTATCCATACCGTGATTTATTTACTTTTGTAGTTAAAGTGTAGAGTGTAAAGTTTAGAGTGTAGAGTAGTTTTAAAGTTTATTAAATCTGATACACTATTAACTATCAACTACTCTAAACTCTACACTAAAAACAGTAACAGCTAAAAAATCGTTTTAATGTTGCAAAAATGAAAGTGCTTTTCTAACATTGCAGAAAATAAACGGAAAACTATGTCAAATTCAATTACAAAGGTGGACTCTTTTTATTGAATTTTTACCTATTTTTGTTATATATAAGTAAAGCATTGAGCCGTGGGTAAAACTGCTCGTAGTTTATAGCTCACAGCAAAAAATAAAATTATTAATGAGTTAAAAATAAGTAATATGAGTAATTATGGTTCAAATAGTTTTGTCATTGAAGGTGCTGTAGGCATAGAAATGTACAAAAAAATCTCAAAGGCGTTCGACATCTGTGTTGAAGTGCATACGCCATACGAAATAGGCAGATTGAATGGTAAAGTATACACAATAGAGATGTCTAAATCCGAATATTCTATAGATGATAGAGAGTATATTTTCAGTGTATACAACATCGAGGATTATGAAAACAAGCATTTCGGTCTTTCACTTGCTTACTCGTGGATTCAACCATACAATATTGAATTGGAAGATGGCAATCTGCATATTTCTGAAAGCTGGCTCAATTCAGTTGGTGCGGTGGAATATTACATCAGAGATGTGAAATTACACAAGCAAACAAATGTGTATTTTGAAACTGATTGCGAAGCGGATATCGCAGGAGCGACAAATGACAGTGAGGGCAAATACTTTGAGAGGTATTGCTATTATGAGTGCGAATGTGACACTATGATTCCCGAAAACTTTAATGATTTACCCGTTGATGAGCAATTGTTAATTTGTAAGTTATTGAAGGATAAAGGTATAGGTATCGAATATAATGCTACAAGAATCATTGAAACAGATAAGTTATTCGGTTAAGATGTGAAATGTTAATCGTCGCCGTATATAAAATCCAATTAGAGGTAATTAAATGAATAGTTAATTTTAAAATATAATGAATTATGTCAATTTTAGATGATATTGATGTGCAGATTGATAGATTCGACAAACTCATTGAAGCTATATATAACATCATAGTGGATAAGTATGATTGTGCAACTCCGGAGTTTGTTCAAGATGTCAGGTGTGTATATTTAAACAAAGTGCGGTCATCTATAAGAGATATGGTCAATTCTCATTCGTTGATTAAATCTCTCGAATGTGTCATAAATGATATTCCTATTCATTTTGGCAGACAAGAAGATTATGAAGATTATGATGATGGCGAATATCTCGGACTTTACCGCAGAAATAATGACGGCACAAGAGAAATCATATTGTTTGAAGATGCAATAAAGGTTGTGGCAAAAGGGGATAATGACTATCTTAAAAATCTCATCTGGAAAGTCATAATCCATGAATACGCCCATGCTATGATGGATACGCTTCAGGATGACAAAATCAAAACTCAAGACCCTAAACTTTATAAATACAGAGAAGAATCACTTGCAAATGCCTTTGCCTTGAAAGTTTTAAAGTCAAGTAGGTCTGGATTCAGTAAGATTGAAGATTTTGTAAAATCCCAACCAGAAGAATACCGACACGGTCTCGACTTATATGAACGTAAAGATTTGCTCGAGATGATGGAATTCTGGAGAGAAATGAAGATTGAAGGAAATAAGAGGTTTTGAGAAAATTGAAAAAATTGAAAAAATATCAACATATAAAACGTGGAAAATAATTATGAAAACACGCGATAAAATGGAACAAAAAAATCAGCTAGAGTTCGGTAATTTTGTTGAAAATTGTGTAAAAGGCAATGGCACTCTGTTGACAAAAACAGAAAATGATTTGTTTACTACTAATAACATCAAAAATACGATAGATTTTCTAAAAGAAATCAAGACGTTATTTGATAAAAAGAACGCAGAAGCGAAAAAAGAAAAAAACAATAGAGCCAAGACATGGGGCATTGGAGATATATTTGATGGTAGTGATTTTGTTTTCAAGGGTGGTTATGAGAATAATAAAGATGTCATCATTGAAATTTTGCTTCATTGCAACTGGCTGATGTATTTGTGTAGTGACCGTCAGCATAAGCAGAATTCGGACCGTTACAAAAAAACAGGTATTGATGAATACTTTAAAGTTAAAACGGAGTGGGCAATAGGACCAACCTTTTCTGGTACATCATTAGATGCAATGTTGTTTATTTTGGAGTTGATATTAAAAGTCAAACCCAGAAAAGAAAATGAACCTAAAAACATTGAAGAAATCATTAAGGAAATAGAAGTTTTATGCAATAATGTTATATGGAAAGAAAGCCTGAAATGGAAAGAAAGTGATGAAAAAAACATTTCTACTGATGCTATAGTAAATGTTATTCTGTTTTTATGTGATAACAAGAAATATCTTCCAATACCTGCGCAAAATAAGAAGAAGTTGATAAGCGAAAAGTTGGAAGGCCTTATTCAAGAAGGAAATAACCAAGACATTCCCGAGTTTGAAAATGAAATAGACGAGAAACTTTATCGAATAAGACTAGCACTAGCACTCAAGAATTTGAAAAACGAAGATGGTACGTTATTGAATCAAGAAACCAATCCTTTCTGGCATGCTAGCATTCGTCCATTCTGGGATGACTCAACAGAGAATCTTGATAATGACCCATTGTCAGACAAAACACTCTTGGAATACAAGAAAGCAATGATTCTGTATGGACCTCCTGGAACCAGCAAATCATACCAAGCGCGCAAAATGGCAGAAGGAATGATTGCAGAGGCTCTTAGAAAGAACTCTAAAAATATCTCCGAAGCAATTAGCAATTTGCAAACCACTATTGATAGCCATATTCATATTCTTCAAATGCACCCTAACTATACCTACGACGATTTCATTATAGGGAAAAGCATTGAAGATAATAAAATTGTCGTCAAACCTGGAAAGATATTGCAAATTATCAAAGGTATCAAGGATGATAAAATTCCCCATTTTGTAATTCTTGACGAAATCAATCGTGTGGATATCTCTCGTGTCTTTGGAGAATTATTCACTGCGATGGAGACTTCATATCGAGAAGAAGGTGTTGAGCTGAGTGTAAATATCAAAGACATACCTGATTCTGAAAAAGAAGGTCTTTGTATCAAAAATGATAAATTATATTTAAAAGTGCCCGAAAATCTATATTTCATAGGTACTATGAATATGATAGACTTTTCTTTAGAACAAGTGGATTTTGCGCTTCGCCGCCGTTTCCTTTGGAGACTGAGTACATACGATGAAAATAGGCTTGATGAGATTATAAGTGAAAAAATATATAAAGATAATATAACCAGTATTCCTAGTATTCCAGATGATTTCTCCAAGACTTGCACAGACTTGAATAATGAAATAGAATGGGAAAGCTGCTTGGGTAAGAGTTATCTAATAGGTCATGCTTTCTTTTCAGAAATTGTAGATATTGTCAAGCAGGTGAAAGATTGGGATTGGGATAAGGCAAAGAACATTCTCTGGCAAGTTAGTATCTTGCCTACCTTGGAAGCTTATTGTGGAACGATGGATGCGAATATGCAAGAGACTTTCTTAAATAATTGCAAAGAAGCTTTTATTCCTAAACCTGAAGAAAAGAAGAACAAATGATATCTAAAGACTGTACTCCATTTGAAGAACCTAAAAATATCAACGAAGAAAAAGCTTTAAAGATTCTATGTGAGTATTTTGAAAAAACGGCAAAGGGTGACAATGATGACGATGATAAAATCGTTTCATTGCAGACGATGCTTTTCCCTTACGAAGGAGGAAATCCTACAGTTCAAACCCGATGGTGGGCAGGAAGGTATATCGGACTGGCAAATATCGCAGTACCTTACGGAGATAACAAGTTTCATCACATAGAGATATCGATTAAACCCCGCTTCGGCGAAAGATTTTTGCTTGCCATTCTTGAAGATCTATACAATATAAAGGTCGGTAGTCATAATGCACAAGAGACCGCTTCTTCTGAATGGTTCAGTACTTTGCTCAATATCTTACGCCGAAGAATGTGGGTGGACAAATGTGCTAAAGCTAATCGGTACGGACTGCCTCGTAAGAATGTAAAAAGGGAACACCAAGGAGTTACACTAAAAGGTTCATTAGACATAAGGCGAACGATTTTGCCTTGGCTTACGCAGAAGGAGATATACACAAATAGTTACGAGAAGGTCTTCGATGACATTATTTGCAAGATTGTTTATGAAGCACATCGCATATTATCGCGTGATGTTATAGGAGAGAAAAAGGATAAGAAAAGGAAACAGAATGATAAGAAATCCATAAGCATAGGTTTTTCCATGCCTCCCATGGTACAAGATGCCATCAATGCCTTGAATTCTCAATATAAAGGCACAAGTTTCGATATCACAGAAACAGATTACCAACGTATACGTTACAATAACATCTATATGACATGGAAACCTTTGGTCGATTTTTCTTGGGATGTTATTCGCAATAAGAAGTTGGGGTATCGTTCTGCTGAGACACATGGAGATTGTATTTTTGTTGATATGGCTGAAATCTGGGAAGCCTTCTTACGCAAGAAACTTGGCGAAGGCTTTGCTGAGTATGGTTGGCGGGTACTCTCTGTAGAGGAATGTAAATATAAGATTTATCAAGGTAAGTTCTTTGAACGGTTTATTATACCTGATATCATTCTTACGCGAACGAACGATAATGGCGAGAGTGAATACATGGTATTTGATGCCAAGTACAAACGTATGCTGATTAACAAGAGCAAGAGTTACGATGTAGACCGTACAGATCTCTTCCAAATACATACCTATATTCAGTTCATAGAGCATCACTTGGGACATGTTGTAATAGGTGGACTCTTATATCCTCTTACTAAAAAAGTGCAAGATGTCAATGGCAATGAAATTGAAATTGATATAGACACTGACAAATTCCATTCAGCCAATCTTTATGGTAAGGAGTGTGGCTTGTTCCATAATACAATTTTCATCATTGACGGAGTCATCTGCTCAGAATGTGATAATGCCGAGGGTAATGATAAATATACAAACCTGGATGATAATGTAGAGGCAATGATTGCTCGAATAAAAGGTTATGTAGAGCAATGAGTTATGAGCATTTCCCCAAAAACCTCACTGCTCATGGCAAAACTTTTTTTCACTTTTTATTGAATTTTTTACCGTTTTTTGTTATATATAAATAAAGCATTGAGCTACGACGTAAAGATTTGCTCGAGATGATGGAATTCTGGAGAGAAATGAAAATAGAAGGAAATAAGATGTTTTAAATAAACAAATTTTAAAGATAATATGAATATGATGTCTTCCAAACATGATTATCAAGAGATGATGATAAAGTTCAATAGTGATAAGGATATTATTGCATTGAAGGAAAAATATAAAGAACCTACATTTTTTGAAATCATTTCCAAACAAAGAAGCGAAACTACATATAGTTCGTTCCTTAAGTGGTTGTTTCAGTCGAGCGGTACAGATTTAGGTACGGTTTCTCCGATATTGTTGCTTTTGGATGTACTTGTTGCCAAGAGTAAGAACACTCAGATTGCTGATGACATCAAGAGGCATATAATTACTAGAGACTTTAAGATTAACGATATACAAGTGGAAACTGAAAAATCTGTGAGTTCTGTGGCAGCGGCTTTGGATATAAAAAACAATTCTCTTTATCAATGGGGAGAAGATGATATTCAAAAGATTATTGCAAAGTGCCAAGATAGAATAGATGTTTTTATCAGTTGTGATATAGAATTTAATGACGAAGACGATAAAGCAAGAAAATTACAGATAGTCATTGAAAATAAAATCGATTCTGGAGAAGGTAAAGGTAAAAAAAAGACTGGTGTTGAAGGTTATGATGATGCTACGCAAACTCAACGCTATCACTATGCGACAGCGTTAAAGAATAGTGAATATGTCACACAGTTATATGTTTATTTAGCTCCTGCAGATTCTGATAAATGTGAACTTGATGATGTTTATATACAGATAAATTATCAAGATATTGTAGATGGCATTATTCTGCCGATGTTGGCTTCATCTTCATTGTCATTAAGGCAAAGGTTTTTCTTGGAAGAATTTAAAACAGAATTGACATTCCCAAGTTTAGAAAGTACTAAAGTACGTAATAGTATAGCCAATAGCATGGAGAGCACGGAGTGCTTCAAAAAAATATGGGATAACCATAAGGTGTTGATTCTTGATGCAGCAATATGTTCAATAGAGTCTGATATATATCTTTGGGCAAATGAATATGTATGTAGACCTAACAATAAGGAACTGTTAGAGAAATGTAAGGAAGTTGATGAATCTAGAATACCAGAAAAGTGGTTAAAGAAGCTGGGGAATATAAGGATTGTCTTTGGCTCTAATGAAAAAAATGATTTCAATGAATTGCTTAAAGATTTAAAACTTCAGGCGTCCAGTGTTAGGTCAATGATTGCAGATGAGGATGCAGACAAGTTGCTGGAAGCATTTTGGAATAATAATCAGAAATTTTTACTCGCTGTTATGAGTGGCGTAAAAGACGACAAAGAGGTGATAGAAAAAGAGGTGATAGAACAATTGTTAAGTGATCTTTCGAAGCGTGATACAACGAAGTATCAGGTGTTTTATAATAACAAGTGTTTGAATGAATTGTTGTTGGATGGAAAAGATGCTAATAACGGAGAGACCGCTTGGTTGATAATTAATGCTTGGCTGAAAAGTATGGAGAATGACAAGGTTGATTTGGAAAAACTCAATGAAGTGTTCACGCCTGATAAATGCAACTCGTATTATAGTAATGGCAAATGGTTGAAGAATCTGTTTTATGAATACAATAAAGAAGGAAAATATACAGCAGATGGAACTCAGTCTGATGGTTATGAAGTTAAAGCTGGAGGATGGGATTTCTATAAGCCAAAAGATGATAATGATTTGAAGTTTCAATTTGAGCTCAGCGATGGCACTAAAGTCATTATGCTTAAAATGTGGAGAAAAAATAATTTGAAAATATTATACGAATATGTGAAGAAGTCCACAGGTATGGATATAGATATTCAACCTGCACTTTGATAATTTTTTACATAATTTTAGAGTGTATGAGCAATGAGAATTTTCCTCATAGCTCAAGGCTCACAGCAAAAAAATAATAATATATGAAACTAGGTTTTGCAAAAATTACATCATGTCCTCATTGTGGAGGTGAGAAAGAAATCATGTCGTTAATGTCTGGAAATTACATCGGCTTTAATGATTGAATTTTTTTCATGTGGTTATGATCTACGGTTTTAATGTTGCAAAATCTCTCGCAAAGGCGCAAAGCAACGCAAAGTTGAAAATTGAAAATTGAAAACTGAAAGTTGAGAATGATGGACAAAGTCTGTTGTCAGCAGAAAACTCACAGTAAAAAATCATTGTCCAATTTTTTTTTGACATTTTTACAAAATGGTATATATAATCACTGAATTTTTGTAACACTTTTGTTATATATTAGTAATTAAAATGATGGTCAAAGTCTGTTGACTGTAGTCCGTTGTCTGTTGACTTTAAAAAATATGAACCACGAATGCATTGATTTAGGATTGCCCAGCGGATTGAAATGGGCGACTTGTAACATCGGCGCAGATTCTCCTGAAGAATGCGGCGACTATTTCGCTTGGGGCGAGACAAAACCAAAAGACGAATATACAGAATATAACAGCCTGACACATCATAAGAACATTGCCACAAGCAAGAACAGATTGTGGAATATTTCAGGAAAACAGAAATACGACGTTGCAACCGCCAACTGGGGTAAGGAGTGGAGAATGCCGACAAAAGACGAGATGCTGGAACTGGTGACGGTTTGTAAGTTGGAAAAAGACACAATGCTGAATGGAAAGCAAGGACTTAAAATTATTGGTCCTAATGGCAATAGTATCTTTCTTCCATATACTTGTATATATTTAGAAAAACAACGTGTTGAAAAACCATATTGTAGTTTTTGGACTTCATCTGCATTTGAAGGTGTTGGGTTGTCATACCGACTGGATATCAATGACAGAGTTATAACTAGTTGCCGTTATGTTGGTTATGCGATAAGAGCTGTTAGGAGTTGAGGTGATTTTAGTGGATTTAGACGTAGCGGAGAGCTTTTTATGTTTCTCTTTTTTGCAGTAAGAAAGTAAAAAAAACTGAATTTTTGTAACACTTTTGTTATATATAAGTAATTAAAATTATGGACAGAGTATATTAACTAAAAATGATGTAATATGAAAAATTATCGTTATATTCCATACGAAGATGTTATCTATCGATTAGATGGATATGTGATTTATGATATTGATGAAGCGTCATACCCTGTGTTTGACGTGTATCATAATGAAGAGATTATGTTTCGCACTTTGGAGGAAGCGGAAAGAAAGATAGAGGAATTGGCAAATGAAAAATCAGAAAACCGATACTGCTTTTTTGTTCGCGAGGTGCCGCTTGGTGTTCATTGCTATCATTCGCAGTCTCAGCGCATACGTTCTTATACTCGCGATGGTAAATTGTTTGCGGAGAGCGCGGCATCTGGAATTGAAGATACAAACGGAGTTTTGGAGATGTTCAAGGGTAGGGACGAAGACGAATTGCAGTTTCGTTCTGGCGATTTAGTGGAAGTGTTCAGGGGCGACTGCGTTACTCTTGAGATTGTTTGCTCGTTGCCTATTGACAGAATGGAATTTGAAAAACGAATACTGGCAGGTAATAGAAGATTGTTATTGGATTGTACTGATGACAGTTTTGTTACTCTCGACGGTGATGAAGGATATATGGAATGTCATAGTCATCCTGCGATAGTTCAATGCTTTCCAGCAGACACGCTGAAAATGAATGAAGACTTTAAGAAGAAATTACTCAACGGATATCAGAAAATCCTTCATAATGAATAATAAAAAATGAGATGTGTCTTGACAGCCTCGCGATGGTGTTCATCTGGGAATATTTCAATGAAATGATATGAGATTAAGCTTTGAGCATTGATTAAAAAATCTCTCGCAAAGTCGCAAAGCAACGCAAAGAAATAAAAAACTCTGCGATACTCCGCGTTTCTGCGAGAGAAAATCCTAATTTAAAAGAGACGCTTCATTGTGTGTTTATATTTAGGAAACAATGAAACGTCTCTACTTAGTGTCTAGGAGTCTAGGTGACTCGGCGTCTTTACATTTCCTCCACAATTCTCTTCTTCCAAGAATCTGGATATCCTGCTTGTTTTGGCTTCTGATGGCGTTGGTGCCGCGGTCGTAGATGGCACGCATGCTACCTGGAGTCCAGTCGGAGGCAGGGTGAAGTAGAGCTCGCCGTATCTGATGTGCGAGTCGGCAGCGTAGGTGATGAAGTTGGAGCCGTCGACGGATGGTTTATTATTTGATTTTAGTATCTTTGTGATGTAAATAAAAATACTGCAAAACTATAACAACTATATAAAAAATGGACTTCGATGGAAGTCCATTTTTATTAATCAAATTTGTATAGTTACATTTATCACGACAACTCTTTACACAGTTGTTCCACCAAGAGGGGCACACCCACAGCACCACGTTCTTTTATATGGGTCAAAGGATTATGAATCATAGATATGTCGGGTATTCCCGGGTCAACCAAATAAATCGGCACCTCTTCATCACGCATAAAATAAAGCAATGCAGCAGCAGGAAATACAGCAAGAGATGTTCCTACAACTATCAGAATATCTGCGTGTTCAACAATTCTGCTTGCCAATTCAAACATAGGCACATCTTCTCCAAAGAAGACAATGTGAGGGCGAAGCAACGCGCCATCCTCGCCACGCTCATCAAGACTTTGTTCCCATCCTTCGTTAATATCATATATGAGTTCGGGATTCTCCTCGGAACGCAACTTCATCAGTTCTCCGTGAAGATGCAATACTCGTGTAGAGCCTGCCTGTTCGTGAAGATTATCTACATTTTGAGTAATCACACAAACATCTGCCCATTGCTCTAACTTGGCAATAGCAATATGTCCCTCATTAGGTTTCTTTGTCAAAGATTCCTTGCGTCGCATATTATAGAAATCAATAACCTTTGCCCTATTATTTTTCAATGCCTCGGGAGTGCAGACCTCCTCAATGCGATAGTTTGCCCAAAGACCGTCCGCATCACGAAAGGTTGCTATTCCACTGTCGGCACTGACACCTGCCCCTGTAAATACTACAATTCTTTTCTTTTTGCTCATACTATTTATTACTTATAAAATCACTATCACATATATAACAAAAGAACACGGAAAATTCAACGAGCAAGTGCAAAATTAATAAAAATGATCAAAGAAAGCTGTTTTATTAAGGTTTTTCAAGAAAAAAGACGGAATTGTTGCTTTTGTTTATGATAAAAATATCACAAAATATCACACAAGACGCAAAATACAGCAAAGAAATAACAAAAATATCTGCGATACTCTGTGTCTCTGCGAGAGAAAAATCGCATACCCAAAGTCTGTTGTCCGTTGTCTGTTGACAAAAAAAGACGCCATCTTCCAATGACGTCTCATATATCTTGGTGACTCGGTGTCTTGGAGTCTAGGTGTCTTTACCAAACAACCGCATCTCTATGCAATGGCATTGTCATGCAGCGTGCGCCGCCGCCACCGCGTGAGAGCTCGTTGCCCTTGAACGCAACAACGCAGTTCTTGTAATCGTCAACGCTTACCTTGCCTGATGCTACGTCAGCAGCTGTCAAGACTTCAAAACCGTGTTTGTGGAGGTTTTCTATTGTGTTGTAGTTTCTTTCGTAACCTAAAATCTTGCCAGGAGCGAAGGTGAAGAAGTTTGAACCGCTGTGCCATTGCTCGCGGAGCATATTGTATTCGTCATCACCGCCACAGAAGATTGGTTCTAAGTCCATGCCGAGTTTTCTCAATGCCACAATGAGGTTCTCTTCTTCATAAACCTTGACTTCACCATTTTCGAATATTTCGTAATGAACGGTCTTGTATTGTGGGTTGAGGATGACTGGCTTGAATACCATACATTTGTTGACATCTAACAATGTGAATACCATGTCGAGGTGGATGAATGACTCTGGCTCTAATGGCAATTCTTGTGAGATGAGATGTCTGTGGTCGCCTTTAGTTTTGAGGTGTTCGACCATTGCCTTGATGCCTTCTTCGCTTGTTCTTGCGCCGCAGCCGCTCAAAATGATGTCGTGACGTGCCATCAAGACGTCGCCGCCTTCAACTCTTCCGATTCCGTTTGGAGCATATTGCTCGACAGGATTGACGGTCTTTACGTCGAAGATAGGTGAGTTGTTGTAGATAGCTTGAAGGAGAATGCTTTCTCTGTCGCGAACTGTCGTCGCCATCTTGCTAATCATGATGTTGTCGTACATTGTGAATGACGCATCTCTCATGAAGAAGAAGTTTGGTGCAGGTGGCAATATATATCTTTCTTTGAAGTTGTCGTTTTCGAGACCTTCAATGAATGCTTTTGCTAAGTCGATGTTTGATAATTTGTCCAACTCGTCTTTGAGGAACTCTACATTTTCTCTCTTGCAGATTTTCTCTACGAGTTCGTGTTTCAATTCTTGGTTTTTGAGGATGTCTTCAAGGAGTTCTCTAACTGTAAGAACGTTAGTGACTTTTCTTAAAGTGCCTTGAAAATCTTTGTAGTCGTTATAAGCTTCGCGTTGGTTTAACATGTCGCTGAACAGAAACTTATGTGCGTTTTCCGGTGTCATGTGTTCGATTTCCGGACCTGGAGCGTGTAACAATACGCAATTTAACTTACCAATTTCTGATTCAACGCAAGGTTTTATACATCGGGAATAATCCATAAAAATATAATTCGTGATACAATAGAAAAGAGCTTTTTATGCCTTTTCGATAACGTGTGCAAAGGTACGTTTTTTTAGGCAAAGAAACAATCCGTTATTCAAAAAAAATTAATCTTCGTATAAGTCAATGAATTCGTATCCGTTACCCATCGTGTCCAAGAATTTTATCAGGTCGTCTTTGCTTATGACGCATGTAGCTGTATTGTCGTTTGGATGGAAGCTAAGTCGTTCTGACTTAAGGAGATTCTTGTCGATGTAAAGATAAACGTGATGTTCTTCGTCGTTGATGATTCCAAATGGCGAGACGCTGCCTGGCTTCAGTCCTAAATATTTATCCATGCGTGCTTCTGAAGCGAAACTCAACTTGCCTTGTTTCAGCCTCTGTTCTAGTTCGTGGATGGCGAGCTGCTTCATGCAGTCGAAGATTACGAGGTAGTGACGGTTTCCTTTATGGTTTCTGAAAAACAAGTTCTTACAATGTGTAGAGTCGAATTCTTTCCAATAGTTAAGAGCCTCTTCAATAGTTGGAATAGGAGGGTGGAAGTGAATGTCGAATGGTATCTCTAACTCGTTTAATTTATCTACTACTTTCTGTTGTCTTTCTGTGAGTTGCATTTCTTTTAGGTATACTTGTAAAAAACTCAGAAACTCAGAAATTCAAAATTTTCTGAAGTTCTGAGTTTCTGAATTTCTAACTATTTATTAAAAATATCCTTGATTCCGCCTAATGAAGCGAGCATATTCGATGCTTCGTATGGCATGTAGATGGTCTTGTTGTCTTTGCCGCTGACCATTTGTTCTAATGTCTGGATGTATTTCGTTGCCAAGAGGTATGATGCTGGGTCGGTCTTGGTGTTTTTGATTGCTTCTGCTATCATCGCAATTGCTTGTGACTCAGCTTCTGCTTGTAAGATTTTAGCTTTTGCTTCGCCTTCTGCCTTGAGAAGTACCGCTGCTTTTTCTGCCTCAGCGTTGTTGATTTGTGATGTCTTTTCACCTTCTGACTTCAAAATCGCTGATGTCTTTTCACCTTCAGCTTTCAAGATTTCAGCACGTCTGTTACGTTCAGCCTGCATTTGTTTTTCCATGGCGATGCGTACTGACTCGGGAGGTGTGATGTCTTGTAACTCAACGCGGTTTACCTTGACGCCCCATTTGTTTGTAGCGTCGTCCAACACAGCGCGAAGCTTAGCGTTGATAGTGTCGCGTGATGTCAAAGTCTCGTCTAATTCTAACTCGCCGATGACGTTACGAAGTGTTGTCTGTGTGAGTTTTTCGATAGCGACAGGAAGGTTTTCGATTTCGTAAACTGATTTGATTGGGTCAACGATTTGGAAATATAAAAGCGCATTGATTTCTGTAGTTACGTTATCTTTTGTGATAACATTTTGTTTTGGGAAGTCATAGACTTGCTCTCTGAGGTCGATGCTGCTTGTCATGTATGACCTGCCTCTTTGGTCTCTGACTGCTATAGCTTTAGGGCGGTCGATGATAGGCCAGATGATGTTCAGACCTGCAGGAAGTACGCCGTGAAACTTACCTAATCGTTCAATGACTTTTGTCTCTGACTGTGGAACGACTTTCAATCCATTCAAAGCAAATATTATAACGATAAATGCTATGATTCCGAAGATAATTAATGAGCCCATAATGTTTATTTTTTAACTGTTAATATGATACTTTCGTTTGATAAAATAGTGACTTTTTCTCCGACTTCAGCCTCGCCGTCGTCTTCCATGCGTGCTTTCCAGTCGTCGCCGTCAATCTTGACGCGTCCGTATCCGTCTTTCTCGATTCTCTCAGTGACCACAGCCTTGCGACCGATGAGGTTATCCATGTTGGTTGTCACGCTGTTGTTGGCTTTTTTGTCCATAAGTTTTAACACCAAAGGACGAACGAAGATGAATGCGAGGAACGTTCCTATAGCAAACAATCCGACCTGCCATGAAATTGATAATTCAAATGCTGAACCTACTGCTGAGAATAAACAACCGATAGACAGACATGCGATTGCGAAACCGCTGGTGCAGATTTCGATGATGAAGAATACTAGGGCCGCAATAACCCAATAATGCCAAATTTCCATAATATATTTGTTTAAAGTTTAAAGCTTAATGTTAAAGGTGTAGAATATAGGTTAGTTTATTCTAGAGTTCTAAAATTTTAGAATTTTAAAGTCCGTAATGAGTATCGCAAATTTAAAATAAAATTATTGAAAAAACAACACCGAATTAATTAAAAAAATCAAAACCTCAGAATTTCAAAATATCAAAATTTTCTGAGTTTCTGAGTTTCTGAATTTCTGAGATTCTTTTTGGGGCGTTTCGGCTCCGCCGTCGGGCTTTCCGCTAATGTATAGACGCAAAATATTGCGTCTCTCCCAAAGGATGCCGCTCCAATCCCTAACGCATTGGAAGCTACTAATTCCAAGGTGCTCACACAAAACAATAATTCCTAATAAATCAGACGTGTCAATGTGTGTTTATTTTTTAGGTAACATTGACGCGTCTCTACCATATCAAACTCCTAACTCCTAACTAATAAGGCGTTGCCTTATCCTATATTTGTCTCGCCCTTTCAGGGCTCAATACCTAATTTAGGACGCGATAAATCACGTCCCTACAACTCCTCAAAACCTCAAAACCTCAGTTCCTTAAATCCTCAAATCCTAATTTTTTTACACTCTCTGTCTAATTTTTTTACATCATATTTTATCGGTAAATCCTAATCCGTTGATAATTAACAAATCATGATTTTGGCATTTCTTTGGCACGTTATAAAAACGTAAATGATTAAAGAAATGAGGATGAAGACAACAAGACTACATGACAACAAGACAACAAGTTTGTTGGACGTTGATTATAATAAAGTTCAAAAGCCAAAAGCCAAAAGCCAAAGTATTAAAAGAACGATTTTCATTTTATTAGTGTCTAATTTTTTGACACTCGGTCTCGCTGCGCAGTCGTCATTGATGAACATGAACGACTGCATGGCTTACGCCGTGGAACATTCTACTTCTGTTGGAAAGAAAATAAACGCCCTCGACGACGCTAAACAGGATTATAATTCTTCCGTGGCATCTCTCTTTCCTTCGTTCTCGGCTAGCGTCTCTGGCGCAACTAACTTCGGACGTTCCATCGACCCGGAGACTAACAGTTATACCAACGTATCTACTTTTAGCAATTCTTACGGAATATCAGGTTCCATGCCTTTGTTCGCAGGATTGCAAGGCGTCAACACTGTGCGTGCTGCTAAGGTAGCTCGCGAACGTGGCACACACGAACTGCAAATCTCTCGCGATGAAATTGCTATGCAGACTATGCAGGCTTACATCGACGTATTATATTATATAGGTACTGTGAAAATAGCTCAGCAGCAACTTGAAGATTCACGTCAGATGCTCAAGGAAGCGAAGAAACTTTACGAGATTGGTCGTAAGAGCGCAGCCGACGTGGCAGAGGTGGAATCGCAGGAAGCTAATTACGATTATCTTCTCACCGAACAGCAGAACAATCTCGCACTCGCCGAGATTCGTCTTCGTGAGATTATGAATTTTCCTCAAGATGAAGAATTGAATATAGATGAAAATATCGACATCGAATTTGTAACAATGCTTACACCTATGGAAGATGTAGTGAATCATGCTCTTAATAACAACGATAAAATCATTTCTTCAAAATTGAATACAGAATACGCCAAGATTTCATATAAAAGAATGAAAGGAAATTATTTCCCATCATTATATCTCTATGGAGGTTATAACACCAGCTATTTCGTCAATATGGAAAATCAGGCGGCTTACGATGCTTTCCTCAACCAGCTGAGAAACAATGTAGGTTCGTATATTCAAGTTGGACTTTCCATCCCAATATTTTCAGGATTAAGCATAAAGACATCAACGCATAAGGCTCGTAACGCATGGCGTAATGCAGAACTCGACGAGATGGCGGTACGTAATGCCGTGGAAAGCGAAGTGACGACTTCATATCAGCAGATGAAAGGCTTTGCAAAACAATATCTTCTCGGACAGAAGAAAGTAGAGGCTGCACAACTCGCATACGACAGCATCGCTGCCAAGTTCGAGAAAGGTCTCGTTACCGCAATAGATTTGCAGACAGCATCAACGACATTATTACAAGCTAAATCAGACTGCCTGCGCTCGAAGTTGCAATACATCATAGAATATAAGCTGGTGGAATATTATAATGGAATTGAATTAATTAGGGTAGAGACGTTTCAATGATTCCGATAAAAATAAACAATATATCGTTGACACGTCTCAGAAATGACAAAAGCCTGAAAGGCTATAGCAGATATAACATGCGGCATCGCCGTATGATAAAAAGATAAAAAAACAAAACCTAATAAAAAGTATGGACATTAAATTAGAAAAGAAAAAAGGATTGAAGGCATTGTTTCAGAAGAAGAACGTGCCGTATTTCGGTGCTGCGGCATTGGTGGTATTTATAGTGTGGCTTGCTGTGCGTGACAACAAGAGTACGCTGAGAGTCAATGCGGCTACTATGACGGTGGCTGCCGTGGAGCGAGGTGAGTTTAATGACTATGTGCGCCTTACGGGAACGGTGCAGCCTATCACCACGGTGCAGCTCACGCCCTTGGAGTCGGGAGTGGTAGAGCGCATCGTCCATGAAGAAGGCAGCAAGGTGAAACGTGGCGACGTCATATTGGAGATGTCTAACAACTCCCTCTCGATGCAGATATTGCAGTCGGAGGCCGACCTCGCCGAGAAACAGAATATCTTGCGTAACACGCTCATCTCTATGGAACAGGAGCGTCTCTCTTTACGCCAGGAGAAACTGCAGCTCGACTTGGAGGTTAGCCGTCTGAGAAGAACATACGAACAAAACAAGGAACTTTATGAAAACGACCTCATCGCTAAGGAAGAATATCTTCAGTCGGAGGAGAATTATCAGCTCGCTGTGAATAAACGTACTCTTATCTTGGAACGTCAGAAGCAAGATTCTTTATATCGTAGCTCTCAGGTGCAACAGATGGAAGAGAGCCTGAAGTCGATGGAACTGAATATGAAACTCATCCGCGAACGTGTCGATAACCTCAAAGTCAAGGCTCCTATCGACGGAGAAGTAGGCATGTTGGACGCTGTACTCGGACAGTCGCTATCGCAAGGAATGAACATCGGACAAATTAACGACTTGTCGGCTTATAAGGTGCAAGCTCAGATAGACGAACATTATATCGACAGAGTGACGACTGGATTGACAGCATCGTTTGAACGTCAGGATAATAAGTTCGAGATGACGCTGAGGAAGGTATATCCGGAAGTGCGTAACGGACAATTCAAAGCCGACTTTCGTTTTAGTGATGAGTTGCCTGAAAACATACGCAGAGGTCAGACATATTACTTAAATTTGCAACTTGGACAGCCTACCGAAGCAGCGATAATACCAAGAGGCTCGTTCTTCCAGAAGACAGGCGGCAGATGGATTTACGTCGTGGACGAGAGCGGCGAGAAAGCCTACAAACGCGAGATACGCATCGGACGCCAGAACCCTCAATATTACGAAGTGCTTGAAGGCCTCAATCCAGGAGAGAAAGTGATAACATCATCGTATGACAATTACGGAGATAATGAAGTGCTGGTGATTATTTGGTAGAGACGCAAAATATTGCGTCTGTACATATATTACGCAAAATATTGCGTCTGTACATGTATTACGCAAAATATTGCGTCTGTACATATATTACGCAAAATATTGCGTCTGTACGATGGAATGAATGCAAAAATTGAAAATTGAAAATTAAATAAATTTATAAATTGCAGTGAGCAATGAGCTGTGAGCAGTGGGCAAATCCAAGGCTCGTAGCTCGAGACCCAAGGCTCAAAAATAAAAAAAGGTATGTACATCAAAAATTTCATCACATTATTACGCAGATATACCACATCATCATTGTTGAATGTAGTAGGCATGGCGGTGGCATTTGCGGCAATTTATCTTATTTTGGTTCAGGTGAATCATGACCTGTCATTTAACAAGGTGATACCAAATTCGGAAAACATTTACAGAGTGGAACGCACTTCAAAAGATAATTTAGGTGCGTGGTCTCACAATTGGAATCAGCAGTTGCCAGATAAGATTTGTGCCTCTGTTCCCGAATTGGAAGTAGCTGGAACGATGAGTTTTTCGTTTCCAGAAGAATATATCTGGTATGATCATTCCATAAAACGAAATCAGACGATAGACAATCTGAGAATAAAGCTGTCGTATGCGCAACGTGAGGCTTTAGAGGTGTTTTCCTATGAATTTGTTGAAGGCGGATTTGAAAATTTCGTTACGATAAATGATATCATTATCTCAGAAGAAGTAGCAAAGAAATATGACTTAAAGGTCGGTGATGTCTTGACTGTAGGTCGTGGACTTGCAACGAATATGACTCGTACCATTGCAGGTGTCTTTAAAAATATGCCAAAACCTAGTACAATATCAGAATATGAAGGTTGGCTGTGTGATGTCGGATATGATGATGAAAACAACTGGGGGAAATCTTTTTATGTAAGATTGAAAGAAGGAATATCACCTGCTGATGTGGCAGAAAAAATGAGGGACATAGAACTTGAATATTGGAAAGAAAGAGGAGAATCTTATGATATATGTGTACGTCTAAATCCTTTGTCGAAACTTTATTTAGATAACACATCATCATTAGAAGGATTTAAAGGAAGTCGCAGTACGACATATAGTTTGATAGCGATAGCAGTACTTATCCTTGTCATCTCTTTCATCAACTTCATCAATTTCTTCTTCGCTTTGATACCGACACGAATTAAAGCAATCAACACTTACAAGGTATTCGGAGCTCCGACATCAAAGTTGCGTCTTAATATATTGTTGGAGACATTAGGCTTGACATTATTGTCGATTTTATGTGCGATGACAATCGTCTTTGCTTTTGCAAATACGCCATTGTCGGAATATATTTCTACCTCTGTTTCATTAAGAGAAAACTGGGAATTAGCACTTTCGATGATTGTCTTTTTGATGATATTTGCAGCTATAGTGAGTTTGTATCCAGCCTTTTATATCACTAAGTTCAATCCTTCATTGGTGTTGAAAGGCTCGTTTCATGCTACGAAATCTGGAAAGATATTACGTTATTCATTGGTAGGAATCCAATATGTCATTTCAATTACTTTGATAATATGTACTTTATTCATACAAAGACAACATAAGTATATGCTTAAACACGAAATGGGATTCGACACAGATATGCTTTATACTTTCAAAGTTCATCAGGGTCTTTTAGGAAATGGTGGAAAGTTGGATTATGCAAATCGTGATGCTATTACTGAAATGTTGAAGCAAAATCCGAATATTATTGATGTCTCATACGGTGATGACCGTATAGTTAATCAAGATCACATGACATGGACCAGAGACTATAAAGATGGTAGTATAATTTTCAGAGCTTTTCCTGTCTCATGGAATTTCTTGCAGATGATGGGAATCAAGATAGAAGAAGGTCGCGATTTCATGCCTTCTGATGAAAAAATACAAGGAGGAGCGCTTATCTTCAACAGAGCTGCTGCTGATAAATATGGAATTGATACGGAATCTGTGATAAATGCGCATGGTGATGCGTTAAGTCCTGTAGTTGGTATTTGTGAAAACTTTAATTTCCAACCTTTACATAAAGAAATAAATCCGTGGGCGTTTGTCGTCTTCGGTCAATATGGATGGCGTCATCCAAATCACGTTTATCTGAGAGTGGCTGCAGGTACTGATTTTAATGAAATTAGCAAATTTATGAAAGGTTTGCTTGATGAAGTTGTGTGGTTCGCAGATCCAGAGTCGTACGAACTGAAATTCTTCGATGATGTGCTGGCAATACAATATCAGAAAGAAGAACAGTTATCAACTTTAGTCACGATGTTTTCCGTTCTTTCAATAATAATCTCCATCATCGGAGTCTTTGGCTTGGTGTTGTTTGAGACTCAGTACAAGCGCCATGAGATAGGAATACGTCGTATTCACGGAGCGTCGTCGGCAGGCATCATCAAGATGTT
>JBGVET010000011.1:0-27319 GCA_045120395.1 Candidatus Limimorpha sp.
CAACTCAGCAACTCAACAACTCAACAACTCGGAGACTTGGCGTCTCGGAGTCTCGGTGACTTTAAAAAAAAGAAGCGCCACTGTAACAGTAGCGCTCCTAACTTATAGTCTTTGAGTCTTTGTGACTCTGTGTCTTTGTGTCTTAAAATTACCAAGCGAATAATGGGAATTCTGACATCATTTCGTTGACTTTTTCTCTTACAGCTGTCAATTTAGCTGTGTTGTCGATGTTGCTGATAACGTCGTCGATGAGTTCAACGATTGGTTCCATATGTTCTTCTTTAAGACCGCGTGTTGTGATAGCAGGAGTACCGATGCGGAGACCTGATGTTTGGAATGGTGAGCGGCTGTCGAATGGAACCATGTTTTTATTAACTGTGATGTCGGCTTGAACGAGTGTGTTTTCAACCATTCTACCTGTTACTTCAGGGAATTTAGAACGGAGGTCGATGAGCATGAGGTGGTTGTCTGTACCGCCTGAGATGATGTTGTAACCTCTGTCTGTGAAAGCTTTAGCCATCACTGTAGCGTTTTTCTTAACTTGGAGGATATATTCGAAGTATTCATCTGAGAGAGCTTCGCCGAAAGCGACTGCCTTACTTGCGATGACATGTTCGAGTGGACCGCCTTGTACGCCTGGGAATACTGCGCTGTTGAGGAGAGCAGACATCATTTTAACTTCGCCCTTAGGTGTTGTGAGGCCCCATGGGTTTTCGAAGTCTTCACGCATCAAGATCATACCGCCGCGTGGACCACGGAGTGTCTTGTGTGTTGTTGTTGTGATGATGTGACAGTAATCCAATGGGTCGTTGAGGATACCGCGAGCGATGAGACCTGAAGGGTGTGAAACGTCAGCCATCAAGATAGCACCGACTTTGTCAGCGATTTCGCGCATGCGTTTGTAGTCCCAGTCACGTGAATATGCTGAAGCACCAGCGATGATGAGTTTAGGTTTTTTCTCGAGAGCTACTTTTTCCATGTTGTCGTAGTCAACGCGGCCTGTTTCAGGGCTTACTTGGTATGCTACTGGATTGTAGAGGATACCTGATGAGTTGACAGGAGAACCGTGTGAGAGGTGACCGCCGTGTGCGAGGTCGAGGCCCATGAATGTGTCGCCAGGTTGTAAACATGTGAGCATAACAGCCATGTTAGCTTGTGCGCCAGAGTGTGGCTGTACGTTTGCGTATGTAGCGTTGAATAATTCGCATGCTCTTGCAATTGCGATTTCTTCTGTTTGGTCAACGATTTGACAACCACCATAATAACGTTTGCCAGGATAACCTTCAGCATATTTGTTTGTTAATACTGAACCCATAGCTTTCAAAACTTGATCGCTGACGAAGTTTTCTGAAGCGATAAGTTCGATGCCGTGCATTTGGCGTTGTTTTTCTTTACGAATCAAGTTAAAAACTTTAGTGTCTTTTTTCATGATTTATCTATTTAGTTGATATTTAATAAATTACATACTATAAACGCCGCGATAAACCCACTGCGTTTTGAACTCTCAAAGGTATAATATTTTTTTGAATAAAAAAGATATTTATTAAAAAAATGCTTCTGCCCCTCAACTCCTAACTCCTAATTCCTAACTAATAAGGCGTTGCTTACGCTATATTTGTCTCGCCCTTTCAGTGCTCGATCCCTCCTCCCCTCAATTCCTCAATTCCTCCTACCCTTAATTCCTAACAAAAAAAAGTTCAACAGCCAATAGCCTTAGTTCAAAGTTTTCTTATCTTTGTTCTTTCAATATAATTTCATTATGAAGAGAATTTTACTTGTAATATTTACATTGATATCATTAAACGCTTTTTCACAACTTCAAGTTAAAGAAGGCTCTTTCAGATATGTTCCTGGCGGCGTAATCGACAATAAGTTGGAGTATACCGATGGCAATGACCTTCCTATGGCATTGATAAAAATCTCCACCGAGAATATTCCTGAGCAAGAGAGGCTGCGTCTGGTGTTCGTTGGTAACAGAGCTACTCAAATTATTAAGAAACCAAAGACTGGCTCAATGTGGATATACCTCTCTGCAGAAGCCGCTACCTTTATCGATATCAGACATCCTGACTATGGAACCTATAAGTATCTGCTGCCAGAAGAACTCTGCGACTATTGCGTTTACGAGATGGTGCTGCAGTATGTTGAACCAAAACCAGAATTAGGTTTCCTTGCCATAAGCAGCGAACCAACAGATGCTGACATCTATATCGACGGAAAACATTACGGAAAAACCAATAATGTTATAACAGACCTCGCCGTCGGTACTCACGAACTTAAACTTGAAAAAGAAGGATATGCAAGCCTTACCAAAAGTTTCGTCACGACAAAAGGCGAGACCTTGAAACTTAATGAGACCTTGCAGGCTGTAAGTAGCCAGAAAGTGCATCTTATAGTAAAGGCTGACCAAGAAAATGCCACGGTTTATATCGACGATGAACCATTAGGTACAAAAGAAGCATCTAAGCTTTTTATGCTTGGCACATCTCATACTTGGATGATAAAATGTAATATGTATCATACAGAGAGCGGCACTGTTACTCTCAATGACAGAACTATCATAGATAAAAAGCTGCGTCCAAATTATGGTTTCCTTAATATCTCGACAACGCCAGAGCAAGATGCTAAAGTCTTCGTTGATGAAGAATATGTTGGACTCTCTCCTGTGAAAACCGACAAACTCAAAAGCGGAACACATACCGTGAGAGTGATGAAAGATATGTATAAGATGGCAGAGAAATCTTTTACAGTGAACGATGGACAAACCACAAATGCAACTCTTAATATGAGTGCCAACTTTGTGACGCTGACACTGACTGTTGACTCTGACTCTGACACTGACATTTACGTTGATGATGAATACAAAGGCAAAGGAAAATGGACTGGCAGACTCTCTGATGGTTCTCATATCTTTGAAGCAAGAAAAACGAACCACAAGCCAAGTAAGAAAAGCATGGACTTGGTATTAGGAGAAAACAAAACCATAACTTTAGATGCACCAAAACCAATAAACGGAGAAATAGAGATTAACACAACTCCAATGGGAGCGATGATTTATATTGACGGAAAGAATTATGGCGAGACACCGAACTATATCTCCGATATCTTGATAGGCGAACACGAACTGAAACTCACCAAACAAGGCTGTGCTGAAATAAAGAAAACCATAAACATTAAAGAAGGCGAGACATTAAGTGTAAACGAAAAACTGCAGACCGGAAAAGAAATAAGCATCTCCACCGACCAGTCTGGCGACAAGATTTACGTTGACGGCAATTATATTGGAACCTCTCCAATAAGCTCCAATCTCTCTTATGGCTCCCACGAGATAAAAGCAGAACGTGAAGGAAAGACAGTTAGCAAGAATATAGAAGTGTCTCAAGTAGAGACACACGGACGTGTGTCTTCAATAGATAAATGTGAGTTAACATTCTTCGGTAACCAGACCTTTACCGTTAAAGGAGTTTCCTTTACCATGATAGCCGTTGAAGGCGGCACCTTTAAAATGGGAGCGCAAAGCAGCGACTCAGGCGGAGATAACTACAACAGTGAAGCATTGGATAGAGAATCTCCAGTGCATGATGTGACATTAAGCAGCTATTACATTGGCGAGACAGAAGTGACGCAGAAACTCTGGAAAGCCGTTATGGGAAGCAACCCAAGTGATTTTAAAGGAAGCAAGAAACCTGTGGAAAACGTTTCATGGAATGACTGCCAGACATTCATAAAGAAATTGAACCAGCTTACTGGCAAGAACTTCAGACTTCCTACCGAAGCCGAATGGGAATATGCGGCGAGAGGAGGCAACAAGTCTAAAGGCTACAAATACAGTGGAAGCAATACAATAGGAAACGTTGCATGGTACACTAATAACAGTAGCTCAAAGACACATGACGTTAAGACAAAGCAAGCCAACGAAATTGGCATTTATGATATGAGCGGCAATGTATATGAATGGTGCCAGGACTGGTATGGAAGCTATAGCAGCGGTTCACAGACCAATCCTACAGGACCATCATCAGGCTCTTACCGTGTGTGCCGTGGCGGCAGCTGGGGCAACAGTGCGAAGATCTGCCGAGTGTCGGGTCGTGGCAGCAGCATCCCTGTCATCAACATCAGCGATCTCGGGCTGCGCCTTTCTCTTTCTCAGTAAACACATGAATCCGGAAATTGTCTTAAGCTGAAGAAAGGGGCGTCATTGATGTAGTGAAGCAAGCGAGTGAGGGACGAACGAAGCAAGCGAAACGGAATGCATGGCGCGAGTAGAGACGCGTCAATGTTTCCTGCAAAAATAAAAAAACATTGACACGTCTCATGGAAATTGAGAACGTGTTGTTGTTTTTGAGACGTGTCAATGCGTTTTATAGCATGTCGCATTGACGCGTCTCTACAGGGAGACGGTAGTCAATGATACCTGCAAAAATAAACAAACATTGATACGTCTTGTTAATGGTAATTGGAGACGGAAATCGGAGACGGAAAAAAATCTTTAGCCTTTAGCCTTTAGCCTTTAGCCATTTTCTTATCTTTGTAAAAAATAAAATCTCCAATGAACACTCTCGACTCGATAAAGAAAACGATAGAACCTGAGCTGAAGCAATTTAATGTCTTTCTGGAAGATAGTCTGAAGTCTTCGACACCATTGTTGAATAAGATTCTGAAATATGTCTTGAAACAGAAGGGCAAGCAGATACGTCCTTTGTTTGTTTTGTTGTCGGCGAAATGTCATGGCGAGATTAACGAAAACACTTATAGGGCAGCTGCTTTCATAGAACTGCTGCACACAGCCACATTGATTCACGATGATGTGGTGGATGACTCCGACAAACGCCGCGGATTGTTCTCTCTCAATGCTTTATGGAAAAATAAGATTGCGGTTCTCATCGGAGATTATCTTCTTTCAAAAGGAATGTTATTGGCATTACAGAATAAAGACTATCAGATGCTTGACACTATCTCCGAGACCGTCAAGGCGATGAGCGAGGGCGAGATTTATCAGATGGAGAAGGCGAGACGCATGGACATCACCGAAGAAGATTATTACGATATAATAAGAGGAAAGACAGCCTCTCTGATTTCGTCCTGTTGTGTGGTCGGTGCTTTGTCTGTCAATGCCACTGAAAGTCAGGTGGAGAAGATGAGAAAATTTGGAACTTCAGCAGGAATAGCGTTTCAGATTAAAGACGATATCTTCGATTATCAGATAAATAATAAAACCGGCAAACCTGCAGGTAACGACATTCAAGAACATAAGATGACGCTTCCTTTGATACATCTGTTAAAGACAAGTTCGGCATCGGAGAGACGAAGCATCATCAGAAAGATAAAATACCATAGCGACGACATAGAATCTCGTATGGAGATAATAGATAAGGTTCATCAAAATCATTGTCTGGATTATGCTGAAGAAAAGATGAATGCTTTCGTTGATGAGGCATTAAGTCAGCTTGATGAGATTAAGAACAAAGAAGCTTTAGCTAGTTTGAAAGCATTGGTAAATTATTGTATAAAAAGGGAGAAGTGATTATGAAGAGATTGTTACTTTTAACATTTGTGTTAGTCTTTGGAGCTGGTTTGTCGGCTCAGGAATTCTTTGGCGGACTTATAGCAGGCGGTACTATGTCGCAGGTCGGTGGTGACACTCGTGGCGGTTATCATAAGCTAGGTCTCGTCGGTGGAGCGTTCGCAGGTTTGAATCTTACCGAAGACGTTGACGTTCAGATGGAGTTGAAATATATTCAGAAAGGTTCGTATTCGGCTGATATGGAGACATGGCCTTTCTTCGACCCTTTCCTTATCAAATTAGATTATATAGATTTGCCTGTGGTCTTCAGCTATAATCTTAACAAGATAAATGTCAATGATATTAATCTAGGCTGGTTGAAACTAGAAGCAGGTGTCAGCCTCGATGTCTTGGTAAATTACAGACAAGAGATAATGGGCGTTGAGGTATTGGCAAGCAATCCATGGAACAGATTTGTGTTCAATACTGTAGTAGGAGCCAGAGTCAGAGTGAAGGAGAATATAGAGATCGGCTTGCGAGCAGTCAACTCCATGACATCCATCTGTAAGAGCTTGAAATATTTGTATAGCAATGGTAACGTCAGATACATCCGACGATTGCTACCTTACTATGGCATGTTCAATGATATATTGCAGATTGCAGTATTTTGGAGAATCTGATTTTAAATCTCAAAACTTCAAAACTTCAGAATCTCAAAAAATTCTGAATTTCTGAGATTCTGAAGTTCTGAGTTTTTAAAAAAGTTCCAGTTCTCCATTAACGCTGCCTTTAGTTCTTCCTAAGTGACGATATGCGAATTCTGTCGCTTCGCGTCCGCGTGGCGTTCTCATGAGGTAGCCTTCTTGTATCAAGAAAGGTTCGTACACTTCTTCTATAGTTCCAGCTTCTTCACCTACGGCAGTCGCGATGGTGTTAAGACCTACGGGACCTCCTTTGAATTTGTCGATGATTGTCGACAAGATACGGTTGTCCATATCGTCGAGACCGTGTTGGTCGACGTTAAGAGCCTTGAGGCCGATACGAGCTATGTCGAGAGTTATCGTTCCGTTGCCTTGTATCTGTGCGAAGTCTCTGACGCGCCGCAGCAGTAGATTCGCAATACGAGGAGTTCCGCGGCTGCGGCGCGCAATCTCGAATGCTGCTTCATGTTCGATAGGAACGCGTAATATCGAAGCGGAGCGTTTTATGATGTTTGATAATGTTGTCGCGTTATAGTATTCCAGTCTCATATTGATGCCGAAGCGTGCGCGCAGTGGTGCGGTGAGCAATCCGGAGCGCGTGGTGGCGCCGATGAGAGTGAATGGGTTGAGAGCGATTTGTACAGAACGAGCGTTAGGACCGCTTTCAATCATGATGTCGATGCGGTAGTCTTCCATAGCGGAATAGAGATATTCTTCCACGATAGGACTCAAACGGTGGATCTCATCGATGAAGAGAACATCGTTTTTCTCCAGGCTTGTGAGGAGTCCGGCAAGGTTGCCTGGTTTATCCAAAACAGGTCCTGAGGTCATCTTCATTCCTACGCCTAACTCATTGGCGATGATATGAGATAAAGTGGTCTTGCCTAAGCCAGGAGGACCATGAAGAAGGACGTGGTCTAACGACTCGCCTCTTTGCACTGCAGCACGTGTGAATATGAGAAGGTTTTCCACGACTTGCTCCTGTCCTGCGAAGTTCTCGAAAGCCTCAGGACGCAAGGCGCGTTCTATCTCTAACTCTTGCTTGCTGAATGACTTGCCGTATGCATCTAAATTCTCGTTCATAAAAAATACTTATGTCACAAAATTACATAAAATTTGTGGTTCTTGATATTATTTTTTTATCTATCTTAGCAGAAAATTATATAAAAAAATGAAATTATTCTTGACGACATTATTGTGCGTTGTATCAATGTGTTGCTTCTCACAAAATGAAGGTTATGTCATTATAGAACAAGACCAGCGTATTGAACAATTGATTCAGAGACAAAGAGAGATTCATGTGGCAGATAGCACCATCGATGGCTATAGGATTCAGATTTTCATGGAGTCGGGAAACGATGCCGTTGAACATGCTAATTTGGTTATAGAAGAGTTTAAACTTAAATATCCTGAAATGCCGATATATCTCGTCTTCGGTCAGCCTTATTACAGACTGAGAGTCGGTGATTTCAGAACTAGATTGGAAGCAGAGAATGTTTTCCAGACCTTAAGCAAAGATTATAAAAAAGCATTCATAACATCAGATAGAATACAACTGCCTTATAACGTTTTCTGTGACCCTAATTTGGGTGATGAGGAGTTGTATGATGACTTGGATTCTATCCCTAATGACACTATTGACACCATCATAAACACATGGTAAATAGGTGTCAAATACTAATATCTGACAAAATGCGTTTGTGCTAAATATAGGAATGGTTTTTGATTTGAAGCCTTAAAATTTTTGTTATGGAAAATGAAGAAATAAATAAACAGATGGAGGAGCTGTTTCGTCTTTTTAAAAAGATGATGGAAAAGTATCCGCCAGATTCAATGCCGGGTATCGATAAGGCTCAAGCTGAACAACTCAAAATGATGTTGTCTAATTATGATAGCATGAAAGTCAGTTTCTCTTCCGACATGTTCGGATTCTTCGATGAGGAAACAACAAAGAAAATACTTGCTAAACTGATATCACAGCTTCGTGAACAATTAGGCGAGGATGCAGAAGAGGTGGTTGAAAAAGTCTCTCTCGTAGAACAGAAAGAAAAGGAATTTGAGCAGCTGCCAACACAAGACAGATACATGGCTCTCCTCGATGCGATAGACGCAGAACTCAAAACACCGAATATCTCTATGGAAAAGATTGATGAGTTGTTGGATAAAAGAAAAGAAATTCAAGATTTTATTTCAAAACAGTTAAATGCTTAAATATCAATATATGAAAAAAACTTCTTTATTATTAGTCATGTTGTTCTTGTTCGCTTCATTGGCACAGGCTCAACTTATATCAGAAAGAACTCAAGGAAAAGTAATAATAGGCGCTGACATCTTTACCGATTTAAGTACTGGTCCTAAATATGAAAACTTCGATTTGCGTGCAATAAATCAAGGTGTTAGCGTGTATTCGATGTTTAACTTCCAATTCGAAAACTCTCCTCATTCAGCATCTGTCGGTGTCGGATATACAGGTCACAACTACTACATGAAAGGTGCTTATCTCAGAAAACCTTATCACGAAGTGACAGAGTTCGTCGATGTGCCTCACGACTACAAAATCAGCAAAATCAATGTTAACTATGTCGATATTCCTATCGAGGTAAGCTTCAGAATAGCTGATAAATTTAAAATCACTCCTGGCTTTAAATTTGGTCTTTTGGTAGGAGGAAAATCTAAGTTCGTCGGTGAATTGTTTGAAGATGACATTACATACAGACTTAAAGCTGGTAAGATAAACAACTTAGAAAAATATGTCTACTCTGTGACTTTACGTGCTGCCTACAGAAGCGTACATGTATTTATGTCATATCAGTTCTCTGATACATTCAAGAACGGAGTCGGACCTTCTGTTAAACCATTTTCTATCGGTATTGGCGTAAGACCATTCTGATGAACATTGAACTAAGAACTTTTAACCGATTATAACAAATTATATATTAATAAAGGTATAATAAATCCTACAGCGAATCCAGCGTAAATCTGTGAGTTGCTGTGGGATTTTAAGTATAGTCTAGCAGAACCTACAAGACCAGATAAAATAATGCCTATTAATAAATAAGGTAAGAATAGTTTTGCTGATATCGTCGTCATGATGAGAAGCATGGATGCGAAGGCTCCCCAGCCGGTTCCGTGCATGCTTATCTTCCACCAGAAGTTAATCCAAAAGACGATGATGCAAAGAATCAGGTTGCATATCAGGTAGAAGTTGTATAATGCAAGTGCGTGAATGCCGTTGAAGAAACGACTCGTGATGTAAAGAAATACAACTACGAAAAAGATAGGTATGAACCTTTCTTCTCTCTTCTCCATTGTAAATGTCTCTATTGCCTTGATTTTTTTTAAGACGAGAAGTGATAATGCTGGCATGATGAATGTCGTACCGAATATCACGGCTAAACAGACTTCAGCTTTTATAAACGACAGCTTGCATATTCCAGACAGGATGAATATTATAAACATCCAAGTCGGCAATAAGATAGGATGAAATATTATTGATATAAATTGTGCTAGCTTCTTCATCGTTGATTACATTTCTTTGCGTAATCGTGCTACTGGGATGTCGAGTTGTTCGCGATATTTTGCGATGGTACGTCTTGCAATGTTGTAGCCTTTCTCTTTCAATATCTGTGTCAAGACATCGTCGGTGAGAGGCTTAGACTTATCTTCCTGGTCGATGCAGTCCATCAGTATCTTCTTGATTTCTCTTGTCGATACTTCTTCTCCTTCGTCGTTTGTCAATGACTCGCTGAAGAAACTTTTCAGAGGGAAGGTGCCGTAAGCTGTTTGTACGTATTTGCTGTTTGCCACACGTGATATTGTCGAGATGTCGAGGCCTACCTTTTCAGAAATATCTTTGAGAATCATCGGTCTGAGTTTTGTCTCGTCGCCGGTGAGGAAATATTCCTTCTGATATTCCATTATAGCTTCCATCGTGACATATAGAGTGTTATGTCTTTGTTTGATGGCTTCGATAAACCACTTTGCAGAATCGATTTTGTTTTTTACAAAGCTGATGGCTTCTTTGTTGCTCTTATTGTTTTTCTGTTTGGAGAAGTCGTTCAGCATGTCGATATAATCCTTGTTGACGTGAAGCTCAGGAGTGTTACGGCTGTTCAGCGTCAGTTCCAGTTTGCCGCAGTTGTTATAAATGGCGAAGTCTGGGACGACATAATTAGAACGTTGTGATCCTCCGACAGAGCCTCCTGGTTTAGGATTGAGTTTAAGTATTTCTTTGAGAGCCGCGCGGAATTGTCTTTCGCTGATGCCGCTTTTCTTTATGATTTTATCATAATGTTTTTTTGTGAACTCGTTGAAATACTGTTTGATGATTAAGATAGGAAGGGTGTAGTCGATGTCATCTTCGTTCTCTTCCTGAAGACGAAGCAACTGGATGAGCAGACATTCCTGCAAGTTAGTTGCGCCAACGCCAGCAGGGTCGAACTCTTGTATGATATGTAGGACTTCCAACACCTCTTCTTCGCTCACGTCAAGGTTTTGTGTGAAGAGCAGGTCGTCCATGATGCCAGTGATAGGACGGCTGAGATAGCCGGAATCGTCGAGGTTGCCGATGATGTATGTACCTATCTTATATTTCTTGTCATCGAGTTTACGATAACCGAGCTGTTGTATGAGGATGTCTTGAAAACTCTCTTCATCGGAAAGAGGAGCTTCATAATGTTCGTCGTCGCGACTATGGTTATTGGCTTTTAGTTTATAAGCAGCGGCGTCGTCATCGTCGTCCTGCAGATAATCGTCGAAATCAGAGAATGGATCATAATCATCCACATCAGAGTCAATTTCAGCATCAGTATCAGAGTCAGTGTCTGAGTCTGAGTTGGTGTCAGTGTCAGAGTCGATGTCATCAAAAGACTCGCTCTCTTCAAGAGCAGGATTTTCTTCTATCTCCTCTTTGATGCGAGAGCTGAGTTCCATAGTAGGAATCTGCAACAGCTTCATCAGTAGAATCTGCTGTGGCGACAGCTTCTGCAGCATCTTTTGCGTCTGTGTCAGTCGTTGTGAGGACATGGAAGAAAATCCTAATTTTTATTTATATAACAAATTAATATTCACAATTCTTTGGTGTACGTGGGAATGCGATAACGTCGCGGATGTTGCCCATACCAGTGATGAATAACATGAGACGTTCGAAACCGAGGCCGTAACCTGAGTGAGGAACAGAACCGAAGCGGCGTGTGTCTAAGTACCATTCCATTGATTCTTTTGGAATACCGACTTCGTCCATACGTTTTAATAATTTTTCGAGGTCTGTCTCACGTTCTGAGCCGCCGATGATTTCACCGATGCCAGGGAATAAAACGTCCATAGCTCTAACGGTCTTGCCGTCTTCGTTTTGTTTCATATAGAACGCTTTGATTTCCATTGGGTAGTCAGTCAAGATAACTGGTCTCTTGAAGTGTTTTTCAACGAGATAACGTTCATGTTCTGATTGTAAGTCAACGCCCCAGCCTGTAACTGGATATTGGAACTTGCCTTTCTTGTTGTAATTGCTATTCTTGAGGATATCGATAGCTTCGGTATATGTCAATCTTTGGAATGGGTTTTCTAAGATGAAGTGTAACTTCTCGATCAATTCCATTGATTTTTCTTCAGCTTTCTTATTCTTTTCTTCTTCTTGGAGACGTTTGCTTAAGAATTGGAGGTCGTCCATGCAGTTGTCTAATGCATATTGGATTAAGAATTTAAGCATGTCTTCAGCCAAGTCCATATTGTCGTTGATGTCGTAGAATGCCATTTCAGGTTCAATCATCCAGAACTCAGCGAGGTGGCGTGAAGTATTTGAGTTTTCAGCGCGGAAAGTAGGACCGAAAGTATAAATCTTACCTAATGCTGTTGCTGCGAGTTCGCCTTCGAGCTGACCTGATACTGTGAGGTTTGTTGCTTTGCCGAAGAAGTCTTGTGAGAAGTCGATTTTGCCTTCTTCAGTCTTTGGCAAGTTGTTGAGGTCTAATGTTGTTACTTGGAACATTTCGCCTGCGCCTTCGCAGTCAGATGCTGTGATGAGAGGAGTGTGGATGTTATAGAAACCTCTTTCGTTGAAGAACTTATGGATTCCGAATACCATGCAGTGACGTAAACGCATGATTGCGCTGAAAGTGTTTGTACGGAAACGGAGGTGAGCTATTTCACGTAAGAACTCTAATGAGTGTTTCTTAGGTTGTAAAGGATATTTGTCAGGATCAGCAGCGCCGATGAGTTCGATGCTTGTGACATTCATCTCAACGCTTTGTCCGCTACCTGCTGATTTCACTAAGTTGCCTGTTGCTGAAACAGATGCTCCAGTGTGCATCAAAGCGAGGTTTTCTTCTGGAATGACGTTGAGGTCGATTACCAACTGAAGGTTATTGATAGTAGAACCATCGTTCAAAGCGATGAAAGCTACGTTTTTGCTGCCGCGTTTGTTACGCACCCAACCCTTGACATTTATCTCTTTGTCAAGCTCTTGCATTTGTAATGCATCTTTAATTTCTGTACGTTTCACTGTATATTTCTTTAAAGTTATTCTAATTTTATTTAACTCACAAAGATAGTAAAAAGTCTAAAGACAAAAGGCGAAAGTATAAAGATTTTTTTTGAATTAAGTTTATGTGCTTTAATAAAAAAAACGTCACTTGTTTCCCAATGACGTCTTTTAAATTTTGTCTTACCTTAATCCCTAATCATGATTAGTTTTGTCTTATAAATATCGAACGTTGAAGTTCAATGTCGTGTTCTACACGACGGATAGTAAGTTTATTGGCGTTATAATATTCATCAAAACAAATACTTACATATCCATCAGTAACCATGTAAATAGTGTCGTTAGTAAGGAAATATTCATCGAGATTTTTAATCTTTTTAGGCAGTTCTATCAAATATTCATTCTCAGGAATATCGCCATTGGGACTTTGTGGAACATTTGTTGGCTTTGTTACTTTTAACTCTTCTTGATAGATAACAAAATCATCACCATCTTTAATGCTCAAAAGATTTCCTTCTTCAAATATCAAGGTGTAATCCGCACCAGATTCTTCTCGTGTACATATATGCCAAAAACAACCATTTGATGATGATAACTCCCACTTCCATGATCCTTCAATGCCAGGAACACTTTCTGTCAAATCAACATTATCTTTGTCGCAAGAGCATAGAAACAATGACATTAATGCAATGATCAAGATACTTCTTTTCATAATTGTAAGTTTTAAGTTTGTAAATATAAATTTAAGTTTGTAAATATAAAAATATTTATTATAAAAATCATCAGAGGTATTTATTTTTTATTTTTGCAAAAAAAAGATGAGAGATAGTTTTGACATAAAGAAATGGATTGAAAATCCTGATGAGCTTTTGCTTATTGCGGGTCCATGTAGTGTGGAAAGCAGAGAACAGCTTTTTGATACTGTGACAAAACTATCAGAATTACAAGAAGTTAAAATCCTACGTGGTGGCATCTGGAAACCTCGCACTCGTCCTAACGGCTTTGAAGGAATAGGAGAGGATGGCTTGAAATGGATGCGTGAGATTTCGGATGAAACTAATCTTCCAATCATGACGGAAGTCGCGACGCCTGAACATGCAGAGCTAGCCCTGAAATATGGCGTCGATGCTTTATGGATTGGCGCGAGGACGACGGCGAATCCTTTCTCGATGCAGCAGCTCGCCGACACTATTAAAGGTGTCGACATTCCTGTCTTCGTGAAAAATCCTATCGCTCCCGACCTTAAGCTCTGGATTGGTGCCTTTGAGCGTCTCGTTTCTTCAGGTCTCACTCATCTCGTTGCGATACATCGCGGATTCCAAGATACCAACGCTGCTCCTTATCGCAACAACCCGCGCTGGGAAATTCCTATTGAATTACATCGTAAAAATCCTAATATACCGATAATCACGGATATAAGTCATATCTGCGGTTGTCGCGAGATATTGAAATCTACTGCGCAGAAAGCTCTCGATCTCGCGACTAACGGTCTCATGATAGAGTCGCATTGCAATCCAGAAATGGCTCTCACCGACGCGGAACAACAAATCACTCCAGATGATTTGAAGTCGATGATAGATAGTCTCGTGATTCATAAGACAAAATCAAATAATGCGGATTTTCTTCTTCAAGAACTGAGAAACCAAATAGATAACATCGATGAGGAATTGTTGCAGCTTCTAGCTAGAAGGAGCGATATTTCTTCAAAAATTGGCGTGATAAAAAAAGAGAATAACCTCGCTGTGCTTCAACTTGACAGATGGAATTCGATACTCTCAAATCATATCGAAAAAGGTAAACTTCTTGGATTGAATGAAACTCTCGTTAAAGAAATTTTCGAAGCAATTCATAAGGATTCTATTGATAGACAGTTGTAGAACTAAGAGCTAAGAACTTTGAACCTTGAATTATGAAAAAAATACTCGTTTCTTTACTTTGTTTATTTCTATTAACGTTTGATGTTAAGGCAGAGGTCGTAAATCCTGAAGCGGTTTCAAATTTTCTTAATAGAATTTTAGGTCAACGGACAACAGACAACGGACAACAGTTGATAGTCACGATTTTAGATAAAAATATCACCCAAACGCCAACAGCTAAACGCCAACAGCCAGATGCCTTCATCATCACTTCTAAAGACGGCAAGCCTTGTGTTAAAGGCAATTCTATTTTGGCAATAACAACTGGAATTAATTGGTATCTGAATCATTATGCTAATATAAATCTGTCGTGGAACAATTTATATCTCAATGATTTATCTTCTTATGAATTCCCAATTCCCTCTGAAGATGAAATTCATGTTTGTTCTGCCGATTATCGTTATTATCTCAACTATTGCACTTTTTCATATTCGATGTCAACTTGGACGTGGGAGCGTTGGGAAAAGGAAATCGACTGGATGGCGTTGCATGGAATCAACATGCCGTTGCAGATTGTTGGTCTTGATGTGGTTTGGAAGAGATTGTTAACAGAATATTACAATTACACTGCCGAAGAAGCGAACGATTTCATTGCGGGTCCTTGTTTTCAGGCTTGGTGGGGAATGAATAACCTTGAGTCTTGGGGAGGTCCGAATCCAGATTGGTGGTATGAGCGTCAGTCCGTTTTGGCTAAAAAGATTTGCGACAGAATGCGAGAACTCGGAATGCAGCCAGTGCTTCCAGGATTCAGCGGCATGGTGCCAAGTGATTTTACTGAAAAGACTGGAATATCGGCAAACTCACAAGGCGGCTGGTGTGGTTTCATTCGCCCTCATATCTTGAATCCTAATACCGACGATTTCAAGATGATGGCTGCCAATTATTACAAAGTGCTTGCGGAGGTGATGGGAACATCGCAATATTACAGCATGGACCCGTTTCACGAGGGTGCAAATACAACTGATATTGACGTGGCGTCTGCGTATAAAGCCATTGCCGATGCTATGTTTGCTGCGAATGACGATATTGATGAGAAATGGGTGATTCAATATTGGCAGTGGAATGCTGAACAGTATTATGTACTTGACCAAGTGGCGCATGGCGACTTGATAATACTTGATTTATTTTCGACAGCGCACACTCATTTCGATGAATACAAAGGACACGACGCCTTCTATTGCATGCTGCCAAACTTCGGAGGTCGCTCTGGCTTCATGGGGCGTTTCAATGGTGTGATAGATGGTTATTTTGAAAATAAAAAATTGCATTATAACATAAAAGGAATTGGTGCGACGCCTGAAGCTATAGGTTCAGTGCCCGTTTTATATGACATTTTGTTTGAGTTGCCTTGGCGCGATGAAAAACCTGATGCGGAAGAGTGGATGCGTAATTATACCATAAGTCGTTATGGCGTGGAAAACGAATGCGCACAGCTGGCTTGGGAATTGTTGAGAAACTCGGCGTTGGATTGCAAGACCTCGCTTCAAGGTCCGCACGAGGCTGTGGTCTGTGCACGACCTTCGCTTACAGTTGATAGAGTCTCGTCATGGGGCGGAACGGAAATTTTTTACAATCCTGATGATGTCAGAGAAGCGGCTCGTCTGCTGCTGGAAGCTGATTTGTCGGGAGAGAATTATAATTTCGATTTGATTGAAATATCGCGTCAGGCTTTGATGGATTATGCTTATTTTTTGTTAAAAGATATTAAGAAATCGTATGAGAACTCTGACGCTGACTTTGACTCTAAATGTATGATGTTCTTGACTTTGATACAAGACATTGATAAATTACTCAATACAAACGAGAATTTCATGTTAGGTCAGTGGACGCAGATGGCGCGTGCTATCGCTGATGAAGTGGAAGGAACGACGGAAGCTGACAAAGATTGGCTGGAACTCAATAACGCTCGTACGCTGATAACGACATGGGGTGATGAAATCAATGCTAATCAAGGTGGCTTACGTGATTATTCTTATAGAGCCTGGAGCGGAATGTTAAAGGATTTTTATTATCCGCGATGGGAGTATTTCTTTGAGAATGATTTGCAATCGCCGGAAGAAGGTTGGTTCGCTATGGAACGAGAATGGTCTCTTGATAAGAGTTTAAATTATTCCGATGAACCACAAGGCGACACTAAGAAAGTCTTGAAAAAAATCTGGAAGAGGTATTTGTCTGCTAAATAAAACATCCGCGAAATTTCACTAAACCTCACGAAAGTTTTGGTGTTGGATTAGTGTTTATTCGTGGATAAAAACTGGTACAAAAAAGCCGCTTTAATCAGCGGCTTAGTGTTTTATTTTTGAATGCTTTTGCGTCTGTTCTTGTCACCCCAGAGACCGTAAACCTCACTTACGTTACCTGCTGTGATGAAAGCATTGATTTCGTTATCATTGATATATTTCATCAAATCTGAGAACTCGTCTGTTGACAAAAGAACTTCGAGTTTCACTTTGTCTTCACCGCTATAACCACCTTTTACATTATAGATAGTGACACCGCGTGAGATATCGTTGACGATGAATTGTCTGATTTCTTCGTGTTGGTTTGAAATGATGCTGACTCTCTTTTTTCTGTTGAAGCTTGCTGTGAAGTAGTCAACAACTAAACCGTTGATCCATGTACCAATCAAACCGATGATAACTAAACGAGCATCGTTAATCATGAAAGCTGTACAGCAGATGATCCAGCCAGCGACTGACACTGATGTGCCGATGTCGAAGTGTAAATATTTGTTAACGATTTTTGCCAAGATGTCGAGACCACCTGTTGAGGCATTGATCTTGAATAACACTGCTTGAGCCAAACTTAATAATAATACGAAGCAGCAGAGGTCAAGCCAAAGGTCACCCATGATTGAAGGTATTTCTGATGTTGTTGAAATGAAGTTTTCGTATGGTAAATATTTTTCCAAAACTCCGATTAGTGGTCCCAAGATGAGAGCTGTATAAACAGTCTTGATACCAAATTCCTTATCGATAAGGATATAAGCTAAAACCAAAAGGATAGCGTTGATTACAAAGATTACTGTTGAAACGTTAAGTGGGAATCCGAAGAATTTCTCACAGATACCGCTGATAACGATAGAAAGACCTGATATTGTTCCGATGATAAGCTTACTTGGTACGAGGAAATAGTACACTGCGCATGCTGTTACTATCATACCTACTGTCATGATAATCAGTTCAATCCAGAACTTCTTTGTTGCTACATAATTGAGAATTTCTCTAAAATCAATTTTGAATTTCATAGTGTGTTTTTTTAATCGTGCAAAAGTACAATAAATTATGATTGGATTTTAAGTTCATTGATAATTTTATTAGTTTTGTACAAAAGTTTTTTTATGAAGAAAATATTGCCTTTGATTTTAGTTGGTGTCACTCTTTTTTCATGTGTGAAAAATGATGTTTTTGTAAAGGAAAATATCATACCAAGTCCGAAAGAGTTTGTGTTGAATAATGATAAATTGCATGAAATAAATGATGTGACAATTCTTGAAACCGATGATCATTTGTTATATCCTCAAAATAAAGATGAGTATTATCTTAAGATAGAGAATGGCAATGTTATCATAGAAGGTAATGAGGTGTGGGCAAAACAGACTTTGGAGCAACTTAAAAACCAAGAAGCTCGCGTCCCTGATGTCGAGATTCACGACTGGTCGGTGTATCCTTTCAGAGGTTTCATGCACGACACTGGTCGTAACTTCCAGACATTAGAAATGTTGAAAGAAACCATCGATTTGATGTCTTTATACAAAATAAATTACTTCCACTGGCATCTCACCGACAATCCAGCATGGAGAATAGAATGTAAGGTCTATCCACAACTTAATGACCCACAATATCAACGTCCAGGTCGTGACTGCGGAAAGTTTTATACCTATGATGAAATCCGTGAGTTGATAGCATACGCCAAAGAACGTGGAATCACAGTGATGCCTGAGATTGACATGCCAGGACACTCGGCATATTTTAGAAACGCATTCGGTTTCAGCATGGATTCAGAGGAAGGCATGAAGGTGCTGGAAAAATGTATAGAGGAGTTTTGTAATGAAATACCTGTCGCTATGTGTCCTTATCTTCACATAGGTTCTGATGAGGTTTATATCGCCGACCCAAAAGGTTTTATGAAGTTTACAGAAAATCTTTGCAAGAAACACAATCGTATCGCGATGGCATGGGATCCTGGTCTGCCATCAGACTCTACTACAGTGCGTCAGATATGGAACACCGCCGCTGGTTCCAATGCGGCAAGCACCAAAAAAGGTGGCAAATATGTGGATTCTTTCATGGGTTATCTCAACTATTACGACCCTATATATTTCACCAATAAGGTGTTTCTCCACAAGGCATGTGCTCAGGATGTGCCTGATACTGCCAATGCACTAGGCGGAATATTATGTCTCTGGAATGATGTTCGCGTCGATGACAAGACACGCATCGCTCTACATAATGGCATGATTAACGGCATGATGACATATTCCGAACGATTCTGGAATGGTGGCGAGGGCTCTTGGGAAGAACTCGTGGCTTTTGAAGATAAGATGTCATATCATAAAGATAATCTGGTTAAGAATCATGATGTGCGTTGGAATCCTAATGCTTCTACCATATGGAAAATAAGTATAGCTGATAGCATTGAGTTAGAAGCCAGAGGCGGCGCTGTTGATGTTGATGACCTTTGCAGAGCTAATGATATTAATATAGGTGACACTGTCTCAGCCTGGGCTGTCACGGAGATTTATTCTGAAGAAGATACAACGATAGAAGCATGGGTTGGTTTTGAAGCAGCTGCTCGTTCCAACAGAATCTCAGGCGGCATCGGACCGCAAGGCAAATGGGAAAACAACGGACGTCTTTTCGTCAATGGAGAGGAATATTTCCCATCACAGAAATGGAACGAACCAGAGAAATATAAATTCCACTACAACACATGGCATCGTCCAGAAGAAGAAATGCCTTATACCGATGAGCAGTTCTACTGGATGCGTGAGCCTGTGACGATAAACCTTAAAAAAGGTAATAACGAAATCAGGCTCTATATCCCTAAGACTTTCAAAGGTCAGAGATGGAGCTTTGGGTTTGTAAAGACAACAAGACTACAAGACAATAAGTCTACAAGTGGTTTGTAGTTGTGATAATACTTGTTGTCTTGTTGTCTTGTTGTCTTGTTGTCTTGTAGACTTTTTATCTGTTTCGCAACAAAATCGCAGAAAAAGTGTTATCTTTGTAACATCATTTTAACAATATGAAGAAACGGATTTTGACGATAATATCGCTATTGTTTATCGTGCTGGCTTTATACACTAAAGCTGATGTTTCTTCATTTGTCAAGCTTGACGAAATGGAAGAAGCTTGTATCTTCGATAGTCAGCAGTCGGACATAGAGCTTATTTTTGATGCTGCTTCCGACAAGACTATCGTTCCGGAATTGCAGAACTCACTTCCCTTGCCGTCGTTCCGACTTATCTCTTCACAGAAGAAAATACAACAAAATCTAATAAACAACATCCTTTTGAAACGCTTCTCCTCAGAAGTGCAACCGACCAAAAACTACAATATAAAATACTCCTTTCCTTTGTCATCGAAAGATGATTTGATTGTTATAGTAAGACACCTTATTATTTAAGACTACAAGACCACAAGACTATAAGACCGCAAGTGGTTTGTGGTTGCGGAAGTCCAAGGTATGACTACATGTCTTCAAAATTAAGCTTGTTGTCTCGTTGCCTTGTAGACTTGTAGACTTTTATTTATTAACAATTAAATTTTAAAAATCATGACAAACAATATCCAAAACACACAATTTGAATTAATAGAAAAGAAATTTAACGTAACATCATTATTATTAAGTCTTGTTTTAATCGGCTTGGGTTGCGTCTTGTTTATATATTCAGGCAATATCGAAAGCAATATGATTTCATCATCAATGATTTTCTTCGGCATCGCGATAGTAGCTGTTGCTATATTCTTGATGATTGCCAAGATTAACAGCGAGGTCTATGTCAAGACCAACTCACCTATAGTGAAACGCCAGCTTTATTTCGATACCGCTGATTTCTATAACCTTAAAAACGCCATCGACAATGCTGACTATAATTCAATAGAGAAATTCAAGAGAGTTGACGAAGGCAATGTCCAGCTTTATGTGGTTCATTCAAAAGACAAGAAATTCGCTGCTATGCAACTTCTTAAATACGAACCATTCGACTTCGTTCCACAGACTGAGGTTAAAACTGTGGAGTTTTAATAAAAACTCAGAATCTCAGAATCTCAAAAACTCAAAAGATTTTGAAGTTTTGAAGTTTTGAATTTCTGAATTTTAAAAAAAACTATCTTTGCACAAAAGATAGTTTTTTTTATGAAAGATGTGATGACATTTCTCAATGGCGTTTTGATGAATAACAACCGCCCATGGTTTCAAGAAAATAAAGATTTGTATCTCAAAGCGCAGGAACGTATTAATAATATGACCGTCGAACTCATCGATGGTATCTCTAAATTTGATTCTTCTGTTAAGAACCTCAGCGTGAGCGACTGCACCTATCGCATCTATCGCGACATACGTTTCTCTCCTGACAAGCGTCCATATAAAACACACATGGGAATTTATGTCTGCCCTAATGGAAAGAAGTCGGGACTAGCTGGATATTATCTTCACTTTGAAGGCGAAGATGCCGAATATCTTGGCTGTAATGGTTTGTTCACAGGCTTGTGGAATCCAGATAAAAATGCCCTTAAAAACATAAGAGAAGACATCTGCTACGATGGCGTTGCATTTGAAAAGGCTATCGAAAAAGCTAAAAACTTTACTTTAGATACGTCATGTAGTCTCAGCAAGACTCCAAAAGATTTTCCAAAAGACAGTCCTTACGATTATCTTCTTAGACTTAAACAATACAATCTGGTCCAGACACTTCCAGAAGGAATGCTTTATAGCGACAAACTGATAGAGTGGGCTTTGGAAGAATTCAAGACTTCACTAGAGTTTAATCAGTTGCTGAATAGAGCGGTGATGTTCAGCGAGGAGTAAGAAAAACTTTAGAATATTGTAGATTTCATGCAGCAAATTTTCAAAGTCTACGTTAAATGAGTGTAAAATGCAAGAAATATGTCGAGATTTGAAGATTTGTTGAAAGAGTGCAAGCGTAGTAACTCCAAAGCGATGATGGAGTTATACAACATTTGTGCGATGCCGGTTTATAATGCAAGTCTCCATATTGTGAAGAATGAATTCGATGCTGAAGAGATAATGCAAGATTCTATCTTAAAAGCATTTGACAATATAGACAGATTTCTTGGAACGGAAAAAGATTTTATCTCTCTAGTAAAGAAGATAGCTGTCAACAAAAGCATCGATTGGTATCGCAAACATAGCAAAATACCTTTCTTTACCGAAATAGAAAATGAAGTTATCGGTCAGTACGATGATGATAATGATGAGCCTTCGTTTTCTATAGATTTAATAAAAGAAAAAATCGATCTGTTCCCCGATGGATACAGAATGGTTTTATATCTTCATCTCATTGATGAACTTGATTTCGTTGACATAGCTGAAATATTAGATATCAAGCCGTCGTCGGTTAGGTCGCAATACGTAAGGGCGAAAGAAAAACTTAAGAGAGAATTAGGTGCTTAAGAAATAGAATACTTTATAATATGGAAAACTATATAAAAGATAACAAGAACAAGTTTATGGTTGAGTTACCTGCTGGTCATCAGGAACGTTTTGCTATGAAACTGCAAAAACGCAACGAAACTGAGCCAATAATTCGACGTGTCTGGTTCGGCATTTCTTCTGCGGCAGCGGCTGTAATACTTGCCTTATTGATTCTTGGCGAACAAGATAATATTAAACCTAATCTTTATAATGAAAATGAGAAGGTCGTTGAAATGAGAAGGTTGTATGAGCAACAGCTTGACAAGACGATTATGTTGCTTGAAGATATCTTGGATAATGTAGATGATTCGACAAGAAACGAAATCAATATGTTGATAGAAAGCATGAATCATACCACAGAGGTGTTTGCTGAAATTGCTCCTTTGCCTGAAGAGAAACAACTCGCAATAACGTCGCAAATTTATAATAATAAACTGCAGACATTAAATTCGATATATATAAAACTCAATAAAAATAAGGAGGAATAATTATGAAAACTAAGATGATGACGATTGACCGTTGGTCATTGGCAAAGCTGGTTTTTACATTGCTGCTGTGTTTTGTTGTTTCGTTTAGCTTTGCAGAAGGTTCGCCAGATAAGGAGTTTAACAATAATTATAAATACACTAAGAAGAGAATCATCGACGCTAACTTTGATGCTGGTGAAAATTATACACTTAATCTTTTGGGTAAGTATAGCGACTATGAGATTTCCACATGGAATGAAAATCATATCAGTTTTCATGTCGAGATAATAGTTAAGTCAAATAAGGAGCAAAAAGCTGAAGAACAGCTGTATCAGATTGATATAGACTTTGAAAATTCTCAAGCCAACAAAGAGATAATGGCGAAGACTGTTATCCCTAGTAGGATGAATAATGTTGAGTTTCAGATTGATTATTATATCATGATTCCTAGAAATATATTCCTTGTAATTCATAATGCTTATGGCAATGTCAATGTTGATAAACTCAACAGATATCTTGACTTGGATTTGGATTACGGTAATTTCTCAATCGACAGTCTGTTCGGCGACAATAAGATGAATCTTGCTTATAGCAATGCTAAAATAAAATATGCGGATAAAGTTGATGCTAAAATACGTTACGGCAATATTCGTGTCAACACAGGAAATGATGTTAATGTCAATATTCAATACGGTAACGGTAAGTTTGGTGACATACAATCGTTGAAGGCATTTTGTCAATACTCAGATATTTCATGTTCTGATATTGAAGCTGCCTATCTTAAACTGCAATATAGCGACACATACTTAAAAAACGTCAAGGATTTGACAATGGATAATTCTTATAGCGATGTTGAAATAGATCATCTTTTAAAGAAAATCAATTTCACTTCAAGATATGGTGATATCGAAATAAACAAAGTGCATCATGATTTTGAACTTATTGACATAAAAACCGAATACTCTGATGTTAGTGTCATATTCAAAGAATCTCATAAATTTTCATATAATATTGCAGCTCTACATGCTGATGTGGAAAGTGTTTTTCTTGAAGATACAGCAATGAGATATATCAAGAAAGATGATGAGACAACGATAATTGGAGATTATAACGGAAGCAACGATATTCGTCATGTAAAGATAGACATACGATATGGAGATCTTGAGTTTGAATTAAGGAATGAATAAAATAATTTAAAATTTAATGATATGAAAAGAATAGTATTAGTTTCGATTTTAATTACTTTGGTTGTAAATGTTTTTTCACAAGAAACAAAAAACGACACCATAGTGATTGCCAATGGTAATAATGTTGAGGTTCTTATAAACAACAATAAGGTAAAGATAGTTGATAGTTTTAACGGATTGAAAATTAACGTGTATTCTGTCACTGAGGATGGTGAATTTGAGAAAAATCCTTATTATGAAAGCCGTTATGAAAACAATATCGTTAGTAAGACCGAGAGAAGGAACGTTACCATCAATGTCCCAATCAATCCTACATTTATCAAAGATGACAGTGATTCGGAAGATGACAAGACTCCCAAATTAAAATTCCGTTACTTTGAACCAATTTATCCTACAATATATTACGCATATTCAACTTTGGCTCAAACAAACAGACTTGTTATAATACCTTTGATGTCAAACTCATTTGAATGGGGCTCATATTTCTCTCAATTTAAATTATATCATAATAAGAAAAATACATTTGGTCTGACATCAGCATTGGGAATATCAAACACTTATAATTATTTGAATTGCGTTTTGGGTACTCATAACCATCCTGGCACTAACTCCAATAATTGTACATATTTCTATTATGGCAGTGACATGGAAGAAGCACCTGACGGTTGGGGAAATGTTATGGATGGACGTGTCAAGAAAAGTTATTTACGTTATTGGAGTCTTCGTATGCCAATCAGTGTTCAGTTGAAGTGGAGGGTTGGAAATAATGCAATGGCATTCTCCTTCGGTCCCGAATTTGAATGGCGTTTCGCGATGAAGTCTAAGGTTAAATTCGAAAAAGGTGGCAAATATACTGTTTCAGATAACATTGCATACAACCCTTTTGGTGTCAATGCTTTGGCTGTCTTTAGTTTCAGAGATTTCGTAATCTTTGGTAGAGCAGGATTGATAGATTTATTCAATCGGAACAATAGCCATGAACACTTCGTTCCTGTTAACTTAGGAATAGGATTTAGCTTCTGATTACAAAGAAACCACCTCATCCATTCTGATGTCGTTGTCTTCTGTAGGGACTTCGTCGACGAGCTGGAAGTCGAAGCAGATGCCGATACGTTTGACATCAAGGTGTTTGCAGAGAAATCTGTCGTAGTAGCCTCTGCCGCGTCCTATGCGGTTGCCGTTTTTGTCGAAGGCAACACCAGGAACGACGATCAAATCGTAGTCGCCAGTATATTCCTCATTTTGTGGTTCTAAGATATTGAAGTCACCGATGGCAAAGTCGGTGTCTTTTTTTAACTCTACAGGGATAATGTCGTCGCCGACGACGGTAGGAAGTATGATTCTCTTCTCATCACGCCATTTCTCCAAGAATGCATGAGTGTTGACTTCATCAGGAAGCGAGCTGTAAAGCATCACTATCTTAGCGTCGATAAATGATTTGTTGTTTTCTAATTTATTAAGAATCAACTGTGACTGTTCAAGCAGTTCTTCTTTTGTATGCTGTTTCTTTAATGATTTTATTTGAGCTCTTAATTCTTTTTTATCCATAACTTTTATATTAATGACAACGGTCAACAGACAACGGACAACAGTCTTTGTGCATAATAAGTTTAAAGTTCAAGGTTCAAAGTTCCAATAGCATCTTTTACATTATTTATTTCTATGAATGTTGTTCCTTTTTTTTCTCCGAAGCTACCTCCGAGATATGCTATTTTGTCTTCCATATTTACGAATCCTTTTTGAAGTAACACTTTCAATGCAGTGGTATATTGTTCGTGTAGCTCTTTCTTATCGTGCTGGAATATCGGTGTGATGCCGTAGCTGAGCGAAAGTTGTCTTACCAGTTTCTCTTTATAACACAGAGCTATGACAGGATTTGGACCGCGGTAAGATGATAATATACGAGCTGTCTTTCCTGTATTGGCATCTGTTATGATGCCTTTTACACCGAGTTGTTCAGTAGCTCTGATAGCGTTCTTGGCGAGGAATTCCGTCACGTTGCAGTCGTCGTGCTGTGGAATCACTATGTCGTTTTCGCGTAGCTTGTCTTTCTCGGCTTGTTCTGCTATAGATGTCATGATTTTCACTGCTTCGAGAGGATATTTCCCCGATGCTGTCTCGCCGCTGAGCATGAGTGCGTCGGTGCGATAATATATCGCGTTGGCGATGTCGGTCACTTCGGCGCGGGTAGGACGTGGGTTCTTTATCATGCTGTGCAACATCTGTGTCGCTACTATCACAGGCTTGTTGGCAATGACGCATTGGCGTATTATTCTGCGTTGTATGCCTGGGATATTCTCGATTGGGACTTCTATGCCGAGGTCGCCACGAGCAATCATGATGCCGTATGATGCCTCAATGATTTCATCTATATTGTCGACGCCTTCTTGGTTCTCAATCTTGGAAATGATTTTTATGTCGCTACCGTATTCATCAAGAATGTCTTGTACGGCTTTCACATCGTCTTTACTTCTTACGAAAGAATGCGCTATGAAGTCGATGTCTTCTTCTATCGCCAGCCTGATGTTAGCCTTGTCTTTCTCTGTCAAAGCAGGAAGTTCTATATGCACTCCAGGAACGTTGACGCTCTTTCTTGAACCGAGGCGACCGTCGTTCTGTACCACAGCATGAAGACATTTATCGTCCTTGTCGACAATCTTTAGCGACAGCTCGCCATCGTCGAAGAGTACATCGTTGCCGATGTTTAAGTCGTGAACGAAATTTGGATATGACACGTTGATACATTCGCGTGTGGTCATCTCGGAAGGATTGCCACATATCATGACTTTATCGCCTGTATTAAAATATATGTGTTCTTCAACAGCCGTCGTTCTTATCTCAGGACCTTTGGTGTCGATGAGGATGGCGATATATCGGGAGACTTCCCTTATGTTATTTATAACTCTTTTTATTCCTTCAGGAGTTGCATGGGCAGTGTTGATTCTAAACACATTGACGCCAGAATTGTGTAATTCTCGTAAAAAGTCAACCTCACAGCGTAGGTCGCTAATGGAAGCTACTATCTTAGTTTGTTTCATAGTCTTTATTCAATTCATAATGCATAATCCATAATGCATAATTTGTTTTTACAAAGATACGAAGAACTTGCGTAAAAATGGCAGGATGAGGGTGAAATTTGATAAGTGGTTGGTACATATACCATTTTTGTGTTACCTCACCATATTGTTAAATTTGGCAGAAGGAGCCGAATATGGTGGGTGTTAGAGAAAGAATTGCTACCTATCCGTTGCCTTTTTATGGAAGGGAAAGTTGGTAGAAACAGCATCTTTAATCTCTTGCACATACCCTACAACAGCCACAAAGAACGCTTGTTTTTCTATCATTGCACTGACAAAGGTAATCATTTTTTCTCGTTGGAAGAAAAATACGGGAATGAGATTAATTGTC
>JBGVET010000012.1:0-122231 GCA_045120395.1 Candidatus Limimorpha sp.
TCACGAGAGTGTTGTCTATATCGGTGCTGCGGCTAGCTCCGCTTATTATCGTCATTCCAGCAGGCTGGTTGTCGGCATATTTCTCTTTCATCAATGTGAAAGCATCTTTCATCTTTGCCACAAATTGCGAAGGACGCGCAAATATCAGAAGAGTGTCGGCGAAGGAATATGCAGCTCTTGAACCTGCTGTAGCTTCAGAAACCAAAATGCTACCCGTCTGCGCTATAAGACATTCGCAGTCTATTATGCTGACATTCTTCTTACGTTCCAAGTTATTATAATCGTCTTGAAAAACGATGTCGGTGTCAGCGAAAATCTCCTTGATCACAGGACTTGTCGTAAGCAATGGATCCCAGCCGTTCTCAACGACGAACTGCTGCATAGCCTCTTTGAAATGAGATATTTCCTCGAAATACATAAAGATTCCGCCATTCTCCTTGAAGCGTTCTATGAAAGTGAACTCCTTGCCATCTTCTTCCTTGAAAGGAATCCAAGTGTCATCTTGGAGATTGATGTCAGAGAAATGTTTCTCGTCTTTCTCCAAGATGGCTTCTCGAACCTTAGCAAGAATCTGCTCCTTGGTGGTACAATCTTTATTATATCCGAAAGGAAAATTCATTGCTTATCAATTTTGACTTTCTTCTGTGTTAATATTTTTTGTGTCTTCTTCTGACACATTGTCAGTCTCCGACTCTTGTCCTTTGTCTGTTGTCTGTTGACTCTCTTTTGGAAAATCTATCTCTTCCTTAACCCAAGGACGTTTGCCGAATATCATCTCTAGGTCATCACCGAAGACGACTTCTTTATCGATGAGTTTGTTAGCAAGCTGTGTCAAGCCGTCGAGGTTATCACCTAATATTCTAAGAGCTTCTTGATATGCGCTTTCGATGAGTTTGCTTACCTGCTCGTCAATTATCTCAGCAGTCTTGTCGCTGAATGGTTTTGTCAAAGCATAATCCTGTTGACCTGTTGAATCATAATAACTTCTGTTACCGATTCTTTCATCGAGGCCATAATATGCCACCATCGCTGTAGCTTGTTTTGTAACTTTTTCGAGGTCGCTGAGAGCTCCTGTTGATATATGACCGAATATCAGTTGTTCTGCGGCACGTCCGCCTAATGTTGCAATCATCTCATGATACATCTGTTCTTTTGTAGTAATCTGACGTTCATTAGGAAGATACCATGCAGCGCCAAGAGCCTTGCCACGAGGCACTATTGTAACTTTCACGAGAGGATGAGCAAATTCCAAGAGCCAGCTTGTTGTTGCATGACCAGCTTCGTGGAAAGCTATAACTTTTTTCTCTGAGTCTGTTATGACTTTATTTTTCTTTTCCAAGCCGCCTACGATACGGTCGATAGCATCGAGGAAGTCTTGTTTTTCAATAGATTCTTTGTTACGGCGTGCTGCCATGAGAGCTGCTTCGTTACATACGTTAGCGATGTCAGCGCCTGAGAATCCTGGAGTTTGTTTTGCCAAGAACTCAATATTCACATCATCAGCTAATTTAAGCTTACGCATGTGTACTTCGAAAATCTCCTTACGACCGATGAGGTCTGGAAGTTCAACGTAAATCTGACGGTCGAAACGTCCTGCACGCATGAGAGCCTTGTCAAGGATATCAGCGCGGTTGGTAGCTGCAATAACGATGACGCCAGAGTTTGTTCCGAAACCATCCATCTCTGTAAGGAGCTGGTTGAGAGTGCTTTCTCTTTCGTCGTTACCGCCACTCATCGGGCTCTTGCTACGAGCACGACCTATTGCATCAATCTCGTCGATAAATATTATACTTGGTGATTTTTCCTTAGCTTGTTTGAATAAATCTCTAACTCTTGAAGCACCAACACCGACGAACATCTCAACGAAGTCAGAACCAGATATGCTGAAGAAAGGAACGTTAGCTTCACCAGCCACTGACTTAGCCAACAAGGTCTTACCTGTACCAGGAGGGCCTACCAACAAAACGCCTTTAGGAATCTTACCACCTAAACGTGTGTATTTCTTAGGGTTCTTCAAGAAGTCAACTACTTCAACGACTTCTTCTTTTGCTTCTTCCAAACCAGCCACGTCTTTGAAAGTGACCTTCACGTCGGAAGCGTTATCATAAAGTTTGGCTTGTGACTTACCGATATTAAATATCTGGCCTCCGCCACCAGGACCGCCGTTGCGTCCCATCATTCTGATTATCAAAAACCAGAATCCGAATATCAACAAGATAGGGAAAATCCATGAGAAAATCTCTGTTCCCCAGTTATGACGTTTCACGACATGAGGATAGACTGGATTTTCGAATCCCTCCTGAGCGTCTTCTATGTCTTGTTCAAAACGCTCGACAGAAGCTATACGGAGAGTATAGTTTGGAGAGAGTCCGAAACCGCTTGACTTATCATTTGGGAAATACTTGTTCAAGCCATCTTCGTTAAGATAAATCTCTGCTATCTCCCCATTGACCAAGTCGATTTTCTCTACGTCTTTGTCGCGAAGCAAGGTAATGAGTTTGCCTTTGTCTATTTCTTCTGCAGTCTTAGGTCCGCCGAAAATTGTGGAGCCTATAAAGATAACTGCCAGGATTCCATAAATCCAAAGAAAATTAAATTTCTTTTTTGGTGTGTTGTTTTTGTTGTTGTTTGAAAATTTTCCTGTCGAATTGTTATTCTCCATTGATTAGTTGTTTTAAAATGCGTTAAAATTAATCTTCGTAAGAAGTCCTTTCAGCGTCAGCCCATAAAGCTTCTAATTTATAGAACTCACGTTTTGGTTCCAAGAAGACATGAACTACTACGTCGATGTAGTCTATCAAAATCCATTCCGCATTTTCAAAACCTTCGTAATGATAAGGCTTCACTTGATGATTGTCGCGAAGATCGTCGAGGATCTTATCAGCGATAGCTGAAACCTGTGTCTTTGATTGTGCGTGGCAGATGACGAAATAATCTGTCACTGATGAATATATGTCTCTTAAATCTAATGAAACAACGTCTTTTGCTTTAAGTTCTTGCATAGCTTCAACAACAGCAGCTACTACATTTTCAGGATTCTCTGACTCGTGTCTTACTCTCATGATTCTTAATAAATTTAATTTGTGCAAAGATAATAAAAAAGACAACAAGTCAACAAGACAATAAGACAATAAGTTTTATTAAAAATTAAGAAATTTAGAAAATTTTGAAGTTCTAAGTTTTTGAGTTTTTGAGTTTTTAAAAAGTGTATTTTTGCGTCATGAAAATCACTCGTTTTAAAACATTAGAATCAACTAACGCTTACCTTCAGAATCTTCTTAACGAAGGTGCTGACATTGCTGACAATATTGTAGTCACTGACTTTCAGACTTCTGGCAAAGGTCAAGGCAAAAACGTATGGCAAAGTGATGAAGGCAAGAACCTGCTTTTCAGCATAGCTCTTGATATGAGTTTCCTTAAAGCCGAAAACCAATTCATTCTGACGCAGATGGTTTCCGTTGCGATGATTAATGTTTTAAAGAAATATCTTCCAGAAGAATCGCTATTCATCAAATGGCCTAACGACATTTATTTCAACAACAAGAAAATAGCTGGCATCTTGATAAAAAACGAAATCAAAGGAATGATGATGGGGACTTCAATAATTGGAATTGGTCTGAATGTAAATCAAACATCATTTGACAAAAATCTCCCCAACCCTATCTCAATGAAAATGATAACGGAAAAAGATTTTGATTTAGATGAATTGCTATCAGCTATCAGCTATCAGCTATCAGCCAACAGCCAACAGCCAACAACCAACAGCCAACAACCAACAGCCAACAGCTATATAAAACATCTGTATCGCTACAAACAATGGGCTTTCTACAAGCACGAAGGTTCCGTAAAAGAAATGATGATTGTCGGCTACGACCAATTCGGACGGCTTATATTAAAAGAAAAAAACGACCTTGAAGTCGTTTGCGATTTGAAGGAAATTGCTTTTGTTTAAAATGCAAAACTTCAGAATTCAGAAACTCAAAATAATTATAAGTTTCTAAAAATCTGAAGTTTTGAGATTCTAAAATTCTGAATTTCAAAATTACATTCTTGCGTCGCTCCAAGCTTGTGGATTAGATTTCCATTCTAACAATGAAGCTAAGTCTTCTTCTCTGATGTAATTTTCTTCAGCTGCCTTTTGAATCAAAGCATTATAGTTTGTCAAAGTGAACAATTCGCATTTGTTGTTCTTAAAGTTTTCAGCAGCTACGTCCATGCCGTATGTGAAGATTGCGAGCATACCTTTGATGACTGCGCCTTTTTCACGTAAAGCCTCAACAGCGTTCAAGCTTGACTTACCTGTAGAAACCAAGTCTTCGATAATAACTACAGACTGACCGCTATTGATGATACCTTCTATTTGATTGTTCATGCCGTGAGATTTTTTCTCTGAGCGTACATAAACGAAAGGCAATCCTAATTCTTGTGCTACTAAAGCTCCTTGTGGGATACCACCTGTGGCAACACCTGCAATAACATCTGGTTTGCCAAACTTATCTAAACACATTTTAACGAATCCTTCACGGATAAAAGTCCTGACTTGTGGATATGACAATGTCACGCGATTGTCACAATAGATTGGACTTTTCAATCCTGATGCCCATGTAAAAGGATTTGCAGGATTCAATTTTATTGCTTTAATTTGCAAAAGGAAACTGGCAAGTGCCATTGATGTTTCTTGTTCGTTCATAAAATTAACCTTTAAATTTTTGGCAAATGTATAGACTTTTTTGCAATAATAAGATGCTTGTCTGCAGAAATTTTTTTGAACATTTTTTGGATAATGGTATAGACAGTAACAAGCTATCATCTCAACTATTTGAGAATACGTTAGATAAAATAAAAAACTGGCTAGAAAACGGAGAAGAAAATCTCTATATAGACGACATCGACAACGATATTTTAGCTGCTGTCATAAAGAAAATATTCCGTTTCGCTCCTGCCGCCGGCGGTGTAGTCATTATTAATAAGTCAATCGTTGCGATAGAAAGAAACGGAAAAGCAGATTTGCCCAAAGGTCATATTGAAAAAAACGAACAAACCGACATCGCTGCCATGCGCGAAGTGGAAGAAGAAACAGCAATAAAAAACTTGTCTATCATCAAACAACTTCCTTCTTCTCACCATTGTTATCTTCTTAACGGACAATGGACTTTAAAAAAGACCTCATGGTTCCTGATGAAGTCTGATGACGATTTCAAGCCTAAGCCTCAGGAAGAAGAAGGCATCTCGAGAGTTTATCTAATAAACAAAGATAATGTTAATGATTTTTTAGAAAACACCTACCCTTCCATTCGACTTGCATTGGAAGAAGACATTTTGGATGTAGTTAGGAGTTAGGAATTAGGAGTTAGGAGTTAAGAATTTATAATGGACTGTTGTCCGTAGCCTGTTATCTTAAATTATGAAAAAAGCTATATTTTCGGGTTCGTTCGACCCTATAACAAAAGGACATGAGGATATAATACTAAGAGCATTGCCTCTCTTCGATGAAATAATTGTCGCCATCGGCATTAACATAATGAAGAAAAACTCTTTTTCATTAGAGCAGCGTCTTCAATGGATAAAAGACACTTTCGCCGATTATCCCAAGGTGAAAGTCATGCATTACGAAGGTCTTACCGTTGACTTCTGCAAAGAAAACGGCGCTAACTATATAATCAGGGGCTTACGTGGAAGCATGGACCTTGAATATGAAAGTACCATCGCTGAGGCTAACAAAAAAATAAATCCAGAGATTGAGACAATATTTTTCATGACAGAACCGTCATTACGTTGCGTGTCGTCGACTGTGGTAAGAGATTTGCTGAAACACAACTACCCCGTTGATGAATTCGTACCGGAAGCGGTGTGGAAGTCTATAAGTCTATAAGACAATTAGTCAATAAGTTATGAAAAAGAATATTCTATTATTATCATTATTTTTCTTGTTGTTTAACGTCAACAACATCTTTTCACAAAACATCACAATAAAAGGCAAAATCCAAAAGCCAATAGTCAATAGTCAAGGTTCAGAGTCAGAGTCAGAGTCAGAGTCATTGGTTCGTTTATTTACTTTCAACGATATGCTGACGTTAGAACAGACTACAATTTTTGAAACCAAAACCGACAGTGAAGGAAACTTCACCATAGAAGCCAATATTGATGAGATAACATTGGCACAGATTGCAGTAGACCTTGAACGTGCAGATATTTTGCTAAAACCAAATTCCACATACGAAGTGGAGATTAACATACCAGAACAAGATGCTAACAGCTCATATTTCGAACGACAGTCTCCTACCATAAAAATCATTAAGGCAAACGACGACAATCTTTATTATCAATATCATGTGTCTGAAATGATAATCGACGATTTTATGCTTAACAATTTCAACCAATTATACAGAGGTCGCAACATTTCACTTCTTGACAATATCGACATTGAGATAGCAAATAATCTCGGAGAAATAAAATCTGATTTTGTTAAAGACAATATTCGTTATCGCAAAGCCGCGATGCAGATGATTGCAAATAATGATAACGGCAAGAAAGTTATAAATCAACACTTTAACAAGAATGACATTTTATATTCTCAACCAGCTTATATGAATTTATTTCAAGAAGCTTTTGCAAATTATTTGTCATCAAATCAATTCCCTCCTTCAGAACTGAGATACAAGCTTTATTCTGACACTGACACTTTCTTAAAATTTATTAAGGATAATGATGCCTTTTTGGCAGAAAACCATGACTTGGCAGAAATAATCATCACATGGGATTTAAAAAGATTATACTACGAAATGCCTGACGACAAAATTCAAATCATCAAGCACATAAATAATATCGCTCAAAATTCTAAAAACAAAAAGAACAAAGCTATCGTCAATGACATCATAAAACAAATTAACAGATTGTCATTCAACACTGATGCTCCTGTTTTTTCTTTGAAAGACAAAGACGGCAAAATCGTAAATTCATCCGATTTCAAAGACAATCTGGTCCTTCTTCAATTTGTCAATCAGGTCTCTGCCATGACAGACTATCAATTCAACACCTTGAAAGAACTGTCACAACAATGGAACGACACCATTCAGATTGTCACCATTGCCACAAAAGAAAGCTTCGACGATTTCAAGCAAACATTTGAGAACAAAGAATATAACTGGGATTTATTAAACCTTGGTGATGACATTCTCCTTCTTGAAAAATATCAAATCAAGACATTCCCCGATTATATCATTTTAGGCAAAAACAACAAGATTGGAATGGCACCAGCACCAAGCCCTGACAGATATCTTGATTTTCATGTCAGAAGATTACATAATTATTATAAAAATAAATAAAAAAATCGTTATTTTTGCACAACATTTGATAAACGAATTTTAGAATGCTGAGTCCTAAACACTCAGCAACTTAACAACTTAGTAACTTAGCAACTTAGTAACTTAAATAAATATGGGATTTTTCACTAAATTATTCGGCAACAAAGCATCACGCGACAACAAAGCTTTGCAGCCGATTCTGGACAAGACATTAGAAGCTTACGAAAAAATAAAGACATTAGACATTGATGCTCTTCGTCATAAAACAGTCGAGTTTAAAGAATATATCAACAATTACATCGCTGAAGACGAAGCTCGTATCAAAGAACTTAAACTGAAAGCCGAAACAGAAGACCTTGACCTCGAAAAGAAAAACGACATTTTCGAACAAGTCGACAAGCTTGAAAAACAACAGTTGGAAAAGATTGAGGAAGCTCTCAACACCATCATGCCTGAGGCTTTTGCAGTATTGAAAGAAACAGCCAAACGTTTCAAGGAAAACGAAGTCGTTGAAGCTACAGCAACAGACTTAGACCGCGAACTCGCAGCAAAATTCGACCATATCAACATTGAAGGCGATAAGGTTTACTACAACAACAGCTGGGTTGCTGGCGGCAACACCATCACATGGGACATGGTTCCATATAACGTACAGATTCTCGGTGGCGCAGTATTGCACCAAGGCAAAATCGCTGAGATGGCAACCGGTGAAGGCAAGACCTTAGTCGCTACATTCCCTGTATATCTCAACGCTCTCGCTGGTCGTGGTGTCCACGTCGTCACCGTCAACGACTACCTCGCAAAACGTGACTCCGAGTGGATGGGTACAATTTACGAATTCTTAGGATTGACAGTAGACTGCATCGACAAGCACGAGCCTAACTCACAAGCACGTCGTAACGCTTATCTCGCCGATATCACTTACGGTACAAACAACGAATTCGGTTTCGACTACCTCCGTGACAACATGACCGGTAATCCAGAAGAACTCGTTCAACGCAAGCATCACTTCGCTATCGTCGACGAGGTCGACTCCGTTTTAATCGATGACGCTCGTACTCCTTTAATTATATCAGGACCAACACCACGCGGCGACCATCAAGAATTCGACATCTTGAAAGCTGACGTTGTGAAACTTTACGAAGCTCAAAAACGCCTCGTGACATTATGTCTTGCAGAAGCTAAAAAAATATTAACAGACCCTAATGCCACACAAGAACAGAAGAACCACGGCGCAAACCAACTCTTCCGCGCTTACAGAGGTCTTCCTAAAAACAACGCCTTGATTAAGTTCTTGAGCGAAGAAGGCATGAAAGCTCTCATGCAGAAGACAGAAGGTTTCTACCTCCAAGAACAACAAAAGAATATGCACCTCATCGACGATGAACTATATTTCGTTATCGATGAAAAATTACATAGCGTCGACCTCACTGAAAAAGGTATCGATGAACTCACAAAAGCATACAACGACGCATCATTCTTCATCTTGCCTGACGTAGGCAGCGAAATCGCTGAACTCGAACGCAGCGGATTATCCGATGATGAAAAAGTGATGAAGAAGTCAGAATTGCTCCGCAACTTCTCAGAAAAATCAGAACGTTTACATACAGTACAACAACTCCTTAAAGCTTATACCTTGTTTGAAAAAGATGTCGATTACGTCATCATGGACAACAAGATTAAAATCGTTGACGAGCAGACTGGCCGTATCATGGAAGGTCGTCGTTGGTCTGATGGTTTGCACCAAGCTGTCGAAGCAAAAGAAAACGTTCATGTCGAAGCAGCTACACAGACATATGCTACAATCACCTTACAGAACTACTTCCGTATGTACCACAAACTTGCTGGTATGACAGGTACTGCTGAGACAGAAGCTGGTGAGTTTTGGGACATCTACAAATTAGACGTCGTTGTAATTCCAACAAACAAACCTATCGCTCGTATCGATGCTGAAGACTTGATCTACAAGACAAAGCGCGAGAAATATAATGCTGTCATCGACAAGATTCAAGAATTCGTCAGCGAAGGACGTCCTGTTCTCGTCGGTACAACATCAGTCGAGGTGTCAGAACTTCTTTCTAAGTTATTGACACGTAGAGGCATCAAGCATAACGTCTTGAATGCTAAGTTACACGCCAAGGAAGCTCAGATCGTTAAAGACGCTGGTCAGGCAGGAACAGTAACCATCGCTACTAACATGGCTGGTCGTGGTACCGACATCAAGTTGGGACCTGGCGTCAAGGAAGCTGGTGGTCTCGCCATCATCGGTACAGAACGTCATGAGTCACGCCGCGTCGACCGTCAGTTACGTGGTCGTTCAGGTCGTCAAGGCGACAACGGTAGCTCACAGTTCTTCGTATCTCTCGAAGACGACCTCATGCGTATGTTCGGTTCAGAGAGAATAGCTCCTCTCATGGACAGACTCGGTCTCCAAGAAGGCGAAGTGATTCAACATTCAATGATTACAAAACAAATCGAGAAGGCACAGAAGAAAGTCGAAGAAAACCACTTCGGAACACGTAAGCACCTCCTCGAATACGACGACGTCATGAACTCACAACGTGAGGCTATCTATGAAAAGAGACGCCATGCCTTGTTCGGAGAACGTCTTTCTATAGACATTAATAATATGATGTATGACCTCGGCGAGTCATTGATAGAAAGATTCCATGAAGTAAACGACTACGAAGGCTTGAAGCTAGAAGTTCTTTCAACAATGGGTATCGACCTTCCTTTTGAAGAAGACGAATTCAAACGCTCTAAGATAGATGTTCTTGCAGAAAGATTGTTCGACAAAGCTCTTGAAGTTTACAACAACAAGACACGTATCATCGGCGAGAGAACATTGCCTATCATAGAAAACGTTCACAAGAACACACAATACGAAAACATACTCATCCCATTCACCGATGGCAAGAAGAGCATGAATGTCATCGTTAACTTGAAGAAAGCTGTCGAAAACGGTGCTAAGGAAATCTCATTATCAGTAGAGAAATTCATCACCTTAGGCATCATCGACGAGTCATGGAAAGAACACTTACGTGAACTCGATGAGTTGAAACACTCTGTACAGAATGCACACTACGAACAGAAGGACCCACTCTTGATTTACAAGTTCGAGTCATTCAATCTGTTCAAGCAAATGATTCAAAAGATCAATACTGATGTCATTTCATTCTTGATGCGTGCCAACGTCCCTATGCAAGACGGAAGCCAAGTCAGGGAACAAAGAGCTAGAGCTGTCGACAGAAGCAAGTTGAAAGAACAACGCAACGACTTATTGTCACAAGCTAATAGCAACACACAAGAACGTCAGGTGACACAGCCAGTTCATGTGGAGAAGAAAGTCGGAAGAAACGACCCTTGTCCATGTGGCAGCGGCAAGAAATACAAGAACTGTCACGGAAAAGAGGAATAAAACTCTGAACTCTGAATTCTGAACTTTGCCTTCGACAGGCTCAGGCACCGCAGAACTTTGAACTATAATAATTGGAGTGCTACATAAATTTATGGGGCACTCTTTTTTTTATATAAAAATCATATCTGCTTTCAACAAAATTATTTTAACTTTGTAAAGTAAACTAGTAATTGGTTTAATATTTAATTGTTATGGTCAACAATCTATGGTCAACGGTCAACAGAGGAAGTTCACAGCTCATTGCTCACAACTCATTGCTTAAGGCTTTTGTCTTTTGCCTTTTGTCTTTTGCCTTTTGCCATAATGCTAATGCTCAGCAAGTCACAGATTCATTAACGAGACCACGTGTAGGACTTGTGTTGAGTGGCGGCGGCGCCAAAGGCTTTGCTCATATTGGCGTGCTTAAAGTCATTGAAGAGGCTGGTTTGCCAATAGATTACATAGGAGGAACGAGTATGGGCAGCATCATAGGCGGTCTTTACGCCATAGGCTATTCTCCTGAAATGATGACGCAGCTTATACGAGAGCAGAACTGGAATTCCATTATGTCGGATGCCATACCTCACAAATATATTCCTATCGATGACAAGATTCTCGACAGACATTATCTTGCCACCTTTCCTTTCAGAGATAAAAAGATACAGATGAAGTCTTCCATTTATGATGGATGTATGATAAATCTTTTGCTTGCACACCTCTTATCACCAGCATATAAAACAAAGGACTACAGCAATTTATCAATACCTTTTTTATGCGTGGCGACCGACATTGGAAACACCGAGGCATACGAAATGACTAGAGGTAATCTACAGCGTTCCATACGCGCTTCCATGTCAATACCATTCTACTTCTCTCCTGTGGAAGTCGATGGCCGCCTGCTCATCGACGGTGGCTTGAGAAACAACTTCCCAGTCTCTAATGTAAGAGAGAAAGGTATTGATATTATAATAGGTGTCGATGTACAACGCGACTTTCACACCAAAGAAGAAATCAACTCTATGGCAATAATAATGGATCAGATTATTGCTATGTCAGATATCGACGCATATAGCAGAGCTAAAAAAGATGCCGACATATACATCAAGCCAGAACTTGCCAAATACGGCATGATGGACTTCAACTCCCACGACACAATCATTGCAATAGGGGAAGCTGCAGCACGTGAATATCTTCCTCAGTTGAAACGTCTAGCCGATTCTATAAGAAACATACAAGATTATAAAATAGTACGTCCCAATGTTGCTCCTATTGACTCCATATATGTAGCAACATTGAAAGTCATTGGCGTTAATGAAGAAAATGCAAACTTCATAAGAAAGTCTATCGGCAAACACTATCCTTCAAAAATAGCTATCAGCGATATCGAGACTGCTATCATGAGCATAACAGCGACAGGGTATTACAAAGATATATGGTATGATTTAGTTCCCGCCGCTAAAGGAGTCAACCTAGTAATACACTGCAATGAAAAGGAAGAAGAAAGTGTATCAATCGCAGCACACTACGACACCGACTACGGGATAGGAATTCTGACGAATATAACTCTTAAAAACACTTTAAGACTTCCTAAACGCTCTACAATTTTCGCAGACTTAAACATTGCAGAAGACCCTTATTTCAAACTAGGCTTTCATTCTGGATTGTCACAAAAATTCAAATATGGCACTGACCTATCCATGACAAATCTTTTTATGAATCAATACTACGACAAGACTATCAACAACTCTTACAGTGTGCAAGACAATAGGATAGATTTGTTTATAGAATATATGCCTACTCTTGAACGACAATTCAGAATTGGTGTTATAGGCAATTATGTTCATTTAAGAGACAATCTCGTTCATGTAGTGGATGCTGACAATTATGACTTTATTGCACACGCCTATCTCAATTACCGTATCGATAACGAGGACTCACCTACCTTCGTATCAAGAGGCTGGAAGTTAAATCTTAATGGAAAATATATTGTCCCATTCATCGAACTTGAAAATGGTTCAAAAATGAAGCCATCCATAATACTCAGAGCCGATTTTGACGGAGCTATAGCAATAGGGAGAAACCACTCATTGAAACTTGGTGCTTCCATAGGCTCTTCTATTCTAAACAATGAAGTCCCTCTAAGCTATCAGTTTTTTGTCGGAGGACAGTCGCAGATGAAATATTTCGACAACATAATATCTTTTGAAGGATTAAGATTCACACAGTTATATGGCGACCAAATAGCTATAGGCAAGATATCGTGGCAATATAATTTCTATCAAAACCTATATGTGACAGCTGACTTCAACGGAGGCTTCATTGCCAACGATTATAGCAATTGGTTTAGCGATGACAACTTCACTTTCGGTGGAGGCGTGACATTAGGAATGGAGACACCTGCAGGGCCTATAGAAGCTAGGCTCATGGGTTCTAACAGATGTTCCAACTTAATCGGATTCTTCAACATTGGTTATTGGTTTTAAATAAAAATAATACAATATAAATTAGGTGATATGAAATACACAAGAGTACTTTTAAAATTGAGCGGTGAAGCTCTCATGGGCGAACAACAATATGGCATCGACCCACAACGTCTTAACGATTATGCAGAAGAAATAGCAGAAGCATCAAAACAAGCACAGATAGCTATCGTCATCGGCGGCGGTAATATTTTCCGTGGCTTGCAAGGTGCAAGCAAAGGCATGGACAGAATACAAGGCGACTACATGGGCATGCTCGCCACTGTCATCAACAGCATGGCTTTACAATCAACATTACAATCTAAAGGCGTGAAGACAGCTTTGTTATCAGGTGTTTTCATCGACCGCATCGCTGACTCTATGAGCAGTGCAAAAGCTATCAAACTCCTCGAAGAAGGCAATGTAGTCATCATTGGCGGCGGCTCAGGAAATCCATTCTTCACAACAGACACAGCATCAGCATTGAGAGCTGTTGAGGTAAGAGCCGACATCATCTTAAAAGGAACACGCGTCGACGGCATCTACACAGCCGACCCTGAGAAAGACCCAACAGCGACAAAATTCGAACACATCACATACGACGAGGCTTACAACAAAAACCTTAAAGTCATGGACCTCACAGCATTTACCTTATGCAAAGAAAACAATATGCCGATGTATGTCTTTGACATGAACACAAAAGGCAATTTGTTAAAGGTCCTCAACGGTGAAGAAATTGGTACATTAGTAACAAAATAAATTGCACTTATCTGAAAAATTTTTATTTTTGTGCTGTAAAATGATATTATTATGACAGAAGAATCTCAATTTATCTTAGACGAAACTACTGAAACCATGGAAAACACCATGAAACACATGGACTTGGAATTTCAGAAGATTAGAGCAGGCAAAGCTAGCCCTGCTATGTTGCAAGGCGTTAAAGTAGAATATTACGGAACTGTTGTACCTATCGAACAAACTTCAAATATAGGAACTCCTGACCCACGTCAGATTATCGTTCAACCTTTCGATAAAAATTCTATCTCAGCTATAGAAAAAGCTATCTTGAATGCAAACTTAGGCTTCAACCCTAAAAACGAAGGTGACTTCTTACGTATCCTCGTTCCTCCATTGACAGAAGAACGTCGTAAGGATTTGGCAAAACGCACCAAGACTGTAGCTGAAGAAACAAAAGTCGGCATCCGTAACATCCGTCGTAACGCTAACGATGACGCTAAGAAACTCAAAGATGATGGCGTATCAGAAGACGAAGTAAAGATGTTAACAGAAAAAATCCAAGAAATCACAGACAAATATGTCAAGAAAGTTGACGAACTCTGTGAACTCAAGATAAAAGATATTTTAACAGTTTAAGTAAAAGCGACCTCAGGGTCGCTTTTTTTGAGACTACAAGACTATAAGACTACAAGACTATAAGTTTTTTTTTGACAACTTGTTGTCTTGTAGTCTTGTTGACTTGTAGTCTTTTTTATTATCTTTGCGAACATAAAATAAGTTATATGAGAAAGTTAATTTTTACATTATTAGTCATTCTTTCATTTTGCAATCTAGGTCTGGCGCAAAACACAATTGAGCCTAGATTACATGAAATTTTAAACCAAAAAGGCGATGAGATGATAAGTATTAACATCATCTTGAAATCGCAAATGAATTTCAAGAATTTAAGAAACAGAGCCGACAACGCCATCGACAAAGAGGTTAGACGAAACATTATGGTCGATGAACTTAAGAGTTTCGCAGAGAAAGAACAGCAGGAAATATTGTCTATTCTCAAGGCTGAACAAAGAAGCAGCAAAGTAAGAAGCGTCAGCTGCCATTGGCTTGCCAACTACATCAACTGCGAGACAACAGCTGATGTCATATATCAAATAGCTCAACATCCTGATGTTTATATCATCGGATATAACGAAGAGAAAGTCTTGATCAGCAACAACTATTCAGAAAGAGCTGAAGATGTCAGCGGCATGACAGAGAACATCACTAAAGTCAATGCCGACGACATTTGGAATATGGGTTACACAGGTGACGGCATCATCGTTGCTGTCATCGACTCTGGTGTCAACTACAATCACGTCGACCTTGCCGACCACTTATGGGACGGTGGCGCTGAGTTCCCAAATCATGGATACAACACATACGACGGCAATAACGACCCTATGGACAAATTCGGTCACGGCTCACACTGCGCTGGTACTGTCTGCGGCGACGGTACTTCAGGCACCAAGACTGGTATCGCTCCTAATGCCACTTTGATGTGCGTCAAGAGTGTCAGCGACGAAGGTACAGGTACTGCACACAACATCAACAGCGGTATGGAATGGGCTATAGAACATAATGCCGATGTCTTAAGCATGTCATTAGGTGTCACTATGCCGATGATATCAGAAAAAGAGATGCTACGTCGCAGCTGCGTCACTGCATTAGAACTTGGAGTTGTGGCTTCTGTAGCTGCTGGCAACTACGGAGGTAACGAATATATGATGATAAAACCTATCCCAGAAAACGTCATCATCCCTGGAGGCTGCCCTCCTCCATGGCTCAGCCCTGAACAAGAAGCTAACGCTGGCGGATTGTCATGCGTCGTCTCTGTAGGTGCTGTCGACTATAACGATGCTCCAGCAGACTTCTCATCAAACGGTCCTGTCACATGGGAAAACACAGAATTCAACGATTATGCTTACAACAACGGAGAAATGATAGGACTTATCCGTCCTGACATCTGCGCTCCTGGCGTGTCAATCGTTTCCCTCGACTATGCTTCAAACAACGGTCATACATCAATGAACGGCACTTCAATGGCTACACCTTGCGTTGCTGGCATAATGTGCCTCATGCTCGAAAAAGACCCAAGCCTCACACCAGCCGACATCTGCAGAATATTAGAGACAACAAGTACAAAACTCTCTGAAAACAAAAACAACAAGACCGGTTCTGGTCGCGTCGACGCACTAGCTGCATTGAATGCTATTGATAATGGAAACTTCGAATATACAAGCTGTACTATCAATGACGGAAATGGCAATGACAACAATAACATCAACGCTGGCGAAAACTTCAAAATTAACATCAGCTTCAATAATGATTCAGAAGAAAGCTACAACAATATTAAAGCTGTCTTAAGAAGCAAAAACAAATTAGTCACAATAACAGACTCTATCGCCCAGATAGAAAACATCAAGGCAAACGAAACAGTTTCAATAGAAAATGTGTTCGCCGCCTCAGTAGACTCTAATGTAACCCCTAAGACATTATTAGCTTTCGACGTTTATTTCTATAATGAAAACAACGAAGAGATTTCATACATAAGAGTCCCAGCATATAGCTGCGGCTCAGAAATAGAGTTCTCTTCTTTCATAATCAAAAACGACGACAACGGCAACGGATTACTCGAAGCCGGCGAGACAGCAGACCTCGGCATCGTTTTGAATAACGTTGGTAACGAAATTGCAGTAGGATTAAAAGGAAACATCACCACAACAAACGACAAACTCACAATAAATAACAATAAATCTGATTTCTACAGCATTGGTGAAAGCTCATCTGCAACAGCATTTTTCAATGTCACATTAGCCGACAATGCTGGCGATAGTTTCAAACTTCCTATAGAATTAAACGTCAGCGATGCTTTCGATAACACATATAAATTCGAAGGAACTTATAAAAAATCTTGCGAGATAATCTTCGAACTTTATGACACCAACGGAGACGGATGGAACGGAGCTGCTTTGGCAGTATCTTACAGCGACGGAACTCCAGACGAAGCATTCACTATCGCATCAGGAAAGACAAAGACCTACAAACGTAAAATCGCTAATGATGTAGAAGTGTCATTGTCATGGTATAAAGGATCATGGGATATTGAAAACAGTTTCATCATTAAAAATGATAATGGCAACATAATCTATAAAAACGGTGGATTCCTTAACAACGGATTCCTCTATTCATGGGTCAACAACTGTTCTTGCCTCAACAACAGTTTCGAGACATGCGACCCTATAAACAACCTCAAAGCTAACATCAATCAAAATTCTGTCATCTTAACATGGCAAGCTCCAAATGATGATGAATTCATCAGATACGAAATCTATCGAGACACAAAATTCATAGGTGAGACCGACGGCTTGTCATTCGTAGATAGTGAATTCGAACATAACAGAGCTTTCTCATACACATATAGCGTAAGACCTATTTACGAAGATGACTGCTACGGATCTTTCATGAGCATTATCGCTCAATGGGGTATGAATGTTAACGAAAATTCGCATAACTCAGATGTCAACATCTATCCAAATCCTGCTGATGACAAAGTCTATATTGAGACTCAGGCCCAGACAGTGAATATAGAAATTTATGACATTTATGGAAGAGTTCAAAATCTCAGAATCTCAGAATCTCAGAATCTCAGAATCTCAATTGATGTAGCTGATTTAAAATCTGGAATTTATTTCATTAAGATAAATACAAACGAAGGAAATATAGTAAAACGAATTATTAAGAACTAAGGCTATTGGCTTTTGGCTATTGGCTTTTGGCTGACTGGTCACTGAGCTTGTCGAAGTGACAATTTGCCTTCGACAAGTTCAGACACAATCATCAAAAACTTGTAGTCTTGTTGTCATGTAGTCTTGTTGACTTTAAAAATATGAAAAAGACATTACTACTCTCATTACTCCTCTTGTTATTATGTAACATAGGATTTGCACAAAGCACCATCGATCCTAGATTACAAGAGGTATTAAATCAAAAAGGCGATGAGATGATTCCAATCAACATCATCTTCAAATCGCAGATTGATCTTAAAAAACTCAAAACACGCGCTGATGCTACACTCGACAAAGAGGTAAGACGCAACATTCTCGTCGATGAGCTTAAGCTTTTCTCTGAAGAGAAACAGCAAGAAGTTTTATCAATACTTAAAGCTGAGACAAGAAGCTACAAAGTCACAAACATCAAGACACACTGGCTCTCTAACGCCATCAGCTGTACAGCAGACCGTAACGTCATCTATCTTCTTGCAGAACATCCTGACATCATGCTCATCGGTTATGATGAAATGATAAAGATGATTCCAGACGTTAGTCAACAGACAACGGTCAACGAACCACAGTCAAGAACTGAATATGTTGACATGACCGACAATATCCTTATGGTCAATGCCGACAAGGTTTGGGAGATGGGTTACACTGGCAAAGGCGTTATCGTTGCTGTCATCGACTCTGGTGTCAACTACAACCACGAAGACCTAAAAGACCACTTATGGGATGGCGGTGCACAATATCCAAATCACGGATACAACACCATCAACGACAACGACGATACTATGGACAGATACGGTCACGGCACACACTGTGCTGGTACAATCTGCGGTGACGGCACATCAGGACTTCTCACTGGTATGGCTCCTGACGCAACATTGATGTGTATCAAAGCTCTCGACGACTACGGCTCAGGCAACACCAGCAGCATCAACCTTGCTATGGAATTCGCCATTGAACATCATGCTGACGTTTTGAGTATGTCGTTAGGCGTATTGGCTCCTAGTGCAGCAAATAAGACATTACTACGCAACACCTGCGTCAACGCATTAGAGTTAGGCGTCGTAGCATCAGTAGCTGCTGGTAACTTCGGCAACAACTTAACTCCACAAATGCAAGTGCCAAACAACATCTTAGCTCCTGCCAGCTGTCCTCCACCATGGTTACACCCAGACCAGCAAGTCAACCCAGGAGGCCTGTCATGCGTAGTGGCTGTCGGTGCTGTCGACTATTTCGAAAACAAATACGAAAACGGTTCTAAAGGCCCTGTCACCTGGACCGATACAGAATTCAATGACTATCCTTATGGTGGTGATCAGATAGGTCTCATCCGTCCTGACGTCTGCGCTCCTGGCGTTGGTGTGAAGTCACTCGACCATGACAGCAACAACGGATATAACTTGAAGACCGGTACTTCAATGGCTGCTCCTTGCGTAGCTGGCGTGATGGCTCTCATGTTGGAAAAGAACAAAGACTTCACCCCTGCCGACATCTGCATGACATTGGAGACAACATCAAAAAGACTCACCGAGAAAAAAGACAACTTCTTCGGAACAGGCCTCATCGATGCTTTCAAAGCAATCACAAGCATGAGAGTAGGAACTTTATATGCTGATAATATTTCTATCAACGACAGCGAATTCAACAACAACGGCAATCTCAATGCAGGAGAAACTGTGAAGTTAAGCTTCAACATTATCAATGAAGGCGAAACAGAATATAACAATATCAAAGCTATCATTTCATGCAAAAACGAATTGGTGACAATAAACGATGCTGAAGCTACAATAGCAAATATCGGAGCTAACGGAAACATCTCTATCACAGACGAATTTGAATTCTCAGTAGATGAAAGCATTGAATATAAAACTGAATTGTATTTCGACTTAAACATTTACGAAAACGAAACTGTCATTGCTTCATCAATATTACAAATAGATGTAAAAGGCAGCGAACTCGATTTCGCATCTTTCATTGTCAGAAACGATGACAACGAAAACGGCATACTCGAAGCTGGCGAGACAGCAGACCTTGGCGTAGTGTTGAACAACCTCGGAAACGAGATTGCTGTTAAGGTAAAAGGCAATTTATCAAGCAGCAACAACGATATCACCATAAATCAAACAGAAGCTGAGTTCAGCACCATTGGTGCAAATTCTTCTGGCGTAGCCTTCTTTAACGTTACATTATCCGAAAACATAGGCTCAACGCTCAATATTCCTTTCGTGATAAAGGCTTCAGATTTTGCTGAAAAAGAATATGAGTTCACTTACAATTATGCCAACACTTGTACATATATCTTCCAACTTATGGATTCATATTCTGACGGATGGAATGGTGCAGCTCTCTTAGTAAAATACGACAGCGGAAGACCTACAGACACATTGACAATAAAATATGGAGGCTTTGAAGAAAGACGTATCAGCATCGAATCTAACGTGGAAGTGACACTCGAATGGATGGGCAAAGATCAATACGATAAAGAATGTACATTTGTTATAGCTACAGAATACTACACTGCAGTTTATTCAAGTCCTGCATTATCTCCATCAACAACATTCCTATACTCATGGGTCAACGACTGTTCCTGCAAAAATGAATACGATGAAATGTGTGATGCAGTGAAAGATCTCAAGGCAGAACAGACAGAAAACAACATCGTTTTAAGTTGGACAACAGACAACGGACAACAGCCAACAATATATGAAGTATATCGTGGAACAAAGTTATTGGGAACTACAGAAGAGACATCATTCATTGATGGAAGCTCGGCAAACGGCGAATACATCTATAGTGTAAGAGCCATCCACGAAGACTGCAACGGATTATTCAGCGATATCACTGTTACAAACACTGTAGCCATAAACGAGAACTCTGCAATAACAGCTTCCATCTATCCAAATCCTTCAAAAGACACCTTCACAATAGTATGCGACAATATGACTTATATCGCAGTCTATAATGTTGTTGGAAATAAAGTTATGGAAGCAAATGTTGACGGTAGCAACTACGTCATCAATGGCCTTGAATCAGGAGTTTATTTCGTTGAGATAAAGACTAATGAAGGAAGTACTGTTAAGAGAATCATTAAAATTTAAAAACACAGAAATTCAAAACTTCAGAATCTCAAAATTAAAAAATCGCTACGAGAATGTAGCGATTTTTTTTTATAAGATAACTAATTATAAATTCAACGTTCTTGGTTAAAAAGTAATTGGAACGATGTATGAGCAGCGAACTTCTTTGCCACGTTGCTTGCCTGGATTCCATTTAGGCATAGATTGAACAACTCGAATCGCTTCTTCGTCGCATCCGCTACCGAGGCCTCTCATAACTTTGACATCACTTAAAGAACCATCGCGTTCAACAATGAATGTGACCATTACTTTTCCATGAACACCATTTGCTTTAGCTGCTTCAGGATATTGACGATTTTCTTGAATGAATTTCAGCATCTCATCCTGGCCACCAGGGAATTGAGCCATTTCCTCAACCATTTTGTAAACAGTGTTGTCGCTATCATCTGATTGCGAATAGGCATTGACAGATACGAATGCCATAAAGAACATAATTAAAAACAACTTTTTCATAACTGTAAATTTTATTGGTCCCACAAATTTTAAAATTATTTTTCTAAAAAACAAATAAAAAAATAAAAGACGTACTTTCGTACGTCTTTACTCCTTTATATTATAGCTTTAACTATCTTCTCAATGCTGATTCCTTCTGCCTCAGCGGTGTAGTTTCTCACGATACGATGGCGTAATATCGGCAACGCTACTTCTTGTACATCTTCGATGTCTGGAGATAACTTTCCTTTCAGAAGAGCATTCGCCTTCGCTCCTATTATCAAATATTGCGATGCGCGAGGGCCAGCTCCCCAGCTAAGGTATCTGTTGCTCCACTCATGAGCGCGTTCTGTATTAGGACGAGTGCGTGACACCAAGCCTACTGCATATTCATATACGTTGTCAGCGACAGGAACACGACGTACTAGGTTCTGGAAATACACGATTTCCTCTGCTGTCATCACAGGATTGATATCGGTAACCTTAGCAGATGTGGTGTTTTTCACGACTTCGATTTCTTCTTCGTATGAAGGATAATCGAGTTTTAAGTTAAACATAAAACGGTCGAGCTGCGCCTCTGGGAGCGGATATGTTCCTTCTTGTTCTATAGGGTTCTGTGTCGCTAACACAAAGAATGGTTCTTGTAACTTATATGTCTTTCCTGATACTGTGACGTGTTTTTCCTGCATAGCTTCAAGAAGAGCTGCCTGTGTCTTAGGAGGCGTTCTGTTAATCTCGTCAGCGAGGATGATATTAGAAAACACTGGTCCTTTGATAAATTTAAACTGACGAGTGTCGTCGATTATCTCTGTTCCGAGAATATCTGATGGCATGAGGTCAGGAGTAAACTGAATACGGTTGAAAGAAAGTCCAAGAGCACGTCCGATGGTGCTTACCAACAATGTCTTTGCGAGACCAGGCACACCTACTAACAAAACGTGACCTTGACAAAACACCGATAATATAGTGTTATGAACTATCTCATTTTGACCTATGATAACCTTAGAAATCTCTTTCTTCAGCTGTTCATATTTTTGTACGAGTGCCTTAGCACCTTCAACATCTGACTTATACATCATACTTTGGTTTTTGATTATTATTTAACAAAATTCCAGTTAAATTTAAAATCGTAGTCTTTGTAATCGTCACAGACTTTGATATAAGCCTTGCCAGATTTATTTTCTATCCATTTGTTTATTATCTCTTCGCGTTTCTTCTGCAATGCGAGATCGCGGATAACAACGTAGTCGTCTTTCAGGTTAGCCTTATGAGGTTCTGTCTTTTTTCTGAGATATATCAAACGGCAAGCGTCTTTATTGTCTGATGTCTTCATCGCTACAGGAACGCTCATCTCTCCTGGATTCATTCTATTTACCACAACAGACACTTGTTGGTCGAGTTCCGATGCATCGAACAATGTTCCGCCTGTAGCTGGATTTACGAGTATGCCGCCATTTATTCTGTCTTTCTCATCACTGAAACGACGTACTGCTTCATCGAATGAGATGCTGTCGTTGTTGATGAGACCTGCTATAGAATCCAATTCGTTATATGCTGCTTGCAATGCCTCTGGTGCTACTTTCACTGTAAGCAAGATATGACGCACGTTGACATAGTCGCCACGATGTTCTATCATCTGAATGATATGGAAACCGAATTCTGTCTCTATGACTTCCGATATCTCTCCTTCACGTAAGTTGAAAGCTGCTGCTTCAAACTCTGGGGCGAACTCGCCTCTTCCAGTGAAGCCCAACTCGCCGCCTTTCTTGGCAGAGCCTGGATCTTCTGAGTAAAGCAACGCCAATGTCGAGAAACGTTCGCCATTGAGAATGCGCTTACGCATCTTATATAATCTGTCCTTAACCTCCAGTTTCTGGTCTAGAGTGATAGCTGGTTTCTTTACAAGATGAGCGATTTCATATTTTGAGTTAACCATAGGGATGCTGTCTTTCGACATGCTATGGTAAAGACTCTTCACCTCCGATGGTGTCACCTCCACATTCGACAAGACTGCTTGTTGAACCTGCTCTACCAACATATTATCCTTTCTCACGCGGAACAACTCCTCTCTGATTTCAGGCATTGTCTTCTTATAATATTTCTCAAGATTCTCTTGTGATCCTAACTGCAATACCAAATAACTTATCCAACGGTCAACATCGGCATTAACCTGCTCATCTGTAACGGTGATACTATCCATCTCTGCTTGGTTAAGCATCAGTTTCTGAAACATAAGGTCTTCAAGAATCTCGCTACGGATTGAACTAGCACTGCCTTTTATTCCTCCTTGTAATCTATATTCTAAATATCTCGACTCAACATCAGATTGAAGTATGATATTCTGTCCTACGACAGCCACTACTCTATCAATAATTTGAGACTCTTGTGCCTTTGATGGCATTACTATCACAAAAAATAATATAGCAAACAATGCTGCAATCTTATCACTATTTCTTCTCATATCTATTTTACTTGTTGTCTTGTTGTCTTATAGTCTTGTTGTCTTTAAAAAATATCAAACGCTTTTTCTTGTACAGCTTTTGAATATAAGTCGTTATATAAATTTTCCAATAACTCTTTCTTTCTGTTGCTAAGGATGATATATTTTATTCTGTCTGTTTCCATCTCACATGGCGACACATCACCAACGAGTTTGTAGTCGCAAATCTTGACGAGTGTATATATATCATCATTATTAACAACGAAAAATTTCTTTTCGTTCAAGAAAGATTTATTGTCTTTTACTTTCAAATCAAAGGTGTCGATAACATCTTCAAAGTTACGCCATTCTTGTATGTTGAAGTCATAACTTAAGGCATGTTGTTCTGCCAATGATGTTAAGGAATCTATCATTAAGGAGTCGTAGTCGCGGAACAATTTAGTGAAGATCCATTTTTTCTTGCTGTCGTTTGGAAGAGAAACGGATGCTATCTGCACTATGTCGCGGTTCAGTCTGAACTCTGCGCTGTTCCTATTATAATAATCATAAATCTGGTCTTCTGCAACTTCGGTGTCAAGGTTTTGGTTTATGAGTTCTGTCTCGTATTTATTTATCACCAGAGAGTTACGATACTCTTCCAGTCTCTTAGAGAAATCTAACTGTTCTGGTGTGAGATTATTTTCTGCCTGACGTATCAGCAGCTGATTACGTACCCATTTATCGATATATACTTTAGATCTTAGTACACTATCGTTATAGCTGATACCCTCATATACGATATTCTCCAGATCAGCCTTGTATAGTTTCTTACCATATACAGAGATGACGACCTCAGATTTTTCTTCGGCTTTCTTTCCCTGACATGATGAAAAGAACAATACAAAAACAAGACTGATCCAGAGTAAACGCATTTATATTATTTTAATAGTTTTTCTTAACTTTTTTCAAAAGCTTTTGATTTACATTAACAGGATATTTTTCTTTAAGTTGTTGCAACCAAAGAGTTTCCAATTCTGCTTGATATCCTGAAGTAACTAAACCTTTAGCTTCTTTAAATGTCTTAGGTTCAGAAGGACGTACTTCTACAATCTTTATCAATTGTGTTGTATTGTCTACTGTTGATTCGAATGTATTCAACGCACCTTCTTTCCATTCCATAGCATCGATGTTTATGTTGTCACCTTTTTGATAGAAAGAGAAACGTGCTGATGCTTTTACCTTATTGTTTTTAAGGTAAGCATTGACAGAGTCTGTAGTTACATCGCCACTTAAGAAAGCTGTAAGTTCTTCAACATTTCCTTTATCAGTAGATGTCAAGACGATAGCTTTGACGCGGTCGTTCCACATATAATTGTTCTTGTTTCTTTCGTAATATTCGTTCAAACCTGTAGTATCTTCAACGGCTTTATTCCATACTTGTTCTTCCATCAAAGAGAATAACAATATGCCGTCGTGATATTCTTGTACCAATGTCTTGAATTCTGGATATTTATTTTCCAAGTTAGCATCTTCGTATGCGAATACTTTTTCTTTCAAGAATGAATCATAGAGTTCGTATGCGTATGCTGTTGATGACAAGAATCCTTGTCTTCTTTGATGACCAACGACATAATCTACAAATTCTTGCAATTTACATTCCTCATCGCCTAATGTAAAGATGATATTGCTTTCAGGCATTACTTCTGGTTGATACATTCCCATTGCCAATGTGCTGTCGATAGTAGCGATATATTCGTCTTTGACTTTAGTATTTTCTTTGAAGCCATTGTCTTTCATGATACGTTTCATCGCAATATCTTCACTTATCTTAGCACGCATATCTCTTCCGACTCTTTCTTCTAATTTTGCTTTCTCTGTTTCGAAATCGGATGGTGTTGACACTGCAACGAGTCTGATGATATGATAACCGAAGTTTGTCTTGACTGGTTCTGATATTCCACCAATCTCAAGGCTTTTCACTGCTGTGATGAATTCTGGTACTATTTGATTAACTCTAAATGGACTGAGTACGCCATTATTTGCTACTGTACCCTTATCTTCTGAATATCTTCTCACAAATTCTGACCATTGGCTTTGGTCTTTCATGAGTTCGTTATAGATATTGTTAGCTTTAGCACTTAAGATAGAATCTGCTGTATTTGGGTCGTTAGGATCTGAAGCCAAAAAGATGTGAGCTGCTCTGATGAGTCCCAAAGCAGGTGTCTTGCTGTTGACTTTAATGACATGATAGCCGAAGTCGGAACGTACTGGCATTGACACCCCGCCTACTTCTGTTGTGTAGACACCTGTCTCAAATGGATAAACCATGTCGAATGCTGAAAAGTAACCGAGTTCACCGCGGTTGCCTATGTAAGCTCTTCTCACACCTGGTATCTCTTCCATGTCGCGTGCTGATGGGTCGTCTGACATCTCAACAGCTACTGCTCCGAAGTCTTCTCCTTTTAATATGCGTTCACGTACAGACATTGCTTTGTTATATGCTGCAAGTGTGTCTGCTGGCATTGCCTTAGCATCACATTTGATGAGGATATGTGCAGCGTTTATGTCGTACTGTATTCTCTCGTAAGCTTCTTTTACCAATTCTTCTGTAATGTCGTCATTAGAGAAATATGGCTTTGCTAACTGGTCACGATAGTTTTTCAATTCCTTGACAAAAGAAGGAACTGTATCCTTACCAAGAGCTTCAGCTTCTGTAACCTTCAATTTGAAATCGATATACAAACCGAGATATTCATCAACGTTTTTCTTGTCTATGACATCTGTCTTCACGTTGTTTTTCTCGTAAGTATCCATAAATTCCTTTGCAGAAATTTCTTTATCACCGATAGTAATCAATGTCTTTTTAGCGTAAGACTGAGCTGATAAAAGTGATGGCGCCATCATAAGACATAAAGCGATGAGCCATGTTCTGAGTGTTTGTTTTCTTATCATATTCTTTTCATTATTTGGAAAAATAACGATTAAATCTTAACTATATTATGTTGAACTAAGAACTAAGAACCTTGAACCTTGAACTTTGAGCTTAGAGCTTAGAGCTTTGAACTTTGAACCCTGAACCAAAAAATAAAAAGTTCTTAGTTCAGGGTTCAATAGCCTTAGTTCAAATACTATTATGCTTTTGTGCTATAGTTTGGAGATTCTGCTGTGATTGTGATATCGTGCGGATGGCTTTCGCGCATACCTGAAGCAGTGATCTTAATGAACTGAGCCTTTTGCAAGTCGCTGATTGTTCTTGAGCCTGTGTAGCCCATACCAGCGCGGAGACCGCCGACTAATTGATAAACGACTTCTGAGAGGCTGCCTTTGTAAGGAACGCGACCTACGATGCCTTCTGGAACGAGCTTCTTGATGTCGTCTTCCATGTCTTGGAAGTAACGGTCTTTAGAACCATTTTGCATAGCTTCGAGAGAACCCATGCCGCGGTATGTCTTGAATTTTCTACCTTCGAAGATGATTGTGTCGCCTGGAGATTCGTCAACGCCAGCGAATAATGAGCCAGCCATAATTGATGAAGCACCTGCTGCGATAGCTTTCACGATGTCGCCTGTGTAACGGATACCGCCGTCAGCGATGACTGGAATGCCAGTGCCTTGGAGAGCTTGTGAAACGTTGTAAACTGCTGTGAGCTGTGGAACGCCGATACCAGCGATAATACGTGTTGTACAGATTGAACCTGGTCCGATACCTACTTTAATAGCATCGATGCCTGTCTTAGCGAGTTCGCGTGCTGCGTCAGCTGTAGCGATGTTACCAACAACGATATCGATGTTTTTAAATCTGCTGCGTAATTCCTTAGCTACGTTGATAACGTTTTGTGAGTGGCCGTGAGCTGTGTCGATATTGATAGCGTCGACGCCTGCTGCTACCAATGCTTCTGCTCTTTCGATTGTGTTAGCTGCGATACCTACAGAAGCAGCAACGCGCAAACGACCGAGAGAGTCCTTGCTTGCATTTGGACGAGCCTTGATTTTAATAATATCTTTATATGTGATAAGACCAATGAGGTGATTTTCTTTATCAACAACTGGTAATTTTTCGATGCGATGTTTTTGAAGTATCTCAGCTGCTGTAGCGAAGTCGGTGAATTCTGTTGTTGTAACGAGATTTTCTTTTGTCATGACTTCATAGATAGGACGTTTCATGTCTTGAACGAAACGCAAGTCACGGTTTGTAACGATACCGACTAAGACGTTATTTGCGTCGACTACAGGGATACCGCCGATGTGGTTTTCGTTCATCATGCGAAGAGCTTCGCCTACCATAGCGTTTTCTCTGATAGTCACAGGGTCGATAATCATGCCGTTTTCAGCACGTTTAACTTTGCGAACCTCTGCTGCTTGACGTTCGATAGTCATGTTTTTGTGAAGAACACCGATACCGCCTTCTTGTGCGATTGCTATTGCCATAGCAGCTTCTGTAACAGTATCCATACCTGCTGTTACGATAGGTATGTTAATCTGAATGTTACGAGAGAAATTGGTACTTAAATTGGTATCTCTTGGGATGATATTGCTGTATGCAGGAACTAACAAAACGTCATCGTAAGTGAGACCGCCTTCGATAAATTTTACTGAATCTGACATAATTATTATTTTTTTGAAAATTATAAACTATATAAATTGGGCAAAGATAAGAAAAAACTTTGAACTTTGAACTCTGAACCTTGAACTTTTTTTGTATTAACTACTGTCCGTTGACTGTTGTCTGTTGTCTGTTGTCTGTTGTCTTAAAAAAAGAAAGACGCATCAATTACACCTTGTTCATTTCATCGGTGTAATTGACACGTCTCTACTTGTTGTCTTGTAGTCTTGTTGACTTGCAGTCTTACTTCTTCAAGGTCGCAATCTGTTGTTCAAGAACTTTAATCTTGGCTTCAGCGTCTGACTTTTTCTTTCTTTCTTTATCGACGACTGCTGCCGGTGCGCCATTGACGAATTTTTCGTTCGACAATTTTGCTTCAACAGATTTCAAGAATCCTTGTGCGTATGCCAATTCTTCTTCCAACTTCTTGATTTCTGCTTCTGTGTCGATATTGTCTGTCACAGGAATGAAATACTCTGTTGCTCTTACCAAGAATCCGAATGCGTCCTGTGGGTTTTCTGTCACATAATTAATATTGCTCAAGTTACACAACTTAGCGATGACAGAATCGAAGTCTTTGTTGACGCTGCCGTCTTTGTCAACAACGATGAGTTCGATAGCTTCTTTCATTGAGATGTTCTTCTCAGCGCGAATCTTACGGATGTTGTTTATTACGTCTTGTGTAAATATGAATTGATTTAAGATGTCATTGTCAACGACTTTTTGTGCAGGTTGTTGAGCGATGATGAGGTCGTCGCCGTCTTGACGTTCTTTCAAGAGATGCCAGATGTCTTCTGTGATGAATGGCATGAATGGGTGCAATATCTTCATCAAGTTTTCGAAGAATGTCACCGTTGCGTTGTATGTGACACCGTCGATAGGCTGATTCATCGGAGCCTTCACCATTTCGAGATACCATGAGCAGAAGTCGTCCCATACGAGTTTGTAGATTCCCATCAAAGCGTCAGAGAGACGATATTTGTCGAGGTTGTCGTTTGTTTCTTGAAGCACTTGTTGGAAGCGTTCTTCGAACCATCTCATCGCCATCTTAGCTGTCTCTGGTTGAGCAATGTTTTCGTCTACTTTCCAGCCTTTTACGAGACGGAGAGCGTTCCACATTTTGTTACAGAAGTTACGTCCTTGTTCGCACAATGCCTCGTCGAAAGGAAGGTCGTTGCCAGCAGGAGCTGTGAGCATCATACCGACTCTCACGCCGTCAGCGCCGTATTTGTCGATGAGTTCGATTGGGTCTGGAGAGTTGCCCAATGACTTAGACATCTTACGGCCGAGTTTGTCGCGGACGATACCTGTGAAATATACTTTTTTGAAAGGAACTTCTTTTTGATATTCTTCTCCAGCCATAATCATACGAGCGACCCAGAAGAAGATGATATCCGGACCAGTGATGAGGTCGTTTGTTGGATAATAATATTTGAATTCTTCGTTGTCTGGATTCAAGATACCGTCGAACAATGAAAGAGGCCACAACCATGAAGAGAACCATGTGTCGAGGCAGTCGCTTTCTTGACGGAGGTCGTCCATTGTGATATGGTCGCCAGCTTTTTCTTTAGCGAGTTTAAGAGCTTCTTCTGCAGTCTCAGCAACTACATAACCACCTTCTGGGAGGTAGTAAGCTGGGATTTGATGACCCCACCAGAGCTGACGGCTGATACACCAGTCTTTGATATTTTCTAACCAGTGACGGTAGAGGTTTACATATTTTGAAGGATAGAACTGAATGTCGCCTTCGAGAACTGGTTTGAGAGCTATCTCAGCGAGATGTTCCATCTTGAGGAACCATTGCATTGAAAGTTTTGGTTCGATAGCGACGTGAGTACGTTCTGAGTAACCCACCTTATTATTATAGTCTTCAACTTTTTCGAGGAGACCAGCAGCGTCGAGGTCTTTCACGATTTGTTTACGGACTGCGTCGCGGTCCATGCCGACGTACATGCCAGCTGCTTCGCTGATAGTAGCATCGTCGTTGAAGATATTGATGCTTGGGAGATTATATTTCTCGCCGAGCATATAGTCGTTCACGTCGTGAGCTGGTGTCACTTTAAGACAGCCAGTACCGAATTCGATGTCTACGTATTCGTCTTCGATGACAGGGATAGCACGGCCTACGAGAGGAACGATGACTTTCTTGCCTTTAAGATGAGCGTTCTTAGGGTCGTTAGGGTTGATACACATTGCAGTGTCGCCCATGATAGTCTCAGGACGTGTTGTTGCTACGATAGCGTAAGTATCTTCGCCTTCTACTTTATAACGGAGGTAGAAAAGTTTACTATGTTCTTCTTTGTAGACGACTTCCTCATCGCTGAGAGCTGTGAGAGCTGCAGGGTCCCAGTTGACCATGCGGACGCCACGGTAGATGAGACCTTTATTATATAAGTCGCAGAAGACGTGGATGACACTCTTGCTGCGTGTTTCGTCCATTGTGAATGAAGTACGTTCCCAGTCGCATGAAGCGCCGAGGCGACGGAGCTGTTTCAAGATGATACCGCCATGTTCGTGAGTCCAGTCCCAAGCGTGTTTGAGGAATTCCTCGCGAGTGAGGTCTGTTTTCTTGATGCCTTGTTGAGCGAGTTTGTTAACGACTTTAGCTTCAGTAGCGATAGAAGCGTGGTCAGTGCCAGGAACCCAGCAAGCGTTTTTGCCTTGCATACGAGCGCGGCGGATGAGAACGTCTTGTATTGTGTTGTTCAACATGTGACCCATGTGAAGCACGCCAGTCACATTTGGTGGAGGAATGACGATAGTATAAGGTTCGCGTTCGTCTGGTGTAGAATGAAAATAATTCTTATCTAACCAATGCTGATACCATTTGCCTTCGGTATCTTGTGGACTGTATTTACTGCTGATTTCCATTTATATCTATTTTTTTATGAATAAAATCTTTAGAACTTGCAAAGATAATAAAAAGACTAAAGGCTAAGGACTAAAGACTAAAGTTTTTTTAATTCATAATGCATAATTAGAGGTAAAGTTACTTTACACTATAAACTCTTTTATTACGTTTTGTAAATTTCTATAATTACAGAAGGAATCATATTGTTGAATGAAATCTTGATTCCCATCGTATAATAATGTAGTTGATGCAATGCGCTCTTTTAATAAGTTTTGCAAATAATGCATACCTTCAAAAAAATCAGGTCTATATGTCTTTGATGATTTTATCTCGTATGCATTTATTCTTCCGTCTGGACTCACTTGCAACAAATCAACTTCTCGTTGTCCTTTATCTCTATAGAAAAACAGGTCAGCTCGCTCAGATTTATTGTAAAAATATTTTTGAAAATCATTAATAATCATATTTTCAAACAAATTACCTCGTTGAGGATGTAGCGACAACTGTTCTTCCGAACGAATGCCCATCAACCATGCTGCCAGACCTGTATCATAAAAATAAAGCTTTGGAGTTTTTGTCAAACGTTTACCTATATTAGCATGATAAGGATGCAGACGATAAATAATATAAGAAGCTTCCAAAATACTAAGCCATGACTGTATAGTAGGAACGCTGACACCAACTTCCACCGACAATGCAGAAGCATTACATTCAGAGCCTATACGCCCCGCACATAATCTTATGAATGTATTAAACTGCGTAAGATCTTTAATATTGATTAGACTACGCAAGTCACGTTCAACATAAGTAGTATAGTAGTTGCTAAACATCAGATTACGTCCTTTTTCATCCGTATTCCATATTGCAGGATAACCACCTCTCAGAATTCGAGTGTCAGTATCAACATCAGAAAATTCAGAATTTATCTCTTGCGTTGATAACGGCAATAGTGTCATCACCGCCGTTCTTCCAGCCATAGATTGAGTAGCCTTTTGCATCAAAGAAAAATTCGCGCTTCCTGTAACGATGTATCTTCTTCTTTTTCCTTCGTTAAAATTTTGTTCATCAACTAACACTTGCAAGTAAGAAAATATCTCAGGAAAACGCTGCGCCTCATCAATAATCATCCCATCATCATGTTTCATCAAAAAAGACTTTGGATCTTGTTGAAATGCAGATAACGTCGCCATATCCTCAAAGTTATAGTATGGCAAATCTGCAAAAAGTTTTCTGCATAATGTAGTCTTGCCCGACTGACGAGGTCCTGTAAGAGTCAACACAGAAAAATAATCAAAAGCACTCTGAATTGAAGACAACAATTCTCTATTTATCAAATGGTTATTCATATATCGGACAAATTTAAAGTTGTATTTTAATTTTTGCAAAGATAATAAAAAGACTAAAGGCTAAGGGCTAAAGGATAAAGTTTTTTTTGCTGCGAGCTATGAGCAATGTAAATTACCAAAGACTATTTTATTATTTCAAAAAAAAAAACTACATTTGCAGGCATAAATTCATTAATAACCTAAAAAATTAGAATTATGAAAAAGTCAATCACATTATTAACATTATTGTTCATTGCAATGTTTTCGTTTGGACAAAATTCGAACGAGAATATTACAATTAAAAAGCGCAATGGCAGGATAATCAATGTTGAGACTAACGAGAAATTATCCAAATTAGAGTTAAAGTCAATGCTTGATGAAGAATCGTACGACTCATATATCAAAGGTAGAAATCGTTATATAGCATCTATTCCATTTTGGGCTGCCACTGCCATTGAAGGAGCGTTTTCGATAACATATATTGCAATGGGCTACGACTTAAAGCACGATTGCATCAACAACCATGACCATCAACAAGAAAAAGAAAACGGACATGATATATATTGTGAAAATGCAACTGGCGCAATGCTATATTGGGTGATAGGCGGATTTTTCGCTGCCGGAGCTGTAATGTATGCCATTCCATCAACGATACTGACAATCAGCAGTCACCGAAAGCTCAACGCAGCTGTTGAGGGATACAATCAGAAGTCGTCAGATGTGACACTCAATTTCGGAGCAACTAACAACGGCATCGGTCTTACGCTGAATTTTTAAAAGCCTTTTTCTTTTATTTAACAACAATCTAGCACCGCTAAGGCAAAATACCACTTTGATATTCAAAAAATTTTATTATCTTTGCCAACCTTAAAGTTGCAAAGTCAGAAAGTCACAAAGACGTAAAGTTTTTTTGAGATTCTGAGATTTTGAGATTTTGAGTTTCTTTATTGAAGACGAACTAAATTTATTATTAATTAAAATTTTTAAAGTTATGTTAAAAGGACACCCAAAGGGTTTAATCGCCGCTGCTCTCAGTAACATGGGAGAAAGATTCGGTTACTACATCATGAACGCGGTTCTCGTGTTGTTCCTCTGTTCAAAATTCGGTTTGAACGACACTACATCAGCTCTCATTTATTCATGTTTCTACTGCGGTATTTACATTTTAAGTTTAGCTGGTGGTTTCATCGCTGACCGTACACAAAACTACAAAGGCACTATCCAAAAAGGTTTGATGACAATGGCTGCAGGTTACATCCTCTTAGCTATTCCTATCACAGCAACAGCTAGCAACCAAGCATGGTTATTACCATTGACATGTTTCGCTTTATTCATGATCGCTTTCGGTAATGGTTTATTCAAAGGTAACTTACAAGCTATCGTTGGTCAGTTATACGACAACTTCGAAGCTGAAGAAGCTAAAAAAGGCCCAGAAGCTCTTGCTATCGCAAAAGACAAGAGAGACTCAGGTTTCCAAATATTCTACGTATTCATCAATGTCGGTGGTTTGATTGCTCCTTTCGTAGCTCCTCTCATCAGATCATGGTGGTTAAAGGTAAACGGCTTCGTTTATAACGCTAAACTCCCTGCACTCTGCCACGACCAAATCAACGGTTTATTATCAGGTGACAAATTAGTCAATTACAACGAATTGTCAGCAAAAGCATTAGACGGTGCTGCTTCATTCGACCCTAACACATATTTGGAAGTTTTCAACCAAGGCGTACACTTCTCATTCATCGCTTCAGTTATCGCTATGTTGATTTCTTTAACAATATTCCTCTGCACAAAGAAAAACCTTCCTACTCCAGTTAAGAAAGCTGCTACAGAATCTGTAGGCTACACTCCAGAAGAAAAACTCGCTATGGCTAAAGAAATCAAACAACGTCTTTACGCTTTATTCGCAGTTTTAGGTATCGCTATCTTCTTCTGGTTCTCATTCCACCAAAATGGTGCTTCATTCTCATTGTTCGCTAGAGACTTCATGAACACAGAAAGCGTAGCTCCTGAGTTCTTACAAGCTATCAACCCATTCTTCGTTATCGTATTGACACCTATCGTCATGGGTATCTTCGCTGCTTTAGCAAGAAAAGGTAAAGTTGTTTCCACTCCTCGTAAAATCGCTATCGGTATGGGTCTCGCAGCTTTGGCATACATCTTCCTCGCTGTATTCTCATACATCAAAGGTTATCCATCAGCACAAGACTTCCTCGCATTACCAGAAGAAACACAAGAAGCATCAAGAGCTGGCGTATGGGTATTCTTCGTGACATACTTCTTCTTGACTGTCGCTGAATTATTCATCTCTCCACTCGGTTTGTCATTCGTATCAAAAGTAGCTCCAAAACACATGCTCGGTCTCTGCCAAGGTTTATGGTTAGGTGCTACAGCTATCGGTAACGCATTCTTATTCTTAGGTTCATTGATGTACAATGCTATTCCATTATGGATCTGCTGGACAGTATTCGTTGTAATCTGCCTCATCTCTATGGGCGTCATGTTCGGCATGGTTAAATGGTTAGAAAGAGTAACTCAATAAGACTAATGACTAATGGCAAATGACTAAAGTTATTGTCTTTAGATTATAAGTTGAAGCGCTGCTGTTAAAAGTGGCGCTTCTTTTTTTTAGGAATTAAGGATTTGAGGAACTAAGGAACTAAGGGATTGGGAACACTCCTAACTCCTAATTACAAAGTCGCACGTCCGTGCGCCTCTACGCAACCTTAAAAAATTCAGAACCTCAAAATCTCAGAATCTCAGAACCTCAAAAACTCAAAATCTCAAAAACTTAGTGTCTCGGTGTCTTGGTGACTTGGAGACTAAAAAAACAACACCTTTTTCGGTTAGAATCGAAAAAAGTATTGTTTTTTTTCGGTTAGAATCGAAATTAGTATTATCTTTGTCAGAAATAAATTCATGATGATTCAACGACAAATAGAAAATAATATCAAAGATGATTTTAATAAAGGAAAGATAATCATCGTATTAGGTGCGCGCCAAGTTGGAAAAACCACCTTATTTGATTCCATTATCAACAATTACGATAAAGTTTTAAAATTGAATTGCGATGATTATGACGACAGAGCTGACTTGGAAAACAAGACTTCCACAGAACTAAAAAACCTTATTGGCAATCATAAAGTTGTAATAATAGATGAAGCTCAAAGAGTTAATAATATTGGTTTAACATTAAAAATCATTGCCGACCTCAAACTCGACACTCAAATTTTAGTTACAGGTTCTTCATCATTAGAACTTTCTTCAAAAATAAATGAGCCTGCCACTGGAAGAGCTTTTGAATACAAATTATTCCCATTATCGCTTTCCGAATTAGCAAACCATACAAGTCAAAGAGAAGAAACACGCTTATTAGAACAAAGGATGATTTATGGCATGTATCCTGAAATAGTCACAAATCCATCTGACAATAAACGATTGCTGTCATCTCTTGCAAACAATTATCTTTACAAAGACTTGCTTAGTTATCAAGGCATTAAAAAACCTGAAATATTACATAAGCTCGTCAGGGCATTGGCTTTCCAAATAGGAAGCGAAGTTTCGTATAATGAATTATCAAATTTGTTAGGCATCGACAAGGAGACTGTTGAGTCTTATATCAATTTATTGGAAAAATGTTTTGTTGTTTTTCGTCTTTCTTCGTATAACAAAAATATGCGCAATGAAATCAAAAAAGGAAAGAAGATTTATTTTTACGACAATGGTATACGCAATGCTTTAATATCAAATTTTGCACCTATAGAAATGAGACAAGATGCTGGTGCTCTGTGGGAAAACTTTATGATAAGCGAACGCATAAAACGTAATGCATATTGCAATGACTATTCACAATTGTTTTTCTGGAGAACCAAACAACAACAAGAAATTGACTTAATTGAAGAAAAAGACGGACAATTGTTCGCATACGAATTCAAATTAAATCCTAGAAAAAAAACTAAATTACCATTATCTTTCGAAAACAACTATTCAAACGTAGAATTTAAAGTCATAAGCAAAGATAATTTCTGGGAGTTTTTATAGTCTTTTTCTTATTTTTGCAAAAATTTAAGAAAAGAAAAAAATCATGTTTAAAGGTCATCCAAAAGGGCTTTACGCCCTCGCATTAGCCAATACTGGCGAACGTTTCGGTTATTACACCATGCTTGCTATCTTCGTGCTTTTCTTGCAAGCTAAATTCGGTTTCAACGAGGCTCAATCAGGCCAAATCTATGGCGCATTCCTCGGATTTGTTTACTTCATGCCTCTCATCGGCGGTATCCTCGCCGACCGTTTCGGCTACGGCAAAATGGTAAGAGCTGGTATCGTGGTCATGTTCCTCGGTTACCTTCTCCTCGCAGTCCCAATGATGGGCGCAACAGCTAAAGTCACCATGTTCTCAGCACTCGCACTCATCGCGATAGGAACAGGTCTCTTCAAAGGCAACCTCCAAGTCATGGTCGGTAACTTATACGACGAGGCAAAATACAGTCCTTTCCGCGACAACGGCTTCAGTCTTTTCTACATGGCTATCAACATCGGTTCTATGTTCGCTCCTATGACAGCGACAAAAGTCACCGACCTCTTCCTCGGCAATGCTGGCTTCACTTACGTCCCACAGATTCCATCACTCGCTCACCAATATCTCGATGGAACAATCTCAGCCGATGCCTTACAATCATTCGAGGCTCTCGCAGCACAACAAGGCAACACTGGAGACTTAGCCGTCTTCGCACAAAATTACATCGACTCATTATCAACAGCATATAACTACGGTTTCGGCGTAGCATGTATCTCATTGGTACTCTCAATGGCGATTTATATCTGCTGCCGCAACTGGTTCAAACACGCTGACGTCAACACAAAACAAGCAAAGGAAATGGGCAACACCACAGTTAAAGTCGTTGAACTCACTCCAGAGCAGACACGCACTCGCATGACAGCCTTATTCATGGTATTCGCTGTTGTTATCTTCTTCTGGATGTCGTTCCAACAAAGCGGCTTGTGCCTCACATTCTTCGCCCGCGACTACACAGCAAGTACAGCTTCAGGATTCTCTAGAATCGGATTCAACATCTGGGCATTGACATTAATCGCTATTTCAGTCTACACTTTATTCTCAACATTCCAAGCAGAGACAAGAAAGAACAAAATCGTCAGCGGCATCATCACCTTATTATTATGGGCTGGTGCAGCTGCGTTATATCTCCGCATGCCATCAACAATCAGCATCTTACCTCAAGAATTCCAACAGTTCAACCCATTCTTCGTCGTCGCATTGACACCAGTATCAATGGCAGTTTTCGGAGCTTTGGCAAAGAGAGACAAAGAGCCTTCATCACCAAAGAAAATCGGTATGGGTATGGTTGTGGCAGCATTAGGTTTCACAGTCATGGCAATGGCATCAGTACATCTCATGAGTCCAGCAGAATTGAAAGCAGCTGGCGGCGTAAGCAACACATTAGTATCACCAAACTGGCTCATCAGCACATATTTAGTATTGACATTCGCTGAGTTATTGTTAAGCCCTATCGGCATTTCATTCGTAACAAAAGTAGCTCCTCCAAAATACAAAGGCATGATGATGGGCTGCTGGTTCTGCGTCACTGCAATCGGCAACTATTTAACCAGCGTCATCGCTAAAATCTGGGGAACAGGCATGCCATTATGGATGGTATGGGGTGTCCTCGTCGTATTATGCTTATTATCAGCAATCGTCATCTTCTCAATCATGAAGAGATTAGAAGCAGCAACGAAGGAATGCTGAGATTAATTCATAATTCATAATGCATAATTCATAATTGAGATTGTAGAGACGTATCACAGCGACACCACAAAATAAAAATATGTCGTTGATGCGTCTTGACAAATCAAAATTTATAATTGAGATTATGGTAAGTCTGTGGCAGATATTTTGGATATTCGCAAAGATCGGAGCCTTCACTATTGGTGGAGGCATTCCGATGATTGCGGCTATTAAGTCGGAACTCGTCAGTCGTAAGTGGCTCAACGACGAGGACTTTGTCGATATCATCACATTATCACAAACTGCACCTGGATTGTTTGCCGTCAATATTTCAATCTTAACTGGGCATAAGTTACGTGGCACCAAAGGAAGTGTAGTAGCGACAATTGCCAGTTGCCTCCCTCCTTTCCTCATTATCTTATTAGTTGCGATATTCTTCACCAACTTCAAGGATAATGAATACGTCATCAAGGCTTTCAAAGGCATCAGACCTGTGGTGGTTGCACTCATCGGCGTCCCTGTCATTGACATGATAAAAGCCACAAAGATGAAATGGTGGTCATGGGCAATCGTCATCTTATCAATGACTTTAGTTTGTTTTTTAAGTGTCTCACCTATTTACATACTGATATGCGTCATCGTGATTGCCGCTTTCATCAGTTGGTATAAAAACAAAGAACATCATGATATATCTTGAGTTATTCTTGACATTTTTCATCATCGGCATGTTCACCATCGGAGGTGGTTATTCCATGCTTCCGCTCATACAGAACGAAGTCGTCACAGTTCACGGCTGGATTGATGAGACCACTTTTACCGACATCGTCGCCATCTCACAGATGACTCCAGGACCTATCGGCATCAACTCAGCGACATACGTCGGATATGAGGTATTATTAAAATCAGGGGCCTCTGAATTCATGAGTGTTCTCGGTTCATTCACAGCGACTTTTGCGGTTGTATTGCCATCATTTATAATAGTTCTTCTTTTATGCAAGGTTTATGAAGCCTGGAAAAACCATCCTATCTTCAGAGGCGTGATGTCAGGATTGAAACCAGCTGTTATCGGACTTATCGGCACAGCTGCCGTCACACTCGCCACACCAGAAAACTTCATCGACTGGAAGAGCTTCTTGATATGCATCGTGGCATTCATAGCATTATATTTCAAGAAAGTCGGGCCATTCGCAATAATCGGATTAGGAGCTATTGTCGGGTTGTTGGTGTACTAAAGACAACAGACCACGGACAATGGACAAGGGATTTTTAATTAGGAGTTATTTCTTTTACCACATTCTTTTCTCTTTCAAAAAAAATAATTCCTAATTCCTAATTCCTATCTCATATTTTTAAAAAAAAATGTTATCTTTGTGAGCTTTAATTTTGTTAAATCTCAACAAATAAAAATATGAAGAAGGAAATAAAATTCAGTTTGGTTTACCGTGACATGTGGCAAAGTTCCGGTAAATACGTTCCACGCAAAGACCAATTAGAACAAATCGCTCCTATCATCATCAAGATGGGTTGCTTCGACCGTGTCGAGTCTAATGGCGGTGCAGCAGAACAAGTTAACTTATTATACGGAGAAAATCCAAACCACTCAGTACGCGCTTTCACAGCAGCATTACACAAAGGCGGCATCGAATGTCACATGCTCGACCGTGCTCTCAACGCTTTGCGTATGAACCCAGTTCCAGCTGACGTTCGTCAACTTATGTACAAAGTAAAGAAAGCTCAAGGTGTCGACATCACACGTATCTTCTGCGGTTTGAACGACGTTCGCAACATCATCCCTTCAATCCAATGGGCTAACGAAGCTGGTATGATTTCACAAGCTGCTATGAGTATCACTTACTCACCAGTTCACACAGCTGAATATTACATCGACATGGCTGAGAAACTCATCCAAGCTGGTGCTAAAGAAATCGCTTTGAAAGATATGGCAGGTATCGGCCGTCCATTCTCATTAGGTAAAGTCGTCGCTGCTATCAAGAAACAACACCCAGAAATCAAAGTTCAATACCATGGTCACTCAGGCCCAGGTTTATCAATGGCTTCTATGTTAGAAGTAGCTCACGCTGGCGTTGACTATATCGACGTTGCTATGGAACCACTCTCATGGGGTATGGTTCACCCAGACGTTATCTCAGTACAAGCTATGTTGAAAGACGCTGGTTTCTTAGTAAAAGACATCGACATGAACGCATATATGGAAGCTCGCGCGATGACACAAAGCTTCATCGATGACTTCTTAGGCTACTGGATCGACCCACGTAACCGTTACCTCAACTCATTGATGTTAGGCTGCGGTCTCCCAGGTGGTATGATGGGCTCACTCATGGCTGACCTCAAAGGCGTTCACGCTGCTATCAACATGAACCTCAAAAATAAAGGTGAAAAAGAACTCACAGAAGACGAACTCCTCGTTCAACTCTTCGACGAAGTACAAAATATCTGGCCTAAACTCGGTTACCCTCCATTGGTAACTCCATTCAGCCAATACACAAAGAACATCGCTTTGATGAACCTCTATTCATTAAGCAAGGGCGACGCTCGTTACGAAAACTCTATCGACCCAGCTGCATGGGGCATGATTTTAGGTAAAGCTGGTCAACTTCCAGGTAAATTAGACCAAGAAATCATCGACTTGGCTAAGAAGAAAGGTTTCGAATTCTTCGAAGGTAACCCACAAGACAACTATCCAGATGAACTTCCACGTTTCCGCAAAGAAATGGAAGAAAACGGTTGGGATTTAGGTCCAGACGAAGAAGAACTCTTCGAATTTGCAATGCACGAAAAACAATACCGTGAATATAAATCAGGCGAAGCTAAACGTCGTTTCAACCAAGAGTTAGAAGAAAAGATGAAAGCTAAGTTTGAAAAAGCTGGCGGTGAAGTTAAGATTCCAGATTTAAGAGCATTACGTCATCCAAACGCAGAACCAGTAGTGGCTCCTGTTGGCGGTAGAATCTTATGGGACATCGACTTCAACGACAAGTCAACAACACCAGCTCAAGGTACAGTTTACAAAGAAGGTGACATCATCGCTCAAATCCAAGCTCCTTACGGTCAAGAACCAGTAGTAGCATTATGGCCAGGCAAGATCGTCGAGGCTGTTGCTCCTCAAGGCAAGCTCGTTGAAAAAGGTGAAACAATCGCTTTCATTGAAAAATAAGACTACAAGTCCACAAGACTATAAGACAACAAGAAGAGGCGCCACAGAAGTGACGCCTCTAATTTTTTATCCACAAATTCATTTCACATCCACGAAACCACACGAATCTGCACGAATTTATTTTAGTGTTGTTTTAGTGTAATTTCATGGATATTTTTAAAATTCTAAACTTCTCAAAAATTCATGGATCTCTTCTTTACTTGCTGTTATATCAAACACTTTTGTTGGCTTAAGGTAAAAAATCTCATTATTTTCTTTGAAACGTTTCTCGCCGCCGCCAGTGATGTTTAGCATGATAACGGCATCTTTTTCCACTTGGTTATTCTCTACAGCTTGTATCAATGATGCCGTTGCCACAGCAGCTGCAGGATTGATATCGATGCCTTCCAACTCCTCAAATAATTTACCAGCAGCTTCAGCTTCATCATTAGTCACAGCGAAGAAATCACCATCTGTATCTTTCATAGCATCGTACAAACCTCCGGCTATGGAGTAAGGAGGCTTACGATTAGTAAGAACCTTTGCTATCACAGAGTTAGCATCCTGTCGAGCCTGGTCGTTATCGTAGGCAAGCATCTCACGAGAGTCTTGTTTCCAAGCATTATACATCGGCAAGAAAGGAACATTTTGTGAGACATAAATCTTAGCTTTATTATTACCAAAGCGGCCGTCTTCGATAAATCTGAGGTTAGCCTCCCATGCCGCGATAGCTCCCGTTCCGCTGCCCACAGCCTGAAAATAATAGTCAGGAATTCTGCCTATGAAAGTCACTGCCGACAACATAGTAGTTGCCATTCCGTCACGACGAGCTATGTTTTTAGCACCGCCTTCAGCGAAGAAACCATCAACTTCACAAGCGATATTTCCAAGATTTATAGCATCGAAATAATCGCTGCCCGACTTCGTTGCCAACACCTTAACACAAGGATTCAATGGTTTCTCGAACCAAAGTGCATCAATATTGTCTTCTGGAATTGTCAATAATAATTTTATGTTGTTATAGGAACAGACTTGAGCAAAAGCACGTGCTGTGTTACCCGCTGAAGATACGACTATCACTTCATCTTTTTTCTCTTCAGAAAGGCGAGCACAGATAGAATAAGCCTCAGTCTCCTTGAATGAACAAGTGCGCATGTTAGCGCCAATCTCTGGATAATAACCGTTGAATGTAATATATAAATTACTCAATCCTAATTTCTCTGCCAATTTTACGCTTTTGTAAGTTATTGGTTTTGCGTCACATTGCAACTGACGTTTTATCGGAAGCCAATCGGAATAACAGTAAAGTCCGTTGTTTTCTTTCTTGACTTCAAGTTGTTTGTTTGAGTAGATAGCACGAATAAGACTTGGTTTCTCTTCACCTTTGAAATCGAGCAACCAGCCACTGTCTTCACAGAGGTTTCCTGTCGCCACCGATTTAATCTGATATTCTGTAGGTTTAAACATTATTTCTCTAGATTTTATGTTAAGATTTGCAAAGATAAAAAAAAGTAAAATATTATACTAATTACCTAATATTTTTAAGAAAAAATTAGCCTATATTTATGATAAATACCTATCTTTGTAGATTGAATAATTTTACTTTTTAATTAAAAATTCGAGATGAAGAAACATTTATTTTTAGCATTGGCATTATTGTTGTCTGTAACAATTTTTGCTCAAAACAGTTCATTTATAATCAACGAAACATTTGATTCAGCAGAGATGCCAGAAGGCTGGTACTTCACAGGTGAAGGCGCTGACAACTTCAAGATAAACACCACCAACAACGCAGGTGGCGACCCTAACGAATTGTATTTCAAGAGCAGTCCTATTGTCACAGCTGGCATTCATCTCGTTATGGGTTCAGCCGACTTGACAGATGTCAAAGAACTCGGTCTCTCTTTCAAACATTATTTAAGCAACGACTCTCCATTAGGCTGCACTATCGGCATAGCTACATCATCCGACAACGGCACAACATGGAACAAAGCATGGAGCAAGACATATGCTGATGCCTCATCATCAGGATTATATGAAATAAACGAAATTATCAGCACATCTGATATGGGCAAAACAAACGTATTGTTCTGCCTATTCTTTGAAGGCAACACTTCAAGATTCAACAAATGGTATTTCGACAACATCAGCATCTTCACTTTAAGCGATGCAGGCGCTGACATCCAATTGTCAAGTATCGATGTCAACAGCGTCATCCAATCTGGAGACATCGAAATCAGCTTCACAGCAGACAACATCAGCAAAGAAGAAATCACTTCATTCGAAGCAAGTTACGAAGTTGAAGGTCAAGACATCGTAACAGAGACTTTCAACACAACTATTGCACCTAACCAAAAACAAAAGTTCACTTTCAAGAAAAGCGTTAACCTCACCCCAGGAACACATGAAATCAAAGTCAACATTAAAAGCGTCAATGGCGAAGAAGATGCAAATACTGACAACAACAGCATGTCAAAAGAAATCAGAACTTTCATTAAAAGCATCGCAAGAACTCTTATGATTGAACACTTCTCAAGTTCTACATGCCAACCTTGCGTTGAAGTCGACAACACAATGACTTCTCTCACAGAAAATAACAAAGACAAATACACTTACGTAAAATATCCATGGAACTACCCTGGCGTAGGCGACAAATATTACATCGAAGACTGCAGCGTAAGAGGCGCATATTACGAAGTGTCAGGCGTTCCTACAATAATATTCGATGGTACAACAACAACCAAACAACCAAAACAATCTTACTTCGACAACAGCTATGCAACTCCTGCATATATCAAGATAATAGGCGGTTACGAAATTGAAGGCAATAACATCACAGTAAAAGCCACCGTCACTCCTTATATCGACATCACTGATGTGAAATTATTCATGACAGTAAACGAAAAGACTACAACAGGCAATGTGGGCTCTAACGGATTAACAGAATTCCATCACGTCTTAATGTGTATGCTTACCGGCAGCGAAGGCATCGACACAAGTTTCTACGCTGGTCAAAGACAACAATATGAATTCGTTTACGATATGAGCACAACAAATGTTGAAGAAATGCAAGACCTCGAAGTTGCAGTATGGATTCAAAGCTACGTCACAAAAGAAGTTCACAACAGCGCAACATTAACAGAAGGTTTTAAAGAAGATGACGAAGACATCGACAATATCACAGAAGAACAAATTTCATCAGTAAACGTCTATCCAAATCCTGTTAGCGATAAACTCTATATTGAAGCAGAAACTGAAATTGAAGACGTTGTGCTTTATGATATCTATGGAAGAGTTCAAAATCTCAGAAACTCAGAAACTCAGAAACTCAGAAATTCAATTGATGTATCAAGCTTGAAATCTGGAATTTATTTCGTTAAGATAAATACTGAAAAAGGAAATATAGTTAAAAGAATTATTAAAGACTAAGGCTGTTGGCTATTGGTTTAAAAAATAAATTAATAATCTGGACAAAGACAGTTGACTGTTGTCTGTTGTCCGTTGACTTTAAAAAATGAAAAAGACACTACTACTTACAATTGCATTATTATTTTCAGCAATGATGTTTGCTCAGAACAGAGCGACATTTATTGACGAGTCTTTCAATGGTTCGGAATTGCCTGGCGGATGGACGACATCTGAAGTAGGAACGAACAACTGGAAGATATCATTAACCACATATTCTGGTGGTGACGGCAACGAACTGAAACTTGCTTGGGATCCTAAATTCGAAGGATGCTCACGCTTGATCACCACAGCATACGATCTCAGCGACGTCAACGAGATGGTTGTTTCTTTCAAACACTTCTTCGACAATTTCAGAGACAATGAATTCATCCACACTATAGGCATCGCCACCTCATCAGACAACGGAGCTACATGGAACACTGGATGGTCTCAAGAATACACAATGACAGGTGTTTACGATGTCAAAGCCTCCTTCACAACATCCGACATGGGTAAAGACAATGTCATATTCTGCTTGTTCTATGAAGGTGTTTCTCAAAATATGGACAACTGGTTCTTCGATGACCTGATGATTTACGAACAGTCTGAATTCGACTTGAGAATAATAGACATCGAGATGCCTAACATGATAGAGACAGGAGAGAGAGAGATTTCATTTCTCGTTGAAAACCTCGGAACAGCTATCGTGAATTCTTTCGAAGCTAAGATTAAAGCCAGCAACTGGGAAACTGCTACTATCGCTACTTTCGAACAAGACATCAACAATTCAGAGATAGTTCAAGTAACTTATAAAGGCAAGACTTTCAACGCAATTGCAAGAAACAAACCATATAACATCTCTGTAGAGATATTGTCTGTCAACGGCAACAAAGACCAAGACGCAAGTAACAACTACAAAGAAAAGAATATCAGCGTAGCTTTCAACAAAGCACAAAGAATTCCAATGATTGAGCATTTCTCTAGCTCTACATGCGGACCTTGCGTGGCTGTAAACCAACAGATGCACACACTCACACAAAACAACGAAGGCAAGTTCACCTACACTAAATTCCCTACTTCCGGTGACCCTTATAACAATTTCGAAGCATCATACAAAGTACAAGAATATGGTGTCACTGGCGTGCCTAACATCTTTTTAGATGGCAGAAGCAACGGCAGCAACTACCTGACACAAGAACAGTTAGATGAAAGACGTGAAGTTCCAGCATACGCAGACATCAGAGGTGCATTCAGTATAGAAGATGACATCATCTATGTCATTGCCGACTTCATGTCATATATAACATTAGAAAATGCTGTCGCTTTTATCACTGTAAATGAAAAGACTACAACAAAGAACACTGGCTCTAATGGTGAGACAGAATTTCATCATATCATGATGAAGATGTTAAAGTCAAAATCAGGAAACCCTGTCAGCATCAAGGCTGGAGAATATCAACGTCTAGAATTCACTCACAACATGTCACTTACAAACGTAGAAGATATCAACGACCTTGAAGTTGCATTATGGATACAAAATCCTGAGACAAAAGAGATTTACAACAGTAGCTTCGCTTATGCTTACACAAATCACTGCTACCCTATTCAAAACTTGACATTTAATGAAGATGACAACACCTTGACATGGGAAGCTCCTGAAGAAGGTTCACCAAAGTCATATAAAGTGTTTATCAACGGTAAGCTAGTATCAGAAAGTTCAGCATTAAGCTACAGTTTGACTTCATCAGAAGAGACATTCACTGCAGAAGTTATCGCTACTTATGACAACGACAAGACATCTGTTGGTGTAGCAAAATTATTCGGAGAAGTGGAAGATTACGTTACAGTGGAAGCTCCTCGTAATTTAAAAGCCACTCCAAAAAGCACATCTTCAATAAAATTGACATGGGATGCAGCTGCCAACGCAACAAGCTACAACATCTACCGTGGTGACGTCTTAGTTAAAAATACCACAGAAACAAATTACACTGACGAAGGTCTTGAATATAACACAGAATACTGCTACACTGTTACATCAGTCCTTGACGAGACAGAATCAGAACATTCTGAAAAAGTATGTGTCAAGACATTAGGAGAAGGCTTAACAGAATTAGAATCATCATTCATACTCTTCCCTAACCCTGCCGACGACATGCTCTTCATCGAAGCAGAATTCGAAATAGAAGAAGTTACAGTTTATGATGTTTATGGAAGAATTCAAAAACTCAGAATCTCAGAATCTCAGAATCTCAGAATCTCAATAGACGTTTCAAATTTGAAATCTGGAATTTATTTCGTTAAAATTAATACTGAAAAAGGAAATATTGTAAAAAGAATCATTAAAGACTAAGGCTGTTGGCTATTGGCTTTTTGTTGACCTACTTAATCATCAAAAACTTGTAGTCTTGTTGTCATGTGGTCTTGTTGACTTAAAAAGAATATTATGAAAAAGACTTTACTTCTTACATTAGCATTATTGTTATCTGTTTCGATGTTTGCACAGAACAGAGGCTCTCTTCTTCAAGAATCTTTCGATGGCAAGTCATTGCCAAGTGGCTGGTCTGTATTTGGCGGCGGCAACAAAAACTGGAGTGTTACAGCGACAGACAGAGCTGGCGGCACACCTAATGAACTCGACTTATACTGGGACCCAGTCTTCAATGGAACCACACGCATCGCAACGCCAGCAATAAATCTTACAGGAATTTCATCTATAGTTATATCTTTCAAACATTACTTCGATTATTATTCATATTATAATGGCGTATGTACTATCGGTGTTGCTACATCTTCCGACAACGGCGCTACATGGAACACTGGATGGAGCCAGATTTATAACGAGACAGGAAAATACGTCGTTAATGAAGTCATTGAAACTGAAGATATGGGTAAAGAAAACGTGTTGATATGCATATACTTCCAAGGATCAACAAACGACATCAACTCATGGCAATTCGATGACATCTTAATATTCAAACAAGAAGAAATCGATGCTGAAGTATTAAGTATCAATACTAGCGACAAATTAGGTAATGGTAACAACCTTATCAGTTTCACTGTCAGAAACCTAGGCAAAAACAGCATCACCTCTTTCAAAGCCAAATATCAAATAGAAGGTGAAAGCGAATATACAGAAGAGACATTCACAACAGATTTAGGAACTTTCGCATCAGAACAATTCACATTTGAAACTCCATTGTTTACAAGTGTTGGAAATTATAAACTAAATGTCGAGATAACATCTGTCAACGACAGCAACGACAATTATATCGACAACAACATCAAAGCAAAGGACATCGAAGTTGGATTCGGAACATGCCAGAGAATTCCAATGATAGAACATTTCTCAAGCTCAACATGTTTCCCTTGCGTCTTCACAAACCAAGGCATGGACACTCTCACAGCCAACAACCCAGGCAAATATACATACGTCAAATATCCTATGAACGGACCAGGCACTGGCGACCCTTATTACACTTCAGAGTGCGGAACAAGAAGAAACTATTACAATGTCAATAATGTCCCGATGATTTTCCTTGACGGAAAAAATACAGAAGACCCTCTCCCACAAGAAAAGTTAGACAGAAGCTACAACACAACATCATTCATCGACCTAAGAGGAAGTTTCAACGTTAACGAAGCTGATAGTTCAATAAATGTTATTGCAGACATATTCTCATATTCAGACATTGAGAATGTCGTAGCTTATATCGCAGTAAATGAAAAAGCTACTCATAAAAACATCGGTTCTAACGGCGAGAAAGAATTCCATCATATTATGATGAAAATGTTAAGCTCAGCTGGCGGAATAAAATTAAACCTAGAAGGCGGCAAACATCAAAGTCTTGGATTCACACATGACATGACAAAAACAAATATGGAAGAACTCAACGACCTTGAAGTAGCAATCTGGATTCAAAATCCTAAGACAAAAGAGATTTACAACAGCCGTTTCGCTTACGAATACTGCGAACACGTTTATCCAGCACGCAACTTAAACGTATCAAAAACAGGCGACGAGCCTAGATTAGAACTCAGCTGGGATGCTCCTGAAAACAATACTCCACAAGGATACGACATCATTATCGACGGTGTGTTGGTTGCAGAAAACCACAAAGAAACAACATTCATCGACAATGAATCTGCTGTGACATTATATGACGGACTGACACACTATGTTGAAGTAGTAGCTGTATATGAAAACAACAAAAGGTCAGTAAGCATCATAGGTAAAATCAGTGATGATGTAAATGTCAATGAAATTGAAGACACACAATGCAGAGTCTACCCTAACCCAGTAAACGACAGACTTTATATTGAGGCAGGAACAGAGATAAATGAAGTTGTTGTTTATGATATCTATGGAAGAGTTCAAAATCTCAGAAACTCAGAAACTCAAAAACTCAGAAACTCAATAGACGTTTCAAATTTGAAGGCTGGAATTTATTTCGTTAAGATAAATACTGAAGAAGGAAATATTGTAAAACGAATTATTAAAGACTAAGGCCATTGGCTATTGGCTGTTGGTTAAAAAAAATAAATTAATAATCTGGGCAAAGACAGTTGACTGTTGTCTGTTGTCCGTTGACATTAAAATCATGAAAAAGACTTTACTACTTACATTAGCGTTATTGTTATCGTTTGCAGTCATAGCGCAGGAGAAGAAAGTTTTTGTAAAAGAGAACTTTGATTCAACAACATTGCCACAAGGCTGGATGGTTTATGGAATTGGAACTCCAAACTGGAGGATATCACTTACCGACAGAGCTGGTGGAGAATGTAATGAGCTTATGTTGTATTTCGATCCTGGTTTCAACGGAGCCTCTTATTTCGCATATAAATCGAAGAGCCTTAAAGAAGTGGAAGAGGTAGCTGTTTCTTTCAAACATTATCTCGACAACTTCTCTGGCAGCAGTAGGATCGGTATCGCCACATCATCAGACAATGGAAAGACATGGAATGAGGCATGGTCAAATACATATTCTCAGACAGGCAACTACATAATCAATGAGGTCATCAGCACTCCTGACATGGGAAAATCAAATGTAAAATTCGCTCTTTTCTTCGAAGGCGACTCTTACAACCTCTACAGCTGGCATTTCGATGACCTCGAGATTTTCGTCCAGGAAAACCTCGACCTCAGAATAGTCAGCATTGACATACCAGAGATAGCTGAAGCTGGCGAAACAGAAGTGAAATTTACAGTACAAAACATAGGCAAAGAGACTGTAAATTCGTTTACTATTGAAAGTCCAAACATAACAGACAGCTACTGTGGCACTACATATCCTGAAACTTTCGAGACAGAACTAGCTCCTTTTGAGACAAAACAGTTCACATTGAAAAATACTTTTAACTTAAACCCTGGTAATTACAATATACCAATAACAATCACTGAAGTCAACGGAAACAGTGACAATGATATTACCGACAACTATTTAAGCAAAGACTTCGCTGTCACAATGGGTTCAACACAACGCATCCCATTGATAGAACATTTCTCCAGTTCTACCTGCGGCCCTTGCAAGGATGTCAATATCAACATGAACACCCTCACAGCCAACAATACTGGCAAATACACCTACGTTAAATATCCTCTGTCATTCCCATATCCAGGCGACCCTTATAACACAGAAGATGCAAAAGTGAGAACAACTTATTATGGTGTTACTTCCGCTCCTCACCTCTTCCTCGACGGCACCAATCAAGGATTCGGAGCTATCAAAGCACAGAACTTCGAAGCACAATATAATGTTCCAGCTTATGTAAATATCAAAGGTGCATTCGACGTCGATTACGACTCAATAAGAATTGTAGCCGACTTCATGTCGTATGTCGATATTAATAATGTGAGAGTTTTTGCATCTGTCAATGAAAAGACAACGACAAAGAACGTATCAGAAAACGGCGAGACAGAATTCCATCATATCTCATTGACGATGCCTGACAATGCCGAAGGCAGAATAGTCAACATCAAAGCCGGAGAATATTATCGCATGGAATGTACTTTAAACATCACTGAGACATTCATGGAAGACATAGGCGACTTGGAAGTAGCTTTATGGATACAGAATTACGAGACAAAAGAAGTCTACAACAGTCGCTATGCATACGATTACACTAGTCACTGCTACCCTATTCAGAATCTGGCAATCAATGTCAAAGGCAATGAAAGAAACGTTACATGGAATGCTCCCGAAAAAGGCAATCCTATAGGATATAATGTATATGTCAATAATGAATTAGTGTTGGAAAATACAACGGAATTATCATATAATACAACATCAAACGATGATGTATTCTTTGTTGAAGTTGTAGCACTTTATGAAAACGACAAGACATCTGTCGGACTTGCAAAGAAATATGCTTACGGCGACAATGTAATAGAACACAATGTATCACAATGCAGCGTATATCCTAATCCGGTTAACAACAAATTATATATCGTCACTGAAGATGAAGTCGAGAATGTTGTCGTTTATGACATTTATGGAAGAGTTCAAAATCTCAGAAACTCAGAAACTCAGAAACTCAGAAACTCAATTGATTTGTCAGATTTGAAGGCTGGAATTTACTTTGTTAAAATAAATACTGAAAAAGGAAATATAGTAAAACGAATTATTAAAAACTAAGGCTATTGGCTGTTGGCTATTGGCTGTTGGTTAAAAAAAAAAAAATTAATAATCTGGACAAAGACAGTTGATTGTTGTCTGTTGTCCGTTGACATTAAAAATATGAAAAAGACATTACTACTTACATTAGCATTGATGCTCACAGCGATGACATTTGCACAAGGTCACGCATTTTTGAACGAAAGTTTCGACAGCACTGAATGGCCAGAAGGTTGGACTATATCAGAAATTGGCAAAGATAATTGGAGCATTTCAGAGTCAAACAAAGCAGGTGGAGAAGCTAACGAATTGAAATTCTATTTCTTGCCACCAGTGGTATTTGAAACAACACGTGTTATAACACCAGCGTTGAACCTTAATGGAACAAATGAAGTGGTCGTAAGTTTCCGACACACTCTCGAAAACCAAATCGACCCATTCGCTCCATATAAAATAGGTATAGCTACATCACTCGACACTATCAACTGGAATGTAGGCTGGGAAGGAGAATATCTCAACAATGGTCATTATGAAGTATATGAACTCATCAGCACTCCTGACTTAGGCAATGAAAGAGTTTATTTCAGTCTATACTTCACCGGCTACTCAGGAGCTATGAACGACTGGTCATTCGATGACATCGTCATTTCTTCAAGAGGACAACTCGACTTAAGCATCTCAAGCATCGACATTCCTGATATGAGCAGATACGGCAACAAGGAAGTCTCTTTCACAGTACAAAACACAGGCTCATCAGATATAACATCATTCGAAGCAAAATACGAAATCGACGACAAGGTCATCACCGAGACTTTCAATACTAATATTGAATCATTGAATTTCCAACAATTCACATTCTCACAAGCTGCATACCTCGCTACTGGAACACACGACATAAGTGTTGAAATAGTTTCTGTCAACGGAGAAAGCGACAGCGATGAAAGCAACAATATCATGGAAAAAGAATTCGAATTGACATTGGGCGATGTTAACAAAATCACTATGATAGAACACTTCTCAAGTTCTACATGCTACCCATATTGCGTCGAAGCAAACAATCACATGCTTCAAGTAGAACAAGAAAGTGCAGGCAAATATACTTACGTCAAATATCCATTCTACGGACCTGGATTAGGAGACCCTTATTTCATTAACGAAGTAGGCTACAAAAAGAACTATTACGATGTTAAATCAGTTCCTACATTGTACTTCGACGGCAAGGAAACATTCCACTCATCGGTGACAGCAGAAACAATCAACGACATTTACAATACAAAAACATTCTCCGACATAAGAGGTAGCTTTAAGGTTGAAGGAAATACTATCAATATCACTGCTGACTTCATGTCATACATAAAATTAGATAACGTAAGAGCTTATGTCGCTATCAACGAAAAGACTACAACTGGTAATACTGGCACTAACGGCGAGACAGAATTCCATCATATCTTGATGAGAATGTTAAAAGACCATGACGGAACCGTTATGAATATCAACGCTGGTGAATATCAACGTCTCGAATTCTCCCTTGATATGTCTACAACTTTCATGGAAGACATCAACGACCTTGAAGTTGCATTATGGTTACAAAACTACGAGACAAAAGAAGTCTACAACAGCCGTTTTGCTTACGAATACACAGAACACTGCTATCCAGTTCAAAACTTGAACGCTGTAGAAATCCTCGATTGCACAGGTGCTGTCGAAATCAGCTGGGAAGCTCCAGAAAAAGGAAACCCTATTGGATATAACATCTATGTCAATGGAAAATTGATTGCAGAAAACAATGCTAATGAGTTAAGTTATCATTCTGAAGATCCTCAACTTATCGAAGAAGTACGTTTAGGAGAATCTACCGCTGAAGTCGTTGCTGTTTATGAAGATGGAAAAACATCAGTAAGTGTTATAAAAGTTCTCGATGGCATATGGGAAAATGTTGAGGAAAATTTAGCAGCAGACAATATTAAGGTATATCCTAATCCTGTTAACGACAGACTTTATATCGAGGTAGAAACTGAAGTTGAAGAAGTTGTCGTTTATGATGTTTATGGAAGAGTTCAAAATCTCAGAAACTCAGAAACTCAGAAACTCAGAAACTCAATTGATTTGTCAGATTTGAAGGCTGGAATTTATTTCGTTAAAATCAATACTGAAGGAGGAAATATAGTAAAACGAATTATTAAGAATTAAAAAGGATTTGAGGGTATAAGGGTATGAGGAGCTGAGAGCATGAAAAAACTCAACTCCTCAATTCCTCAACTCCTCAGTTCCTTAACTCCTAATTTTAAAAATTATGAAAAAGACATTACTACTTACATTAGGGCTGATATTCTCGATGATTGTAATGGGACAGAACACCATCAATCTCATCGATGAAGATTTCAGCGACAGCGGTTATCCAGAAGGCTGGACTAAAGCTGGTGTTGGCACCAACAACTGGTATGTCTCCCCTAGCTTCGGAGCTGGCGGCAAACCTAACGAGATGCAGCTATCATGGAGCCCACAATTCAATGGTACCGCACGTTTTGTGTCACCTGCAATCGACTTGGCAGGTATAAACAGCGCCATGTTGTCCTTAGACATTTATGTCGTTATGTTCAGTGGAAAAGCAAAGATAGGTGTAGCAACATCATCCGACGACGGCGCCACATGGAACGACGTTTGGACAGAAGAATATACCGCAACAGAAAAGGTTTCAATCCTTAAAAACATAAGCGGTCCCGACATGGGAAAACATAACGTGAAATTCTGCTTCTACTTCGAAGGTAACTCATATGCCATATCCGGCATCTACTTCGACAACTTTAAAGTATATATCGTAGAAAGCATCGGAATTGAGGCAACAAGTATCGACGTTCCAAAATACATTGTTCAAGGAGAACAACCTATCAATTTCTCTGTAAAGAATATTGGCGAAACAACGATAAAGTCGTTCGAAGCAAGATGTATCATCAATGGCGAAGAGACATTCACTGAGTCATTCTACACAGAGATAAATTATCTCGACACCAAACAATTTACATTTGAAGACATGTACGACTTCAACTTCGGTGAAGATTATGAAATAGAGATTGAGATATTCAGAGTGAATGATGAAGAACTCGAAACTGTCAACAAAATCACAAAAGAAATCGGCGTCGCCATGTATGGGACACAGAGAATACCTATGATAGAACACTTCTCAAGCTCTACATGTGCTCCTTGCGTTGCTGTCAACAACACCATGGCAGAACTCACACACAATAACGAAGGCAAGTACACTTACACAAAATATACCGCCAATGGACCTGGTATGGGTGACCCTTATTACACTCAAGAAGTAGGAACAAAGATGTCTTATTATAACGTATTAAGCGTTCCTCAACTACATTTCGACGGTGCTCTCATCGACAAGGCTACTATCGAGGATGCATTCCAAAGCCATTATGATAACCCAGCACTCGCTAATGTTAGAGGCGCATTCAATGTAGAAGGTAATACTATCACTGTCACTGCCGACTTCATGACATATTTCAATACAGAAAACATCAAAGCATACGTCTCTGTCAACGAAAAGACAACAACAAAAAATACTGGCAACAATGGTGAGACAGAGTTCCATCATGTCATGATGAAGATGTTAAGCGGCGACGAAGGAAAAAGCATCGAACTTAAAGCTGGAGAATACAAACGTCTCGAGTTTTCTTATAACATGGAATATTCATTTATGGAAGACATCAACGACCTCGAAGTAGCATTATGGATACAAGACGGTGACACAAAAGATATTTACAACAGTCATTTCGCATACGAATATACAAGCCACTGCTACCCTGTCGAAAATGTCACCACATCAATAAGCAACAACAACTTGAAAGTGAAATGGAACGCACCTGAAAAAGGAAATCCTGTAGGATATAATGTTTACCTCGACGGTGTGTTAGCTTCTGAAAACGTATCATCATTAGAATTCACTACAGAATTTAAAAACAACAAATATGTTGAAGTAGTGGCTGTTTATGAAAACGACAAGACTTCTATAGGCATTGTAAAAGAAATAACAGCTGAAGAAAACATCAGTGATATTTTTATAGATAATATCAGCGTCTACCCTAACCCTGTTAACGACAGACTTTATATTGAGACTCAGACACTGACTCAGACTGTAGAAATTTATGATGTTTATGGAAGAGTTCAAAATTTCAGAAACTCAGAAACTCAGAAACTCAGAAACTCAATTGACGTTTCAAATTTGAAAGCAGGAATTTACTTTATTAAGATAAATACTGAAAAGGGAAATATAGTAAAACGAATTATTAAAGACTAAGGCTATTGGCTTTTGGCTGCTGGCTTTTTGTTGTTAGGTCACTGAGCCTGTCGAAGTGACAATCTGCCTTCGACAAGCTCAGGCACCAGCATCAAAAACTTGTAGTCTTATTGTCATGTAGTCTTGTTGACTTAAAATAAAAATTATGAAAAAGACATTACTTCTTACAATCGCATTATTGTTATCAGTAACAATTTTCGCACAGAGCAGAATCTCATACATCAGCGAGCATTTCGATTCTGACGATCTTCCAACCAACTGGACCTTCGAAGGTGAAGGCAGTAGCAACTGGTCTATATGGAAGACACACCAAGCAGGCGGCGAACCTAACGAAATCAAACTTTATTGGAAACCATCATTCGAAGGCACTGCTCGTATGGTATCTCCTGCTATCAACCTCACTGGCATTAGTGAGATGGTTGTATCTTTCAAGGCGTTCTTAGACAACTATAAAGACAGTCCTCATAAAATGGGCGTCGCAACTACATCAGACAATGGAGCCACATGGAACACAGCATGGGAAAACACCTATGCTTCACACAACCAAGGCCAGCATAATATCATTGAGACTGTCTCAACACCTGACATGGGAAAAGAAAACGTCAAGTTCTGTATCTACTTCAGTGGAACATCAGGCAACATCAACGGATGGTATTTCGACGACATCGAGATATACACCTTAGACGAACTCAACCTCGGATTAATGTCTATTGATATGCCAGAAATATCAACAACAAAAGATAATGAAATAGCTTTCACAGTGAAAAACACTGGTGAAGAAACTATCACATCATTCACTGCATGCTATCAGATTGATGAAAACGAAGTTGTGACACAAGCTTTTGAAACAGCACTCGTTTCTTTGGCTGTGGAAAACGTATCTTTCCAAGAAAAAGTCACCTTGACACCTGGTTCACATAAACTTACTGTTTCTATCGTAGATGTCAACGGCAAAGAAGACCTCAAATCAGACAACACAATGGAATCAGAAATCAACATCGCCTTAGGTTCTATACAAAGAAAACCTATGATAGAGCACTTCTCTAGTTCAAACTGTACCGCCTGCCCTGCAGTAGATAACATGATGAATCTCCTCACAGAAAAATATCACGACAAATATACATACGTTAAATATCCATTCTACTTATATCCTTACGACGATCCATACAAAACATTAGAAAGTAAGGCAAAACATGCATTCTATTACAATGTAAATGCTGCTCCTACAGTATTTTTCGAAGGCGACCTATACGGCAATACATATATATTAAACGAAGACTTTGAAAAAGCCTATAACACACCTGCTTACATCGATATCAAAGGAGCTTTTGAGGTAAACGAAAATGACAGCATCATCAATCTTACCATCGACCTTGTACCTTATATAAATCTTAATCAAAAGAGATTGTTCGTTTCCATAAACGAAAAGACTACTACAAAAAACACTGGATACAATGGTCAGAAAGAATTCCATCATGTCATGATGAAGATGTTACCTGACGCAGAAGGAACAGAATTAGAATTCAAAGCCGGCGAATTACAACATTTTGAATTCACTTACGATATGGACACCACTTTCGTTGAAGAACTCAACGACATCGAAGTGGCAGTATGGGTACAAGACTATAACGACCATGTAATATACAACAGCAACTACTTGTACGAATATACAGAACATCCTTATTCTGTACAAAACTTACAACTTACTGCTAACGACAGCACATTATTAATAACATGGGAAGCTCCAGAACAAGGCAGCCCTCTCGGTTACAATATTTACATCAATGATGAGTTGGTAGCAGAAAATCATAACGAATTGTCATATTCAAATAATGAAGCAAATGGCTTTACAGTAGTCAAAGTCGTTGCTGTTTATGAAAATGGCAAAACATCGGCAAGTGTCATCGACAATATTTTAATTGACAGACCAACTGAATCGATCAGTGAAAACAACATTTCATTAAATATTTATCCTAATCCTGTTAACGACAGACTTTATATTGAAGCAGAAACTGTAATTGAAGAAGTTGTTGTATATGATGTTTATGGAAGAGTTCAAAATCTCAGAAACTCAGAAACTCAGAAACTCAGAAACTCAATAGACGTTTCTGACTTGAAGTCGGGAATTTATTTTGTTAAAATTAATACTGAAAAAGGAAATATAGTTAAAAGAATTATTAAGGACTAAGGCTTCGGCTTTTGGCTATAGGTTTTTGTTGTTCGGTCACTGAGCCTGTCGAAGTGACAATCTGCCTTCGACAAGCTCAGGCACCATCATCAAAAACTTGTAGTCTTGTTGTCATGTAGTCTTGTTGACTTAAAAAATAAAAATATGAAAAAGACATTACTTCTTACATTAGCGTTATTGTTATCAGTAACAATTTTTGCGCAGAACAGATCTGTGCTTTTAAGAGAGACTTTCGATTCAACATCACTTCCTGAAGGATGGACAACATCGGACAATTGTACCGACAACTGGTCAATTTCCACAACCAACAGAGCTGGCGGTGAGGCTAACGAGTTAAAACTCAACAAAGATCCTAAAACTTCAGGAACTTCTAGAATCATAACCTCAGCAGTAGACCTTACTGGACTATCTTCAGTAACAATATCATTCCAACATTTCTTCGATAAGAAATCTATATCAGGACTTATCGGCATCGCAACATCTTCCAACAATGGTCAGAATTGGAATAATGCATGGTCATTGTCATATTCAGAACCTGGACAGTATGATGTTATCGCATCTATAAAAAACACTGATATTGGTAAAAAAAATGTCATGTTCTGCATCTATTTCCTCGGTAACACAAACAATATCAACGGCTGGTATTTTGACAATCTGGAAATCATATCATTAGTTGAGACAGATGCTAAAGCACAAAGTATCGACCTTGGCGACATTGTTCCTGCTGGAGAAAACACAGTGTCATTCTCTGTACAAAACACAGGCAGTGATGTCATCACATCTTTCGAAGCTCAATTCAAGATGAACGGCGAGACAATAACAGAGACATTCGAAACAGAATTGGGACAATATGAGACAAAACAATTCACATTCGAGAAGACTATCAACCTCATCCCTGGCATCTACACCAGCGAAATAGAAATCACTTCTGTCAACGGAAAAGATGACCAAAATACAGTCAACAACACTGCCCGCAAAAGCTCAAGCGTTGCGATGAATAAGGTACAAAGATTGCCTATGTTCGAACACTTCTCAAGTTCAACATGCAGTTCATGCGTCCCTTTGGAACGCACAATGCAAGAGTTACGCGACAACAATCCTGACAAGTACGTCTACACAAAATACGTCATGAACTGGCCTGCTCCTGGCGACCCTTATTACAATGCTGAAGGCGGTAAAAGAAAGAATTTCTACAACGTAGGCGGCGTTCCTTTCTTAGCTTATAACGGCACAGGTCGCAGCAGCAAAGCCGTCACCCAAGAAGAATTAGACGAAATATACAACTCCCCTGCTTTCATCGACATAAAAGGTTCTTTCAACATTGAAGGCAATAATATCAATATCGTTGCTGACGTAATGTCTTATATAGATATCGACAATGTGAAAGTACATATCACAGTAAACGAAAAGACTACAACCGGCAACTTCACTTACGACTACGGTCTTAAAGAGTTCCATCATGTTATGATGAAAATGTTCCCTGACGCTGAAGGCAGCACCACAAACTTCAAGACAGGCGAACATCAACGTTTTGAATTCACTCACGATATGAATCTTACATTCGTTGAAGAAATGAAAGACCTCGAAGTTACAATGTGGATACAAGACATCGAAACTAGAGAAATCTACAACAGCAGATATTTACACGAATACAGCGAACATCCATATCCAGTACAAAACCTTCAGATTACAGACGACAGCAATCTCACAATAAGCTGGGAAGCTCCTGAGCAAGGCAATCCTATCGGATATAACATTTTTGTCAACAACGAGTTAGTCTTAGAAAACACAACAGAATTATCTTACACTGTTGAAAATTCTGAAGCAATCTATGGCGTTGAAGTCGTGGCTTTATATGAAAACAACATCACTTCAATAGGTGTCATTGAACAATTAATATTTGAAGATAACATCAAAGATATTGAAACAAACAATAATGTCAATGTATATCCTAACCCTGTCAACGACATACTTTACATTGCGACAGAAACAGAAGTTGAGGAAGTTGTAGTTTATGATATTTATGGAAGAGTTCAAAATCTCAGAAACTTAGAAACTCAGAAACTCAGAAACTCAATTGATTTGTCTGAATTGAACTCTGGAATTTATTTCGTGAAAATCAATACTGAAAAAGGAAATATTGTAAAACGAATTATTAAGCAATGAGCTTCGAGCTATGAGCTATGAGCAATTGAATGTTGAAAATTGCTCACTGCTCAAAGCCCGTTGCTCACAGCAAAAAATAAAAATCATGAAAAAGACATTACTACTAACAATCGCGTTATTATTTTCAACTACGATTTTTGCGCAGTTGATAGATGAGAAATTTGATTCATCAGAGATGCCAGAAGGTTGGAGCATTATCGGTGAGGCTCAAAAAAACTGGTCGATAAGCAATGCCAATATGGCTGGTGGCGAAGCTAACGAAGCTAAGCTCGGCTGGTATCCTCAATTCTCAGGCGTGACACGTCTCGTAACAAAAGCTGTCGACCTAACCGACATCGAAGGCGTGACATTAACAATGAAGCTTTACTTTGAAAACTATAATCAAAACTATAAAGCAAAGTTTGGTGTGGCCACATCATCAGACAATGGCGCTACATGGAACATTGGCTGGGAACAAGATTATAATATCGTCGGAAGATACGACATAGAAGAAAGAATAGCCACATCCGACATGGGTAAAGACAACGTCATGTTCTGTTTCTTCTTCGACGGAGTGTCAGAAAACTTCACACAGTTCTGCATCGACAATGTAAAAATCGCAGCTCAGTCCAATTCAGAGATAAGACTTAACAGCATCGACATCTACGAAAGAATAGGCTCAGGTCCACTCGATGTCAAGTTCAGCGTACAAAACATGGGTAACTACAATATTCAATCCTTCGTAGCAAGTTATGAATTAGATGGTTATGAAACAGTGACAGAAACATTCTCAGCATCAATACCAGCTTTCGGAACAGAGACATTCACATTCACAGACATAAAGAATATCCTCCCTGGAACATACAACATCAAGATAAATATCTTAAGCGTTAACGGCGGTGAAGATAACCTCAACGACAATGTTATGACAAAAACATTCAATGTTTCACTCGCTGAAAAACAAAGAATTCCTATGATAGAACACTTCTCAAGTTCTACCTGCGCACCTTGCGTCTTGATAAACCAACTCATGCATAAGATGACAGAAGAAAACCCAGGCAAATTCACTTACACAAAATATGTAGTCAACTTCCCTGGCTTAGGCGACCCTTACTACACAACAGAAAGCGGAATAAGAAAAGACTATTACCAAGCTTCTTCTGTTCCTCGCTGCTTCCTCGACTCAGAGTTACAAGTAAGTGGCAATGCTGCTCAACCTGTCACAAAAACCAAATTGTTAAACAGATACGAAGTGCCAGCTTTCGCTGAAATCAGAGGCGCATTCAACATGGATGAAAATAATGTCATCACAATAACAGCCGACGTCGCTTCTTATATCAACATCACTGATTTAAGAACTTTCATCTCTGTCAATGAAAAGACAACAACTAAAAACACAGTAGAATACGGTGGCAACGGAGAAAAAGAATTTCATCACGTAATGATGAAGATGATGGACGGCGGTCAAGGCATCGAGACTACAATCAACGCTGGTGACTACAAACGCTTCGAGTTTACATACGATATGGACTCCACTTTTATGGAAGAAGCCAAAGATCTTGAAGTGGCAGTATGGGTTCAAGATCCTTTCACAAAAGAAATCATCAACAGCCATTATTTATACGAATATACAAACCATCCTTATCCAGTGGAAAACCTTCAGATAACAGAAGGCAACAGACTTAAAATCACATGGAGCAAACCAGAAAACGCTGAACCTCTTGGCTATAACCTTTATATCAATAATGAGTTGACATTAAGCAACGCCAAAGAAACATCTTTCAGCGTCGACAAATCAGACTTCTGCATCGTTGAAGTGGTTGCTTTATATGAAAACGCTATGACATCTGTAGGCGCAGTAAGCATCTACTCATCAGAATTTGCTGTTCCACAAAATCTCAGCACTACAGACAACACATCAAACATTGTGGTGTCGTGGGATGCTGTCGAGAATGCCACAAGCTATGAAGTATATCGCAACAACAAATTCCTCGCTGAAGTTGAAACAACATCATATACTGACGGTGACTTTTTGAAAGACGAAGAATTATGCTACCAAGTAAGAGCCATCTTCGGCAACAACAAATCAGCATTCACAAAAGAAGTATGCATCACAACAACTGGCGATATGATTGAAGAAATTGGCAGCAAAGTAGAGATATATCCTAATCCTGTTAATGACAGACTTTATATCGAAGCAGAAACAGAGATAGAAGAAGTCGTGATTTATGATGTTTATGGAAGAGTTCAAAATCTCAGAAACTCAGAAACTCAGAAACTCAGAAACTCAATAGACGTTTCAAATTTGAAATCTGGAATTTATTTCGTTAAGATAAATACTGAAAAAGGGAATATAGTAAAACGAATTATTAAAAACTAAGGCTGTTGGCTTTTGGCTATTGGCTTTTTGTTGACTGGTCACTGAGCCTGTCGAAGTGACAATCTGCCTTCGACAAGCTCAGGCACCATCATCAAAAACTTGTAGTCTTGTTGACTTAAAAAAGATATCATGAAAAAGACATTACTATTAACATTAGCATTATTATTATCGGTAACGATATTTGCTCAAACTAGAGGCACGTTATTGAGAGAGACTTTCGACTCTGCGAAGATGCCTGAAGGCTGGAAGATAACCGGCAACAACGCACAGAACTGGTCACTGTCACAAACCAGTTTCTGTGGTGGCGACGCCTACGAAATGAAAATGGACTACCAACCTATTTTCTACAACGGTTTCACTCGCCTCACAATGCCAACCTTCGACCTCACTGGCGTCGACAGCATAATGGTTTCTTTCAAACATTTTGTAGACATCTACACCACCTACCCTTCAACAATAGGCATCGCGACTTCATCAAGCAACGGAATGAATTGGGATATCTGCTACGAAGAGACATTCTACTTCGACGGACAACATAACATCAGCAAAGTCATCGCTAACGAAGACATAGGCAAAGACAAAGTGATGGTTTGCATCTTCTTCAAAGGCAACTCTGCTAATATCAATGCCGTATATTTCGATGACGTAGAAGTCATGACAATAGAAGCGAACAACGCAAAACTCGTTTCCGTCGACGTACCTAATAACATCAACCTCGGAGATACCGATATCAACTTCTCTGTTCAAAACCTCGGCGTGGAAAAAATCACTTCTTTCGAAGCTGAATATAAAGTCGGCAACAACACTTACAGCCAGACTTTCGAGACAAATATGGCAAGCAATGAGACAAAGCAATTCACATTCGACCAAGATGTGTATCTCACTCCTAACAAATACGACCTCAATATCAACATCACTTCTGTCAATGGCAAAGAAGACCAAGACATTACAAACAACACCTTGACAAAGGAAATCAATGTCGCATTAAGCTCAGCACAAAGAATTCCTATGATAGAACACTTCTCAAGTGCTTCTTGCGGTCCTTGCGTGTCGGTCAATAATATGATGCACAAACTCACAGAAAACAATCCTGGGAAATACACTTACGTCAAATATCCAGCGAAATTTCCAACTGACATTTACAATACTGCGGAATGCGACGTAAGAAGCAATTATTACTTAGTCTCTGGCGTTCCAAACGTAGCATTTAATGGTGTCAACCTAGGACCTACATCTGTATCACAATACCAATTAGATAACAGTTATAACGAAACTGCTTTCATCAATATCAAAGGAGCTTTCAACATTGAAGGAAAGACTATCAATGTCACAACAGATGTCATGTCGTATGTTAACTTAGAAAATGTAAAGACATTCGTTTCTGTAAATGAAAAGACAACTACTGGCAATGTCGGAAACAACGGAGAGACAGAATTCCATCACATCATGATGAAGATGCTCGACAACGCAAACGGCAACGACACTAAAGTAGAATCAGGCAAATACCAACGTTTTGAATTCACTTACGATATGTCAAATACTCACGTTGAAGACATGAACGACCTTGAAGTTGCAGTCTGGGTTCAAAACCTCGTGTCGGGCGAAGTCTTCAACAGCAGCTTCTTATACGAATACACAAATCACCCTTACCCTATAAGAAATCTTGAAGTGACTGAAGTAGACAACAACTTGCAAATCACATGGGAAGCACCAGAAGGCAACAATCCTACAGGATATAATGTCTATGTCAACAACAAATTAGTTGCAGATAACACCACAGAATTGTCACATTCAGTTGCAAAAGAAAGCGATTTATATATCATTGAAGTCGTTGCTTTGTACGGAGACAAAAAATCTGTCGGCACTATCAGTACTTCATTTGTAATGGAAGATGACGAAACAAACGTAATTTCAAATTACGAAAATAACATAAATATTTATCCAAATCCTGTTAACGACAGACTTTATATTGAGACTCAGACTCAGACACTGACTATTGAGATTTATGATATTTATGGAAGAGTTCAAAATCTCAGAAACTCAGAAACTCAGAAACTCAGAAACTCAATAGATGTTTCAAATTTGAAGTCTGGAATTTATTTCGTTAAAGTCAGAACTGAAGAAGGAGATATTGTTAAGAGGATTATTAAGCGATGAGCTATGGGCTATGAGCTGTGAGCAATTGTAAATTGCCCATGGCTCACTGCTCACTGCTCAAAGCAAAATCATGTATCTTATTTTTTATTTCGCACAACGCAAAACTTATCTCTTTTTTTCGTATCTTTGAACCACTAATCTTTTAAAATTTTAGCTTATGAAAAAATCATTACTTTTATTATTTGCACTACTAGTTTCAGCAACATTATTTGCACAAGAGAACACATTAACAACACCTGACTCAATAAGCGCAAGAGGTGTAAACCACGACGCTATTGAAATCACATGGAAACGTGTTGAAAACGCAACAGATTACAACATTTACAAGGACAATACATTGATTGGAAGCGTCAAAGGCACAAGCTGCATAATAGAAGATTTAGAACCAGAAACAGAATATTGCTTCAACATATCAGCTGTTAACGAAACCGAAGAATCAGATCCTTCAAAAGACGTTTGCGCAACAACATTCTATGTCTGCGATGCTGTACAAAACGTCGAAGCTAAAGTCGAGATGAACGACCCTAACTACGGCAAGAAATATAAAATAACATGCACATGGGATATTGTTGAAGGTGCTGAAGCATACGCTGTTTATGTAGCAACTCAATTCTATCCTGACGGAATGTATATGGGCACTGTCTCTACAAATAATTTCATCATGGGTTCCGATGTCGAAGGCGAGTTATACTTCTTCGTTAAAACAATATGCGATTCTGAATTAAAAATCGTTTCAGAATATTCAGAACAAGTAGGTGTAATTCTTAACGAAGACATTGAAGATGTCAGCGCAGTGAAAGCTCCAGAAAATCTTACTGCAACAGCAAAAAGCACTTCATCAATAGAATTGACTTGGGATGCTGCAGAAAATGCAATGAGTTACTTCGTATATCGCAACGAGGTTGAAATAGCTAACATCACAGGAACAACATACGTTGACGAAAACTTAGCATACAACACAGAATACTGCTACACTGTCACTTCAATGGGTGCTAACTCTGAATCAGATCCTTCTGAAGAAGCTTGTGCAATAACATTAGGCGAATCACTCGCTGAAAACACAAGCTACCTCAACATCTTCCCTAACCCAGCAACAGACAACTTGTCAATCGAAGCAAACGAAGAAATAACAGAAGTAAATATCTACAACATCATCGGTGTTAGCGTTTATAATGAACAATGTACAAATAACAATTTAAATGTTAACATCTCTGAATTCAACAGCGGAGTTTACTTCATTAAGGTTAAAACTGGAAACGGAGAAACTGTAAAAAGATTTATTAAGCAATAAGCAAGTTAGAGTTGTAGAGACGTATCACACGACACAATAAAAAATAAACAATATGTCGTTGATGCGTCTTCAAATTAGAAATTAATTGCTCACAGCAAAAAAGAAAACATGAAAAAACTATTCTTATCCCTCGCATTGACACTCGGTTTCGGTTCAATGCTTTTCGCACAATCAAACGCATATCAATTCACTGACGACGTCGTCGTACCTCACACTTCTGTAAAGAACCAAGCCAAATCAGGAACATGTTGGTGTTTCGCAGGCTTAGGCATGGTAGAAGCAGAGATAATGAGAAAATATAACACTGAACTCGACCTCTCAGAAATGTATCTCGTACGTTGGGCTTACGCCAACAAATTCGAGAAATACGTCCGCATGCAAGGAACCTGCAACTTCAGTCCTGGCGGCGAAGTGTTCGATGTTTTATATGCCATCAACGAAAACGGCATGATGCCTAACGAAGCATACGAAGGTCTCGTTTTAGGAGAAAACGTTCACAACCACGGCGAATTACATACAGTCCTCGCTGAATACGGCAAGATCGTCAACAAACAACATAACGGCAAGATTAGCAAAGTATGGGACGAGATGGTACAAGAAATCTTGAATGTTTATCTCGGAGAAGTTCCTGCTACATTCACTTTTGAAGGAACAGAATACGACGCTAAGTCATTCGCAGAAAAATATCCTCTCAACATTGAAGACTACGTTCAGATTGGCGCATTCACAAATCATGACAACTACAAGCCATACATCATGCCAATCCAAGACAACTGGACAAACACATTCACTTACAACATGCCACTTGATGAGTTGATGAACGAACTCGACAACGCATTGAACAGCGGCTACACTGTAGGTTGGGCACAAGACGTTAGCGACAAAGGCTTCAGCCGTAACGCAGGCGTTGGCGTAGTCCTCGAATCAGACGTTGAAAAAATCAGACAATCAGACGTTAAGAAATATAAGAAGATGAGCGATGATGAGATTCTCGCTTCATTATATAAATTCGAAAGCGTAATGCCAGAAGTTGAAGTCACAGAAGATATGCACCAAGAAGCATACGAAAACGGTCAGACAACAGACGACCACAGCATGCTCATCGTTGGCATCGCCCACGACCAAAACGGCAACAAATATTATAAGGTGAAAAACTCATGGACAGCCAACTACGGATATGAAGGCTATTGGTATTGTTCAGAACCATTCGTACGTCTCCACACCATGTTCTTCACTGTCAACAAAGAAGCTTTGACATCAGATATCAAAACAAAATTAGAATTATAAATAATTATTAACTTAAATTAAATTAACACTATGAACTTTAGAAAATTCTTAGCAGCAACAGCATTAGCATTCGTTATGCCATGCTTAGCTAACGCACAAGAAGCAGAAGAAGCTCCAAAAGCAGAAGGCTGGATCTTCTCAGAAGAAGTAAAACTTCCTATCACATCAGTTAAGAACCAATACGCAGCTGGTACATGCTGGTGCTATTCTTCATTATCATTCGTTGAAGCTGAATTGTTACGTATGGGCAAAGGCGAATACGACTTCTCAGAAATGTTCATCGTATGGAACACATACATGGACCGCGCTCAAGCAGCAGTCCGCACACACGGTGACATCTCTTTCTCACAAGGTGGTTCATTCTACGATGTTCTTTATGGTATCAAACATTACGGTTTAGTTCCAGATGCAGAATTGCCAGCAGGTGTTATGCACGGTGAAACATTATCTAACTTCTCAGAATTCTCAAGCGTTTGCGACCCATTCGTTGAAGGTATCATCACAAACAAGACATTACAAACAAGTCCAGACGGCACTCCACTCTGGAAAAACGCTATGGCAGGTATCTTGAACGCCTACATCGGTGAACGTCCAGAAACATTCGTTTACGAAGGTAAAGAATACACTCCAAAATCATTCGCAGAATCAACAGGTTTCAACCCAGATGACTATGTAAACTTAGCATCATTCTCACACCAACCATTCTACGAAAAATTCATCATCGAAGTACAAGACAACTGGAGATGGGGTACAGCTTACAACCTTCCAATCGACGAATTCATGGAAGTCATGAACAACGCTATCGACAATGGTTACACAATCGCTTGGGGTTCAGACGTAAGTGAAAAAGGTTGGTTAAGAGGCGAAAACGCTGGTATCGCTGTTCTTCCTGACCTTGAAGCTACAACAGGCAGCAACGATTCAGGTACTGACATGGCACGCTGGATTGGTATGAGCGCAGCTGACAGAGCAAAAGAAGCTCTCTCACAACCAACACCACAACGTTGGGTATCAGACAAAGACCGTCAAGTTGCTTACGACAACTACGAAACAACAGACGACCACGGCATGATTATCTACGGTAAAGCAAAAGACCAACTTGGCAACAACTACTTCATCGTAAAGAACTCATGGGGCAACTATGGTAAATACGAAGGTTCATTATACGCTTCAGAAGCTTTCGTACGTTACAAAACTATGAACATCGTTGTTCACAAAGACGCTCTTCCAAAACACATCAAGAAAGCTTTAGGTATTAAATAATATTTGAAAAATGCGATCGTATTTTTTACGGTCGCATTTTTTTATATTACACCTCTTTATTTACTTTTTAAACACTTTAATTATGAATTTTAAAAACTATCTAATCACTCTGTTGCTATTGACAGCAGCAATTGGAGTAAAAGCTGAAGGCGATGAACTAATCACCATTCATTTAAACAGCTCCGAAAAACCTGCGCAAATAGCCATTACTGATGTTTCAAGCATTGTATTTGAAACAAGTCAACTAAGCATTAAAGACAAGCAATATGCTGTAATTCAAAACTTCGATTATTCTGATGTTATAAAAATAACATTTAACGAAGAACTAAACACAGAATCTGTCGAAGAAATGAATTCTAATGCCATATTAACACTCTTCCCTAACCCTGTAAAAGACAATATAAGCATAAGTTGCGATGAAACAATGTACGGTTCTGATTTATGCATATACACACTCACAGGAGCACTCGTAACAAAACAAACTAACTGGAAAGGCGAAAACATCAATGTTTCGAACCTCAATCCAGGCATCTACTTTATCAACATCAATTCTACAACATTAAAATTCATAAAACAATGAAAAAGATATTATTAGTTATAGCAGCATTATTACTCAGCTGCGGCTTATATGCACAAAATACAGAAATAAACAGATTATTAGTACATAGCAACACAGATACAAAAGGTTATATTTTAAACCATGTAGACAGTCTAACATTTGCTAAAGTTGAAGGCGAAGTAGCAGCAAACATTGAATTAAAAAGCTACGATTTAGAAATAATAACACTCTCAATAACACGCACACCTTCATGCGAAGGCTTTAAAATAGCAATTGAACCTACTGTTAAAATCGCCAATATGTCAGACGAATATCTCGCAACATATATCGACGAACAAGAAGAGAACATTTATAATCAAGACTTTACAGAAGCTGTAATGTCAGGTATCGAAATTTTGCCAAATACCGAATATACTATCATGACTGTCGGTATTGATGTTTACGGAGTACTATGCGATGTCAAGAAAGTAGGATTCACATCACCATCTGCACCAATTTTAGGTAATCCAGAAGTCGCTACAGAAATAATAGAACTCAACCAATTTGGTTTCACCATCAAATTCACTCCTAACGATGACGTCAGCAAATACTGCGTTGTAGCTGGGGCAAAAGGAGAAATGCAATCACAATATGAAATGTACGCTCCAACATTCGGCTTCTCAAACTTCGGACAGATGATAGAGATGTGGGGCGCATCATTTACAGCTGAAAATTCATTCCAATGGACAGGCATGGCTCCTGGAACTGAATACGAAGTCTTCATCCAAGCATGGGATAAGAATGACAAGATGGTTCCATATCAAGTTTTTGAAGTAACAACAGAAGCACTCGGTGGCGAAGGCACTGCAGAAGTCACAATAACACTTGGAGAATATAAACTAGCAGATTGGTGGGGAGAAATGCTTCCATCACAATTCATCACATACACTCCTAACGACCAAGTTAGCGCATACAGATTCGCTGTATACACAGCCGAGCAATATGACCCTGAAAGTGAAGCCATAAAACAAGAATTATGTTCAGAACCTCCAATGCCAATGGTAGGATGGTTTTACCATGAAGAAGTAACCACCGACTACCAAATCAATCCTAACACAGAATGTGTTGCCATTGCAGCTGCTAAAAATATCAATGGCGAATGGGGACCAGTCACAGAGCTACGCTTCACAACACCAGCAGACATGCCAAGCAAATCAGCTTCGAAAACAATAAAGGAACGCAAACTTAATACAAACAATAGCAAAGGAACAGTTCCAGTCAAAAATCAGCTAAGATTAATAAGCAAATAAAAAAAGCGGTCGATTGACCGCTTTTTTTATTTCTTCATCATCTCAAATCCTTTTCCATAAACACCCATTACGGTATTGACAGAGACAAATGCTGCTGGATCCATTTGTTTAACAATTCTGATTACGCGTTGCGATTCTATCTTACGAACCACAACCATAACTATTTCAGATTCTTTCTTCGAGTACCAGCCAGTACCTTTTATCATTGTCACACCACGTTGTACTTCCTCTCCCACTCTGTCGGCAATCTCATGTGGCTTAGATGTAAAGATAAACATCTGTACCGACTGCTTGCTACCATTCATTGTCATATCGATGGTATAGCTTGTCACCATAAGACCAACATAACTGTAAATCAAAAGTTCCAAATCTTTAAAGACGAAATACGAACATCCAATAACCACCACATTAATAAATAAGGAGAGACGGCCTATTGTTACATTACGATACTTATTTATCATAACAGCTATGACATCTGTACCTCCGGTGCTACTTCCTTCAAGGAAAATAATGCCGCATGCAACGCCATTCAAAGCTGCACCTAACACTGATGCAAGGAATTTGTCTGTAATCAAAGGAGTATCACCAAAATATTCCTGTCCGAAATAAAACATGACAGATGTTATGATGACAGAATAAATTGTGCTGATAGCGAATCTTCTTCCTAATGACTTAAAGGAGATTCCGATAAGAATAGCATTCAACACAAAAATCATTACACCAGTAGGAATACCTGTCAACCAATAAATTATAGTTGAAAGGCCACTGACTCCTCCGCCCAGCATCTGATTAGGAATCAAAAAACCACACCAGCCTATAGCTGATAGAATTACTGCGAAGGTAATAATAATATGGCTCTTTATCTCTTGCCAAATATCAATTTTATTTTTCATAGATTATATATTTAAATTCATTTTGCAAAGTTATAAAAATGATTTCGTTTGATAATATTTTTCTTGCTTATTTAGGACATTTCTTTTACTTTTGTTGATAATTTATTAATCTAATATTAAAACCTATGAAGTTAAGATTTTGTTTAATCATTGGTTTGTTGTTATTCACAAGCCAATTTGCTAAAGCTGACGAGTTAATTAGCATTTACCTAAGTAATTCAGAATACTCACCTGTCAGAATTGACGTAGCTAACATCTCTACTATTAAATTCAAATCAACAAAAATCGTTGTCAATAAAATAGATAACACTTCCAGTGATTTTTATTTTTCAGATATAAAAAAAATCACCTTCAACGAAGAAGGCACATCTATTGAGACATATGATGCTTCAACAGTAAGCATTTTCCCTAACCCAGTAAAAGACAACCTTATCATCCAAAATGCAGAGAGCATCTATGGCTCTGACTTATACATCTACTCTATGACTGGCGTACTTGTCAACAAACTCTCACAATGGAACGGAGAAGCCATCGATGCTTCAAATCTCAGTTCTGGCGTCTATTTCATTAAAACTAACTCAACGACATTAAAATTCATCAAACAATGAAAAGGTTTTTACTAGCTATAACTATACTATTGACATGCATTGGTCTAAATGCACAAAGTCAGAAATGCAATAGGCTTTTTCTTCACATAAAAGGAGAAGACGCTACTATTTATAATATGAATAAAGTCGACAGCCTAAGCTTTGGCGGATTTGGTTTTCCAAACTGCCTGACAATACACAACAGCAATGGAGTGTTAGACAGATTTGACATTGACTATCTGGATAGTTTGACATTCAATAATATTGAAGGAAGAGTCGCTGCAGACATCAATATCATTGAACACGACAACACTTCTGTAAAATTCGACATCACTCGTACCGCTTCTTGTGTAGGGTTCAAACTGATGTTGATGGATTATAATTCAATAATATCATTAGGAACCAACGACCTTATATATTACCTTGAAAATAATGCTGGAGATACTTATTATCAAGACTTCGAAGGTGTAGAAATTAAAGATTTGGATTTTTTACCTAATACAGAATATGCTGTGGTCACTGTCGGCATCGACAAATATGGTTTGTTATGCGATGTTGCAAAAGCACGATTTGCAACAGCAGCTGACAACTTAGTAGGCAATCCAAAAGTGACAGTAGAAGTAACACAAAACGAATTAAATGCAGGTAAGAAATGTGATTTCACACTCAGTTTCACACCTAATTCAGAGACTTCAAAATACAGCATTTTCGTTGCAGAAGCAGGTGTCACTGAATACCAATACGTCATGTTCAGATACATGGAAGGCTGGCAAAATATGGGTGACATGGTTGAAGGCTGGGGTCTTGAATTCAACAAGAAAGACTCATACCAATTCACAAACGAAACACCTGGCACTTTATATGAAGTCTATATCCAAGCATCTGACGTCAATGGTGTGAGAGCTCCTTATGAAGTGTTCACATTCAGAACACAGGGCTTAGGCGGCGAAGGCACAGCAAGTGTCGACATCAAACTCGGCGAATATGTCATGGCAGAATGGATAAACCAAGAGACCTTCGAATGGGAATTGATGCCATCACAATTCTTCACATTCACTCCTAACGACCAGACAAATGCCTACAGATTCGATGTTATGTTAGAAGAAACATATCTCAGCGACATCGACGGACATAAAGAGGAATTATGCAGCGACCCATTCATGCCAACAGACGGATGGTTCCAATATGAAACATTGACAACAGACTATCAAATCAATCCTGGTCTGAAATGCGTTGCTATCGCAGCTGCTAAAAACAGCCTCGGCGAATGGGGACCAGTAACAGAATTATATTTCACAACACCTGACAATGTCCCTGGTGAAGACGATGACACCACTGTTGAGTTAAAAGTCGACAAAAACACCATCCTCGCCAATGGAAAAGACGTAGCTACATTCACCGTCAAAGTCAATGGTAAAACAATCGAAAACGGATATATATTATTCGAGGACGGTGTCATTTATAACGACAATAAATTCCACACGACAGAAACTGGTACATTCTCTTTCATCGCTAAATACAACGGCGTTGAATCAAATGAAGTTGTAATTGAAGCTGTCTCCGATGAAACCAACAATATACAACTCATAGCTGACAAAACAAGTATCAAGAACAATGGCACCGACATTGTCACTTTCAAAGTATTGGTCAATAATGTCGATGTGACAAACGAAGCAACTATATTCAATGTAACAGAAAACAAGAACTTAGACGGCAACACATTCTCTTCAACCAATAACGGCACATACGTATTTAATGCCACATACAATGATGTCAAATCAAACGATATCACAGTCACTGTAAAAACAGCTCAAGTATATGCTCCTGGCGACTTCTACGAAGAAGACGGTGTTGAAGGCGTTGTATTCTACGTCACCGACGGCGGAACAAGCGGATATATCATGTCATTAGATGAAGCCGTGCTTCAATGGTCAACAGAAAACGTATGGGCTAACTGCATATCAGTACGCGGAGAATGGAACACAGAAGATATGCTTAAATTAGGCGCAGACAAATATCCAGCAGCTAAATGGTGCGCAGATCATGGCGACGGATGGTTTATGCCTTCTTCAAGAGAATTAGGATGGATGTGGAATGCTGTTACCAACGGCACGCTAGCATACGACAGAGAATTCATTAAATTATACAATGACAAACTCGAAGATCCTATAAGCGAAGACTATTACTGGTCATCAAACGAAACATCAGAAAGTCTAGCTGAAGTAGTAGTATTCATCGATGACAGCGTTGTGTGCCTCGACCCTCAAAAATCTAGTTACTTCTGCGTCCGCGCAGTACGTAAGTTCTAACAATTTATATTAACAATTCACAATTAGCGTCATGGTGAATAATCATTGTGACGCTTTTTTATATACTTATACATCGTGATAAAATGATTCATGAAAACGAATGATTTTTCTGATTTGTGATATTTTATCTGAGACAAAAAGTCTAAAAACATATTTTTTTATCCATTTCAGTGTTTTTTTACAAAACTTTTTAATTATAAATATATGATTTTCAAATAGCAAAAAATATTTTAAAAAAAATAACAAAAGCTCTTGCACCGAATGATATTTTATGTATCTTTGCACCGTTAAACAACAAGCGGAAATAGCTCAGTTGGTAGAGCACGACCTTGCCAAGGTCGGGGTCGCGAGTTCGAGTCTCGTTTTCCGCTCAAATCCCGATAAAAGTCGGGACTTTTTGTAAAGATAGGATAAGTGCCTGAGTGGCGGAATAGGTAGACGCGCCGGACTTAAAATCCTGTGCCCATTTCGGGCGTGCCGGTTCGATTCCGGCCTCAGGTACAAAAAACTAACTTTACAACGTTCTAACAAAGAATGCGGAAATAGCTCAGTTGGTAGAGCACGACCTTGCCAAGGTCGGGGTCGCGAGTTCGAGTCTCGTTTTCCGCTCACAGTCCCGATTTCATCGGGACTTTTTTTTATGTCTGTTAGCAAAATTGATTCTCGCAGAGTCCACGAATCTACACGAATATTTCTCCGCGTATCTCGAGTATCTACGCGGATTTTTTTCTCCGTCTATAAGTCAGTATCAAAGTTCAGAGTTCAAAGTTCAAAGTTCAAAGTTCAAACCTCTCACACCTTACTCAGCAGCTTCTTAATCTCATTCAGTTTCATCAGAGCCTCCACTGGAGTGAGTGTGTCGATGTTTGTATTTAAGATATCTTCTTTAATCTGCAACAACAAAGGATCATCCAACTGAATAAAGCTGAGCTGCATATTATCACAGCTGTTCTTTGTCTCTTTCACTGCGTCGTTCAAATTCTCATGTGAATGTGATTTCTCCAACATCGCAAGCAAGGCATCAGCTCTGTCGATGACCTTACGTGGCATTCCAGCCATTGCAGCGACATGGATACCGAAGCTGTGCGCACTGCCGCCTTTCTTCAGTTTTCTCAAAAAGATGACCTTGTCGTTCATTTCCTTCACGCTGACGTGGTAGTTCTTTATCCTCTTGAAGGTATTTTCCATCTCGATAAGTTCATGATAGTGCGTCGCAAACAAGACCTTCGCCTTACACTGCGGATGCTCATGAAGATATTCCGTTATAGCCCATGCGATACTGATACCGTCGTAGGTACTCGTTCCTCTACCTATTTCATCAAGAAGAACCAGACTACGATTTGAGATATTATTCAAGATACTTGCGGTCTCATTCATCTCGACCATAAAAGTAGACTCGCCAGAAGAAATATTATCGCTCGCTCCTACCCTTGTAAAAATCTTATCGACAAGACCGATGCGAGCTGAAGCTGCTGGAACGAAGCAACCTATCTGTGCGAGAAGAACTATCAATGCCGTCTGTCTTAATAGTGCCGACTTACCCGACATATTAGGTCCAGTGATGATAATAATCTGCTGTTTCTCTCTGTCGAGATAAACGTCGTTGGAAATATATGGCTCACCGACAGGCATCATCTGCTCGATAACAGGATGACGACCTTCTTTTATATCAATCACATAAGAATCATCGATGATAGGTTTCACATAATTATTCTTCAACGCCACCGTCGCAAAGCTTACGAGGCAGTCTATTTTAGATATCACCGAAGCATTGAGTTGAATTGGAGCTACAAATTCGCTGCATGCATTCAACAATTCAAAATAAATACGTTCTTCGATAGCATGTATTTTCTCGTCAGCACCAAGAATCTTCTGTTCATATTCCTTGAGTTCCTCAGTGATATAACGCTCAGCATTCGCCAGCGTCTGCTTACGAATCCATTCTGCTGGCACCTTATCTTTATGAAGATTCGTCACTTCAAGATAATAGCCGAACACATTATTATATCCGACCTTCAAGGAAGAAATTCCAGTAGCTGCACTTTCCCTCTTCTGCATATCGACAAGATAATCCTTACCAGAACGAGAGAGACTACGCAAACTATCGAGTTCTTCATCCACACCTTCATTAATAAAATTACCTTTCGACAACAATGCCGGCGATTCTTGACTAATGACCTTCTTTATCCTTTGACGGATAGTGTCGCAGACATTAAGCTGTTCGGTATACAACTGAAGACATGCATTCTCATTTTCCTGACAAAGATTCTTCAACAATTCAATCTGGTCGAGAGCGCGTGCCACCTGAAGCAATTCTCTAGGATTGACACGTAACAATGACACTTTCGAGATAAGACGTTCCAAGTCACCAACCTGACGTATAGCCTCATGAAATACATCAATCAACTCATTATTATTAACAAAGAAATCGACGATGTCGTAACGTGCTGCAATCTGTTCCTTATTTTTTAAAGGAAGAGAAAGCCAGCGACGCATCAGACGGCTACCCATAGGAGAAGTAGTCTTGTCGATGACATCGATGAGAGTCTTAGCCCCTGCATTAGAAGAATGTAACAATTCCAAATTTCTTATCGTAAACTTATCGAGCCACACGAACTGACCTTCGTCGATGCGCGACAAGGAACTTATATATGATATCTTATCATGCTGAGTTTCGTGGAGATAATGTATCGCAGCACCAGCAGCTATTATTCCCTTTGGAAAATCGCTGACGCCAAAGCCTTTGAGAGAATTAGTATTAAAATGACGAGTCAGGATGTCGTTAGAATAATCATCGGTAAACACCCAGTCGTCGAATACTGTGAGATAATATTTATCGCTGAAGTTCTCTATGAACGACTTACGCTTGTTACGTTGGCAAAGCACTTCAGAAGGATTGAAGCTCTGAAGCAGTTTGTCGATATATTCGTTATTACCTTGTGTGAGATAAAACTCGCCAGTAGAGACATCAAGGAAAGCAATTCCCGACTCTTTCTCCTCAAGATGAATCGAAGCCAGGAAGTTATTCTCCTTTTGAACGAGAACGTTATCATCGTATGTCACGCCTGGTGTCACCAGTTCAGTGATGCCACGCTTAACAATTTTCTTGGTCAGTTTCGGATCTTCCAGCTGTTCGCAGACTGCCACTTTCTGACCAGCCTTTACGAGTTTGGGGAGATAAGTATCAAGAGCATGATGAGGGAAGCCAGCCAGCTCTGTAGCAGTAGCAGCCGACTTGCCACGTTTTGTCAATACGATACCGAGTATCTCAGAAGTCTTTATGGCATCTTCACCGAAAGTCTCGTAAAAGTCACCCACTCTGAAAAGAAGCAGCGCCTCAGGATATTTCGCCTTGAAGGAATAATACTGTTTCATCAAAGGGGTTTCAAGTTCTTGATTTTCTTTATCTGTCTTTGCCATAAAATCTCCATATATTTTTAATCTCACAAAGATAAATATTTTTGTTGTCGTTTTCTTTTCGAGAAAACATTATTTTTGCAACAAAATAAAACACGATGCGTAAGTTAACAATGCCAGAGTTAAACAGATTAAGTTTAACTGAATATCAAGAAGTTGAGAAATTAGATGTGATTATCGTATTAGACAATGTCCGTTCGTTGAGCAATATCGGATCATTTTTCCGTACTGCCGATGCTTTTAGGATTGGCGAGATTTTCCTTTGCGGAATAACGGCATGCCCACCACATCGTGAGATACACAAGACTGCATTAGGAGCAGAAGAAAGCGTGAAGTGGAGATATTTCGACACTACAGAAGATGCTTGTAAATATTTGAAAGACAATAATTACAAAATCAATGCTGTAGAACAGATAGAAGGCAGTGTGATGCTCAACGACTTCGTCCCAGAACAAAGAAGCGCATACATCTTCGGAAATGAAGTAGACGGCGTTGATGACGACATTTTACAATACTGTGACACAGCTGTCGAGATTCCGCAAGAAGGCACCAAGCACTCTCTCAACGTTTCAATCAGCGGTGGTATCGTGATGTATCACCTTTTCAATTCTCTTTGGAAGTAATTTAAACTAAGGCTGTTGGCTGTTGGCTATTGGCTGTTGGCTCAACAAAAAAGTTGCACTTGCATGAACCAAGGACTTTCATCTTTGTTTTTATGTAAATCAATTAAAAACAACAAAAGATGAAACGAATTAATTCACTATTCAAGACGTTACTTGTCGTCATTATCATGATGACACCTATGGTTTTTCAAGCTAAGAACCACGACGTAAAAAACATGGCGAAGCACATCGACAGAGTATATTTTGCAGCTTCACCAGAAATCTTAGAGAATCATGGTAACATGGTGACTGTCACCATTGAAGCTGATTTCCCGCCACGATATTTTCACAAGAAAGCCGTGATGAACCTAACACCTGTTTTGGTTTATGAAAATGGCGAGACAGAACTGCCATCCATCAACTTCATCGGAGAGAAAGTTGTAGGCGACGGCGTTGTAGTTAGCAAGAGATACGGTGCTGCATTTTCTTACACTGTCACAATCCCTTACGAAGAGGGCATGTACAATTCATTATTGATTGTGGAACCTATTGTCTATAAGTTCAAAGAGACAGTTCATCCTAACCAACAAAGCATCAGAGAAAAAGGCGAATTTGCAATGGCAGCTTCATTCCTCGTTGCAGAAGGCGTAATCAATACTGCTCAAAATGTCGACAAGAGTTTGTTACGTACAGCTTATGCCGAACCAGATTCCAACCAAAAGACAATCACCGACAATGGCGACATTTTCTTCATGGTCAATTCCGACAACATCAACTGGAGCGTGCCTTTAAACAAAGACATCCAAAACAAAGCTGCTATTAATGAGCTGACATCACACATCTTGAAAGGCTGGAATATCAAGAACATTGAAATCATCGGCTGGGCTTCACCTGAAGGATCTATAAAATACAACAACAACTTATCACAAGGCAGAGCCAAGACGACAGAGAAGTTCTTGAAGAACAGACTTGCATCTCTCGCATCTCAAGACAAGACACATGTAAGTTATAAAAACGTCAATGACATCAAATTCATGACAAGCGGCAATGGTCCAGACTGGGACGGCCTCATGAATGCTATTGCTAAGTCGTCAATGAAAGACAAAGATGTAATTATCAAGACTTTGAAGTCACAGACTCCAGAGCAAAGAGTAGCACAACTCAACAAATACATCAAGCAATATCCAGAGTTTGAAAAAAGCATCTTGCCTTCATTGAGACGCAGCATCGTGAAAGTCAACACCATCGAGCCATCGATGAGCGACGAACAAATCACCAAGATGTGTACAAGCAACCCTAAGTCGTTAAGCTGCGACCAGATGATGTATGCAGCAACATTAGTCAAAGAATTAAACGACAAGGAAAAGATATACATCACTGCTATCGAGACATATCCTAACAATGCCGAACCTTATTGCAATGCAGGCGTCGTCGCTATTGAGAGAGGCAACATCAAACATGCGAAACAACTCACCAAACAAGCCATCGAGATTGACGACTTATTAGCAGAAGCATACAACAACTTAGGCATCATCGCAATATTCGAGAACGACTACGAGACAGCTGCCAGCTTATTCGATCAGGCTAACAATTTAGGTTTAAACACCGACTACAACGAAGGTGTCGTTCACATCAACAAAGGCGATTATAAAAAAGCCATCAAGATGATGATGAAAGACAATCCTAACTGCGACTATAATATAGCGTTAGCACAAACCTTAGACAAACAATATGTCATTGCTGAAGAAACAGTCAAATGCTTGGAAGAAAACGGCAAGACCTTATATCTACAAGCAGTGATTGCAGCGAGAACACAAGACATCGACAAGAGTTTGAAACACCTTGCAAAGGCAATTCGGAAAGACTCTAAAATCAAGAAAATGGCTAAACACGATATGGAGTTTGCCTATATGCAAGACAGTCCGGAATTTGTTGCACTAGTTGAATAATTATCAACCTTTAAGAGAAGAGTCGCTTCGGCGACTTTTTTTTATTTTTTTTGCAAGAAAACTATTTATTATTTCCATAAAAAACTTTATATTTGCAAATTAAAAACATCATTAACGATTATAATAATTTTCAGGCTATTAGAAACTAAATATTTAAGAATATGAAGAATTTAAACTTTACTAAACTCATCATGATTATGGTTTTGGCATTATGTCCAATGGCATTCTATGGTCAAAACGATAATGTTGAAAATCAAAATGCACAATTTAACGATTACGCATACGTAACAGGCGACTTAGGATTGGGTTTATTGAACGGTGACAACTTAGGTTTAAAGTTAGGTCTTAACGGTCACCTCGGTATCGGATACCAATTCGACCATATCGTTGGTGTTAAAGGTAATATAGGATTTGGCGGTCTCAACGGCAACTACGGTTACGTCAACATCGACAGATCAAATTATTTTGAAGCTAATGCTAATTTAACAGTCAATTTCACAGACATTATCTTAGGTTACAACCCTGATAGAAAATTAAACTTCGTTCCTCATATCGGTATCGGTCAAGTAAGATACAGAATCAGACTTAACGACAACAACGGTAACGACGTTTACGAAAACGGTTACAGCAAAAGAGACGGAAGAAAAGTCGTTGCTACTATCCCAATGGGTTTCGAACTCAATTTCGCTATCACTCCAAGCTGGAAAGTTTATTTAGATTATACAGCTAACTACGCAGATACTGACCTCTTAGACGGTATCATCAGAGGTGAACACAACGACTGGTTCACATCAGTAAACCTCGGCGCTAGCTATAAATTAGGTAGCGAAGCTAACATCTTCAGAAGAAATGACGCTTACTGCAACTACTGGTACTTCATGACAGACGGCGGTGCTTCATTCCTCTTCGGCGACAACCAATACCACTTCTCAAGTGTTAGAGGCAACATGAACATCGGTGCCGGTTACAACTTCCATAACTTCTACAGAATCTATGCTAAGTTAGGTTATGGTATATTAAATGGTAAATACAACAATTTCTTCACACTCGATTACGCTGACTACTACGAAGCTAACATCAATATCGCAGCTGAACTCGTAGGATTCATCTTCGGTTATGACGAGGCTCGTCGCTATGGCGTCTATGCTCACGTCGGTGTCGGACAAATGCAATACAGAGCTAGAGCAACAATGGAAGATGGTGAGAAACGCTATGTTGGCTACCACTTCGATGGCGCTAACAACTTACAAGGCAACGGCTTCAAACACAGAAGAGTAGCTTTGACAATCCCTATGGGTATCGAACTCAACTATATCGTTAACGATAACATCGACGTCTACACTGACGTTACAACATATGCTGTCGACAGCGATAGATTAGACGCAGTTCCTTCTGGCATCAACAACGACTGGCGCACTACTGTCAACTTCGGTTTACGTTACAAACTCATGAACTCATGCGACAGACAAGCTTTGAAAGAAGTAGAACCAGAAAAAGAATGCTGCATCACACCTGAAGATGTAAAACAAATCATAAAAGAAGCTCTCGAAGAACAAGCTGCTAACCAACCTAAAGTTGAAACAAGAACAGAAGTGGTAGAAAAACATACTATCTATCATACAAACCACGCTAACATCGTGTTCCCTATCAATGAGATTGAAAAGATTAACACACAAACTAATATCGATGCTATCAACAGAGCATCACAAGAAGTTCAACAAGGTTTCCATGTAGAAGACATCATCGTTGAAGGTTATGCTTCACCAGAAGGCACAGCAGAAGAAAACGAACGCCTCGCATTAGGCCGCGCTCAAGCAGCTGCTGAGTTAGTACAAGAAGAACTTCACACACACCTCGACTCTTCACACGTTAAGATTCATTCTAACGGTGGCGACTGGAAAGGTCTCATCGAAGCTATCTTAGGTTCAGACATCGCTGACAAAGAAGCTATAGCAAAAGAAATAGAAACATCTTCAAACCGTGAAGAAACATTACGCAAATTGATGGAAAAATATTCTGAAATAGAACCATTGTTACCTCAATTACGTCGCGCTAATGTCACAATCACAACAGTGAAAGATTGAAACATATGACAAGAAAAAAAAAGGCTACTCGTTGAGTAGCCTTTTTTTTAACTCTGAACTAAGGCTATTGGCTATTGGCTGTTGGCTGTTGGCTATTGGCTAATCGGTCGCTGAGCTTGTCGAAGCACCGAGCTTTGCCTTCGACAAGCTCAGGCACCGACTTATTGTCTCAGTGTCTTGGCGTCTTGGTGACTTGGTGACTTAAAAACCTCAGAAACTTCAGACGTGTCTTCACATTCTTCCAATAGAACCGCATTGGTCTTTTTAAATATCGGATGTTCATAATCAGCTGCGACATCACATAATGGCAACAAAGCAAAACGTCGCAGATGCAGACGCGGATGTGGTACAACCAAATCCTCATCGTCGATAATGGCATCACCATAATATAATATATCCAAATCCATAGGACGCGAAGAATAACCTTTTACATTCTCGTCTCTCTGTCTTCCCAACTCAGCCTCTATCGACAACAATTCCTTCAGCAAATCATGAGCTTCAAGTGGTGTCTTTATCTTCACTAGCTGATTTAAAAAATTATTCTCGGCAACAAAGCCCCACGGCTCCGTTTCATATATATTAGATACAGCTACCACATCGCCACATCGCTTTCCTATCATCTCTATCGCTTTGGTTAACAAGGCTTCTCTATCACCTAAATTCGTACCTAAAAGAATTAAAGAAAGTGTTTCCATATTTATATTTGTTTTGCGCAAAATTAAAAAAAATTGTATCTTTGAACCCTAATATTTTATTTTATGAAATCATTTTTCAAGACATTCCTAGCATCATTTCTCGGCTCAGCATTATTGCTAGTCGTGCTCTTCATTGTAATGATAACAAGTATCATTTCATCTATTGTATCATCATCGGATACCGCAATAAGCGTAAAGCCTCAGAGCATTTTATACATGACTCTCGATCATGAAATATCAGAACGTTCCAATGCCAACGACCTCGGATTGGTATTCACTGGCAACGGCTTCAAGATGAGCGACAACGCTGGCATGAACGACATCATCAACAATATCAAAGCCGCTGCTATAGACCCTAACATCTCCGGAATATTCTTGGAACTTTCCACAATAGGAACATCATCAGCTAATATAGAAGAGATAAGAAACGCATTGAACGAATTCAAGAAGTCTGGAAAATTCATCGTGAGCTACTCTGAGACTTATTCTCAAAGCGCATATTATCTCGCCAGCATATCTGACGAGATTTATATGTTCCCTGACGGGGTGCTCGACGTACACGGCATGGCCACACAAAATATATTCTACAAACATCTCTTCGACAAACTCGACATAGAGATGCAGATTATAAGACCTGCCAACAATAAATTCAAAAGCGCAGTGGAACCTTATTTCCTCGATAAGATGAGCGATGCCAATCGCGAACAAAATACAGTCTTGCTCAATTCTATATGGGATAAGATATGTAACGACATCAGTGTCTCTCGTGGAATAGATGTCGAACTCATCAACAAAATGGCAGACGACATGATGCTGATGTTCGACTCAGAGGCTGCAGTGAAATATAATTTCATCGATGGTCTTATGTATAGAGACGAACTCATCGCCAAGTTACAAAGCAATCTCAATATAGGTGATAAGAAGTTAACCCTCATCAAAAACACACAATACGCTAAGGTTCGCCCTGAATTATATTCTGGTGAAGATAAAATAGGTATCGTTTATGCTGAAGGACAAATCATAGATGGAGAAGGCGATGACACTAGCATCGGTGGCGAAAGTTTGTCAAAAGCTATCAGAGCTGCAAGAAACGACAAGGATGTAAAAGCTATAGTGATGAGAGTCAACTCACCTGGTGGCAGTGCGATGGCATCAGAAGTGATTCGTCGCGAAGTGGAGTTAGCCGCAAAAGAAAAACCTGTCATAGTATCAATGGGTAACTACGCTGCTTCAGGAGGCTACTGGATTTCTTCAAGCTCCGACTATATCTTCGCCGACCCTAACACACTCACAGGTTCTATCGGAGTATTCGGAACAATACCTAACCTCAAAGGCTTCATGAACAACAAACTCGGCTTAACATTCGATGAGGTTAAGACCAACGAAAACTCTGACTTCGGAGCATTAGCAAAACCATTATCCCCATACCAAATGAAGATGATGCAAAATCACGTCACTGATACTTACGACGACTTCATCACTTTGGTATCAGAGACACGAAACCTCCGCAAGACATTCGTCGACAGCATCGGACAAGGCAGAGTATGGAGCGGAAGCGACGCAATAGGAATAGGCTTAGTAGACGAACTCGGTGGTATAGAAGAAGCTATCGCTTACGCAGCTGATAAAGCTGGATTAGAATCATTTTCAATAAAAGAATTCCCTAAACGAGAAGGTATGTTCGAAAGTTTGTTAAAGACCGACAAACAAGAATATTATACTAAAACAATATTAAAAGATAAATTGGGCGACAAAGCACAATACCTAGAAGCTTTGGAGAGATTAAATCAAATTGAAGGTGTACAAGCTTTGATGCCTCTTTATTTTTATAACTAAAGATAAACAATACAATTATGGAAAAATTTGACAGTATTAGGCCATATAATGAAAGTGAATTCGCTGAAGCAATAAAAAGAATCACTAGTCATGAATATCTGCCTATCGTCATCAATACTGTATTCCTCAACACTAATGCTGAAGAATATATTAACAATATGAAGCAATATAAGACCGTGAGAGACTTCCAACATGGTTTTATGCGCGACGCAGTTGAAAACATCATTAAAAAGACTTCAACGAATTTCACATACAGCGGCATTGAAAACGTAAGTAAAGATAGCTGTAATATGTTCGTAAGCAACCACAGAGACATCGTGCTCGACGCTGCTATCCTTTGCTACGTCTTCGCTCTCAACGACATGGAATGTTTCGAAGTGGCTATCGGAAACAACTTATTACAAGGCGACTTCGTTATCGACATCGCTGGTGTCAACAAGATGTTCAAGATTATGCGCAGCAGCAATGCCAAGGATTTATACAGAGACTCTGTACTTGCTTCTGAATATATGCGTCATGTCATCAACAACAAGAAAGAGTCGGTGTGGATTGCTCAACGTAACGGAAGAACAAAAGACGGCGACGACAAGACAGAACTCGGTGTCTTGAAGATGTTCTCCTTAGGCAACGACAAGCCATTCGTAGAAAACTTCGAAGAGATAAACATCACCCCTGTAGCTATATCTTACGAATACGAGCCATGCGACTTCTATAAGACCATGGAGCTGTATATTTCAAAATCACAGAAGTACGTCAAGGAGCCTGGCGAAGACCTTAGAAGTATCATCACTGGTATCATGCAGCCAAAAGGTCAGATCAATATCACAATAACTCCAAGCATCACAAAAGAAGAGCTTGAATACTGCGACCAGTTTGAGAAAAATGTGAAGTTCACCACCCTCGCAGAGATGATGGACAAGAGAATATATCAAGGCTATAAGTTATATAAAACGAACTATATAGCCCACGATATGCTCAACAACTCTAACGCCCACGAAGAATTCTATACAAAAGAAGATAAGGAATTTTTCATCGGCTACATGAGACAAGGTTTAAGCAAACTGCCTTGTGCAAATGAAGAAAATATGAAGGAATTGGAAGACATCTTCCTCAAGATGTATGCTAATCCGGTAGAGAATAAAAGTTGCTGAGTTACTGAGTTACTAAGTTACTGAGATACTGAGATGCTCGCAACTTAGTATCTTAGCAACTCAGTATCTTAGCAACTCAAATAAGCTTCTCCCACTGTTCCATCAGTGCTTGGAGTTTATGTTTTTTCTCACCATAGAGATTATACCAAGCGTTGTCGAGGTTCACTTCTGGATGTTCATCAGGTGATGACATTATAGCATCCATCTCGGCTATCTCGTTTTCAACAGTTTCTATCTGTTCCTCCAGTTTCTTAATCTCACGTTCTATTCGTTTAGCCTCTCTGTCATTCTGTTTCTTCAGCTCATAATCGAGTTTACCTTGAGATACAGTATTTTCTGTTATCGGCTGCGACTTCTGTTTCTTGTTGAGGTCATCGAGTTCTTTCATTTTCTTCTCTTCGAGGAAGTCGTAGATGTCGCCTATATATTCTTTGATATTCGGTTTTCTGAACTCATAAACCTTATTTGTCAGACCTTGGAGGAAGTCACGGTCGTGAGAGACAATTATAAGAGTTCCATCGAACTGCAACAGTGCCGACTTAAGGATGTCTTTCGACAGCATATCGAGGTGGTTGGTAGGCTCGTCGAGGATGAGCAGATTCGTTGGGAACAGCAGCATCTTAGCGAGCGACAAGCGAGCTTTCTCTCCACCTGAAAGCACTTTTACTTTCTTTTCTATCGCCTCGCCGCTGAAGAGGAAAGCACCGAGCAGCGACTTCACCTTCACGCGCATATCGCCTGTAGCCACATCGTCAAGAGTCTCGAAGACGGTCTTCTCAGGGTCAAGCATGTCTTGTTGGTTCTGTGCATAATAACCTATCTGCACCTCGTGACCGAGTTTCAGCTCGCCTTCATAGTCGAGTACGCCAGCGATGATTTTCGACAAGGTAGACTTGCCTTCGCCGTTACGTCCAACGAAAGCAATCTTCTCCCCTCTTGGGATGAGCAGACTTATATTATTAAGGATATTCTTTTCTCCGTATGACTTTGAGACATTATTCAGTTCGAGTGTCACCTTACCGGAATGCGGTGCTGGTGGAAACTTGAAATGCATGGCTGATTTATCTTGGTCATCGATTTGTACCACGTCCATCTTCTCGAGCTGTTTCACTCTCGACTGTACCTGCTTTGCCTTTGTAGCTTTATATCTGAATCGTTCGATAAATGCCTCTATCTCTTTTATCTCGCGTTGCTGATTGTCGTAAGCAGCTTTCTGAATGTCTATACGTTCTTCTCTTCTCTCTATAAATTCAGAATAAGAACATTTATAGTCATAAATCTTACCACAGGAAATCTCTATTGTTCGTATGGTGATATGGTCAAGGAAAGCCCTATCGTGCGACACCATGAATATAGATCCGTAATAATTCTTCAAGAAACCTTCAAGCCATTGTATTGACTCGATATCGAGGTGGTTGGTAGGTTCGTCGAGAAGAAGTAATTTAGGTTTACGAAGGAGAATCTTAGCGAGTTCAACGCGCATCTGCCAGCCGTTGCTGAACTCGTTCATCTGACGATTCATGTCGTTATGGTCGAAACCGAGACCTATGAGAATCTGCTCAGCCTCGCCTTCTATGGAATGACCACCCATAATAGCGAGACGTTCGTTGAGATGACTCATCTTCTCGCAGAGACGCTGATACGAAGCACTCTCGTAGTCTTCTCTATTCGACAATTCATCTTGAAGTTTAGCCAGTTGACGTTCGATTTCATAATATTCCTCGAAAGCCGTCATAGCTTCGTCGAGGACGGTCTTTGTACTATGTACGTTTTTCTCTTGAGGGAGATAGCCAATAGTCACGTCGTCAGACATTATCACGTCGCCTTTATAAGGCTGTTCAAGACCGCAGAGAAGACGGATGAGTGTTGTCTTTCCCGCGCCGTTTTTTCCGACGAGGCCTATCCTATCCTTCTCACGAATCATGAAGTTGATGTCGGTGAAGAGGTCCTCACCGGTAAATTGCATGCTAAGATTTTGTATTGAAACCATATTTGTTGAAACTCAAAAATTCAAAAACTCAGAAATTCAAAATTCAAAAAAACAGAACCCCAAAACTTCAAAAAAATTCTGAGGTTCTGAGGTTCTGAGGTTCTGAGTTTATTACTTAACAACAGAAACTCTCTCTGTTGTCATTCCGTTTTCTGTTACGATGCGTACCATATAGATACCTGCATCGAATCTTGACATATCGAGTATTTCGTTGTCTGAGTTAGCGTTGCTGTCGTATACGACCTGACCTATGGTGTTGATAACTGTGATGCGTTGTAAGCCTTCTGCTGTTACGTTCAAGTTACCGTTTGTTGGGTTAGGATAAAGTTTGACATCGCCAGTGACATTTTCTTCTAAAGCTGTAACTTCAACTTTAACGTATTTATTTTCTGGTTGGAAGAATGACTTTGTGAAGTCTGACTCACATTCGATGTTGCCTTCGAAGTATGTTGCTGTGACTTGATAATAGTAAGTACCTTTTTCAATTTCGTCGAAGTAGTATCCTGCTGTTGGTTGAGCTATCACTTCCATATCGTCTAATGATGTTCCGCGGTAGACGTTATAATGAGAGAATGTTGCGTCTTCATTACGTTCGCCTAATGCTCTTTCACCTCTCATGCTTTCCACGAAAGCACGTACCATGAATGTACCTGACATGTCTGTTGTTCCGATGTCAGCCCAGTTTACACCGTCTGTTGACATCCAGCGACCGTTTTTATCACCTGTGTTTTCACATATTGGTGCTACCCAGTCACCATTTGTGTTGTGGAATACAACCCATAAGTTAACTGAAGCGTCGACAGGTATTGGAGATGTCAACTCGAATTCAACGTATTTTCTTGTTCCCTTAGTTGAATAAGGTTGGCTATGTACCATCAATTCAGGAGCGTCATCGCCAGCATAATAGATATTGATAGTACCTTCGTGTGATACGTAATCGTATAAAGAAACTTTTGTCAACAATGTTCCATTATAATATTCCAACTTTTCTGATGGGAACATAATACCCCAGTAAACTGTAGAGCCTTGCAAACCTAATGCTGATTCATTGACACCATTGTCGTAATACAACCAGTCGGTGCCATGTAATGTGTAAGGCCATTCCATTCTAGTTCCTATTCTTCCATCTTCATCTACTGCTGCTTCTGCATGGAAGTTGCTAGGTGCTTTACATTTTATGACGTGGTTAAGGGCAAGTGTTTGTGGGCATGACATTGCATAATATGTCTCTTCTTCACCGCCATAGACCACTCTCAATGAGTATTCATATTCGCCATATTCTGAAAGTGTCTCAACGAATTTATTTCCTGTTACAGGTTGTGATGTCAACAACTTGCCATCGCGGTACAACATTGCACCTAAAACGTCTAAGTCTGTTGAGTTAGCAATGAGTTTCTCTTCCACGTAAGCGCGAATCTGCCATGTCAAGTTCAAACCTGCTGAATACAAGACGTCGTTCCATGCTATGCCATCTATTGAGAACCAACGACCGTTAGGTTCTGTTCCGCCGAAACTGCTAGAAGCTACATATTGACCTGTGAAGTTGTTAAACACAACCCATACATTTTGTTCGCCAGTGATTTCAACAGGGTTTGTCAATTCATATTCCATATAATCTTTAGAGCCTTCGCCTTTATAGTTTTGAACATGAACCAATGTACCAGGAGCTTTATCACCGCCTAAGTAAATCATGAATCTACCTTCGTGTGCGCTGAAGTCGAACATTGAAACCTTTGTCAATGACTGACCAGCATATTTTTGCATATCTGCTGCTGGGAACATTATACCCCAATAAACTGTTGCACCACCTTGTAATCCTAAAGCGTCACCGGTTACGCCGTTTTCGTAGTAGAGCCATTCAGCATTTTGCTTTCTTGTTGCTGCTGTTGTCAATTCTACCTTGTCGATGTTAATCCATGATTGGTTTGTGCAGTCGTAGTGACGGAAAGCGATATAGACTTCTTGTCCTGCATATTTGCTCAAGTCGACAGTTTTAGCATACCATGTGCCGTGTGCTGTTGTTGAGTTGTCGTCTTGTGGTAATGTTTCATTCCATACCATCTCGAAGTCGCCAACATTATAATTGCTCTTTGTTGATACAGCGATGCCATAATGTTCTGCTGCGAAGTCTTTGTTCTCAGCGCTTACCATGAAACGAAGTTGTGAATTTTCTGTGATGAGATATTTTCTTGATGTTGCCAAATAGTTATCTGGATTCAAGGCTGTTGTGTTAAGACTTGAATGTGACATTGCACTTGAGAAGCTTTGGTAACCGCCTTCTTCAACATATTCTGATGAGTTTGACCATGTATAACCGTCTTTGTCTGCATCTATTGCAATCCAGCCGTTCAATGTCTCATCTTCGAAATCAAACATAAATTCTGTTGGTTTTTCAACGAAGTCTTTTACAGGCAATGTCCAGTAAAGTGAAATATCTTTACCATCAACTTCTACTTCAAAGTCTGTTGCTTGAACTAAGTCATCACATGGAATATAAGTCCAAGTGTATTCTAATTTTTCTGATGCATCATCGCCTATAACTGTTGTTACATATTCTTGACCTTCGACGAGATTTGTAACATTGAATTGGTAATAATTATTCCATGGTTCTTCACTTTCAACTACTTCTCCATCCAACATGATTGTATAAGATTCTGCTTCATCTAAGATATCTTTCCACATTGCCCATCCTGTTGAAGAAACGAAGATATCGCCGAGAACGAAGATTTCTTCGAATGTATATTTCAATTCTGTTTCGTTCCATACTTCCATTTCAACATTATTAGGACCTGGTTTATATCCATCCAATGACATTGAATATCTGTAAGTACCTTTACGGAATGAATCTATGGTGTAAGTTCCAGTTTCGTCTAATGTGACTTCATATCTGAAAGAAGGTTCATAAACATTGTATAAAGACACTGTTGCTCCGGCAGGAGATGCGCCTTTTTCTGTTGCTACGACGATGTTCAATTTTGTAAACATATCTTTACCAACAGTGTTTGAGTAAGCTACTTCTGTTTCATATTCTGCGCCATTGCCTGCGTCATAGATTACAGAAACGCCCCATTGATAGAGACCCATTTCCATTGTGTTCCATGCAGCGTCGGTGTATGTGGTGTCTGTCAAGTTTTCAGCGACGAGTTCAGCAGCTTTGTCTTCTAAAGTATTTCTTCTGTAGACGTTATAGCCCAAGACAGTTTTCTTTTGTTCTTCTGTTCTTGTCTTTGAGATTTTATTGTTGCTGAGTTCCACTGCGTTGTTGATGAAGTCGAAACTCCAGATGAGGTTTACATTATCATTGTCTTCTTTAGCGACTACTTCTGTGACAGGGTTGTAACCTGTTTCTGTTGTAGCGTTGATATTTACAGAGAAGCGTTCTGTTGCTGAGACAGCGAGGTAGTAAGTACCAGCAGGCACTGTATATTTTTCTGACTTAACATATCTTGAGCCGCGACCTGGAGTCAATTTTACATTGTCTACATAAATAGCAAATGATCTTGTTCCAGCTTCAAAATGACGCAATCCGACAACCACATTTTTACCTGCATATTCTGCGAGTGAAACTGTTATATGATTCCAGTTTGCATCGAAAAAGGTTGACTTCTCGAGTGTTTCAAAATTGACACCATCTAAAGAAACGACGACAGCATATTTTTCATCAAGATTATCTTCTGTAGCTTTGATGTCGAATTCAAGAACTGAATTTTTGTCTATTGAATAAGAGCCTTGTGTGACGATATAGTTGTCAGGGTTAAGTTTTGCACCACCTAATGAACCTGAATCTTCTGATCTTGAAACGAGACATTTCACGCCTATGCCAGCACCGCTTGTGATGACTTCCCAATTGAAGTTATCGCCGTCCATGTCTATCGTTCTCCAGCCGTCCATTTTTCCGTCATTGAAGTCGAATGAGAATGAGTTGCCTTGTACTTCTGGCATTTCTACTTCTGGAAATTCTGGTTCTTGTTGGTCTGGATCTATTGTTGCTCCGTAGTTGTTGTCTACGTCAGGACCGCCTTTGCCGTTGAAGCCTTCTGGATACAAAGCCATCTTTGCGTTTGCGCCATTGACGCCGACTGCCAATGTTGTAGGTTCTGTGACAGTGAGTTTATAAACAGCATCAGGACCATCTTGTGCTTTGCCTGGCAAATAATAGTTGTTGTAGATTTTGTCGAAGTCAGGTGTTGACGAATAAGGATAAGAAGTAACGACTTCTGCTTTTTCCCAAACGTCAGGACTTTCAGGAGCGTAGGTAACAGCCTTCATATCGACAACGCTTTCACCGTAGTTGCTTACTACTGTAAGCTGACCTTTCATCTCACCTATCACATTACTGTCAGAGTTTTTAATCTTCATTGTGAATGGATTTTCTTTAGTAACGTTTATAGGAGATTCATAATTAGACAATATGAAATATTTGTTTGATGACTTTATTGACAAGATACTTGCTGGCAATGAGTCTGTTGTCATGTCCACTGTAACAGGACGTGTCCATGCTCCTGTAGGACGCATACCGAAGTCTATAGGATTTGGAGAGATTACGATAGGTGTTGTCACTTCGCCGAAAACTACATCCATCATGATGTTAGCTCTGTAAGTCATTCTATTACCTGAGTTAGCTGTTGTTGGAGGGACGTCAGCGATGCTTTCATTACCGTCATTGCTGTAATAAAGTGTTGATGTATAAGTGTCTTTGGTATAATGCCATTTCAATTTTGAATTGTATCCCATAGTCTTTTTAGCGACGACAACTACTAAATTGCCTTTACCATTATAGTAGAAAGGAACATCTAAAGTTATCTTTTCCCATGGTGTATCACCAACAGTGACATTAGTTCCGCTATAAACTTTTATGAGTGAATGTGTTGGAATCCAGTCGATAGCTGAGTTAAAAGCGAATTTTTCAGTAACAGCCATATAAATTTCCAACTTATCCAATACGATTGGATATGGAGTGTTTTCTACTGTGCTGTGATATGAGATAGCATTGATTGTACACTCACTGCCGATTTCTGTTCCTGGATAGATTGTCTCATTCCATGAATAACAGTGTTGTGTGTTAAAAGGCGTATTGTCAAGATTTGACTCTGTACCTATTGTCACTTGACCACTGAAATAATCGTCGCCATCAGCATGCAAAGCGATGTTGCAGACGAACAATGCCAATGTTAATAATAATTGTAAAGTTTTTTTCATGATAATTATTTTAAGTTAATACTGATTATTCTTCTATCCATTCTGCGAAGGAACCTTCTGTCTCTTTAAGGAAAATCTTGACGAGCTGTATCTCTTCTGGAAGTCTTCTCTTTATTTTTTTTGAGAAATCGAGGAGCATCATCTCTGTCGTTGGCTGAAATGGCACGATGATGACTCTTTCATAATGACGTTTCACTTCTTCTATAAACTCCTCAGGCATCTGATGATTTATGATGAAGGCATGGTCGTAATGGTCTATTATCTCTTCATTAACGATTTTTTTCAAGTCGCCGAAGTCCATCACCATCCCGTTTTTCGGATTGTTGTCATCCATGATAGGCATGCCTTTCACAGTGACTCGCATCTCGTATGAATGACCGTGAATATTACGACAACGACCGTCATAGCCTTTCAAGGCATGAGCCGCTTCAAAATGAAATATTTTCGTCAGATGAAACATAACTTTGTAAACTATATGATTAAGACTACAAAGATAATAAAAGTCAACAGACAACGGACAACAGACAACAAGTTTTTTTCAATTAGGAGTTAGGAGTTAAGGGTATTAGGAGTTAAGGGTATGAGGGATTTTTTTAGTTGCCAAGTCACCGAGTTGCTGAGTTTTGAGTTTTTGAGTTTCTGAGATTCTGAGATTTTAAGATTTTGAGTTTCTGAACTTTTAAAAAAGTCCCCAGAATCCTTTGGCGAATATGACAAAGGCTGATACTAGATTAACAAGGCTGTTGAAGGTGAGTTTCATTTTGGAGAATGGTGTCAGCATTGCGATCATCGACCAGACGAAGGCTGCTGCCATTAATAAATAAGGTGTCAGATTTTGGAATGGCATATAATGCTCTGCCATGAGTCCGGCGATAAAGGTGTTAACGCCGACGGCTACAGAGAGTAACAAAAGCTGTTTCTTGGTTTCTACAAAATAAAGGTTGGCTCCGTTTTTAATCTTCAAGGTGTTCATCAACATCCTGTAAAATATCATGATGCATATAGCAAGCACTATCCACTTCGACTGTCTCGCCATAAGATGCATGAATGTTCCGCCGAGCAAATCGCCGAGAGTATACATCACACCTTGTCCTAATGCAAGAACGAGAGCAAACATCAGCTTCTTCCCAAATTGTAAATTGTTAACTGTTAATCGTTCATTATTAACGTTGAAAGCTGTTGAAGCAAACGCTACTGGCGAAGTAAGGGCAAGGATGAAAAGGATGTTTAACATGAGCTTTGAACTTTGAGCTTTGAACTTTAAAGATGAACGTTGAACAAAGAAACCAATGGTTCAATGTTCAACGTTCTTAGTTCAATGTTTATTTATATCTATTATTTTATTGGTTCCAAATGAACTGTGAAGTGACGCATGAGTTCTGTTTCCCATGTGATGCGTACACCGTGTTTGATTTCGTCACGACGGTCGTAAACGTTCTTCAAAGCTGCTGCGATAACGTCCATGTGGTTGTTTGTATAAACGCGGCGAGCGATGCAGAGACGGAGAAGGTCTAAGCCACCGAAGCGGTTTTCGCGTGTGACAGGGTCACGGTCAGCGAGGATGTAACCGATTTCACAGCCACGGACACCAGCTTCAAGATATAACTCGATAGCGAGCATTTGTGCTGGGAATTCTTCTTTTGGAACGTTTGTGAGAACGCGGTCAGCGTCAACGAAGATAGCGTGACCACCAACAGGACGTTGGTAAGGGATGCCGTATTCGTCTAATTTTGCTGCGAGGTATTGAACTTGTTTGATACGTGTTTCGATGTTGTCGAGTTCTGTGTTTTCGTCGAGACCTACTGCGAGAGCGTCCATGTCACGACCGTTCATACCACCGTATGTGAGGAAGCCTTCGAATGGGATGCAGAAACGTTTTGCACCTTCGTACCAGTCTTCGTGACGTGTAGCGATGAAACCACCCATGTTAACGATACCGTCTTTCTTAGCTGACATTGTCATACCGTCTGCATATTGGTACATCTCTTTAACGATTTCTTTGATAGTTTTGTCTGCGTAACCAGCTTCGCGGGTCTTGATGAAGTAAGCATTTTCAACGAAACGTGCTGAGTCGAAGATAACGCGTTTGCCATATTTGTTAGCAACTTCTCTAACTTCGCGGAGGTTTTGCATTGATACAGGTTGACCACCTGCTGTGTTATTTGTAACAGTAACGATAACGAAAGGAACTTTATCTGCGTTTTCAGCGAGAACTTTTTCAAGTTTCTTAACGTCGACATTACCTTTGAAAGGAACTTCTAATTGTGTGTCTTTTGCTTCGTCAACTGTGCAGTCAACTGCGAAAGCTTTACGGCTTTCGATGTGGCCTTTTGTTGTGTCGAAGTGTGAGTTACCTGGAACGATGTCACCGCCTTTTACTAAGTGGCTGAAGAGAACGTTTTCAGCAGCACGGCCTTGGTGTGTTGGGATAACATATTCAAAACCTGTGAGGCGTGTGATAACTTCTTTAAGACGGAAGAATGAAGATGAACCAGCGTAGCTTTCGTCGCCCATCATCATAGCAGCCCATTGACGGTCGCTCATAGCGCCAGTACCTGAGTCTGTCAAACAGTCGATGTAAACTTGGTCAGCTTTTAAGTTGAACAAATTGTAATGAGCTTCTTTCATCCATTGTTCACGTTCTTCACGTGTACTTTTTTTAATAGGTTCGACCATCTTGATCTTCCATGATTCTGCAAATGGTAATTCCATGATATTTGTTATTTTATGTGTTAATATTTGATTTATTTGTCAATGATTAACGAACGACAGACTACAGACAATGGCTTAAAGTCACAGTCATCAATCTGTGCCCAGAATTTCGGACTTCAAAATTACGAAAGTTTTTTTTAATAACAAAAGGGATTTTTAAAAAATCAATAAATGATTTCGGTTTTGTTTAAGACGCACGTCCGTGCGTCTCTACACGAAATTACACTATAAAAAAGCTGCTGCCATTTATAACCGAATCTCACGTAGAGACATACGGACGTATGTCTTTTTTATTTAATCACATATAAAAAAAAGGACGCCATAGCGTCCTTTTTTATAAATGCATTTCATTTTTTATTTACGTTTTCTTCTCAAGGCATAAGCTGCGCCCATACCTGCTAGTAACAATAAGCCTGAACCGAGAGGAGCATCTTGGTCTGCGAATTCATCACGACCTGGGAAGTTTGGGTTACCAAAAGTTCCTTCACGATAGTTGTTCTCTGTCAATGTTGAGTTATTGAAGAAACCATCTGATGATTGTGTGCTCTTATTTTGTGCATTGACGTTCAATCCCAACGCAGCTATAAATGATAATGTTATTATGACTCTTTTCATTTACTTTACTTTTTTTGGCAATTAATCAACTAATACTTTTTGTGTTCTGACTCCGTTTTCATCTGTCATTTGAAGGATATACATTCCTGTTTCAAATGATGATGTTGAAATTGTTGCTGATTCAAATACATTGTATTCTGCAACAGGACGGCCTAACATATCATAGATTCTAACGTTAAGGTTACCATTAACATTGTTGAATCTGATTTCATCATTGCTTACATATACAGAATATTCAGCATTTTGTTCAATGCCTGTTGTATCTAAAACTTTTGTAAGAACGAATCTGTCAGTGTTGTCGTTGCTTGTTGCCATGAAAGTATAGCTGTCTGTGTTAAGATTTACTCTTTCACCAGTAAGCTTATCTGTAAGATAGATTGTCTCTTCTACATCTTGTGCTTCAACAGAAATTGTATATTCACCCATTGTCATGGCTTTGAATGATACTGGAATTTCTGTGACTTCTTTGTTCATTGTTGCTACTGCATATTCTTTGCCTTCTACAGATACTGAAACCATAGGGATTTCTGTGTTAAAGTGAGCAATCTTGCTAAGACCAAGGCCTTCTTTGAATAATACGTAAGCAACATCATTATAGTTCTTGTTAGCTACATTGATTTTCAAGCTACCTTCTGAAACGCCTCTTTCTCTTGTTGCTGTCTTTTTGATTGTAAGTGTACCTTTAGCGTCTGTCTGAACGAGAACAGCCTGTAATGGAGCGATTGATTCTTCAACATTTGGCACCCATGCACCATTTGTTGCTACTGAATAGAAAGCTTCTGCTATTTCACCATCCAAATGGTTAACATTGATATTATGTGTGAAAGGATTACCAATCATGTTTAAGCCAGAGAGTTCTTTATCTGTCTCTTTATCTGTACAGCTAAGAACATATTTTACAGCAGCCATATTGAGAGCACCAGTGAAGCTTGCTACAACATCTTTTTTATTTGCATAAAGATAGCCACGGCCAGGTTGCATTGTGTAAGCATTTTCTTCTACATCAACAAAAACCCATTCAAAGTCTGCTGACTCTTCATATTTGTAGAAGTCATGTCTACCTGTTGTGTTGAATACAACATTACCTGTTGCTGTAGGAGCGCTGAGAGTGCCCCAGCCAGAAGCTGTGCCAGCTATGTTTCTCACTATTGTTGTCTCTAGAGCGTAGCTGTGATAAACTTGTGCGCCTTCGTTCAATACTATTGAAGTGACTTTACCAGCGGTACCGACAACGTTAAGAGTAGCGTTGAGGTCTAAAGCACCGTCGTATGTGAAACCTGCGAAATCTATTGCTACATTTTTATTGATAGTAGCAGCATCTTCACTTTGAGCATTTTTAATCATTGTGATTGTCTCACCTTCATTGTAAGCATCTACTGCTGCCTGAAGAGTTTCATACTTTGTCTCACCTATTTTAGCTATATAAGGTGTGAGGAAATTCATTACTACAGGTTCAGGCAAACCGATTATAGCATCACCAACAAAGTCTACTGTATATTCCGAAATTAATACATCATCGCTGTCGCCGCCATGATCATATAATCTAAATGTAATAGGCTCTGTTTCTAAACCATCACCACAAACAAACATATCAACCAAATATTCTTCGTCATACTGAACTGGTCTTGATGAAGGTCCACGTAATTCATCTCCACAAAATGCTGCTATCTCAAGATTTGTACGTTTTTGTTCAACACCATCAATTTGGATTTTAGCTGTGACTGTCATAGTTAGGTCATACGCAGTATTTGGTTCGTACTCTTCCCAATAAACATTATAAAAGTCAATAATCATAGGATTAAAATCACCATTTTCAAATCCTATCCAACTATCTTTAGCAAATGGTATAGGGTCTCCTGATGACAACAATTCTTTTTGAGAAACTGGATCATATAATTTAAATGTAATTTCTTCTCCATTTCTTTCACCTTGAATTGTAATAATATAAAGCATATGTTCTACGCCATTGATATTGAAACTCTCACCTTCAGCGTCAACACCTCTTACTTTACCATCACAAAATGCAGCGATTTCAAGATCTGTTCTCATTTGTTCCTCACCTTCAACACTAATAAATACAAGTGCCGACATATTATATGGAGGTATCGGTGTGTCTAATGTCCAATGATTTTGTCCATAAACTACGGAAAACAAAATCATAAAACAACTTATTAGAAATAATTTTTTCTTCATTGTTAATTTTAGTTGTTAGTATTATTAGTAAATTAGTTGTTGTTTTAAGCATTAAGCCACGGGTCATGAGTTTATCTCACGACCCACAGCTTAAAAGCCAATAACTCATCTTACAATCAATCTGCAATGTTTAACATCGCCGTTGAGTGTAAGTCTGATTACGTATGTACCTGCTGTTTCAAGAGCATCGATAGTATCAACATTTTGATATTCTGCAACCTTGACGCCTAATGTGTTGAATACTTCAACCTTGTCGCATGTTGCTTGGAGATTGATTTCTCTATCTGTTGTTGTTGGGTTTGGATAGATGTTGATGTCGTTCAATGAATTTTCACCAATACCTGTTGTGCCTCTTGTCAATGCGTATGGAGCATCTACTGAACCTAAGATTGCATTGTTTGAATATACCGCTACATTATTGAGGGTATATTCTTCTGATGTATAGTGGTCATAGTATTTGAATGTAATATTTCCTACATTTTCACCACTGATTGTCATAAGAATGATGCATTGATCAAGTTCTTCAACATAGATTGGACGTGCGCTGCCGCGTAATTCACCGTCAACGAATGCTGCAACTTCATAGTTTGTACCTTCAACATCCAATGTTGCGATCATTGTCATGTTATTTGGATATTGTGATTCATTAACAATCCAATATTCTGTAGGCTTACTTACGTATGATACTGCTGATGAACGTGTTTCTTCTGTTGAATATGAGAAATCTTTACCATCCTCATTGCTATAATACATATAGCCTACACCTGGCTCAAGATCGAATGAACCTAACCATTTTCCTAAAGCCGCATTATACACAGCTGTCTTACCAATAGTTTTTATTTGATCACCATTAGCTGGAGCAAAACCTCTAAATGCTGTTTCTAATGACTTACTTTCATATAAAGGATATGATAAATAATTCCATTTTTCATGTAATTCAACATTATAACCATTAGCATCATAGATATTTCCGCTGATATTCAAAGTATGCTCTGCAGAAGTCTTTATTGCATACATTTTTGTTGATGAAGTTGCTGTAAGACTACCTCTCCAATTACCACTACTGTAATTAACGTATTTTTGAGATGCATTATCTTTGATTTGAATACCTGATGGATTAAGTGCACTTTCTAACATACCAAGACCTGTAGGACCTTCAATATCGATAAATGATGAGAACCAGTTCCATCCTTCTGCAAGAACACGTGTTAATGTACCTGAAGTCAATTTAACAATCCAAACACAAGTATCATTGTCATAGTTTGGAACTGCTGAATAGTTTTCAGCACAGAATGGATCTGTAACATCCATACCGAATGTACCGCCTGTGATGTATCCTACGAGGTTGCGACCGTCTGCTGTTTGGAAGTATTCTACTCTACCGACTTCACCAGCTGTGATAGATGCTGTGAAGTTAGCACTTGGTTCTGTTGAAACAACACCAACTTTACCGCCTGTTATAGCAAATGAGCCCTTAACATCTTTAGTGTTCTTTTCTGCGCCATCGCTTGGGTTTTGCATCCATAATGTTGATACTTCACCACCATTGATAGTTACGCTGTTTTCATTTGTCAAGCTGTTACAGAATTGACGGATGCCATCATAGTAGTTAGAACCTGAAGCTCTAACAGCACCTGACTTAACAACTACTACAGCATTGCCTGTTGTTGAGTTGTTGTCGATAGCATAACCGATTTGGTATTGTGCTGTTGATTTGTTTTCAACTGTAGCACCATCGATTGTTAATGTACCGCCATTTGTGATAGCGTTAACAGCATAACCTGTTGAACCAGCAAGTTTATGGTCGCAGATGATTGAACCATTCTTGATAGTTAAGTTACCATTATTTGTGATTACAGCATAAGCTTTAGCTTCTGTTGGAGTACCTGTAACTTTCTTACCATTGAGGTCTAAAACAACTTCTTCACCTGCTTCAACAACGTAAGGAACCAAGAGTGTTACTTCATTACCTTCTGCTACGAGAGCACCTTCAAGTGTTGCGTAGTATTTATTACCGATACGTGCTTCAACTTTTTCTATAGGAGTTGTTGGTTTTTCAACAAGTTTACCACCAACGAGGCTTGCTGCTACACCATTAGCTGTTACATTTTCAACTACTGTGTTTGCAACAGTTACTGCACCAGTACTTGTGATTGTACCAGCTACAACAGCTGCTGAATTTGCCCATAACTCACCTGTTGCAACCAAAGCAACATTCTTAACAGTATTAGCATCAGCAGAACCACCTGTAAGCATGATACCTGCGATAGCACCAACTGAACCTGTAGCTGTTACAGATACATTTTCTACTGTGTTTTCATTAAGAGCAATCTTATTAGATGCATAACCAACAGCACCACCAACATAAGATTTACCTAAGATAGTAGAACCAGCATTGCCAGCAACTACACAGTTATTAACTGTTAAAGCTGGACTGTAATAATCATAACCAATAATAGCACCAACACCAGTAGCTTTTGGAGCATTGATATTGATAGAACCTGTTACTTTAACGTTTTCTATAGAACCTGTTACATTGTAAGCGAAACCAACAACTGCTGAAACATTTTTACCTGTGTAATCACCTGTGTTGATTGTTACGTTTTCAATAGTGAAGTTCTTAAGAACTGCATTGCCATGGATAGCGCCGAAGAGACCTGTACAGATGTAACCGTCAGTTTTCTGTGCTGTTTCAGTGCTTGTAAGGTTCATAAGTTTGTGGCCTTGACCGTCGAATGTACCGTCGAATGTAGCGCTGCAATCATCACCGATGTTAACGCTCCAGTCAATACCTGCCATATCAATGTCAGCTGCGAGATATACTGTCATACCAGCATAATCGTTACCAGCATTAACATCATCACGGAATTCTATGAGTTCATCAAGGTTTGTGATATAGAGTGTTGATGGGTCGTCAGCGATTGTATATGCACCGTTTCCATCTGGTATACAGATGTAACCTAAAGCGCAAAGTTCAGCTTCAATTTCTTTATTGAATGTACCACCAATAACGAATCTAGCAAGTGCTTCAACATTATTATTAGTATTTACATAACTTGCAATAGGTTCTGCATTTACTGATGTGAATGTACCGCCAGTAACTGTTACAACAGGAGTACCATAGTTTTCACTATTTGTGCTATTGTCATAATGTTCAATATAGAGACCATCACCTGTATCAACATAACCGCTTGAAACTGGTCTGTATGTATCTGCTGCACCTGTACCGTTTATTGTACCGCCACTGATATTAACTTTACCACCTTTAACAACAACGCCTGTCCAACCTGTGAGTTCACCGTCAGAGATATTGAGTTCACCACCTTGTGGATGGTAGATAGCAGCATAGTAACCACTTAATGTACCGCCACTGATATTAATCTCTGTATTATCTTTGCTACCATTACCTTGGATAGCTGTGCTACCTGTAGCATTGATTGTACCACCAGTGATGTTGATTTCAGTGTTATTCCAGAGAAGGATACCGTTGTAACCAACGATTTCACCTGCTTCGATATTAACAACTGTGTTATTTGTGCTTGAGATGTAGAATGCAGCTGAGTTTCTAGTTGCTGGTTCAGCTGTAATTTTACCACCTATAACATTAATTTCTGCAGCTTGTTCATCGATGAGAATTGCATTATTCAAAGAATAGATGTTACCGCTTTCTAAAGTGAATGTACCGCCACAGATATTGATAGCATTGCCAGCTGTACCGATACCAGCTTTGATAGTACCATTTGCTGAAGAATCTTTAACTGTCAAGTCACCGTATGACATAATAGCGATTCTTACTTTACCTGTACCATCGATAGTCTTGCCATTGAGATCAAGAATGATAGTCTTGTCAGCAGGAACGTTTACAGTTGCTGTGAGTTCAACATCCTTAAGCAATGTTACAGTCTTACCAAGATTGTTAACTGCTGCTACAGCTTCAGCAAGTGTTGCATAACCGACTTCGTGTGAATTTTCACCTGATTCATTAACAGTACCACCGAGCAATTCTGTTACGTATGCTTCAGCTGGAACAATTGTCCATGTACCGTCTCCATTATTCTTAAGAGCCAATTCTTTTTTAATATAAATCTCGAATGGACGATATTGATGGTTAATATCTACATTGAATGTACCTCCATTAACAATAACTTGAAGCTCATTATTTCCTAATGTATTAACAAACCATGGATAGTTTGCAATAGTTGATGCATAATCAAGATGGAAATTACCGCCATTGATAGTAATAACATCGTCAGCATCTGAGAAGCACATCGCATTTGTGAGTTTTCCAACGGTTGTATAGTTACCAGTTTCAACTGTTAACTTACCGCTATTTGTTTTATCAGTATATTGGCTTTCGCTTGCAAAAACACTATAAACCTTAGCATCATTAACTTTTACGTTAACAGTACCTGTACCATCTGCTGAGCTGTCAACAAGTGTCAACTGACCATTGGTGTCTGCATGGAATACAGAGAGAAGCATAGCGCTTTTAGCACTTGCTAAATCAGCCGCTAAAGTTTCAACTGTAACAGTCTTACCATTTAAGTCAATTGTAACAGCCTTATCTTTAACATTAACTAAAGTTGCATAACCGTCGTTTTGTGTTTCATATTTCTTAGAATCTAATGTAAAGTCATTAGCTATTGCTACTGTACCACCATCTTGAGCTGCATTGATTGCATGTTGCAAAGTGTTATAGTAAACATTGCCAATGTTAGCAACAAGACCTGAAGTTTCAGTTACATCAAGTTCTGCATCATTGAGAACAGCCTTAAGTACAGCATTAGTACCTGTAACTGTCAACCACTCTTCGCTAGTAGTGAATTCGTTTTCACCATTGAATTTAAGAGTATAAGCTATGGCATTATTATTATCTTGAGATAAAGTAACTGCATTCTTAGCAATGATAGTACATTTTTCGAAAGTTGCTTCGCCTGCATTACGATTTATAATACCTACACCTGTACCTGTTACATTCAAATTAACATCTTTGAAGTTCAATTTATTACCATATGGGAACCAGAAACCTATATTAGAATCTGTTACTGTCACATTTTCAGCTGTGAAACCTATAACATTCTCTTGGGCATAAACAAGGTCATATAACTTGGTACCAGTTACATTCTTTACAGTAATGTTGTATCCACTTCTTAAACGAATACCATAAGCTTGTTTTGCGTCATTACCTGTGAAGTTACAACCATCGACAATGATGTTGCAAGCATAAGAACCTTTCTTTGCGAAGATACCACTTTGCCATTCACCATTGAGAACAAAGTTTACATTAGTAATAGTTAAACCTGCGCCTGCCAAACCTGCGCCCTTGTTGTTACCATTAACAGTGATTGTACCATTATATGTTTTACCATTACCATTGATTGTAAAGCTTAAACCTGTTTTTTGTGAAATTTCTACATTTTCATCGCAGTCGTCTGTAAGCAATTCAATTATTTCACCATTTTTAACTGCTGCGATAGCTGATGCAAATGATTGATAGTATTTAGTACCAATCTTAGCAACAGATTGAGCTAACTCTTCTAAGTTCTGTTTTTCTGCATCTGTATAGTAACTATCAAGGATAGTAACAGGGTCTGATGTCAAGTCTGTTAAGAACATCTTTTCTGCTAATGGAGTGTTGCCATTCCAGTAGTTCTTAGAAGCGTCAATTGTTGTTGCACCTGTAATCTTAACGAATTCTTCAGGAGCTGCAGTATTTGACATAACGTTTTCGTTAACGTTTACTGTTGCGCCACCGCTGATACGTATTGCACGGCCTTCACCGCCTTTACCCCAATCACTGAGAGTGTTGTTTTCAACAGTTATTGTGCCATTAGAACCTGAAGTTGGATTGATGGTAATTGAATTGCCTTTTGTGTTTGCAACTGTATTATTTGTTACTGTAGCATTTTGAACATCACGGAGATGGATACCGCTTTCATTTGTACCATCAATTATGTTACCTGTAACTGTTGCATTAACATTCTTACCAATTACAGAGATAGCGTTTTCTGTAGCTGATTGTCTTGTTGCAACTAATTCTGTGATGTTAGTGAATTTGTTACCTTCGATAACAACATTTTGTTGACCTGCTACGAGAATACCTTTATCTTCGAAAGCAATGCCCTTGATTGTGATAGTATGTGCACGGCAACCGCTGTCGTCATAACCGAGGAACAAACCGCCTGTGAGTGTTGTGCCGAAGTTTTCTGCACCAACAATTGTGATAGATTTTTCAGAAGCGTGTGTTGCGTCGCCAGCCCATGGAGCGATAACTTCATCGATTGTACAAGCAAGAAGTTTAACTGTTTCACCATCTTGGGCTGCGTTGATAGCTTCATTCACAGAAGTATAATATACATCTCCAATCTTAGCAACTACACGTTTTGTATTGTCAATATTTTCACTTTCTGTAAGAGTTGTACCTGTTCCGAGGTTGAAAGCAATAGCATTATTACCATTGAAAGTATTGCCAGTAGATTCTACACTTGAACCTTGGTTTTGAAGAACCCAGATACATGAACCATAATAAACATCATTGTTTGGATACATACTATTAAGTGTTGCATTTTTAACAACAACTGTATTGTTTGCACCATGTACATTGATTACGTTAGCGCCTTCGTATGTACCGCCGTTAACTGTAACTTCATGACCTGTACCATTGCCAGAAACGTTTACTGCGTATGTCCAGTCGTTAGCTGAACCATCTGTAAAGTCAACTGAACAGTTGTTCAAAGTCATTTCTACATTAGATAAGTTAGGGTCGATGCTGATACCACGTATATCATTTGTACCAACGCGAACTGCTGTGCTAACCATATTAACACCATTCAATGTAACTACAGTGTTGCTTTCTGTTACGCGGAATACACGGTTTGCATTTGAACTTACGCTATAGTTATTACCATTGATAGTTAATGATTTGCTAATCATAAGAACTTCGGTTACATCTTCTATATTAGCACCAAGTTCAATTGTTTCGCCAGCTTTAACGTATGCGAGAGCATTCTTAAGTTCTGCAAGTGTCTTGACAACAACTTTGAAGTCTGTTGTGATTGTGCCGTATGTATTGTTTTCTTCAACCAATTTGATAACTTTATCGTAATAGCTGTAGTTGCTACCATAAAGTTGGCAAAGTGATGTGATAGCTGTACCATTGATTGACATATTGTCAAAATGGTTATTTGTCATTGTGATTGTGTAATTGTCATCAGATTTGTTTGTCCAGTTACCTGAAACGAGACCTACTGAAGCTTGGCCATTTTCACGTGTCTTAGTCAATTTGACATTTTCTACTGTACAACCATTAATAACGTTGTTATATTGAGCTATACCAGTGATACCACCTAAAGAAGCCCATGCTGTGATGTCGAGGTTTTTAACTGTACAGTTTTCGATAGCGAGATTACCTTCGCCTCTCCAACCTGTGATACCGCCGGCACCAGTCTTTTCAACTACAGTGATAACACCTGTACCTTCAGCTATTACAGAACAATTACGTACGTTTACATAACCGTCAGCTGTGATACCTGCTGCGTATGCATATTGTGCTACGAGGTTGATAGTGCCAGAAACGTGGCAGTTTTCAATATTACCTGTATACATATGACCTGCAATAGGAGCAACATGTGAATAAGCTTCGATATCTACATTCTTAACGTTAACGTTCTTGATTGTAGCATTTTTTGCATAACCGAAGAGACCTGCGCAGTCGAGGTCATTGTTTTCAATCTTCAAATTGCTGATTGTATATTCTTGACCATCGAAAGTACCTTTGAATGCATGATTCTTATCGCTACCTATAGGAGCCCATTCTTCATTATTGAGGTTGATGTTAGCTGCAAGATAAACAGTAATGCCAGCGAATGTATTATCGCCATTAACAGCTTCACGGAATGCTTTGAGTTCTTCGAGGTTTGTAATATAGAGAGTTGTTGGGTCATCGACAACTTCATAGTAACCATTAACATCTGCTTCTTTGAATATATATCCCATATCGATAAGCTCGCTAGCTGTATTTTCTTTAGCTGTTGCTGAGAATGTACCGCCAGTGATGCAACCTGCAAGTTTAGTTGCGTTTGAACAACCGATCTTACCGTTGAATGTACCGTCTGTTACAGCAAATACGACATCGTATTGGCTATTTGTTACAAATACTGAAGAAGCGTCACCGCCATTAGGAGTGAATGTACCACCGTTGATGGTCAACTTAGATGTATTATTAACAGCTTGTAACCATAACTGTCCATCGAATTCACCACCATTGATTGTCATATCACCACTCCATAAACGTGCAGAACGATAGTTTGGAGTTGAGATTGTACCACCTTTGATAGTTGAAGAACCGCTATATTGGAAGATAGCGCAGATCATGTGAGCTTCTTGTTCACCCAAATGTTCGATAGTACCGTTTTCAACTACGAGAGTACCTTCGTTACGTACTGTGTATGAACCCCAGCCGAAGGTTGGATCACCAGCGCTTGTATCTTTGAAGCTGATAACACCTTCACCAGTAATTGTGAGGTTACCTTTATTTAAAATCATTTCGTAAGAAGCTGTACAAGCTTTTTCTTGGCTGATAGTCTTGTTATTAAGGTCAAGAGTTATTGCTTTACCTGTAGGAACAACAACTTTTTCAGCAAGTTCAGTATCAGCAACCATTGTGATTGTTGCAGATTCTTCAACAGCATTAACGGCTTCTTGGAGTGTCAAGTAGTAATTGTCACCGATCTTAGCAACGTTCTTAATTTCAACACCGTCGAGTTTAACAATTGATAAAGCATGTACGTTGACAAGGTCTTTCATATCGCCGTTAGCATTTGTACAGTTAGTAACTGTTACGTATGCGCCCTCTACAGCGTGGATACCATCTTGGTATTTGTCTGTTGTGTTAACATTTGCTACGTCAAATGTACAGTTTTCAATTGTAGTATTGAAGTATGTTCTGATTAAGCCGTATGTGCCGTTACCTTTGATTGTACAGCCTTCAAATGTACAGTTTGCTGGAGTACCACCTAATGCAGCCCAACCGATGATTGTACAATTTTTATAAGTAAGGTTTGTACCTGCTGCGATACCATCGAAGTGGAGAGCATAAACGCTTGTTGCTTCGAATGTTACGTTTTCAAATACGAGATCACCCTTAGCATAAGCCCATCTTTGAGCATTGCCACCCTTGATGTGGATGTTCTTCATAGTAAGGTTTTCAAGAGTACCAGTAAGTGTACCTTCGAAGACAACTTCACCTTGACCTTCGACAGTAATGCCAGCTTTCATTGAAGGAAGATCATATGTACCAGCGAATACTGTTACTACGTCACCAGCTTTTGCTGCTGCGAATGCCTTATCAAGTTCTAAGTAATATTTGCTGCCAATCTTTGCTACTGGAAGAAGAATGTCTTCTTGAGCATTGATTTTATCTGTTGGATCAACTTTAATACTGTTTTCTTGATTTGCATCAAGAGTGTTATTAATTGCTTTAACTTCAAGAGCAGTATTATTAGTGTAAGATGTGATTGCAACGTTTCCGTTATCTAATTTGTTTCCATCAAATATAACTAATTCTGATGCACTTATGTTTACGCTAGCATTTTCGAAAACGTTTTCAGCAATTGTTACATTCTTGGCATCTTGAGCATTTTGATTATCGCTGACACCATATTTCCAGTCAATGAATTTAGATTTTGTAATATTAACTTCAACATCAGCTAATGCGTCTTGAGCGCCTTCACCAAAGATGATAGCCTTTGTATTGTTGTAGTTTGCATTACCAATGAATATACATTCATCAACAGTGATATCAAGCTTTGCGGCAACTGCACTAAATCTTCCAGAGAAATTAGAAGTTGCTCCACTCATATCAATTGTAAGCTTCTTAATTGTTGTTGCATCTTCGAAACGGAAGGCTGCTGTATAATTTAAACCATCATTAATTTCACCAGTGAATTTGATAGTTTTACCATTACCATCGATAATTACAGGAACACTAACTTTAGCGCCAGTATATCTGTTGTCCCATTTTTCACTGATAGTGATGTCTTCAAGAATTTTAAGTGTTGAACCAGCTGTAATAGCTTTGAGAGCTTGTTCGAGTGATTGATATTTTTCTTCACCAATTTGAGCTACGTAAGGTCTAGTGATGAATTTCATTTTAACAGGTTCATCTAAACCTTCGATTTTTCCATCCTCAAATACTGTTGTGTATTCTGCATCATATTCTGTTTCGGTATCGAAATCATAGATTTTAAATGTAACTTCTTCACCTTCCTCCGCCTCAGTTTCGCTGCCACAAACAAAAAGATCAACTAAATAAGAACCGTCGCTTTCCTGTACTGGTTTAGCAACTGCACGTTGTTCACCATTGATATATGCTGCAACTTCAAGATTACTACGATTTTGGACTTCACCATCTTTCAATATTACAGCAGTGACTGTCATATTCAAGTTCAACTCATAATCAGGTTCGAAATCCCAATAGATTTTATGGAAATTGATTGTTTCTGAACCTGTATTTCCTATAATACCATTGTTTTTAAAATTAACTTTATAGTCTGTTGCATACTTTTGTTGAGTTGAATGATCATAGAGTTTAAAAGTAATTTGTTCATTACTTCTTCCTTGAATAGTTAAAGATACATAACCATTTTCCACTCTGTTAACCGCACGAACTTCATCATTATAGAATGCGGCAACTTCATAATTTGTTCCTGTTACATCAGCATTTTCTATGTTAATTTTAGCCAATAAAGACATATTGCTTTCATAAGTTGCATTATTTACTGTCCAATTTTGGCCAAAAAGACAAGAACACATAATCATGAAACAAGCTGTTAAAAATAAACTTCTTTTCATAGTAGTGTTAATTAATGTTAATATTATTTTATCCCTGTTGCTTTGAGCTTAGAGCCATGAGCAAAATGCCCACAGCTCCTAGCCCGCTGCTTTATTCAATTTATTTTACAACCAATCTGCAATGTTTAACATCGCCGTTGAGTGTTACTCTAATTACGTATGTACCTGCTGTTTCAAGAGCATCGATAGTATCAACATTTTGATATTCTGCAACCTTGACGCCTAATGTATTGAATACTTCAACCTTGTCGCATGTTGCTTGGAGATTGATTTCTCTATCTGTTGTTGTTGGGTTTGGATAGATGTTGATGTCGCTTAATGTTGCTTCACCAATACCTGTTGTTCCTCTTGTCAATGCGTATGGATTATTTACTGAACCTAAGATCGCATTGTTTGAATATACTGCTACATTATTGAGATCGTATTCTTCTCCAGCATTGAAGTCATAGTATTTGAATGTAACATTTGCTACATTTTCACCATTGATTGTCATGACGACGATGTATTGATCTAAGAAGTCAACATAGATTGGACGTGCGCTGCCGCGTACTTCACCGTCAACAAATGCTGCTACTTCATAGTCTGCACCTTCAACATCCAATGTTGCGATCATTGTCATGTTGCTTGGATATTGTGAAGCATCTACTGTCCAATATTCTGAAGATTCACTTACGTATGATTTTACTGATGAACGTGTTTCTTCTGTTGAATATGAAAATTCTTTACCAGCCTCGTTGCTATAATACATATAACCTTCACCTGGTGTTAATGAGAAAGCACCTAACCAACTATTATTCAAATAGAATGCTGTAACACCTTTACCTTTTATAGCATCACCATTAGCAGGAGTAAAGCCGAGAGCATTTACTACAGGCATTGCTTCATAATGAGGATATGATAAGTAGTTCCAACCATTACGTAATGAAACTTCATATTCATTGATATCATAGAATTCGCCTGTGATTTCCAAAGTATGTTCTGCAGAAGTCTTTATTGCATACATTGTTTCTGATGAAACTGTTGCAAGAGATCCTCTCCATCTGCCATTACTATAGTTAACGTAAGCTTGACCTGCATTATCTTTAATTTGGACACCATTTTCTCCAAGTGCATTTTCTAAGACAGCAAGACCATCACCTTCAACACCTTCATAGAGATCAACGTATGATGAGAACCAGCTCCAGCCTTCTGGGAGAGTACGTGTCAATGTACCTGCAGTTTGTTTAACTGTGTATGTTCCATCATAATTAACTTTTGCAGTATAACCTGCAGCGCAGAATGCTTGTGGGTCAACTGTAAATGTACCGCCTGTGATAAAGCCATTTGAACCTGAGTATACATTTCCGATGAATTCACCACCTGAAACTGATATGTTTTCAGATGTTGTTGGGAAGAAACAGAGTGAGTATCCATTAGCACCAGCTTCAACCTTACCATTGACAATAGTAGTATATGCTGCATTGTTATCCATGTGAACCTGAACGGCACGTTTAGCACCATAGATATAACCACCTTTGATAGTCAAGCTATTCTTGCAAGCAGTACCATTGTTGAACTGACGGATAGCCATATAGTCTGAGTAAACTGTATCACCATTGATAGTAACGTTTACATCGCCAAGGTTACCGTTAGTCAAGATGTCAATAGCATAAGAATAGATACTGCTACCATCAGCCTTAACTGTCTTGTTCTCAATTGTACCACCGTTAACAACTAAAGTTGAACCTGGTTCTGTTGAGATTGTACTTACTGTTACATTGTTAGCTGTTGCATCTGTATTGTTGTAAGTGATTTTACCTGTCTTTGCAGTGCTGCCATTAACAATTGTAAGGTCACCTCTGTTTGTAATCATATCTTCACCTGCAACTGAAGATGTATAAGATACATCTTTACCATTCAAATCTAATGTAACGACTTTACCAGCTGCTACTGTTACGCCTTCTGTGAGATTGATGTCTGAAATAACAGTAACTTCACCACCCGCGTTGAATGCGTCTTGGAGAGCGTAATATTTAACATCACCAATCTTAGCAACAGCATTCATGAGGTATTCATTGTTGCTGCCTGTGATTGTTGACATGTAGATGTCGTTATTTGATGATGTTACGCCTTCTGGAGCTAACATACTATCTGAACCACCTCTTGCACCGCCTGTGATAGGACCAGCACTTACTATTACACTATCTTCATTGATGAAGTTAACATCCTTAACAACGCAGTCTGCAACCAAACCCGCAGTACCACCAGTTGTGTATGAACCAACTATAGCACCATGACCTGATTTTGCTTTATTGCTTGCAGCATACTCTGCTGTTGCTGTTGTTTCAATATTAACATTTTCAACAACGCAATTTACAACTTGTGTAGCTTTGTCAGTTACACCAACAACACCACCGACTTTACGTGTACCGCTGATTGTAATGTTCTTAACAGTATTGCCTGTGAATCTGTTATTTTCACCACCGTGACCCATGATACCACCGATGTTGTCACCTTCAAAGTCAGATTCTACATAAGTACCTTTAACATAAGATGTAGCAACGCCATCACCGATTACTGAACAGTTAGATACCTTTGTATAATATTTACCAACTATACCACCAACGCTTGTTTGACCTTCAACTTTAATGTTACCTTTAACATGACAGTTGTCGATTAAGCTTGTGCTATATACATTACCTGCAATAACACCAACACATTCAACACCCTTAACATTAGCATTTTTGATTGTAACGTTCTTGATAGTTGCATTGTCTGCATAACCGAAGAGACCAACATAGTTTTCACCTTCAACAACTAAATTAGAGATTATGTAACCATCACCATCAAACGTACCCTTGAATGGGTTAGCAGTTGTACCGATTGGTTCCCAGTTGTTAGCGCTTCTTGTTGCAGCGAGGTTTACATCTGCTGAAAGTTTAACATATTTACCAGCGTAGTTGTCACCTGCGTTAACCTTGTTTCTGAAGAGTTCAAGTTCAGTGAGAGTTTCAAGTTCATAAGGATTGTCTGCTGTACCTTCACCTTCAAGTTCTTTTTCTTTAATAACAACACCTGTTTCTGTTATTTCAGCTATTACATAATTATTATTAGCAACATTGATTGTACCAGTAAAGCCGCTCATATTAGCTGTTACAACTTGTACATCTTCACCGCCAATAACAAAGTCAGCAGCATCAACATTGATTGTACCAGCACCTGAGAGCTTAGGAGCTGTGAGCAAGCTGTTGAGGTCGAGATTGATTACGCCAGCCTCATGCTTGAATTCTGCACTGTAGGTAAGACTTGAATTCACAAGTGTAAGTTCACCCTTATTGTAGTTACCCTCATCGGTACCGTTAGAGGTTGTAGTAGAGAGTACCTTTGAGTTCTTCAAAACAAACTTAGAGTCAGTATCTCTGGTCATGAATGTACCCATCTTGACATCAGAGCCATCAATTGTAAATGTAGTAGTAGACAATGCCTCATAGAATGTGATGCGGCTTGCGTCAACCACTGAGTTATTGATGTTGAATGTATAGGCACCACCATAGTTACCAGACTTGTTACCGAATGAGTTGTTGCTACCGATAGCTACATAAGCATTCTTAACAGTAAACTTACTATCGCAGTTCCAACCCTTGCTCTCCTGTGCAACCAAACCGTGCATAAAGAGTGAACGGTCTGCATCAGTAAGAGTTTCACGAGTGGTGAGGGCGTTCTCGATATTACCATATACAGTAACATCATCGCCATAACCCAAGCCATAGCGTGCAGCGGTTGTCAATGTAACAGAAGCACCCTCCTCTACAGTCCACTTCATAGGAGCGGTAGTACCATAGTAGTCAGTGAGAGTACCATAGTCATAGAGCATCGCGAAGGTATTTGCACCACGGAAGGTTACATTACCTGCAACGAATACATTACCGCCAATAGTAGAATTCTTGATAGTTGCGCCATCGAGGAATTTAATTTCTTCACCTTCGAAAGAAGCAATGTTAAGTGTGCTTTCACCTGATACGTTGATAACACCATTATTAGTAATTTTCACATCAGTAGTCACAACACCACCGTTAACATTCATAGTACCCTTAGCTGTAACTAAGAAATCTTGTGTACATTCAAATGTTGAACCGCTGCTGATATTCATGACACCTATAGCTTCGTAGCCGAGGCCCATACCGTTATGGTTGTTTACAACAACTTTAGAACCATTGTTCAATGTGATTGTTGCTGTTGCATCAGCACCGCTTTCTGTTTCTGAAGCTGGACGACCGCCAATAGCGAAGCCGTTCTTAACAGTAAGTGTAGCCTTATCGAGTGTCATCGCACCTTTATTAATAAGGTAGTCGAGATCGATTGTAGAGTTCTTGATTACAACAGTACCGTCGTATTTGTTAGTAGTATTCTTTTCACGACCTGAAACATGGATACCATAAGATGCACTGTTTGAAGCAGATGTCAAGTTTGCATTGTCGAATGTAAGTGTTGCATCACCTTCACCGCCACGACCTACGAACAAGAAGCCTTTGCTCCAGTCAACTTTAGCTGTACCTGTGATAGTTACGCTCTTGCCGTATAATGAAGCGTTCATAGCTACAACTTTATTTGTTGCCAATGGTAAAAATTCAATTGTTTCACCATCTTTTGCTGCAGCAACAGCATCAGCAAGAGTGATGTATTGCATACCACCGATTCTTGCTACATAGTTTGTATATGGAGTTGTACCATCGATTTTTGTACCATAAATAGATGCATCTACATTGTTTCCACCAATAGTAACAGTAACATCATCGACTTCAGAATATGTGATTGTTGATGGTTCTGAGACTGTACCTTGACAAGCACCAGCAATGAGACCAACAGTTGTAGCCTCGGCATCGGTAGCAGCCACTGTTACATCCTTAACAGCACAACCAGAGATTGTATTGCCATAGTGAGCCATACCCGAGATACCACCTACGCGGTCAACACCCTCGATAGAGAGGTTTGTTACAGTACAGTTTGTAATATTGTTTGCACCTTCACCACGGAATCCCCAGATACCACCGATGTAAGAACCGTTGTTACCCTTGATGTAAGAGCCATCGTTACCAATTACATGACAATTGTTTACAAGATTCATGTAACCGTTACCACCGATAACACCGGCATACCAATAAGCGTCGATTGCGATGTTACCCTTAACAGTAACGTTCTCGATTGCATTACCAGTGTAAGCATAACCTACAACAGCACCTACATACAATGAACCCTTAACAGTAGCATTCTCTATTGTGAGGTTCTTGATTGTTGCAGGGCTGTCAACGCGACCAAAGAGACCAACGCCGTTGTTTGCAGCAGCATTTGTAAGTTCCTTCACAACTTTCAAATTGCTGATTGTATGGTTTCCACCATCGAAATTACCAATGAAGTTTTTGCCCATATAACCTATAGGTTCCCAAGCTTCATTGTTGAGATCTATATCTGCATTTAATTTAACATATTTGCCAGAATAGTTGTTACCAGCGTTGACATTGTTACGGAATACAATGAGGTCATTTATATTATTAATAAGGTATGGTTTTTCAGCTGTACCTTCTCCACTGATTGTATAACCATAAATACCTTCAACATCTAAACCAGCATCATTCAATGTAACACTTACTCTACCTGTAGCAGGAGTTGGCATTGTACCGTTTGTTTCATATTCTGAAGTACCGATAGCACACCATAAGCCGTCTGTGTTAGAAGCTGTGAATGTGTTTGTACCTTGGAATGTCATGTTGCTTTCAACTTCTGCTTTACGTACTACAACTGGGATGAAAGCACTAACTGTATTGCTTTTGATAACAGCATTGTTGTTGTATTGAGCATCCATACGGATACCGTAGCCATCAGCAGTAATGTTGCAACCTGTAACAGTTACGCCTTGTACTGTACCGAGTGCTAAACCGCTCTTAGAATCTGTAACTGTTACATTTTCAATTGTAAGATTCCAGCCTGATGTGTTTTGGAGGAATGAGTGTAAGCCTGTACCTGTACAGTTCTTGATTTCAACGTTCTTAGAAGACTTCAAGCGGAGAGCAACATCTGTAGCATCACCAGAGCCTGTGAATGTACAGTCCTCAACAGTGATACGTGGATAGTGGTTTGTCTCAACACTTGTGATGAAGTCAACCGATGCCGATGTAGTATCCTCGAACTTGAAGTTCTTGATAGTGATGCGACGGTCGTTGTCAGAAGACAATGCTACAACCTTGATTGTACCTGTCATCTTCATGCCATTACCATCGATAGTTACCTTAACATTATCCTTCTCCTTGATCTCTACATTTGTAGCAATATCACGGAGTACAGTGATTGTCTCACCGTTCTGGACTGCATTGATAGCATCCTGGAAGAATCTGTACTGAGCATCACCAATCTGAGCCTCGAAGATAGGAGCAAGAACAACTGTGTCGCCAACCTTTACAGTAATATCGTTGTTAGCAACATCGTTGTTACCCTTCTTGTTGTTCCAGAGAGAGTTGCCAGAAACATTACCTGTACCGAAGCCAGTAGCAGTTGTCTCGCCGTCGATTGTCAGGCTGATAGCACCGCTTAGACTTGAATCCATCTCAATAGCAGCCTTGCCCTCAACCGCCTGTGTAGCGATGAACTGAGATTTCACAACAGTTACATTGTTTGTAACAGAAGCGCTTTCGTTATAGATAAGAACTGACTTACCTGCACAGTTGAAAGTACATTCGTTGAATGCAACTTCTTTAGCACCATATGTCCATACGTTGTAGTTGTTGCTGTCGGTTGTGTTGAATGTACACTTGTTGAATGTCTCGCTCTGGCCATAGAGGAATACCTGACCGTTGAAGGTACAGTTGTTGTAAACCAAGTTGCCAGAGTGCTGCAAGCCCTTGTATGTGCTGTTCTCGGCGTATGTGAATGTTACGTTGTTGAATGTAACATTTGCACCGTTACAGCCGAATGCACCGATGTTTGCAAACTCAACGCCTGCTACAGCACCAGTAATGGTGATATTGTTCTTAACCTTGAGTGCATAAGAGCCCTTCTTGAGAATTACGATCTCATCACCTTCCTGAAGCGCTGCATAAGCCTTTTCAATTGTTGTGTACTCAACATCACCAATCTTAGCCACAGCATACACTTTAAAGCCTTCCTGGTCAATGTTACCGGTAGCCTTGATGTAGTTGTAAGCAGTATCGGTATTCTCCTCGAGTGTGTTACCTGTTGCAGTAACATTGAGTGAGCTGTTTGCGGTGTAAGAACGGATATCAACATAAGCACCCTCAACAATGTTGCCTGTGAATGTAACATTCTCGTAAGCGCTTACATAAACTGCAGCATTCTCAAGTGTATTACCTGTGATTGTTGCGGTCTTGACATCCTGACCGTTCTCGTTGTCGGTGATACCGCGCTTCCAGTTGATGAACTTGCTGTTTGTAACAGAGATTGCAAGGTTACCAACGTTTGCACCAGCACCCTCACCAAAGATGATAGCTCTACAGTTGAGAGACTCATCCTTACCTATGAACTTACAGCCGTCAACAGTCAAGTTGCCTTTTGAAGATATTGCGCGGAAACGATTATCTGTAGCAGCGCTCATATCAATTGTAAGGTTTTTAACTGTAGCGTCAGCCTCGAAACGGAATGGAGCCTGATAGTTATTGTCATTTACAGAAGCAGTAAACTTGATAGTCTTGCCGTTACCGTTGATAGTAACAGGAACGCTGAACTTACCACCAGTGTAACGTGCATCCCAGTTATAGTCAACAGTTACGTCAGAGAGGATATCGATAGTGCAACCGCTTGTTGCTACCTTGAATGCCTCTTCGAGAGTAGCGTAAGAAGTCTCACCAACCTTAGCAGCAGCCTTTACAACATTCCATACACCATTGTTCTCAACAGCGATGTAGTCCTCGGCAACGTAGTTTGTGGGGTTAGAATTGAAGTTACCACCGCTGATGTTCAGCTCGGCCTTCTCGCCCTCAAGGTTGTTGAGCACCCAAGCATCCATACCACCACGGAGTGTACCGCCGGTCACATTGATAATAGATGGGCCTGCAAAGCCAGACTCATACTTGTTGCTCTGTGCTGTCAATACATAGAGATTGCTGTTGTTGCCAACAGTACCATCGGTATTGGCAATCCACTCACCACCTTTAACATTGATAGTACCACCGGATGTCATAGCAATGAAGCCACCCTTGACACCCTTACCGTAACCACCATATACATTTACAGTACCATTACCGCCAACACCTACTAAGCAACCGTTGTAGCTTGCAGTACCGTTCATATAAATCTTGGCACCATCATAGATATTCACTGTAGCATTCCAGGTTTCGATACCAAGATAGCTATTCTTACCTGTGATTTCAGTACCTTCGTTAACATTCAATACAGAACCTGCACGAACCTTAACGGTTGAACCGTTTGAAATGTTGTTGATGAGTTTGATATTCTCGGTGTTGATTGTGAGCTGGTTCTCGTGGCTGCTCGCTGTACAGAGTGCACAGAATGCAGTAGTACCTGCATCAAGAGTACCGTTCTTGATTGTAATGGTATTCTCCTTTAAACCAACATTCTTGAACCAGAAGAGGTAGTCATTCAAATAACCGTCCTGGCCAATTGTATGACCATTGAGGTCAATTGTAAAGCTCTTGTCACCGCTGTAAGCGACACCATCTCTCCAACCACCGTTATCAGAATAGTTGGTTGCTGTAAAGATTTCGTTAGCAATCAGGGTGATTGTCTCGTCATCCTGAACTGCGGCAACTGCGGCAATAAGAGTTGCATACTCAGTATTGCCAATCTTTGCAACAGGAGGAACAGATGTGTACTCTCCATTTGTATTAGGAGTCAAAGTCTTGCCATCAGCAGTCTGAACTTTCAGATTAGCAGGTGCATTTGTGATTACCACTGTATGATTCTCAGGAAGAACGATAGTACCCTTGAAGTTGATACCTGACAAGTCAACATCTTCTGCATAAACAGTAACTGTAGCTGAAGTATTGTTCTTCAAGGCAGTCTCGACGTTAGTGTAGTTGAGTTGACCTTCAGTAGCAACTTTACTATATGCTAAATAATCATTTGAACCAGGTGTCTTTGCAACTGCAGCTTCAATGCCTTCAGCTGGTTTTGCTGCTGCAATAACATAATTACCGCTTTCATCAATGTAAACTTCTTTATCGTAAACACCTTTTGCAGAACCGATGGTGAACTTACCGCTGTTCAAAGCTGAACCATACAAGTTAGAAAGTTGTTTGAAAGTACCACCTGCAATCAGAGTATATGCAGAAGAGTCAACAGACATCATCAAACTGCCATTGAATACACCGCCGTAGAATTGATTCAATGCACGGTTGGTACTGATTTTACCATTGAAAACACCACCATGAAATTGGAATTGTGGACAGTTTGTTCCATTGCTTCCAGAATGTTTAACAATATTAGAACCATTAAACACGCCATTATAGAAGCGAATAATTGGACGGTCTTTTACACCAGACTTACCAGTAGTGACTACAACTGTTTTACCTGTAGCTGTAATACCACCAGGGTTGGTAGCATCAGCTTTGATGTCTAATGCATAACTTGCACTTGAACGACCGTTGTTCACAATTTGGATAGCATCTTTTTTTGAAGCTGCTGTCATGGTAAAGCTACTAAGATCCAAAGTATGCATCTCAGTAGAGCTAAGTTGAATAACATCTGACAGAGTTACGTCTGCGAGAAGTGTTAATGTTGTGCCATTGGTCCAAGCTGCAATAGCTTCGCCAATTGTTGCATATTCGGTATTACCTACCTTAGCAACATTTTCATCTGCGGCAAATAATTTGCCACTGCCTCCCAGTGCTATTACAAGCACGGTCAGCATGAGTAGAAATTTCTTTCTCATAATTTTGTAATTTAGTTAATATTATTTTAATTAATCCCTTTTCTTTTTTTTTAAAGTCAACTGACAACAGTCAACAGTCTATCCCCTCAAATCCTCAGCTCCTCAAATCCTCAGCTCCTCAATTCCTCAATTCCAACCTTAGGCTCCCTACTTCCCAAGGTTTTATTTATTATTTTTATTATATATATTTACATATAAGTTGTACTTCCACGGATGCCATCCCCTAAATGGCACCATGAGAACCCAAGCCGCTAAATAGCAGCTACGAAAATTTTCTAGCTTTTTGATAACAAGTACTTATAATATTTGCGGTATGCGCCGCTCCACCCCCCCCGAAAAATATCACAGAGAGAGTGATTTTCATTTAAAAATCCCCTTTTCATTTCTAAAGCGTAATTTGTGTTTTAATTTATTAACTGTCTGTTTATGTTCCCCTTACGTAAGTTTTGTTAATGTTATTATTTTTATCCCTATACATGTATGTCAACCAACAAAAGTAAAATATTTTTTGAAACTTCGTTAATTTTTATTAACAATTTTATCAACATTTTTTTAAGTCACCGAGTCACCGAGACACTGAGACACCGAGACACCGAGACACCGAGTTGCTGAGTTTCTGAGTTGCTGAGATTCTGAGTTGCTGAGATTCTGAGTTTCTGAGATTCTGAGTTTTTGAGTTTCTGAGTTGCTGAGATTCTGAGTTTCTGAGATTCTGAGTTTCTGAGATTCTGAGTTTCTGAGTCGCAGAGTCGCAGAGAAACTTTGAGTCTTTGAGTCTTTGAGTCTATAAGTCAGTGTCAGAGTTCAAAGTTCAAAAGTCCCGTTAGGGACGACAGTTTCCAGGCAGGCGGTGGAGTGCGAAGCACGAAACCCCTGCATTCATGACCATAATGATACAAAAAGTGCCGAAGGCACGACAGAAGTGTTTTCTGTCGTGCCCTCGGCACTTTGATTTTTTACAATCTTATTTTGCAGGGATTCCGCACTGCGTGCTTCATCACCTGCCTGGAAACTGTCGTCCTTACAGGACTTTTTTGCTATGAGCAATGAGCAGCCTATTATTTCTTAACAAAACGTTGTACTGCTTCACCCTTTTCTGTAACAACCTTCACGAAGTAAACTCCGCTGTTTAAGTTAGTTACGTCTATTGAGTTTCTGAGTTTCTGAGATTCTGAGTTTCTGAGATTCTGAGTCGCAGAGTCGCAGAGAAACTTTGAGTCTTTGTGTCTTTGCGTCTTTGAGTCTTTGAGTCAAAGTTCAGAGTTCAGAGTTCAAAGTTCGACAGCCAAAAGCCTTAGTTCAGAGTGTATTTATCTTTTCCAGGAGGAAGTCTTCAATATATACATACTGTACTCCTTTTTCATCCGTCCATGGCAAAACATTGTCTCTCACTACAACAATTTTAGTATAAGAGTCATCTATTCTGTTTAGAGAATTGACTTCCTGCTGGCGTTTTTCTTCATCAGCAACGGTAAGTGCCGACTGAATATAATAACGTTTGTCTATCTTATTAACCACAAAATCCACTTCGAGTTGTGTCCTTATCTTTTTGCCATTGGCATCTTTATGGTTATATTCCACAACTCCCACATCAACATTGAAACCTCTTGCAATAAGTTCATTATAGATGATGTTTTCCATAATATGATTTTCCTCTTGCTGACGGAAGTTAAGACGTACATTTCTTAACCCGATATCTGTAAAATAATATTTCAATGGGGTATCGATATACGAACGGCCTTTTATGTCGTAACGATATGACTTGCTCAATATATAAGCATCTATAAAACAATCCAAATATGTAGAAATTGTTTCATTTTTAATTTTTAAGCCTTTGACAGATTGAAATGTATTCGACAAGCGTGTTGGATTCGACAAAGAACCAACAGAAGATGCCACCACATTAAGCAATTCATCTAGAACTTCTACATTAGCACGTAATCTATTACGTTCTAAAATATCTTTTATATAAGTTAAACGGAATAAATCTTGAAGATACCGGGATTTTTCTTCATGAGTGTTTTTATGTAATACGAAAGGCATACCTCCATATGTCATAAACTCACGCCAAGCATAACGTTTATCTTTTGGATATGCTGCATAAAATTCATCGTATGTTAGCGGTGTAATATGAATTTCCTCTCCTCTATCTCTGAAAGCTGTTGCAACATCTGAAGAAAGCATTTTTGAATTACTACCAGTAACATAAATATCTACATTAGGCAAACTCTTTAGACCTAAAAGAACATCAACAAAAGTAATTTTAGAGCCAGATTCTTTAGGCAAATAAGGATTATCTATTGGCTCTACCATCTGAATCTCATCAAGCAAAATATAATAATCCATTTCTGCATTACCAACCATATCACGAAGATATGCTCCAAGTTCCAATGGATTACGATAACGAAAGTTTATATCATTATCTAATTCTAAGGTGATAATTTGTTTCGGAGAAACACCTTCTTGCAGAAGATAATCACGATACAACACTCCAAGCAGATATGATTTTCCACAGCGTCTAACGCCTGTAATTATTTTTATCTGACCATTTTTTCGACTATCAATAAGTCGTTTAAGGTTTCTTTTGCGTTCTATTCTCATAATTCAAAAGGCTATTATTGCAGCAATCCGCATTTTTACCCTGCAAATATATAATTAAAAGAAGCACTTGTCAAGACTTTTTTAAGACACCGAGACACCGAGTCACCAAGTTGCTGAGTTTCTGAGTTTCTGAGTTTCTGAGATTCTGAGTTTCTGAGATTCTGAGTTTTTGAGATTCTGAGTTTTTGAGATTCTGAGTCGCAGAGTCGCAGAGTCGCAGAGAAACTTTGAGTCTTTGCGTCTTTGTGTCTATAAGTCAAAGTTCAGAGTTCAAAGTTCAACAGCCAAAAGTCCCGTTAGGGACGACAGTTCCCAGGCAGGTGATGAAGCACGCAGTGCGGAATCCCTGCAAAATAAGATTGTAAAAAATC
>JBGVET010000013.1:0-75981 GCA_045120395.1 Candidatus Limimorpha sp.
TGTAAAGTCAACCTCATCCGTTTCCACAGCATCCCCGGCATCAACCTTCAAAGCCCGACGATGGACGATATGGAACGTTTCCGCGACAGACTCAACGACAAAGGCATCATCGCAACTATCAGAGCATCACGCGGTCAAGACATCGACGCCGCCTGCGGATTGCTTTCAACAAAAAATAAATTAAGTTAATTCAACAGACAACGGTGCCTGAGCTTGTCGAAGGCATAATGTAGCGCTTCGACAAGCTCAGCGACCCAAAAGTTCTTAGTTCTTAGTTCAATGTTCTTAGTTTATAAAAAATGGCTGACAAAAATTTCGTGCGTTCGATGTTCAACAACATCGCTCCTACTTACGACAAACTGAATCATATCCTTTCTCTTAACATCGATAAGATTTGGAGAAAGAAAGCCGTCAAACGCATTTGTAAAAATCTCAGAATCTCAGAAACTCAAAATCTCAGAAACTCAGAGGCTCATGTGCTTGATGTGGCTTGCGGCACTGCGGATTCTAGCATTGCTTTGGCAAAGGCAGGCATTCCTTTCGTGACTGGAGTTGATATTTCTGAAGGAATGATTAAAGTCGGAGAAGAGAAAATCAAATCTTTAAATCTCAACAACATAAACCTCAAAGTGGAAGATTGTGAAAATCTCAGCTTCGAGGATAATAGTTTCGACTCTGCTTTTATCGCCTTCGGAATAAGAAATTTTGAAGACAAGAAAAAAGGATTGAATGAACTACGTCGCGTCTTGAAAGACAACGGACACCTTCTTATATTAGAACTTTCCGTCCCTCAAAACAAGATTTTGCTTTCATTATATAAATTGTATTTCCTTCATATTCTTCCTTTTATAGGAAAGAAAATCTCTGGAGACAGCAAGGCTTACACTTATCTTCCTAACTCAGTGATGAACTTTCCAAAACCTAAAGAGTTTATGGCAATAATGGAAGAATGTGGATTCAAGAACGTAAAGCAAAAAGCATTGACATTCGGACTTTGCAGAATTTACGAGGGATTCGTGATTAGTTAGGAGTTTGGAATTAGTAGTTAGGAGTTGTAGAGACGCGTCAATGTATCCTGCAAAAAATAAATACACATTGACACGTCTATCAAATTAGGAATTAAGAATTATGTTAAAAAACATTAAAAAATGGTTTGAGATTATCAGGGCAAAAACTTTATTAGTCTCGATGGCATCTGTGATTATGGCTATTTCATTGGCTTTTGAAAATAGCGGAAACAATTGGTTGCCAGCGATTTTATGTTTGTTATTCGCCATGTTAGCTCAAGCCACATCGAATGTTGTAAACGATTACGCTGATTACAAAACTGGCTGCGACAATGAAAACAGTCTCGGTCCTGACAGAAAACTCGTCAGCGGCGAGGTAAGCATCAAAACCATAAAAAGAGCTATAATATTATTAGTCTCAATTTGTTTCTTAGTCGGGTTGAGTTTGATTTATTGGGGCGGATGGATTTTATTGCCATTCGGCTTATTGATAATCGCCGTCGCATTTTGTTATTCATTGGGACCTGTTCCTTTATCATACAACGCATTAGGAGATGTAGCAGTGATATTATTCTTCGGAATTGTTCCAATAACATTCACCTATTATATATTAACAAAAGAGATAAACTGGGAAATAATCGCTGCTGGCTTTTCTATGGGACTCGTTGTAGATGAATTACTTATAGTTAACAACGTGCGTGACGAGATTGAAGATAAACAATTTAACAAAGTCACTACTGTAGGAATTTTCGGAAGCAAATTCATGAAAAAAGTATTCTTATTTAATCCTTTCATTGCCTGTGGATTAGGATTTTATTTCATGAGAGATATCTGCGATTACAAAACATGGGCAATCGCGATAATTCCAATGCTGATTTATTCCGTCATAGTTTCTATCAGATTAAACAAATACAAAGGCAAACAGCTCAACGCATTATTAGGTCAGGCATCGTTAGAAGCATTGATTTTCGCCTTGACAGTCGTTGTAGTTACCTTATTATAATCACTCGTAAATCTCTGATTCTTCGACGAGATTATTGAGCAAAGCATAGACAGTAAGACCGGAAACAGATTTGATTCCGGTTTTTTTGACAATGTTTTTACGGTGCGTTATGACAGTATGAACAGAGATATTCAACATATCTGATATATCTTTGTTTGTCATGCCTTTAGCCACGCAGACCAAGACATCGACCTCGCGATTTGATAAGTCGACACTTTCATTTTGAGCAGAAGTTTCGTCGTTATTATTCTGAAGATTAAGCATCTTATTAATAACCTTCTGCTTGTTGTCGCTAAGTTCTATTACTTCCTTAAAATTCTTTAAGATATTTTTGTCGACATACGAAGTGACAAGAGCCACACGATTTATATTAGGATGATTTTGTGTCATCTGCTTAACGAATGTATTAAGCATACAGCCAAGCATCATCGGATTGATTATCAGCACATCAGGGTTGTGCATAATTATTTTATCCTGCAAATCATCAATATTATCAACTATTGAGGCTACAGCAATCTGATTCATATCATTGAAAAAGGAAGACAATCCGCCGCTTATTATTGGAGATGTTTCTGCTATAAGTATTTTCGTGACTTTCATAGCATTATCCCTCCATCATTTCAACAAATGGCACAAGCACACGTTCTTCAACCAAAGTATGACAACTTAAATCGGAGGTCACTTCCATAATATCCAGAGATATTTCAATTCTCTCTTTTGGGAAGATATTTGCAGGAAGATATTTAATAAGAATATTCATCAAATCGTTGAGTTTATCTTCGATATTACTATGATTTGACTCGAATTCATGTATTGAAAAATCAGGAGTCAAAGTTTTATTACACAACGACTTAATATAAGGAAACACCACTTCTTCTTCATATTTGAAATGGTTTTCCACCTCTTCTTTATATTCATTGAAGAAACGATTTATTGTGTTACCGTATCTTGCAGGACACGCCTCAACGATACGTTTAAGATGAGACTCGATATGAGGCAGTCTTTCCTTTAAATAATATTTATGAGACTCGGAGAGATACGACAATATTGCGTTTGCTTCTACTGACTTTATATCTTCTTTTGAAGGAATAAATTCCGGATTAGAATATAAGTTACAGATTAACAAGAAGAATAATGGCGACACATTAGCTTTTTCACAAACTTCTTTGACATTTTGGTCGCCGAAGCCAAGTTCTATTCCAAATCGAGATAAGGTGAGCATCAGTGTTGGGTTAGATATCACCAGCTCAGCCATTTTAGTGCTTTCAGTAAAAAATGAGTTTGTATAGTTCATAATGTATAATGTATAATGTATAATGTATAATGTATAAATGAAAAATGAGTCAATATTCTATAAGCCAACTTTGCTACTTATAGACTTATTGACTCATAGTCTTATAGTCTTTTTTTGAGCCACATGACGGACTCGAACCGTCGAAAAACTCAAAAAAGTTAACTATTTGATTGTTAAATATTTAATGTTTTAATTTTTGCTATTTTTCGTGCTTTTTTGCCGTACTCCTGACGGTGTTTATGTGGTAGAGTGTCCGCCAAAGCGTCTGTTTTTTAACGATTTATGCGTCCATCCTCTTTCCACGGCGTTATTATTTTTCTGTCAATTTTCAGTTTTTTCAAACATATCTCCTTCGCCAAGCAATAGCCATGACTCGTTAAAATCAGGGATTATTTCTTTTAATTTATTTATTGTTATAAAGAGATTGTGTATTTCTTCTATTAAATCATAGATGGTTTTATCATCATATTTATATTCTTTCTTCATTTTATTTATCTCAGATTCGTTGTAACGATCATCTGGATCAAATTCAGGGTCAAAATAACTTCTTAATATAAATTCCCTGTCCTTGTAATAATGTATACGCAGTATATAAATAAATTCGATAAAATGTCTTTGCTTAACATTATCTTTGGGGAAATTATAGAAAAAAGGATTTTTATAATTTCGAATAGTATATGTTATAAATTCTTGCAACCTTTTAATTATACTATTTTCTGTCTGTACTATTGTGGAATTATCATTTTTATTAAACATGTCTCCTTCACCAAATAAAAACCAACTTTCATTGTAGTCAGGAATAAAAACATGAAAACATTCCAACAGCTTATATATACCTCTTACTTGAGTATAAAAATCTTCTTCTTTTGAGGGATTAATTTTCTTTCTTATTTTATCATAATGAGTTGTGAGATTCTTGTTGCTAATAGCAAACTCTACCAAATGATGAAATCTATAATTGAAATCTACCATTCTGCTTGCAATCTTTGAAGAAAAATCTTCTGGCAGTGCAATAATTTCTGTTTTGTTATTTTCCATGTTACTATTTATTTAATATCTCAATATCATTATCACCAAATATTAACTTTAATACCTGGTCTTTCTTTGACTTTTGCAGTTTAATCTGTAAAATCGCTTCTACAGGTTCTGACTCGCTTTCTTCTTTCTTTACATAAATGTCAGGATATGTGATGATGTCTATCACCGACATTTGATAAAAGTTAGCGATTTTTGCAAGGTGGTCGTATGATAATGCAATTTCGCCACTCTCAATTCTACCATAGGAAGCTTCGTTGATTCCTAATTCATTTGCGAGTTTTCTTTTACTTAAACCGTTGGTTTCACGGAGTTTAGTAATGTTTTTTACAACTTGTTCTTCTGATTTTTTCATATTATAAATTTATTAAAATTAAATTATTGATAATCAATTTGATATAGATTATTATGAAAATAATTTGCAAAAAAGTATAACTTTACTTGCATTTTATGCAATATTATATATATATTTGCAGTCATAAAATTATAACGATATGCAAGCAAATAAATTATTTAAAGAGTGGTACGATGGTTTACCAAAAAACAAGGGCATTGAGATGAGAAATACGGTGATAGATAACTGTGGCATCAGCCGAGCTGTGTTTTACAACTGGTACGGCGGTATAAGTCCAATACCAATTCTTGCGCAAAAGGAAATCGAGAGAATAGCAGGAGAGAAAATATTTTAACCAATAAAAATTAATAGTTATGGCAATCAAAAAATTCATAATAGAAGTTGAAGAAGGTCAGTCTACCTGCAAGGATTGCCCTTTATATGTCAGAGGGAGGGGCTGTGTAAGATTCTCCAGCATTGATTGCAACAAATATGACTATTCAACTATGAAAATTACAGAAGATAACCAATAAAAATTAATAGTTATGGAAAAGTTAACTCCAGAACAAAGAAGTCAAATCAATGAGCACCTTCGAGGTATTATGAGTGTTTCCAATGTATTTGAAGATGCACTGGAGACAATGCAATCACTTGAAAGCCGCGTGGAAGAGAATTTGTTTTTTAGATGCTTCCAAACGGAGATGTTAAACCATATTCACGAAATTGATAAGATTATTTATAACCGATAAAATTAATAACTATGAAAAGACCAGTCACCGTCGATATGGACGATTTGTTTGAAGATTTATGTTACTTCGACCAGATATCATTTCTCACAGATAAGATTTGTGACCAACGCTTGGAAGACAAGCTTAAGATATTGCGTCGTGCTTTGGCCGACGTGGAGATAATGGACTTCATCCGCCAGCACCGCGAGACAGCCATCAAGGTGTTAAAGGGAGAAGGGTTTGAGATACATTAAAAATTGAAAGTTATGGAAAAGACACAAAAAGTTTTGAAACACTTTGAAGAAAATTTAGAGTTGACTTTTGAAAATTCGCTTTTGAAAACAGAAATCAAAGAGTTGCTTAAATTGAATATAAGGCTGAAGCTTTATCTTCTCGGTTGCTCATGCTGCTTTATGGTTTATATAATTTTAGACTCCATATTATGACAAACAATTTCAAGTTCAAAATAGATTTCAAGTTCGTTTGTGAAAGCGGAGTAATCCATCACATCGAGACAGGCGAAATGTCGCTGCCACATAACGATTATTACTTTCGCCACAAGGCAATAGTAATGGCAATGAATATCCTTCTCGGCATGGCTGACTATATCAAAGAAGGAAACAAGAAACTAGAAGACTTTAAAATCATTTGGGAGGAATAGATATGAAATATTACGGACAAATAGTATTCAAGAAAAACGGTAAGATTGAAAGTGCCTCACCGATAATAACAATTAATGCCTGGTCTAAAGCAATGGCAAAAAGGAGAATCGCCAAAAAGTGTGATTTTATGATCGAAGGGTTGTCGAATTATGACATAGTCATAGGTGAAAATAAAGAATATCGTTCAAGATTTATTTTATCAGATAAATTAGGCAACCAAAAATCGGTGGATTTTCATAAAGTAAAAGCCGTCTGTTTTGAATGTGCGGAATGGCAAATGAATCTTTTAAGACAAAAAATGTCGAATAATCCTTTGGTAGAATTATTAGAATTAAAAATAGAAGTTGTTTGGGAGGAATAACATGAACATCTACAGCGAACAGTTATACCGTCATTTTCTGCAGCTGCCGAAAGGTGATTACATCCGCATCCGTGACGAGCTTTGCGGGTTCATGAAATGGAGCCTTCAGCAATATTACCGCCGCGTCACTGGCGTAGTGAGAATTAGATATCAGGAAAGAGTGCTTATTGAAGCGTTCTTTCAAAAGAAAATCTTTAAAAATGAATAGTTATGTCGTACCTGAAAGAGAGACTTAAAAAATTAAATATTACCGATAAACTCAACACTTATAAGGCTGTTGGCGAAGACGGCGTGCATGGCATGAATTTCAAGTTCTTCACCGAGACTGAAAAAGGTGATATCGCCATTAATTACATAGCCTTAGACGGCAAGGTGGTGACATTTCTAAAAGACGGCAAGAAAATTCGCTCATTCTCTAGAACGCGTTTTCAGGTGCCGGTGGAACTTCCAGACGGCAAAACAAAGAAATACGACCAGCCAAAAGGCTCGCCTGTAGTCGCCTTCGTCACTCCAGAACTGCTGAAGCGTTACAAGACAGGCGAAGAGACAAGAGACCTTTACATCGTTGAAGGCGAATTCAAGGCTTTCGCCATGTCAAACTTCGGTCTGCCAACCTTCGGCATCGGTGGAATCCACAACTTCAAGGATGAAAAAGGCGTGTATCTCAATACTGAAATAGTGGATTTCTGCAAGAAATGCAAGGTGCAGAATATAATACTGTTATTCGATGCTGACTGTCTTCAAGTGAAATGGGAAGAGGGCAAAGACCTGTATAATCGTCCAGCTGGATTTTATTCAGCCGTGAGGAAATTCAACGAGCTTCTGAAACCTCATAACCTTAATTTGTATTTCGCTCATATAGTTCAAAGCTCCGATTACAAAGGTATCGACGATGTTCTTTATAATGGAATCTCAGATCAAGGACAGGTGGTGAAGGAACTGGAAGAGTTTTCTATAGAAAGCAAGGATAAAAAATATGTGATGTCGTATGGAATAACGGGCCGTTCATATACCATTATCAGAGGTTTGTTTGGGCTGAACTCCGTAGAAGAGTTTTTTGAGCTTTATAAGGAAGAGCTAAAAGACAAGGATTTTGTCTATAAACAAAACACATATCATCTTGAAAATGGCAAGATAACTCTCTCGTGGCACGGACAGCAACAGCAATATGTCCGTATTGGAATAAACTATTTCAAAAAGACTTTCGCGCTGATGACAAACAACCAGATTGAGGAAAATCTGGAGTTGTGGTCGAAGGGTGCTATATGCGACGACTTTAAAAAGTCAAAGCTGTTCTTGGACTCTATAGAAAAATATGACTCGTTTACGAATGTTCCAGAAAACGACCCTGACAAATATAAGCGTACTATCATTGTAGGGCGTGACGGCATGGTCTCTAAGCTATACAACCGATACAGTAAGGTTCCTCACACTCCTGAAGAAGGAAGCTGGCAGACAATAAACAAGCTTCTGCATCATATCTTCAATTACACTAACCTTACAGGCGAGTCGCTTTATGAATTTGGCTTGGATTATCTCCAGTTATTATACACACAGCCTTTGAAACACCTTCCTATTTTGTGCCTGGTATCAAAGGAACGCGGCACAGGCAAGTCAACATTTCTTTACCTTCTGAAATCCATTTTCGCTGACAATATGAGAATATTGGATAGCAGCCGTTTGATGTCGCCATATAACGGACACTGGGCAGGCAAATTAGTTGTGGCAGTCGATGAATCATTCATTAATATGGATGAGAAAAACGGAGCAGGAAATAAATTAAAAATGATTGCAACAAACGCAACCATTCCATTTGAAGAGAAACACAAGAACGCCGGCGAAATACCTAATATCTCAAAGCTGATAATGTGTTCTAATGACGAATTCAATTTCGTTAAGATTGATAAGGAAGAAAACCGTTATTGTATCATCAAGGTAGAGCCTTTCACTGGTGACACAGACCCACACATGGTGAAGAAGATGCTGGAAGAGATACCCGCTTTTCTTTACTTCCTGAAACACCGCCAGCTGTATTATCCTGAAAGGTCGCGTCTTTGGTTTGATGAGAGGCTATTTGAGACAGAAGCATTATTGAAGATCCAGGAAAGGACCGAACCTATGGTTGTGAAGCAGATAAAGAATGCCATTAAAGACCAGTTCTATTGGTTGCGTACTGAGAATGTCAGACTTTCTGCCAATGTGTTATTCGAGCTGATACGTCGCAAGTATAACAAGATACGCATCACGGATGTGAAGGAATGGCTTATGGATAACGGCTACAGGACGCGCAACGCTTCCAAGTTCTATTATAAATTTGAAGCTGACTATGAGCCGCAGACATCCACGGAAAGATTTTACACCTTCAGCGCAAAAGACTTCATGTCGTATGCAGAACTAGAAGAGTTTAGAAAAGAAGGCTGGATGAACCCCGACAACGGATTTTAAACAAAAAAAGTCTGACTAAATAGTCAGACTTTTTTTTGTTATTTCATCAATCTCTCAAAAAACATTTTCAGGAACAGCATTCCGACAAAAGCGATGATGATTGCAAAAAGCACCTCACGCCATTTTTCTTTCGGCTGCTCGATGACAATCTGGTCGTATATCTTTTCAGTTCTGAAATGGATGTCGACGCTGTCAGGAAAATAATCTATTTTAAAACCTCGAGCTGGAAGATTTGTTATAATGAACTTTCCGTGGTCAGTTTTCACAACAGTTTCATCTGAAATAGTGTCCGGATTAAACTCAAAACCGTCCTGTTCCGGTGTGATCACAAATGTAGTGTCGATTTTCACCGTATCTTGTTTCAGCAGTTCCTGATGATTTTCGACGATGTTATAGATACGTTTTTCGGCTCTTTTGGTGGTGTTGCAAGATAACAGCAGCACTAAAGATAAATATATCAGAATTCGCTTCATATCACTTGCTATTTAAAGCTTTTTTAACTTCACGGATAAGCTTATCCATTTTAGGAAGCAATTTCTTAAACTCTGCTTCTGTCCAATAAAATAATGCTGCATTGGATTTGGTGTAAAACGCCCATGAAGATGTTAGAAACATGTCAGAACGCTGCTTTTGCTTCAGCTTGTAGCAACAACATTGCTCAAATAACCTTGCAAAAATTTCATGTCTATAACGCCAATACATGAAGCTTCTTTGCATTCCTGCCTTAGCTCGTCGCATATTCTCTTCTTTGGGATTTTTGCCGAATTTTTTATCAAGATATTCATCAAGTCGAACATTAAGCATGGAAGAAGCCTCATCGACAAGTTCATTCATTGTATTGCGAAGATTGCCGCCTTGATTCCCTGTAAGTGTTTTTAATACAGACCGACCACCGGAAAGATAATTGTATCTTTTATTCTGATCGACGTATTTTCCAAGATTATAATCCAAGGCATGTCCGTATTCATGCGCAAGACATCCGTCACCATCCATTTTTGTGATGTTTATCATGTTATAACCTGGTTCGTAATGTGCAGCCGCCTTACTCATTCCGCGAGCTCCGAAGGCTATGCCTACAAGGCTTTCAATGCCAAGATTTTTAGAACCAATGATTTTAGACAACTCAGCTAATGAATCTTCGCATGCGAGCACTCGGTCATAGCGTTCATTATTATTTAGCCAGTTGCCAAATTCAAACCCCTTGAGATTGTATCTCTGAAGTATTGACTGTAAGTCAACGTCATCCTGGTTTCTCGTCCATGAAGATGATCTTGATTTCACAGGTTTGCCTTTCCACCATTTTTCAGCACGACCGCCGGCGTTAATAGCGTTGCTTGTATCTGTTATTTTGGTTTTCATTTTTTTGATTTTTTAGATTTAGACAATGATGCCTTTTTCAAGACAGGATAAAATTTTCTGGCAGTCGATTCCTCTTTCTTGCAAATAGGTTTCTTGATTTTCATAACTTCTGATTTTTAAATTGTTAATAAATTATTTCTTTCTTGATTTTTCTATTATTTCCAGCGCTTCTTTCAGCGTATCGAGGTTGTCGTATTTCCTCAGCTTCTCGGCTATATCCATGACGGTTTCCGGAACATGCGCCGCTGGGTTCTTCGCCTTGGCATGGTTCTCGATGACGCTTTTGCCTTCAATGAGTATCACCCCCAAGGTTGTGAGAATGCAGCAGTATGGTATCTCATACCACGGGAAGCACAGACCCAGAATGTCAATGAATATTCCGAAGAAGACCACTGTGAGATATGATATCACCTTGTTAACCGTCCTTCTGAGGATGTGGCTCTGGAGCTTCTCCTTGCACTTCCTGGCCGCCTGTACGCCAGTGAACAGGTCTATAAGCACTGAAAAGAACACCAGGACGAAGCACAGGAATATTATCATGATTCCGTGGCCGATGTCTTGGGTTGTATTGAGATGAATAAATTTCATATTTTATTATCAAGTTCTTCTCCTGTAATGATAGATTCTAAAATAGTATTGATTTCTTATGGTAAGAAGTCATCTTTACTATCCCTCACATCGTCAATATTATCTGGGTCGCAATATTTTACTTCCCAACCTGCTGGAATACCCCAAGTAATAATTTCTCCATTATCGTCAGTATTGCCGTTGATTATATCTTTGGGATTCCACTCAATATTCTTATTGAATATTATAACTCCTTGCTCATTAATCCCATTTAACCAATTACTACAAACACTCTTGACTAAAAATTTGCTAGTATATAATGAGATTATTTTGGTTAAACTTGAGCATCCTTCAAATGCGTTGTAAAAACATCCAGTACTATAAACTCCTCCTTTAATGATAACGGTATTGAGGTTTTTGCAATTTTTAGCGATAGCATTGCATGTATATACACCTGATTTTATCTTAGGAATCATAAGCCTGCTTATATTGCATGCATTAAACGCTGATTGAAAGTCAGCATTAAGAGCAAGATAGTCATCAGATATAGTAATTTCTGTTAATGTTGAATTAGAAAATATTCCTGTAAACGCATACCCTTTGGTGGATTCAAAATAAGGTATTTCAGTTTTTATAATATTTGACCTGGCGAAGCAATCATGAAATGTCCTAGAAGCATTGCTTATGCCTATATTGAAAAACTCACCATCGACATTGCAGACACACTTGTTTCCTGCAAACATGTTTGCTAATATGTATTCCTTATCTACAGATTGAATATTCACAAAATCATCGCCATATATCATTGATGTTGCTCGCCCATATATATTAAACAATTTAGTTGCCGAGAATATGCCAACACCGCTAGTACTGCTAGATTGCACTGGGCTTGAATTTTTGAAATATATCTTATCTCCAGCATTGATTTTTGGTGTATATTCCGATTTTGTCAACATTACCCAAACTTCCCTATCTAACGAATACTCGCAATTCACGCCGCTGAATGATGCTTGGAAGTCATCTTCCAATGCCTCAAAACAGAGGTAAGGCGGATATTCTTTAGCATCCGCCACTTGATTCGCCATCATTATAAGTTTATTTAACTTACTCATAAGGCATCCTCTCCATATATCTCGTTATGTGCAATGATTTTCATACTCTCAACGAATTGATTATACTCGTTGAACTCCTCAACCTTGCTGTCTCTCTGTCTTAATATAGCCAGCTCATCATCAATAGAATACTTCTCTCTTATCAAGTCAATGACACGCTGCTTGTACTGTTCCTCCTTCGGTATCTCGACAGGTTCGGGAACCGGAGGGCTATAGACCTCCCAGCCTGCGGCCAGAAGCATCTCCTCTGAAGGATTGAACACATCGAAGCTTAGGCCGTCTATGATTTCTGTCAGAACTATTGCACTGTGACGTCTGACAACGCCGTCTTTAACATACTGTTTCATTATACCTCCATTTCTAAGTACATTCCTACCATTCTGATTTCAGCATCAACCTTATACGCATTTATTGTAACCAGATATCTTTTATTGGGGTAAAAGACAGGCTGCTTCACCCATACGACGCCAGTCTGCACCTTTACTGTAGCATTACTTTTATCAGTTGTGAAGTCAAATTCGTATGTGACCGGTCTGTCCGATTGGGAACTGTTCAGATACAGCTGCAGAGCTCTCACCGGATACTTTAAAACGCATCTGGTATCCGGAGCAGCCGTGATAATCTCTTGCTGTTCGGTATTATTCACGATATGCCTGATAGCTATACCGGAATCTTCTTCGAACTCTCCCGTAAATATGTTATATTTCAGCCTGCTCATATTAATTGATAGTCTAAGGTTGTACGTTCGGTCCATTTATACCTGAAACCGTCGGTTGATCTGGTTTCTATCTTTTGGTGACCCTCGGGGGTGGTCTGGATCATTACCTGCTGAATATACCATACCGGTTCAAACTCTCTAGCGTTAGGTTTCGACGGTCTTCCGCGAAATATAAGAGCTCCGTCTGATGATATCCACACCAGCGGCCAAGTGCTTTTCTCAAAACCAAACTTCTCTATATTATTTCCAAAATCCATATTTATCTCCTTTTAAATATTATAAATGTTACTATCGCTGCCAATATCAGCACTGGCAGCATCAATAAAAAAAACCTTGCTTGTAGAGGCTCCATTCAGCCGCACGACGGCGGACAAGGTCTTTCAAAACCTGCTTGTTGGCGTACTTCCATTTCTTCCACTCTGATTCAAGATCTGAAGTGGCTGCTGTGGAGTTTTTGAGTTTTTTCAATAATGTTGAATTATTGAAGTTGCCTGAGCCTACGTTGTAGACGAAGCTGACAAGCGCGTCAAACTGATACTGTCCGAGTTTCAGGTTCTGGGCGTTGACAGTGTCTTCTGCCCATTTCAGGTCTTCCTGAAGGAAAATGTCAGCCTGCTCTCTCGTACAGGTGTCGCCTTCCTTCACTCCTGCCGTGTGGCCGTAGCCTATTGTCCAGACGCCTGCCGGACAGAGGTAGGCTTCTGAGCGATATCCCTCGAAGCCTTGTATAAGTTTTCTTCCTATTGATGATGTTTTCATGGTTCAGATTTTTACAATGAATAGTCAATTCCGTTTTCCTTCAGGATTTCGTTCACCTTCTTATGTTCCTTAGTAGTCATAAGATTCTGAATTGCTTCTCTAAGAAGCATTGGCTTCTTCTTTTTAAGCCAGCTGGCGTTAAGCTCGCGAGTGCCGAAGGATTTTTCAAGCTGGACGACATCATCCTTTGTCTTAAGCTGCTTCATCACTTCGTAGACTGTCTTCTGGTCGCAGCCCATCCAGCCGCCGTTGTTGCCGAATGAAGCGTCGAGGGCATTGGCCAGCGTCACAGCCTTGCCGTCATACCAGGATAAGCCGTAGCTAAGATTGGAAGTTACAACCTCGCGGCTTACGCTGTCGAGATATGAATTCTGCTGCGACTCGCTCTTGTACTTTTTCTGATATTTCTTGATGGTGATGACAATGACGATGACAAGAAGCAATCCTCCGATTGCCGCCAGCACCTTGTTGAAGTCTATCTTGTCAAGCGCTTTCATGCCTGTAGCTGCTAATAATGGATTCATAACTTTTCACTTTTTGATTAATAAAAAAACTGCTATCGCTAGCAAGGCCGCCAGTACAGTCCTGATGTCCGTCCTAGGTCTTGCCACGTTGCCGAAGCTTCGGTCATTGGCCGCCGCCACGAATGCCACGCGTCTCTTCCTGTCTCGCTCGCTCCTTGCCCGTGAGATGAAAATCTCATCGGACATCGCGTTGGTATCCGACTCGGATGTCTCGTCGGCTAGAAGATGGACACATTCGTGGATCCAGACGTAATCCTTCATCAGAGGTGACAGGCGGTCCCATTCGTTAGCGTTAAGCTCTATGACGTTGGTCTGATGGTTACATCTGGCTAGCCAATGGCCGATATCGGCAAACTGATATGTTATTTTCTGGTTTTCCATATCACTAATGCGAGAACAAGAACGAGAAGAACCGCGCCGCCGATGATAAGCAATGTCTTGTTATTGTCTGAATCATCATTGCCGTCTCCTGCTGGAGCATTGCCGTCTCCTGCTGGAGCCGTTGTGCCGGACAATGCGGTTGTGGCAGTTGTGGTGTATGATGGAGAAGACAGACCCAATGCGGAAGTAACTGTATTAATTGTATTATTGATGCCTTCTTCTATCTTTTCCTTTGTCTGTTGATAGTTAGATTTTTCAGCCTCCTGTTCTGGAACGGTGTTGTCGTTAAGGATATCCATAAGGTTGTCGTAGAATGTCTGTGCACCGTCACGGAGTTCCATTTTGACTGTAAAGTCCTTGTCATTGCCACCTGTAGCAATATCTTTCATCGTGTAGCCACCGAACAAGACCTTTGAATTTTGGGATATTGTCGCAATAACCTTAGAACCGGCGTTCTTGTTATGACAAGTGATTTTGACGTTTCGCTTTCTGATCTTTGGCTCGACAAGCTTGATATTGCTTTTTAATATTGATTTATAGTCTGTCATTTCTATTTGCTTTTAAGGATTATTACTAATGCGATGATCCAGGCCCACCAGTAGCGGCCGAAGTATTCTTCGATGCGATCCATTACAGTAGATCCTGGAGCTGCTGGTATCACGGCAGTCATTTCTTGCACTGTCGTCTCCTTATTAGATACCGTAGAGACGAATTTTCCTGATTTGTTTGTCATCATTTCATGAATACGAATAAGAGTACTACAAGCAATGCCGCACCGCCGAGACCGACGTATAACATGGTATTGTCATCTTCTTTAGGCTGGATGACTGTTGTGTTGGTGATGTTGTCCGGTTTTTTGAAGATGCCTACCAATGTGCTGCCGACTGTTGAAACGGTTTTGTTCCAGTCGATTTTGCCTGATTTGTTTTTATCTTCCGCATCCTCTGGGTCTGTTGATTTATGGGAAACAATTGTCACGAATCTGTCTGTTTTCATATTTTTATCGTTTTTGGGTGTTACAAAAAAGGCGGCGTTTGTTTCGCCGCCTAAAGATTCTTGATTCTCTATGTCAAATTAAACCAATGTGTAGTCAATCTGGAAGTCTGCACCTGCTGGAATTTCCATGAAGAGAAGCGTTGTCTCGTCAAGGTTAAGTTTGTTCTGATGTTCCTCCAAATTGATGTCGATGAAGTTTTGGAGGAAATGGGTAGGATTAATGTAGGATGACAAATTCAAAATGTCAGTTCCGATTTTATTACCGACAGCGGATCTGCTGATTTCGATATCCTGACCGAAAATTTCATGATTGCTGTTTGGAAGCAAGTCAGTGATACGGATTTTTGATACCGACACGCCAGAATACTTGATGTAATTCAAGAAATCTCTATATCGTGTCTTGCGGTCTTTGGCTGTGACAGTTACAGGATATCTGCCATCTGTTCTATAGACGGTAGCCAGTGAATTGTAGTCATCAGCCACCTGTTGACAATCAAAGCCTGCATTTTTAAGAGCTGTTGGATCGGCATAGCTGACATGTAATTTTCCTTCTTCGTCTTCCACTACTTCCAATGTGTCGTAATGGCCTGGGAAGAAACAGACTCTAACGCTAGAATTTGATGTGTTCTTGACTCTGAAAGAAGCTACTTCTCTTAATGATTGTTGAAAGTTTGTTTTATTCATTTTTTTCTATTTTTATTGGTTAATGAATTTATTTTTTTTCTCCGAGGGCTTTTTCTGGTTTGTGGTTTTCGTAAAAGCTCCAGGCAACTAATGCCAATGTGATCAAGGCGACGATGCCCATGATTCTGTCTGATTTAAAAATTCTGTCCATTTTGTAAATTTTTGATTTGTTAATAAATTTTTCGGCAAAGCTACAGCGGCCGAAAACCACAGGTTCCAGTTTAGGACAGTTTAGGACAAATTTTTCCCGATTTTTCCCGATTAGGACAGTTTAGGACAATTTAGGACAGATTTTTCCCGATTTTTCCCGATTAGGACATAAAAAAAAGTCCCGGAACGGGGAATTCCGGGAACTTCGAGTAAATAATGTTTAATTTAATATTTATGAAAAGGAAACAATCACTCCAATTTTGATAATATTATCTTCACCTGGTGAGGCGAATATACGTTGCCTATTTTAGGCCCTATCTCCGCTTCAAAAGGCTTCAGCCATTTCTTCACCGTCTTGCATGATACGCCCCATCGGTCGGCAAGCTCCTTCAATGTCATTGCTCTTGGCTCTTGGCTCATTGCTCATTGCTATTGATTCTTTATTATTTCATAATAATGTTTGTTTGTCTCTGCCTGCTTGTTAACTCTTGCAACAGTCTTTTCAACCTGGTCGTAATTCATAACATCATCTTTGCGCTTCTTCGGGTTGTCCGTCGTGGCGAAGATAAAGAACTCGGTCGCGAAGGTGTAGAACACTGGCGGAATGGTAGTGAAGCCGTGACCGCAACAGGCGAAATCGACATCCTTCTGACGCAATGCCAACAGGAACTGCTCCATATATACGCGGTCGCTCGGACGGATGTAAGCCTTGCAGTCATCGAAGATAAGAAATCCGTTGACGAAGTTACGCTTGATGTTTTCAAGTATTTCCTTCTCTCCATGGCAGATGATACGACGTGCGCCGCGATACGTTCTAATGTGGTGCTGGAGACGAGGATGTACCATAGCGATATCCATCCATTCATTTTCGTGCGGCGTAACTATCAAAGCTCGCCGTCCTGACTCCAGACATTTACGCAAAATGCTTCGTAACACTGTAGTTTTGCCTGTGCCTGGCTTGCCTACAAACACGAACTTGAATACCTCACGCGTTTCTTCCGGCTTCGTTTTAGGCTTTTGCGCTATCACGTCTTGCGAGTTCATTTTCTAGTGCTTTTATTTTGTCTTCAAGTGTGTTTTGTCTCGTCTCTACCTCGGTCAATCGACGGTCGTTGAACGCCTGTTTTGCCAAAGGCGCATAGACAATGGCATATAACACCATCAGAGACATATAAGGAGAAACCTCCCACTGCTTTTCCTCTGCAATCTCGCCCCATGCTTCGGCGATATCTTCAAGGTCTGAAGGATTTGCCTTGTAATCCTTGTCGCTATGTGCGATGAAGTTAGAAGCCACGAAGTTGAAGCCGATATCTATCACCTGTGCTATGCGCTTGCCTGTACGTCGTGCGCGTTCAGGTGATATCATCCTTTCAAGCTGCTCTTCATCCTCATATATGCCGGAATAGTCGGAGGCTGTCGTCTCTTGAGCTGGGTCATAAAGAGGGTCACGGACGAACTTTTGTTGTTCTGCTGTCTGCTGCTCTTCCTTCGTTTCGTAGTAGTCCTGTCGCTGGGTTCGAGTTCCGAACCTGCCTGTTATGTCGGCCAGGGTGATGACAGGCGCGTCACCTTTCAAGTCATTTATATCCATTTTTCATTCCCTCCACAATATTATTGATTAATTCGTTAACGGAAAACCTTTCTTTCATTTCCACTACTGAAAGACTGTCGTTGATAGTAACGATGTTTATCATGCATGTATCGCCAGCGTCGAGGATGAGAGCAGCTGCTGTCTCGCCCTCATTCACATCTACGGATTTAAGCTTGGCAGCGATAAAAGCGTTAATGTCTTGCGAAGTCTCGTCTATCTTACTTTGAGGCAAAGCCTTCAGCAGTTTGCCTATCGACGGACCGCCGAACATTTCCTTTAAACCTTCCAACATGTCAAGCCTCCTTTCTTTGGTATTCTTCCGGATGTGCTTTCTTGTATTCCTCCAGCTTTGCCTTTATCTCCGATGAGGCTACTATATAAGGAAGGTTGTTAGCGCGTGGGTACTGAAGGTCGCGGATGAACAAATCTGTGAGGATATAGCCTGGTGTCTTCTTGGTCTTCTCCGCCATGCCTTTGAGAAAGTGGAACGCTACAGGATGAACTTCAACCTCGAAGACGTTTTCAGGCTTGTTGGATTTCTGCGCTGCGTCTTCCTGATGCTTTGCCAGTTCAGCCTTCAGACTGGCGACGGTCTCCTGAAGCTCGTCGATTTCATCGGAAAGCTCCTGGTTTTTCTTGATGAGTTCGGGATTGTCGACTTTGATTTCTTTTGGATTCTCATAAAAATCCATAAGAGATAAAAAAGCGTCTCTATCTGTTTTTATGATTTCATCCATTTCGTCTTTTATTTTTAAAAAACGTGCCTTTTCTTCTGGATAAACCTTGATCTGTAAATTGATACAGTTTTTGCTTTCTGCCATATTTTATTTTTTTAAAAGGTTATTTTTTTTGACAATTAAATGTTTATATAAATTTCGTATCTTTGCACCCGAAAGGTAAGGCGTGATCCATGGACAATTCGATTAGTGCGAAGTCCCCGCCCGCGAGAATCCACCTTAAAGGTTAAAAATGCGACACGCGCTTTCATTATGGGGCAGAATAAGACCGACTAAATTAATTTTGGTCGGTCTTATTTTTTGGTTATGCAATAATGAATGATCTTTTTGTTTTTTCTCTCTCCAACAATGATTTTAACTTCGCCTAAGTCTTCTAAAAAAGACTTCAATTCGTAGATTTTTGTAAATCCCATCTTCTTTTGTTTTTGAGATTTTGGAACATCTCTTTTAACAAAGACGGCATTTTTTAAAGCTTCTTCTATTCTCAAAGCAGCTAATGTTGATTCATAACGTTTGGAAGCATGACATGCAGTCTCATCTATAGATCTGAACTCGAACTTCACCTTATCTTTAACAAAAGCATTGCAATCAACATGTTTGTTTATAAGAGGAAGCAAACACTCAACGATGATTTCATTGCGTTTGTTGACATCTTCCTCGCTGTTGCCTTTTGGAATAGGGTTTTTGTATTCTTTTGCAAGTTTCATATTTTATTATAAAAGTTAAAATATTAGTTATCAATCAAGTATGCTAATTGTATACTCTTAGTATGCTTTGTATATACTTTTACAAAAGTATAGCAAAAAATCGGGATAAATCCAAGTTTTGGGCATACCTCACACTTTAGAGAAATGAATTATCGCTTTTTTAAATTTGAAATCTTTGTAGATTTTGTAGATTTTGTAGATAGTTTATATAATATATTGTATTTCATATATTTATTTATCTACAATTAATAAATTTCATTGTAGATATTGTAGATTAATCTACAACCATACTACAGCATCTACAATGGTTGTAGATAGTAAGCTGTTGTGTTTCAATTTATTCTACAATATCTACAGAATCTACAGACTTTTTGAAAATATTATATATTTTTTTATTAAAACTTCGGCGCATTTTTGAAAATCCTTTCGTTCAGGTTCGGGTCGTGGTGGTTGGTGTATATCGCCTGTATTGAAAGATCGCTATGGTCGTAGTGCTTTTGCACCGAAAGTTCATCCACTCCAGCATGAAGTAAATCTATCATTCCAGTATCACGGAGGCTGTAAAGCTGCATTTCTTGCGGAAGTCTTAATATTGTCCTCATATCATCCCACATCTTCCGGAACTTCGACAAAGCGCAGCGTTTTGATGCAGGTTTCAAATCCTTATTCATACCAAACAAGTAATAGTTATCTGGAAGATTACTTATCAACGGACGTAGATAGTCAATTACATCCGCTGTGATGGTGGCGCATCGAGACTTTTTATTTTTAGCATTATCTTCTGTGACAACAATATAACGATGTTCTAATCTGATATTTCCAATCTGTATGTTGGCAATTTCTTTAGGTCGCATCGCACTGTTATAAACTAACTGGCAAACTATAAGGAATTGCGGATTTTTAACTCTAAGATATTCCGATATCTTCTTCCGACTCTTCTCGTCGACAAGAATACGTTTCTTTGCCTCCTTGGTCTTTGTCTTGATATTGGAGAAAGGGTTTTCCTTGCAATAGCAATGTTCGACAGCCCACGAAAACAAAGCTCTCATTCCTTTGAGCGTGTTATTATAAGATCTGTTTGTATAACCTTTGTCATATACATAATCCATATAACAAATAGCATCGTAGCGCAAGAAGTTACCTGTTACCTTTCCTGAACGGTTGCTACCTTCAATCCATTCGTTGAACATACTCGTCAACGAACTGTAAGATCTCATCGTATCAGGTCGTACATCACGTTTTTTATTGTTCAGGTAAAGGTCACGGAGTTCAAGAAGCGGAGTGTAATATCTCTGGTTCTCGGTCTCAAAGAGAGGCGTCCATCCGTTCTTGAGCTTATCGTTAAGCTCGTGGACTATTCGCCTGGCGTGGTTGATTCCGTCGCTCTTCTTCTGGTAAGAGTTAACTATCCTGTTAAGATAATAGCGTTTGCGAATCAGTTTGTTAGCGATTTTATCTCTGAAATGGTACTCAATAAGGTAACCTTCCGACCTTGTGTTTTTCAGTACAGCCGGAATGAAATCTACAAGAATGTTCTTCTCTTGTTTTTCTCTTAAATCGTCGTGTTGATTTTTAGGCATTTTTTTTTTGGAAGAAGTGAAAAAAAGCACTACTTCACAAAAAATAAAACGTGCCGGACTCTTGCCGGGATTTTTTGATACTTTTTCGATTTTTAACCCCGCAAGTTGTTAATTAACAATATTTTACAAGGTTTTGAGCCACATGACGGACTCGAACCGTCGACCTACGCATTACGAATGCGTTGCTCTACCAACTGAGCTAAAGTGGCTTTTTGAACTAAGAACTAAGAACTCTGAACTTTGAGCCAAGAACTAAACTGTTCAAGGTTCTTAGTTCTTAGTTCAAGGTTCTTAGTTCAGACTGCAAAGATACGATTTTTTCTTTTCAGATATTATTTCTGAGGGAGTTGGAATGTATCTTTTAATGTCACTGTTCTGTTAAATACCAAATGTTCGGCTGTGCTGTCTTTGTCAGCTGTGAAGTAACCTATTCTTTGGAACTGGAAGTGGTCGAGAGGTTTTGCATCGGCGAGGAACTTCTCTACATAACACTCTTTTCTAATTTCCAATGAGTTAGGATTTATAACTTGTTTCATTGCCTCAAGAGCCGAGCATTGTTGCTCTTCTTGGATTGTAGCGATGGCGTCGCGAGGGTTTTCGCTCATCCATAATCTGTCGTACAATCTCACTTCTGCTTGGATGCAATGGTCGCAGCTCACCCAGTGCAAAGTACCTTTAACCTTGCGGTTAGCACCTGCCATGCCGCTCTTTGTCTCTGGATCGTATTCTGCATAAACCTCAACGATATTACCGTTTTCGTCTTTCTTACAGCCTGTACATTTTACGATGTAAGCGTTTTTCAAACGTACTTCGTTACCAGGAGTCATGCGGAAATATTTCTTAGGAGCGTCTTCCATGAAGTCCTCACGTTCAATCCATAATTCGCGTGAGAATGTGATGTTGTGTGTGCCTGAGTTTTCATCTTCAGGATTATTGACAGCTTCCATTTCCTCTGACTGACCTTCAGGATAGTTTGTGATGACGAGTTTCACAGGATTGATGACAGCAGAAACACGTGTTGCGCGAGCGTTCAAGTCTTCACGTATTGTGCTTTCCAAAAGTGCGAAGTCGTTGACAGCTTCGTATGTTGTGTAACCGATTTTATCGATAAGTTTATGAATTGACTCTGGAGTGTAGCCACGACGACGGAAACCGCAGATAGTAGGCATTCGTGGGTCATCCCAGCCGTTTACGAGGCCTTCTTTCACGAGGATGAGAAGGTTACGTTTGCTCAACAAAGTATAGTTGAAATTCAATTTGTTGAACTCGTATTGACGTGGACGATGATCGTCGAGGTCTTTTTGTTCTTTAAGTTCATCGATGAAATAATCATACAGAGGGCGGTGAACTACGAACTCAAGAGTACATAATGAGTGTGTTACTCCTTCGAAGTAATCGCTTTCGCCGTGTGCGAAGTCATACATAGGATATGCATACCATGTATTTCCTGTGCGGTGATGTGGAGTCTTGACCACGCGATAGATGATTGGGTCGCGGAAGTGCATGTTTGAGTTAGCCATGTCTATCTTAGCACGAAGCACCATCTTGCCTTCTTCAATCTCGCCTCTGTTCATCTTTTGGAAAAGTTCCAATGACTCTTCAACAGGGCGGTTACGATAAGGGCTTTCAATGCCTGGAACTGTAGGAGTTCCTTTTTGAGCAGCGATTTCTTCTGAGCTTTGTTCGTCGATATATGCCTTGCCTTCTTTTATGAGACGAATCGCAAAGTCCCAAAGCTGTTGAAAATAATCAGAAGCATAATATTCATTAGCCCATTGGAAACCGAGCCATTGAATATCTTCCTTGATAGAATCTACATATTCAACATCTTCTTTAGTTGGGTTTGTATCATCAAAACGTAAATTACAAACGCCATTATATTTTTTTGCGATACCGAAATCTAAGCAGATAGCCTTAGCATGACCTATATGAAGATAGCCGTTAGGTTCTGGAGGGAAACGGGTTTGAACACGTCCATCGTTTTTACCATTTTGCAAATCCTCAACAACCTTAGCCTCAATGAAGTTCAGAGATTTTTTTTCTTCTTTTTCAATTTCTTTGAATTCACTCATATCTTTAAAATTTATTCGCAAAAATAAGAATAAAAATCGTGGTCTATATCATTTTTTTATAAAAAATTCTTGCGACAAAATGCATATCTTTGCATAGCTTAAAACTGTAAGAAAATGAGAAAAATAATCATTGCAACAATATTACTATTGTCGTTCCTCAACGTTTATCCAAATCAAAAACACGAAACTGAAGCAATTGAAAACCAGAATCAATATGAAAAACTTGTTGACCTTGCGAAGACTTATTTCTACAAAAACACAGAATATGCCTTTAACTGTGCATATAAGGCACATGCCATTGCTGAAGAAAACCAAGACAATGCAAGACAATCAGAATGCAATATTATAATGGGCAACATCTTCAAAGAATGTAGTTCTTATCCTACAGCCATAAGCTACTACGAAAAGGCCATTGAAAATCTAATAACACTAAAAGAGAACCATACAATTTGCAATTTATATATCAGAATAGCAGAACTTTACCGAAATGGCGAATTTGATAGCAATTGGATTATCGAAGCCATGAATAATGCAATAAATTACGCTAAGGAAACAGACAATCCTAATATTATAGATGAAACATATCTCGCATTAGGCAACTTATACGCTGCCCTCAACATGCAAGAAGCAGCAACAAAATATTACGATGAAATATTAAAAAAAGTCATCGATAAAAATACTATTAGGAACATTTCCACCACCCTAACCAGAAAAGCTAGTTTAATGATAAAACAAGAGAACTATAAAGATGCCTTGCAACTTATAGACTCATCTTTATATCTATGTATCAGAGATTTCAATGATAGCCTGCAAGTTGTAAATTACTACTATAAAGCTAAAATACACGAATTAACTAACGACATAGTGACGGCGAAAAAATATTACACTCAAGCAGCAAAACTAGCTTACGACAACAATGATTTCGACACAAGCAGCAAAATAATGTTCTGCATCGGCAATATAAACAAGAAAGCAGAAGATTACGACAATGCTATTAAAGTATTCCGAATAATTTGCGATAGCACTGAAAAATACAGAATGTATAACGTATGTTATCAGGCATTTTATCAGTTATCTCAATGCTACTCATTATTAGGGGAATACGAAAAAGCGTACCATCTATTCAATAAATATGACATATATTACGACTCACTTTATAAAATATATCAAGACAAAAAGGTGGAAGAATTACGTAACAGTTACTTATTATCAGCAAATGTCAATGAATTAAAAGCCAAGGAAATAAAAGAGAAAAACATAAAAGACAATACAAACGATTGGAAATTATTCATCTCCATCATAATTGTCTTGATAATGATTTCTATAACATTCATTATTCTATATTCCACCAATAAAGCCACATCGCACAAAAATGAAGTTACCAATTACGAGCAGCAACACAAAATTGACAAAATAGAGAATGACTTGATGGAATATCAGTTAAAGAACAACAGAGAGCTAACTATGAAATTAGCTTTCCAGCTAAAATCATACCTGCAAATTATCAATCCTATCAAAGAAGACCTCAAGAACGCAATAGAGCTTCCAGAAAACGAACAGAAGAACAAGATTAAAAACATATACCAACATCTGCAGAACAACACTCATATCTTCAACAATGCAGAAAACCTGAACAAACAAATTGACAAAGTCTACAAAGACTTCTTAAATAGACTGGAAGAAAAATATCCAGAACTAACGAAAGCAGAGAAAAAATTATGCACACTATTATACATCAACATGTCGAGTAAGGAAATTGCCACAATAACGAATTCCACTATCAGAACCATAGAAACATCCCGATATAGATTAAGAAAGAAATTTAACCTTTCAAGAGACGAAGATATAGTCAGTTTCTTGCAAAAAATTTAATTTTTTCAGACAAAATAAATACTACATTTTAAAAATTAGAAAAAAAGCAAAAATAATTTAAAATATCGTAATTAAATAATAATTATAGCAATGATTATCAATATATAAATAAATATTATGTAGTATTAAATTAAAAAAATTAAATATAAAAAATAAGTCAAAAAATTCAAAAAAAGGCAAACACAAACTCAACACTATTGACATATTTATAAAATTCGTATCTTTGCATCATACAAGTACTAAACATTCTCTATAGCTTTGTAAGTAGTTTGGTTTATTAATGCAATTGGGCGCTCCCCGCGCCCTTTTTTTAATTCATAATTCATAATGCATACATAATTAGAGGTTCAATATTAATTGTGATTGAACAATTGATAATTCCTATAATTAATATATATTTGCAATGAGCTGTGAGCTATGAGCCGTAAGCTTTTTTTTGCAAACTCAACAATTAAAATAAAACATCTTATGAAAAGCTTAACTTACAAAACATTATTACTTCTTTTATTGCTTTCTACATCATTTTTCAAAGCCAACGCTCAATATGATGTACACTTCACAAATCAGCAATTAAGAATCGACTATTATATCTTCGGGAATGCCGACACTTGTTATTATGCGTTGGATAAATACGTAATGGAACCTGTATGGGGCGGCACAAGAAAGCATCTCGTCGACAGTCTCGACTATGGCGACTACTTCGTGGAAGTTTTTTTACACGACTCCGACATAGTGATATATTCAAGAGGTTATTGTAACCTCTTTGGAGAATGGCAAACCACACCTGAAGCTGAATATATAACAAAAGGATTCAACGAATCGGTGATTATACCTTATCCTAAAGAAGTTGTCGATGTTGTTTTTTATTTAAGAAATTATGACGGAATATTTGTCGAGATGATGCGCCTCGTTGTCGACCCTAACGACTACTTCATTCAAAACTCTTCTACTCCACCATATTCAATCCTTAACGTCTATGGCGATTATGCTCCAGAGAAAGCCGTCGATATCGTGATACTTCCTGACGGATACAGCGAAGAAGAGATGGGAAAATTCGTGATAGACTGCAACTTCTTCAAAGAATGTCTCTTCTCATACGAGCCTTATAAATCATATCAAGACAGATTTAACATAAGAGCTGTCATGGCTCCTTCACAAGATTCTGGAATAAGCATTCCTGCTGAAGACATCTGGAAAAACACAGCCGTCGGATGTTCCTTCTACACCTTCGACTCTGAACGCTATTGCATGTCGACCAACAACCAAGCTATAAGAAATCTTGCAGGCTTAGTTCCTTACGACCAGATTTATATCTTGGCAAACACATCCAAATATGGTGGCGGTGGAATATATAATTTCTATTGCGTAAGCTCAACCGACGACAATCTCTCTTCAGATGTCATCATCCATGAATTCGGTCATGGTTTCGCTGGATTAAGCGATGAATATTACTACTCCAACTCGTACGAGTCTTTTTACAACCTCAGCATAGAACCTTGGGAACCAAATCTCACAACACTAGTAGATTTCGACAGCAAATGGAAAGACATGCTGAAGAAAAAGACTCCAATACCAACACCTGCTGAAGACAAATACATTGATGAAGTAGGTGTGTTCGAAGGCGGAGGCTACGAACCAAAAGGGATGTACCGCCCTAAAATGGATTGCCTCATGAAGACCTTCCAAGGAGATAAATTCTGCGAGGTCTGTCACAAGGCAATCGAGAAGATGATATTATATTATACGGATTAAATTTCAGAAATTCAAAAACTCAGAAATTCAAAAATTCTGAGTTTTTGAGATTTTGAGATTTTGAGATTTTTTTAAAGAGCTTTAACAAAGGCTTCTACCATATTATATGCGCCATTGTAGATGTCTTTCAATGTTGCATCAAGCATAAAACACGGTGTGGTAAAAATCTTGTTTTTCAAGTCAGCTGTTACCTCGCCGTTTTTTGTTTCCTGATGATGAGCACCCATTTCAAGAATGTCTTTGGCTGGTCCGCAGTCGCTACTGCCAAGAGTGATTGTGATGTCATCCAACACATTAGCAAGCAACACAGGAGCGATACACATCGCAGCGATAGGCTTGTTTTGTTTGTTGACAGCCACGATAGCATCTCTCACTTCTGGCAAGACTGTCATATTCATTCCATCGATGAAATATGTGAAGAGATTGTTGGCAATGCCGGCTCCTCCTGGGATTGCAAGACCGTCAAAATCATCTGCTTTAAACTCTGTCAAAGGCAAAATCTCGCCACGCACTATACGAGCTGCTTCCACCATCATATTACGCTCCTCATTAACGACTTCACCAGTGATATGATTTATAACCTGATACTGATTTCTGTCTGGCGCGAAACATTGATATTTAACGTCATGTTGGTCTAAAGCTAACAATAATGTAACTGTTTCGTTGATTTCAGAGCCGTCCTTAGTTCCGCAACCTCCTAAAATAACTGCTATTTTTTTCATATATATTCTTGTTTAATTATAGATTTGCCTCAACAATATCCTCTATCGCATCTATTTTATCTTCAATTTTATCCATGCCTTTGTCAAAAGCATCTTCTAAAGTGTCTTCAAATTCTTCATGATTTTCATAAAGCATGTCAGCAATAGACTCGGTAAAAGTAAAGAGTCTTGATGAATCTCTTAAATCTTCATTGATTAAATTAGTGGCATTAAACACATTCATAATCATAATGATGATACTTACCAAAAGAACACCTTTAAGAGCACCGAACACAAATCCTCCAATTTTATCTATAAAGCCAAGACATATTGCTTCCAACAGACCACTGAGGATGCGACCTAAGAAACGCATCAATACCAAAAACACTATAAATGTCACGATAAAGGATATTATTGTAAGATAATCCTCACTAACATTAATAAAATCAGACATCCAATCTGCTACTGCATCAGAGAAATACATAGCTCCGTATGCACCTGCGATAAACGAAAGCAAATAGAAAGCTTCGATAATGAGCCCTTTTCTTAAGCCTGCCAAAGCAAACAAAACCAATACGATTCCGATGATTAAATCTAGTACGTTCATAATAATTGTTTTTTAAATTGTTTTTATTCTTTTTGTTAATTCTGTCGAGAAAAGAAATTCGTTAAGTTCTTTATTATCTGCTTCCAGCACCGATACCCTATCGCCTTGCCACCACAGTTTTCCCTTATATAAAAAGTTTATCGACTGACCGATCTTCAGCACCGAGTTTATATCATGAGTGTTGATGATTGTCGTCATGTCATATTCTTCAGTAATCTCGCTGATAAGGTCATCGATGAGTTCGGATGTCAGCGGGTCGAGACCAGAGTTAGGTTCGTCGCAGAACAGATATTTCGGGCTGTTAGAGATAGCGCGTGCTATAGCTACACGTTTCATCATACCACCACTCAGCTCCGATGTCATAAGATTATTTACTCCCTTAAGATTCACCCTGTTAAGGCAGAAATTCACTCGTTCCAATTTCTCCTCATAAGTCATGTCGGTGAACATATTAAGAGGAAACATCACGTTTTCTTCCACGTTCATGGAGTCGAAGAGAGCACCGCCTTGGAACAAAACGCCCATCTCCTTACGTATGTCTATCTTATTCTTTTCCTTGGCATTTGAAAACGGACGATTGTCGAAGGTAACAACGCCGCTGTCAGGCTCGAACAAACCAATACATATCTTTGTCAAAACTGTCTTACCAGAACCGCTTTCACCTATGATAAGGTTTGTCTTACCTCTTTCGAAAGTGGCAGTGATATTATCCAAAACAAGTCTGTCGCCAAAACTCTTCGATATATTTTCAATTCTTATCATATCAAAAGCATTTGTGTTAAGATTAAGTCAAAAACGATGATAGCAATGCTGCTCATGACAACACTCTTAGTGCTGGCTTTTCCAACTTCAACGGAACCGCCTTTTACGTTATAACCTATGTAGCTTGAAATAGAAGTAATTAAGAAAGCGAACACCACGGTCTTTATCATTGCAAAGACCACCGAATAAGGATCAAACCACGACCTCAAGCCTACGACATAATTCGACGGGGTGATTACATCTGTGAAGACACAAGCCAGCCAGCCGCCGAGTATACCGATTGCTATACTGAATATTATCAGCACTGGGATAAAGAAAAGACATGAAATGATTTTTGGCAGAATAAGATAATTAGCAGGATTGACACCCATGACCTTAAGAGCATCTATCTGTTGCGTCACACGCATCGTTCCTAGTTCGGAAGCTATCTGAGAACCCAGTTTGCCTGCAAGGATAAGGCTTATCATAGTAGGAGAGAATTCCAGCACTATCATCTGGCGAGCCGAGAAACCGATGAGCTTCTCAGGAAGAAGAGGATTGTCGGTATTATATGCCACCAGGATTGTGGCAACAGCACCGACGAAAACCGATAGTATCAGCACTATGATTATAGATGTAAAACCCAGATTGTAAAACTCATGCAGCAACCTTTTCCTGAAAACCAAAGCCTTGTCGGGTTTGGAGAAAGTTTGCCACATCAAAATCAAATAATCGCCTAAATTCCTTAACATAAGACATTATTTTTTTAAGTGTAAAATTACATTTTTTTCATTTATAAATATCATAACAATAAAACTTTTACGTTTTGCCTAACGATAGAATAAAAATTTTATCTTTGCACGTAAATATCGTACGATGTATTCCGAGAATAAATCAACAAAAAGAAGATTCGCAGGTTCATATTTTGTCTCGATGATAAGCATTGCCCTAGTGCTTTTCGTCTTGGGAATGTATGCTTTCCTGATAGCATACACCGACAGACTTCTAGATCATGTCAAAGAAAACATAGGCTTTGAAGTAGTCTTAAAAAGCAATGCCAAAGAAGCTTCCATCAAAAATCTGAAAGATGAAATCAGCAAGAAAAAGTACGTGAAATCTGTGGAGTACATCAGCAAGGAAGAAGCCACCAACAGACTTCAAGAAGACTTGGGCGAAGACTTCCTTCAATGGCTTGGCGAGGTAGAAAATCCGCTGCTGCCTTCCATCGACATACGTTTCGTTTCCGACTATGCCAACAACGACAGCATGGCAATGGTTGAGAAATGGCTAGGAAACAAAACCATAGTCAAAGAAGTCATCTATCAAAAAGGACTTACCAACACCATCAACACAAACATCAAGAGAGTCAAATTCGCGCTTTTCGCAGTGAGCCTCGTCTTATTGTTCATCGCCATCGTATTGATAAGCCACACCATACGTCTATCCGTCTACTCCAAACGCTTCATCGTAAGAAGCATGCAACTCGTGGGAGCGACAGAAGGTTTCATCATGAAGCCATTCCTCAAGACATTTATGAAACAAGGTCTCATAGCTGCTTTCATCGCATTGATATGCATGACATTTACTTTGGCAGGAATAAAACAATATCTTCCTGAAGCCGACTTGTTTCAAAACAACATGCACATTTTTAAAATTTACATCTCGATAATCGGCATCAGTCTGATACTTACTATGTGTTCGACATTCTTCTCTATGAAGAGATACCTAGATGCCGACATCGACAGATTATATGCGTAACAAATAAAATTTAATATGGCTAAATTAGAAAACAAAAAAACTGAACAAAACAACAACGAAACCAAGATGCCATTTGGTCGCGACAATTATTTATGGGTATTGATAGGAATAGCTTTTATCCTCGTGGGATTTCTTCTTATGATAGGCGGCGGTTCCGACAACCCTGATGTCTTCAACGAAGCTATCTTCAGTTTCCGCCGATTGACATTAGCTCCAATTTTAGTATTGGCAGGCTTCGGCATCGAGATATACGCCATCATGAAAAAACCTAAAGACGAATAATTTATGAATTGGTTAGAAGCCTTATTATTAGGAATACTTCAAGGACTTACAGAGTTCTTGCCAGTCAGCAGTAGCGGACATTTGACAATAGGTCAGGAATTGTTAAACCTCGACACCTCAGCAGCCGATAACTTATTGTTCACCGTGACAGTACACGCAGCTACAGTGTTAAGCACCATCGTCATCCTTTGGAAAGAGATAGAAGGCTTGTTCAAAGGCACTTTCTTCACAACAAAATGGAACGATGAAAAAACATACGTCGCGAAGATTTTATTATCATGCATCCCTGTGATGATAGTAGGATTATTCTTCAAAGACCAAGTAGAAGCTATCTTCGGCAGCGGCTTGTTAATCGTAGGATGCTGCCTTTTGTTGACAGCTACATTATTGACATTCGCCTATTACGCCAAGCCACGTCAAAAAGAAACAATCTCATATCGTGACGCTTTCATCATCGGACTCGGACAAGCCATCGCGGTGCTTCCTGGACTCTCACGCTCTGGAACCACCATCGCCACAGGTCTTATCCTCGGTAACAAAAAAGAAAGCATCGCACAGTTCTCTTTCCTCATGGTCTTGATACCAATCTTAGGAGAGACATTCCTTAACGTCATCGACATCATCAAAGAACCAGCTTTGCTCGGAGGCATTGGTTTCACACCTTTATTTATAGGATTCCTCGGAGCTTTCATCTCAGGATGCTTGGCTTGTAAGTTCATGATTAACTTAGTCAAGAAAGGAAAGTTGATTTATTTCGCAATATATTGTGCCATCGTCGGCATCGCAACGATAATATTCGCTTTGTAATATGTTTTATTTTGAAGAAGGAGAAGTTTTTCTCATTGACAAGCCATTAGACTGGACATCATTCGATGCCGTCAACCTCATACGCGCCGTGATAAAACGCTATCATGGAATAAAAAAGATTAAAGTAGGACACGCTGGAACATTAGACCCTCTAGCGACAGGACTGCTCATCGTATGCACTGGAAGAATGACGAAACAAATCGATCATTTCCAGGCGCAGGAAAAAGTATATACCGGAACATTTTTGCTCGGACAGACCACTCCTAGCTACGACATGGAATGCGAACCCGATGCCTTCTACCCTACCGACGGCATCACAGTCGAGATGATGGAAGAAGCCAGGAAACAATTCATCGGCGAGATATTACAACGTCCGCCTAAGTTCTCGGCAATAAAAATCAATGGCAAACGCGCCTTCGACTACGCTCGCTCCGACAAAGAGATAGAGATGAAAGAACGACTCGTGACCATTGAAGACTTCAAACTAGACTACAGCGAGTTCCCTAAGATTAATTTTGAGGTGAAATGCAGCAAGGGAACATACATCCGCTCGCTTGCCCACGACTTCGGCAAGGCACTCGGCAACGGAGCCTGCCTCATCTCCTTGAGAAGAACTAAAATCGGCGACTTCGACGTTGAAAACGCAAGAGACCTCTTCGAACTCAAGAGAGAGATACAAGTTACAGGAACGGAATATAGGGAGGAAGTAGAAACTTTAAATATGTAGAAACTCAAAATCTCAGAACCTCAAAAATTTTCTGAGGTTTTGAGATTTTTAATTTCTGAGGTTTGAAAAAATAATTCCTAATTCATAATTAATAATTCCTAATTTTTCTTATCTTTGTCGCTTATAAAAAAAATAATCAAAAGTTATAGATATATGAAAGGCTCGTACAAAGAGTATAAGAATTTGAACCTCACCAATATCGCTAAAGAGGTTCGTAAATACTGGGAAGACAACGACGTTTTCCAAAAGAGTTTAGACAACCGTAAAGATGGTCCTGCATTCGTATTCTACGAAGGTCCACCATCAGCAAACGGAACTCCTGGTATCCACCACGTTATGGCTCGTACCATCAAAGACATCTTCTGCCGTTACCAAACTTTAAAAGGCAAGAAAGTTTCTCGTAAAGCTGGTTGGGACACTCACGGTCTCCCTGTTGAACTCGGCGTTGAAAAGAAACTCGGCATCACCAAAGAAGACATCGGCGTGAAAATCAGCGTCGACGAATACAACAAGGCTTGCCGCGAAGAAGTCATGAAATATAAAGACTTATGGGACGAACTCACACGTACCATGGGTTACTGGGTCAACCTCGACGATCCTTACATCACTTTCACAAACGAATATATCGAGACCTTATGGTACCTCTTATCAGTGATCTACAAAAAAGGTCTCCTCTATAAAGGTTACACAATCCAACCTTATTCACCTGCAGCTGGTACAGGCTTAAGCTCACACGAACTTAACATCCCTGGCTGCTACCGCGACGTCAAAGACCTCACATGTACAGCATTGTTCCGCGTTAAGGCTGAGCAAACAACAGTGAAAGCTAATCCTTTCGGAGTTGACGTTCCTTTCAACAGCATCCAAATCGCTGCATGGACAACAACACCATGGACATTGCCTTCAAACACAGCATTGTGCGTCGGCAACAGCATCGACTATAACCTCGTAAAGACTGTCAACCCAACAAGCGGCGAACTCGCTTACTTCGTATTGGCAACTCCATTGATGGGCGCATTCTTCCCAAGTGAAGCTGAAAAACCATCTTTCGAAGACTATAACGTAGGCGACAAGAAACTTCCTTACGAAGTCCTCGGAACATGTAAAGGCAAAGACCTCGTTGGCTTGGAATACGAACAACTCATTCCATGGGTCAACCCAGGTGAAGGCGCATTCCGCGTCATCCACGGCGACTACGTCAGCACAGAAGACGGTACAGGTATCGTTCACATCGCTCCTACTTTCGGTGCAGATGACGACCGCGTAGCAAAACAAAGCGGCATCCCTCCACTCCAAATGATAGACAAAGAAGGTAAGGCTCAGCCAATGGTTGACAAGACAGGTAAGTTCTTCCTCATCGAAGACCTCGACGCAGAATTCGTGAAGAACTGCATGGACGTTGAAGCTTATCGTCCTTACGCAGGTCAATATGTCAAGAACGCTTTCGATGCAACAAAGACAGAGAAAGACAAGTCATTAGACGTCGACATCGTTGTTTTATTGAAAGAAGAAGGCAAACTCTTCAAGAGCGAAAAACATACTCACAACTATCCACACTGCTGGCGTACCGACAAACCTGTTCTTTATTATCCATTAGACAGCTGGTTCATCCGCAGCACTGCTTTAAAAGACAGAATGATAGAACTCAACAAGACTATCAACTGGAAACCAGAAGCAACAGGTACAGGTCGTTTCGGCAACTGGCTCGAAAACCTCGTCGACTGGAACTTGTCACGTTCACGTTACTGGGGTACACCATTGCCAATCTGGCGCACTGAAGACGGTACTGAAGAAGTATGTATCGGCAGCGTCGCTGAACTCCGCGAGAGAATCGACGAGTCAGTGAAAGCAGGCTTCATGACAGAAAATCCATACGCTTCAGAAGATTATACAAAATTCGACTTACACAGACCTTATATCGATAACGTAATCCTCGTCTCATCAGACGGAAGAAAGATGTTCCGTGAGCCAGACCTCATCGACGTATGGTTCGACTCAGGCGCAATGCCTTACGCACAAATCCACTACATGGGTGAAGAAGGCAAGCTCAACGACGAGACATTCCCAGCTGACTTCATCGCTGAAGGCGTTGACCAAACACGTGGCTGGTTCTTCACATTACACGCTATCGCTACAATGATATCTGACTCCGTCTCTTACAAGACAGTTATCTCTAACGGTCTCGTATTAGACAAGAACGGCAACAAGATGTCTAAACGTCTCGGCAACGGCGTCGACCCATTCGAAGCAATAGAAAAATACGGCGCTGACGCAGTACGTTGGTATATGATTACCAACTCACAACCTTGGGACAACCTCAAGTTTGACGCAGAAGGCGTTGACGAAGTACGTCGTAAATTCTTCGGAACATTATACAACACATACGCATTCTTCGCATTATATGCTAACATCGACAAGTTCGATTTCTCAGAAGCAGAAATACCATACGAAGAACGTCCAGAAATCGACAGATGGATTTTATCAGAACTCAACTCATTGATTGAAGAAGTCGACAACGACTATAACAACTACGAGCCAACAAAAGCTGGCCGTGCTATAGCAGAGTTCGTCGACGCACACTTGAGCAACTGGTACGTACGTCTCTCACGCCGTCGTTTCTGGAAGAGCGATGTCACATCAGACAAGACTTCAGCATATCAGACATTATACACATGTTTGAATGTTTTGGCTAAGATTTCAAGCCCTATCGCTCCATTCTTCGCAGAACGTTTATATCAAGACTTGAACGCAGCTACAGGACGCGAGGCAGCAGAATCTGTTCACCTCACCGACTTCCCTAAAGCAAATCCAGCTCTTATCGACAAAGACTTGGAAGAAAGAATGGAAATGGCACAACTCGCTTCATCAATGGTATTGTCATTGAGAAAGAAAGCCAACATCCGCGTTCGTCAGCCGTTATCAAAGATTATGATTCCTGTCAACTCAGAAAAAGAACTCGAACAATTCAAGAAAATCGAGCAACTCATCCTTTCTGAAGTTAACGTCAAGGAAATAGAATATTTGACAGCCGACAAGAACATCTTGGTCAAGAAAGTTAAGCCAAACCTCAGAAACTTAGGCCGTCGTTATGGCAAGATGATAAAACAAATAACACAGTTCTTCGCTGAGATAGAACAAGAAACTATCAGAACATTCGAAAGCGTAGGTTATTTAGACATCACATTAGACGGACAAGACTTACACCTCGAACTTGATGACGCTATAATCACAACAGAGGACATCCCAGGCTGGGCAGTAACAACACAAGATGACTCAACAGTTGCTTTGGACATCACAATCACTCCAGAGTTGGCTGAAGAAGGTTTGGCAAGAGAAATCGTCAACAGAATCCAAAACATGAGAAAAGACGGCGACTTCGAAGTTACAGACCACATCCTCTTGACAATAGAAAAGAACGACAATATTAATAATGTTGTTGAAAAGTATAAAGAATATATCTGTTCAGAGACTTTGGCAACATTGAATATGGTCGACAATATTGGCGAAAATATTGAAGAATTAGAACTTATAGACAATATCTCTGTTAAGATAAAAATTAACAAGAATTAAGAAATAATTTCTTGTACTATACAATATTTATTATTAACTTTGACGGCATAAATAAGAAAATCAATTAAAATTCAAGAGATATGGAAGAGAACTTAAATAATACTCCAGAGAAAGTCAGATATTCTGACGAGGAGCTTGCTGAATTCAAAGAATTATTATTAGAAAGATTGGCAAGAGCACGCAGAGACCTTGAATTGTTAAATGAACATGTTGCCGGCAAAGGAAATAACGCTGATGACACTGCTCCTACTTTTAAGATCTTGGAAGAAGGTTCCAGCGTCTTGTCAAAAGAGGAAAACAGTCAGTTGGCAGCACGTCAGTATAAGTACATTCAAAACCTAGAAAATGCGTTAGTACGCATTGAGAACAAGACTTATGGTGTATGTCGTATGACAGGCAAATTGATCCCTAAGGAAAGATTGCGTGCCGTACCACATGCCACCTTAAGTGTTGAAGCTAAAATGGGACAAAAGAAATAATGAAGAAACCTCTGATAGTCATTTTTCTTGTCTTGCTTATTGACCAGATATCTAAGTTCTGGGTTAAGCTGAATATGACAATAGGTGAAAGTTTCTCAGTATTGGGAGATTGGTTTCAGATTTATTTTATAGAGAACAACGGCATGGCTTTTGGCTGGGAGTTCGGTGCGCAGTACGGTAAACTTGCGCTCAGCATCTTCCGGGTAATAGCCGTGGCGTTGTTGTTTTATTTCATCTACTATCTCAGCAAGAAGAAAATAAAATTCGGTCCTTTGTTCGGCATATCACTCATCACCGCTGGAGCCTTGGGCAATATCATCGATGGCATGTTCTACGGCATGATATTCGGTGAGAGCTCCTTCTATCAGGTAGCTACACTCTTCCCTGAAGGCGGAGGCTACGCTGGATTCCTGCAAGGTAAGGTAGTAGATATGCTTTACTTCCCATTATTCACATTCCCTGAATGGGTGCCATTCTTCGGAGGTCAGTTATTCTTCAGCCCTATCTTCAACATAGCAGATAGCGCAATAACGATAGGATTTCTATACCTCCTGATATTCCAATGGAAATTCTTGAAAAACATTGACAATTTAGACGCTGTAACAGATTTATCATGAGTGAAGAAAAATACGGTCGTATCGTACAGATAATCGGTCCTGTGATTGACGTCGCTTTCGACGACGAGTCACATCTGCCAAACCTCTTGGACGCTCTTGAAATAGAACGTGCCAACGGAGAGAAACTTATCACAGAGGTACAACAAGATATCGGAGAGAACACCATGCGTACCATCGCCATGGATTCTACCGACGGACTTCGCAGAGGCATGAAAGTACGTTGCCTTGGAGCACCTATATCAATGCCTACTGGTGAACAAGTAAAAGGTCGTCTCTTCAACGTCATCGGTGATTCTATCGACGGTCTCAATAAAGTAGAGTCGACAAGACGTAACAGCATACACCGCGACCCTCCTAAGTTCGATGAGCTCTCAACGAAACAGGAAGTGCTTTTCACTGGTATCAAAGTCATCGACCTCATTGAGCCATACGCTAAAGGTGGCAAAATTGGTTTATTTGGTGGCGCTGGCGTAGGCAAGACCGTTCTCATCATGGAACTTATCAATAACATCGCTAAGTCATATTCAGGCATGTCTGTGTTCGCTGGCGTTGGTGAACGTACACGTGAAGGCAACGACTTGCTTAGAGAAATGCTTGAATCTGGCGTCATCAAATACGGCGACGAATTCATGAAATCTATGGAAGAAGGACGCTGGGATCTCGACAAGATTGACTACGAAGAACTGAAAAAGTCACAAGCTACTCTCGTCTTCGGACAGATGAACGAGCCACCTGGAGCACGTGCACGCGTCGCATTAAGCGGCCTCACCATGGCAGAATATTTCCGCGACGGCGACGGAGAGACAGAAGGACGCGACATCCTGTTCTTCATCGATAATATCTTCCGTTTCACACAAGCCGGCTCCGAAGTGTCAGCACTCCTCGGACGTATGCCTTCAGCAGTAGGTTATCAGCCAACATTAGCATCAGAGATGGGTCTTATGCAAGAGAGAATCACCTCAACAAAGAACGGTTCTATCACATCAGTACAAGCTGTCTACGTGCCAGCTGACGACTTGACTGACCCTGCTCCTGCAACGACATTCGCTCACCTCGACGCTACTACAGTGCTCAGCCGTAAGATTTCAGAACTCGGCATCTACCCTGCCGTAGATCCTCTCGAATCAACATCAAGAATATTATCAGCCGACATCGTAGGCGAAGAACATTATAACACTGCTCAACGCGTAAAGAACATTCTGCAACGATATAAAGAGCTACAAGACATCATCGCCATCTTAGGCATGGATGAATTGTCGGAAGAAGATAAGCTCACTGTGAGCCGCGCACGCCGCGTACAACGCTTTTTATCGCAGCCATTCCATGTCGCTGAACAGTTCACTGGCATGAAAGGCGCATTCGTCAGCATAGAAGACACCATCAAAGGATTTAACATGATTATGGACGGTGAAGTAGACCAATATCCAGAAGCAGCCTTCATGATGGTAGGAACTATTGAAGAAGCGATAGAAAAAGGGAAAAAACTTATTAGTGAGGAGTTAGGAGTTAGGAGTTAGGAGTTAGGAGTTTGGCTGTTGGCCGTTGGCTTTTGGCTTTTGGCTTTTGAACTAAGAACTTTCTGTTGTCCATAGTCTGTAGACAGTTGACTTTAAAAAAATGAAGATAGAAATAATAACACCGGAGAAACGTCTCTTTGAGGGAGAGGCTGACTTGGTTCAATTACCAGGTATTGATGGTTTATTTGAGATATTGAAAAACCACGCTCCTATGATAGCAGCTCTCGGTAAAGGAAGAGTGAAAATCGGCAATAATAACGAGTATAATTTTATTGAAATAAACGGCGGCACAGTAGAAGTGTTGGATAATAAGATACTTGTACTTGCTGAATGAAAGACACCAAGTTACTGAGATACTAAGTTGCTGAGTTACTGAGTTGCTGAGATTTATAGCAACTTATTGACTTAGCAACTTAGTAACTTATTGACTTAGCAACTTAAATCGGTATGATCTGGATCGTAATGCCCATCTTAATAGTGCTGATGTTTTTATTGGGCACTGACTTAAACAAGAAATCTTTTACTAACGTAGCGCGTAATCCTCGTGCTGTGATAATAGGAATGATAGGACAATTGATACTATTGCCTCTCATTGCATTCGCTTTAGCTTATATCTTGAATTTACCACCTGTCTATTTCATGGGTATTGTGCTGATAGCTTGTTGTCCAGGTGGCAGCTCATCCAACGTATTCTCCATGCTGGCAAAAGGCGACGTGGCATTGTCTGTAACACTCACAGCCATAAGCAGCATAGTCACATTATTCACTATTCCTGTCATCATGGAATTTGTAGCACGTTTCGTCTCAGAACAAAGCGGCGTGGAAGTCAACCTGCCTTTCGGCAAGCTCATCGTACAAAACATAGTGTTGCTCTTCGTGCCACTATTCTTAGGAATATTATTCAGGCATTATCTTCCTAAGCCAGCAGCAAAAGTTAATAAAGTGCTAAGCAAATTGGCATTTCCTGCATTGATGACATTGGCAGGAATCTTCTTCATACAAAACACACAGGCCATCAAAGAAAATTTTGCGATATTAGGATTGACGATAACAATCTTGATATTAGCGGCTATGACATGTAGTTCTTTACTCTCACGCATAACAAAATCAGGCACTGCAGTGAGAAGAACCATCGTCATAGAAGTAGGTATGCAGAATGCAGCACAAGCCATCGCCATCGCAAGTTCTCCTTTCATATTCAACAGCGCTGAAATGGCGATACCAGCGATAATATACGCACTCCTTATGAATGTGATATTATTGATTTATGTAGGAGTTATTTCAGTTAGGAGTTAAGAATTCGATAATGTTACCAAAAAAATTGAGGTGCCACTATGTGTGAAGTGACGCCTCAATTTTTCTAATTCCTAACTATAAATCAAACTCTCTTTGGAGCTATTTTATTTCTAATGATGTTATAAAGCTCATCAGCATTGACTCTGATTTGTTCCATAGTGTCGCGGTCGCGGACTGTCACTGTGTTGTCTTCCAATGTCTGATTGTCAATTGTAACACAGAGAGGAGTACCGATAGCGTCTTGTCTTCTGTAGCGTTTTCCGATAGAGTCTTTTTCTTCGTATTGGCACATGAAGTCAGGTGTGAGTTGTTCCATGATTTCACGTGCTTTTTCTGGAAGACCGTCTTTCTTGACGAGAGGCAAGATAGCGACTTTATAAGGTGCCAAAGCTGCTGGGAATTTCATCACAACGCGTTCTGAGCCGTCTTCGAGTTTTTCTTCTGTATAAGCGTGGCTTAACATAGCGAGGAACATACGGTCCAAACCTATTGAAGTCTCGATAACGTAAGGAATGTAGCTTTCGTTTGTTTCTGGATCGAAGTATTGAAGTTTCTTGCCTGAGAACTTAGAGTGGCTGCTGAGGTCGAAGTCGGTACGGCTGTGGATGCCTTCCAATTCTTTGAAGCCGAATGGGAATTCGAATTCGATATCAGTTGCTGCGTTAGCATAGTGAGCCAATTTTTCATGGTCGTGGTAACGATATTTTTCAGCTGGAATGCCGAGTGAGAGATGCCAACGAAGACGTTCTTCTTTCCAGTGTTTGAACCATTCGAGTTCAGTGCCAGGGCGTACGAAGAACTGCATTTCCATTTGTTCGAACTCTCTCATTCTGAAGATAAACTGACGAGCCACGATTTCATTACGGAAAGCCTTGCCTGTCTGAGCGATACCGAAAGGCACTTTCATTCTACCAGTCTTTTGGATGTTAAGGTAGTTTACAAAGATACCTTGAGCTGTCTCAGGACGGAGGTATATTTCGTTTGCACCTTCTGCTACAGAACCCATCTGTGTAGCGAACATAAGGTTGAATTGACGAACGTCGGTCCAGTTGCGTGAGCCAGAGATTGGACAAACGATGCCGAGGTCTTCAATAAGTTGTTTGATGCCAGCGAGATCGTTGTTTTCCATAGCAACATAAAGACGATGGCTGATGTCTTCGATTTCTTGTTTGTAACCGAGGACGCGGGCATTAGTAGAAACAAACTGTTCTTTATCGAAAGCATCACCGAAACGTTTCTTAGCTTTCTCTACTTCCTTATTGATTTTATCTTCAATCTTAGCGATGTGGTCTTCAACGAGAACGTCAGCGCGATAACGTTTCTTGCTGTCTTTGTTGTCGATCATCGGGTCGTTGAAAGCATCGACGTGACCTGAAGCTTTCCATACTGTTGGGTGCATGAAAATCGCTGCGTCAACACCAACGATGTTTTCGTGCATCTGCACCATCGCTTTCCACCAATATTGGCGGATGTTATTCTTTAACTCAACGCCATTTTGACCGTAGTCATAAACAGCTGAAAGTCCGTCATAAATATCACTTGAAGGAAATACGAAACCATATTCCTTAGCGTGAGCTGTTATCTTCTTGAAAAATTCTTCTTGATTCATTTTGTTTTTTTATTGGTCAACAGACAACGGACAGCAGTCAACAGACCTGCCCATTATCAATTGTTAATTGTTAATTATAAAATAACTCCTAACTCCTAATTCCTAACTCCTAATTATAATATGAGCATAGCGTCGCCGTATGTGAAGAAACGGTATTTCTCTGCGACGGCTGTCTTATAAGCCTTCATAAGCAACTCATAACCAGCGAAAGCTGCTACTTCCATCATCATTGATGACTTAGGAAGGTGGAAGTTTGTGATGAGAGCATCAGCTGTGTTGAAGTCGTAATGAGGGAAGATAAATTTATTTGTCCAGCCTTTATAAGGATTTATCTGACCTGAGATTGTCACTGAAGTCTCGAGAGCCTTGAGAGATGTTGTACCGACAGCGAAAATCTTGTGACGTTCTGCTTTAGCAGCGTTGATGATGTCGCAAGCCTCTTGTGTGATTTCCATTTCTTCAGAGTCAGTCTTATGTTTTGTGAGGTCTTCAACTTCGATTTCGCGGAAGTTACCCACGCCAGTGTGGAGTGTGAGTTCAGCGAATTGCACGTCGCGAAGTTCAAGGTGTTTCATAAGAGATTTGCTGAAGTGCATGCCAGCTGTTGGTGCTGCCACTGCGCCTTCGTGTTTAGCGAAGACAGTCTGATAGTTTTCTGCGTCTTCTGGTTCCACTGGTCTTTGGATTTCGACAGGAAGTGGAGTATTACCTAAATCTGTTATAGTCTTTTTGAATTCTTCGTGAGTGCCGTCGAACAAGAAACGTAATGTTCTGCCACGTGATGTGGTGTTGTCGATGACTTCAGCTACGAGGTCGTCGTTTTCACCGAAATATAATTTGTTACCGATACGGATTTTACGAGCTGGATCCACGAGGACGTCCCAGAGACGGCTTTCGTGATTGAGTTCGCGGAGCAACATCACTTCGATTTTTGCACCTGTCTTTTCCTTTTCGCCGTAGAGACGAGCTGGGAAAACCTTAGTGTTGTTAAGAACGAAGACGTCACCTGCGTTGACGTAATCCAAAATATCTTTAAAGGTACGATGTTCGATGGAACCATCTTTACGATTAACGACCATCAAACGTGATTCATCTCTGTTTTTTGCCGGATGTTGGGCAATGAGATCTGCAGGAAGGTTAAATTTGAATTGAGATAACTTCATTTATATAATGATTTTATGTTATTTTTTGCGAAAGTCACAAATATAATATCAGAATGAAGTTTTGTCAAGACCTTTTTATAAAAAAAACTCAAAATTTCAGAAATTCAGAATCTAAGAAATTTTGAGTTTTTGAACTTTTGAGATTCGGAAGTTTTAAAGAATCCTCAAGTCGCCTTCTTTAATCCAATTCAATTTTCTAAATATCTCTCCGAAAATCCATGTCAGAATTGCAGGGAGCACGAAGCATATCAACAATATTCCGAGCCACATTTTAGTTCCGCCTTCTGGCATCGCTGTTATGACGCCGAAAGGTCCGACGAGTCCGCATGTTCCCATGCCAGCGCCGATAGGCACGTTTTCAAGTTGAAATACGCAAGTGGATATTGGTCCAGTGATGGCCGCTGCCAATGTAGGAGGAATCCATGTAAGAGGATTTTTTATGATGTTAGGCATCTGCAACATCGAGGTTCCTAAACCTTGAGAGATGAGTCCGCCCCATTTGTTTTCTTTGAACGACATCACTGCGAAACCCACCATCTGAGCGCAGCATCCTGCTGTTGCAGCACCAGCCGCTATTCCAGAAAGACCGATAGCGATACATAAGGCAGCGCTGCTGATAGGAAGTGTCAACGCCATTCCGACGGAGACGGAGACTATTATTCCCATGAGGAAAGGACGCAGCTCGGTGGCGTTTTCTATGAATTTTCCGAAAGCCTCCATGAAGGCATTGATACCAGGACCGACGAACATGGCGAGGAGCACACCGCTGATTATCACGACAGATGGAGTGACGAGGATATCGACTTTAGTTTCTTTGGAGACTATCTTTCCGAGTTCCGTGCTGATGACAGTAGCGACATACGCTCCGACTGGACCGCCCAATGCGTTGCCAGCGATACCGCAGACCGTTGCTGAGAACAACACCAGTGAAGGCGCATTTAGCGAATATGCTATTGCGACACCTATAGCTGCGCCGGTAGCCTGCTTGGCATATTTCGCTATCTCTAGCAAAAATGGAATGTTTAACTTATCACCTAAGGTGGTGAATATCGTTCCTATCAATAATGAAGCGAACAGACCGAAAGCCATCGCGCCGAGAGCATCGAGAAAATAAGCCTTCGCTGTGATATTGACAGATTTTTTCTCAAGAAAAGATTTGAATTTCATAATATATTTTTTGGTCAACGGACAACAGTCTTTGAGTATACGAGTGGTCGTTGAGCTTGTCGAAACGCCAAAGTTTCAGCCTTCGACAGGCTCAGGCATCGTGGGCATAGTCCGTATTCTGTTGTCATTTATTAAGCTGTTTAACAAACCTCTCATACCAGTCCTCGCCGAAACGACGTATCATAGGACCTTTCAAGAATTTATACAATGGAATACCTTCTTTCTCGCCTTTGCGTTTAGCTGGAACGCAGACGCTCCACTCGTGATAGTTCACATAGATGAAGCCGTTTTTCTCTTCGAGACGTATTGGATAAAGATGGCAGCTTATTGGTTTCCAGAAGTCTATCTTACCTTCGAGATAAGCTTTTTCTATAGCGCATAATGCCGTGCCGTTTTCATGGAAATAAACGAAAGCACATTCTTCATCATTGATGAGACGTGTGACGAGCGCGCCTTTTTCGTCATAGTCGTAGACGTCGTTATTCTCCACAGCCTCAATGCCTTCGGGACGCATATAAGGTTTTATCTCTTCAAGATATTCTTCAATGAGACCTACTTCATCAGGTTCGAGGGGAGCGCCAGCGTCGCCGGCAATACAACATTCACCTTTGCATCTCGCGAGGTGACAACAAAAACGAGCATTGATGAACTCGTCAGTGACTATTACATTATCAACTATTACCATGTGGCAAAAATAATAAAAGACTAAAGACTAAAGACAAAAGACTAAAGTTTTTTTTTAATGAGGAATTGGGACAATGCCTGAGTTGCAAAATCACACTTTTTCGAAGATAAAACAATACTCCTAACTCCTAATTCCTAACTCCTAACTGAAAAGACGCATCAACGACACATTGTTTATTTCATATGTGTCGTGTGATACGTCTCTACTTGGCGACTCGGTGACTCAGTGACTTTACACCTTACAAATCGCCGCTATCAGCTTCTTAGTATAATCATTTTGCGGATTGTTGAAAAGCGCGTCGGCTTCGTTCATTTCTTGTATTTTTCCGTTATACATCACCACTACTCTATCAGACATGAATCTGACGACGCTTAAATCGTGGGAAATGAATATATATGTGAAATGAAATTCTTTCTTAAGTCTGTTAATAAGATTTAATACCTGCGCTTGCACAGATACGTCGAGAGCAGAGACAGACTCATCGCATATTATAAGTTTCGGGTTGACGGCAAGCGCGCGTGCAATACAGATGCGCTGCCTCTGGCCTCCGGAGAACTCGTGCGGATAACGCTGATAATGCGACGCTTCCAAGCCGACTTCTTCCAAAAGACGGCAGACGCGTTCTCTTCTTTTCTTGGCGTCTTTCTCAATGCCGTGAACCAACATCGGCTCAGCGATAGAGTCGCCGACACAGATACGCGGATTCAAGGATGAATACGGGTCTTGGAAAACAATCTGCGCCTGCTTGCGATATTCTCTTAACTCTTTATTATTCAACTTTGTGATGTCTCTTCCTTCGAAAATGACATTACCCGAAGTAGGCTCGACCAATCTTAAAATGCTGCGTCCTAATGTCGTCTTTCCGCATCCCGACTCGCCAACAAGTCCGAGCGTCTCTCCTGGATAGACGTCGAAACTGATATCATCAACGGATTTTATGTAATTGTAAGTACGGCCAAAGACGCCTTTACGAAGAGGATACCAAGTCTTGAGATTCTCAACTTTTAAGATAGGTTCCTGCGAATATAAAAGTTCGTGTTGCTTTTGTCTTACATCGTCAGTGATAAGCAATTCGTCCTTCACCTGCTCGTTGTCGCGCCATTTGCCATCAAGGAATTCCTTCACGATTGGGAGTCGTTCCAGACGATAATCGAGCGGCGGGCGACAAGCGATGAGACCTTTAGTATAAGGATGCTGAGGATTATGTAAAATATCGTGAGTTTTGCCTCTTTCCACGATGACGCCTTTGTTCATCACGATGACATCGTCGGCGATTTCAGAAACCACGCCGAGGTCGTGAGTGATGAATATCATTCCCATTCCGTTCTCACGCTGCAATTCTTTGAGAAGCTTCAAAATCTCTTTCTGCACCGTGACATCGAGAGCCGTCGTTGGCTCATCAGCGATGAGGACTTTTGGATTTGAAATGAGAGCCATCGCTATCATCACCCTCTGCTTCTGACCGCCAGAAAGCTCGTGAGGATATTTATCAAAAATAATCTCCGGATTTGGCAGCTTCACCTTTTCGAAAAGTTCTAGAACTTTTTCTTTGAGTTGCTGAGATTTTAGTTGGCTGGTCACTGAGCCTGTCGAAGTGACAGCCTTTGCCTTCGACAAGCTCAGGCACCGCAGACCCAATGTCTTTTGTCCTTTGCCTTTAGTCTTTTGACTGCCTAAGGCTTCCATCACCTGAAATCCACATTTATAAACGGGATTGAGAGACGTCATCGGTTCTTGGAAAATCATCGCGATTTGTCTGCCGCGGACCTCCGACATTTGGTCGTCGCCATAATGGGAAATGTCTTTATTTTCTAATAAAATAGAATCGGCTTCAATTTTGGATTTACGTCTATCGAGTAGTTGCATCACAGCAAGGTTACTCACCGATTTTCCCGAACCCGACTCGCCGACGATACCGAGAGTCTTGCCCTCAAACACTTCAAAGTCGATACCATGCACTGCTTCCTGCCACTGACCGTCACGGCAGAAAGAGATTCGAAGGTTATTGACTTTTAAAAGTGGATTCATTTGATATTGTTTAATTCTCTTATATACTCGTCAACTAGTTTCAAAATATTTTTATCAATTCTTTTACTATCACGGATACACAATAAAGCTTCTTTTTCAATATTAAGCGAGCCAAAGAAAAACAGAGTCATAAAACTCTAACAAGTAATGGCGAGTCACCATTACTTGTTAGAGTTGTTCTCAGAGACCCCTGCTTGAGTATTTTGTACATTTACTTGCTGCTGATTCAGCATAATCATATTTTGCACGACATTTGCTAAATTGTGCTGAGCTCTAACATTCATAAACGACTCATAATCATAGAAAAGATAATTATCCCATAATCCAATTTCTATTTCTCTTATTAAATCTTTTATCTTTTTGGCATCTGCCTGCCCATTTTGAGAAAAATAATCAGTGTTAGCTAACTGTGTTCTTAGTACCAATATCGTTTGAAGCTCACCTGGTGTAAACTGCTTATACCAATCTGATGGATTTATAATTGTATCAGGCTTTTCTCTTTCGATATAACTTTTTGCATGAATCTCCTCGACATATTTCCTACCAGCGTTTCTAACTGCATTAAGTCTTAGATTGGAAGTAAAATACGATTCAATATCCGTAAAGAAATGATTATCACAATTACCCTTATCGATTTGTATAATCATAGTGGTTATTTCATCCTTATCTATTACGATGTCCTTGAATCTTATATTCTTAATATCAAAAGCATCTTTTGTTGGAGCTTCAAATGGAATTCCAAGTTTGTGTAATGCTACAACAACAGCTCTTTTTTCTGAGACATTAAGCTTTGTGTTAAATTCATTAGCTGTATCCGCATAACTTTTCTTTTGTTGAGCATATTCCTTAAAAATGTTCAATGCTTTAATGGCCATTGATCGTACATTTTTGATTTTCTTTTCTTGCTTCCAATGCAAGAAATAAGAACCTCCATAAGTACCTATTAAGGCACCTACGGCTCCACTGATAAGTGGCAACAACCAACTCCAAATATTATATGTTTCTTGTATAGTATTTACTGTTTCCATAATTACAAATATTTATCAAGTATCGCTTGTTTTTCACTCGCTGCACTATCTATCAAAGTGCGAGCTTTAGTAATCTCTAATTCTAATGCTTCTATCTGGGCTACGATGCATTTTTGTTCATCAATGTTAGGCATTGGGATTTTGTATTTCATTATATCCTCCTTGTTGCCTCGTGGCATCTTAATACCTTTTTTACCCTCCATCACATAGTCAAAGAAGGCATCTCTACGAAGCATATAGAAGATATACTTAGGAAGATATTTATTCGCATCGGCAGACCTAAGCACAAGAACATCTTTTGAACATCCACCATCTTTATCCGCAAACCAAATCTTCTTAAGATATGGACGAATGTTTGAGATCAATATATCCTCTGGCTTATATTCTGTAATAGATGATATATTTGCAACTCCCTCAAATGGAAGCACACCCAACTTGTTCTGAAGCATATTATCAGTTGTGATATATGTTTCAGACTCTATGTCGCTATACTTAATAGACTTAGTGGCAAATGGAGCAATCGTATTTAAACTGTCATCATTATCATGGATTGAAGATAACAAAGTCTCGATTTCATTTTCTTTCTGCTCTATCTGTATACCCAATACAGCAATTCTATTGTCGACCGCCTCCATTTCAACAACAATTTGTCGTTGTATATCAGTAAGGGGTTTGGGGATATACAATTCTTGTAGATATTTATTATGTCGTTCATATTTTGTTTTATCCAAGAATTTGTCCACAATATATTCCACTACATAGAAATAGTATTTAGGAATATAATCTTTCTTGGGTTTCAATATGACTGTACCATCAGCTCCTCTTAAAAATGGTTCCTCTATAAACTTTACAGTACAAGAATGGTCTCCAAACAAAACTACTGGCACATCAGTAATAGGGTTTGGATTATTTGAGAATCCTGCAAAACCGCCCTGTACATCTTGAGTGTAAACAGGATATTTTCCAATCGTTAGAATTTCAGATTCTGGTACTTTAGTAAATGCCCCGTTTATTTTAGTAATAGAGTTTTGAATCCGCTCATGCTCCCACTTATCACTAAATTTTACTTTTTTTTTTGACACAGTGGATAATCTTTTCTCAAATGCAGCAGTATCAAATGTTATCATATCTACCAAAGACATACGAGAAATATGTGGTTGCATGCTCTCAGCTATAGGTGAGCTGTAGTCCCCATTAAAAGCTCGATACACATATGTACTTGCTTTGTCTGGATTATCATCACAATTCACATCGAAGAGTTTGGTACACTCATCAATGTTTCTACCCTTCCGTATTGCGTGAATACCTTCTTTTCCTCGACGAGTTGAAAACTCATAACCTAAAAAACGTTTTTCAACATCTTTCTCGCCACTCTTGACAATAACAACTTTCTGTGGATATGCCAAAACAAAATACAAAAGCTTTTCTGCTTCTATTCCTAATATTGCTTCATACAATTTTTCATCAGTCTTAGCAGATAGCTTCTTTTTATACTCTGCATATATCTCGTGTGTCTTTACCCTCTCATTTGGCAATTTTTGCAGCAATGTAACATAATCAGAGTAATCAAGACCCGCCCATACATGAGCTACATATTTTGAAGCAGGGGTTTCAATGCCGTTGATGGTTACATCATTTAATGTGCGGAAATATGTATCAACTGCACTCTTTGTGTTTGCTGCAAAATAGTTATCTCTACGACGTAGGAATAGAACAACAGTAGGTGTGTCTGTTGCCATAAATGTATTACTTCCTAATTTTGCAATTGACACAATATCAAAGTATTGTAGTATAATCTCACGAGCTTTTGTGTAAATACCATAATTGCTCAAAATAGAATCAGGTAGAATAACACCTGCTATACCGCCATCCTTAAGTAACTGTTTAGTACGCTCAACAAACAGACACTCTATTTCTGAGCTATTATCTGTCAAAGAGTTATACAATTCAAAATCTTGTTCTGTATAATAGTCACGAGTTGTCTGACGGAATGATGAAACAGAATATGGAGGATTACTCAATACAATGTCGAACTGTTGATTGTCCTTTTGACCATCATTAGTCTGCTTGCGTAGTTTACCCTTGTATTCTTTGTTATTGCAAAAATTAGCAAGTCCATCACTGAGGATAACATTAGCCAAACCGTCACCGTGCAAATAACAACCTACCTTACCAACTTTTACAAGTCGATAATCCTTTTCAATACCATACACGTAGTCTGTAGCCCAATCAAAATGGCAGTTCTGCCAATTGATAAGGTGCTTTCTTGTTTCCTCAATATACTTAGAAGTATCACAACTGTTTATGATGTCCTGAATTTCGTGCATAAACTCTGTGATAAAGTGACCGCTACCAGCTGCATAGTCAATCATATATGGTAGAATCTCTCCATCCTTACGAGAAAGTTTCTCTGCCATAATAGAATCCAAAGGAAGACACTTTATAATAAATTGTGCGATAGGTACAGGTGTGAAATACTGTCCAGCCTCTTGTTTGAGACCAGTAGCAAGTAACAATTCAAAGAAGTCTGATAAATACTGTTGTCTTTTGTTGTATCGGATTCTATATCCCTGAATTAACTCTACAACCTCTTTTACTACTTTTGCATTCTCCTCAAAAGAGGCACTATCATATACTTCCTTAATCGCAAACTCGTTATTCTTTTCAAGACGGAGTTTGTTTACCTCCTTGCGCAGAAACTCTTTTGTTTCTGCTGTGAGACTTGCACACCGCTTGTTAAAATCATCGTCATTAAAGTCGCTAACAGTTCTATCTAAGAACTTCTTCATACCTTTGCTATAAAGGTCTGTTAAGCGAAGTTGGAAAGCTACATGATTGTCTCTGCCTTCAAGCCATTGGAATCTTAATTCTTCACCATCATCTGTAGTAGTCTCGTCATATACCTTGCATAAGAAGAGTGTAAAGATCTTATTGAAAGCATTTCCCTTATCTGATACTACATTGTGACGCAGTATTTCGAGGAATCGATTAAAGATGAAGCTTGAATCTTCAGCTTTAATTTCCTTTAATTGTTCCTTTGTTAACGCCTTGCTCTGGAAATTATATGGTTGCACCCAAGAATCAAAAATACCATTATCTTTGGTAAGCTTATTCCATTTCTCATAAATGTCCTTAACATCACCATTGCGATAATCATCTTCAATCTTGATAATCTCATTCACATAGACAAACTTATTGCCTTTCAATTCTGATGCATACAACATTAGTACATCAGCCTTGCTACCAGATAATTGGAAATATGTGAATAACTGACCACCATCCTTGCGGATTCGTGCCAATTCCTTATTGTACTCCTTGCCAAATGTCTTACATTCGATAAGCATATATGGTGTGCCATCTTCACGATTAATACAAATATCCAAATGTTTAGATACTCCATGTCCTGCTGGCCAAGTCTTCTCAAGGACTATGTTTTGAGGTTTATATCCTTTTGCAAGAAGTCTGTCAATACATTCTAGTACCACAAAATTTTCCGCGTCAGAGAAATTTTGAGTTGTCTTTCTATCGGCGGCAATGGCACTTCCGTAGTTAATGATTTGTTTTTCAAAGTCAATCTCTATGGCATAATCAACATATATTTTATGATAAATGCCATTCGTTCCGTTTTTTGGAACAAACCCCAACGCTGCAATATGTTTCTTAATATCCATAGTAATACCATTTTGTTTGCAAAGTTAATAAATTAATCAGAAATTGCTTTGTTTTTGTTTTGACTTATCACATTTTTTATATAGGCTATTTAGACTGCTAAACAAACAGAAGTATTACCTCATTATACAACAATTTTGACACATTATTTATTTATGTAACATTTAAAATCGCAAGCCAAGACAATCTCATCACCCAATTTTAAAGCAATATAACCAACCAATTCAATTAATTCTAAGAATATTATCTTTTACAAAGATAGAAAAAATTTCTTAGTTCTTCGCTCAACAGCCTTAGTTCAAATTATGAATTATGAATTATGCATTATGAATTAAAAAAACTATCTTTGCCCAATATATTATTTCACATGAAAAACTTCCTCGAATTATTAAAAAGCAGACGTACATGTCGTCGTTTCACCGACGAAGATATTGATAAAAAAACTTTAGAATATATCTTAGAAGCAGCAAAATTATCGCCGTCAGGACATCGCATCAGACCTTGGGATTTCATCCTCGTTGAAGACAAAGAGACACTCAAGGCTTTGTCGGTCAGCAAGGCATCAGGAGCTGCACTTATTGAAGGAGCTGCTGCCGCCATCGTAGTCGCTGCCGACACATCGAAAACCGATGTCTGGGTTGAAGACTGTTCCATCGCGACAATCATCATGCAACTCGCAGCGGAAGAACTCGGTCTCGGCAGCTGCTGGGTGCAGATTCGCTTACGCAAAGACACCGAAGGAAACGACGCCACCGATAACGTCAAGAGAATCCTCAACCTGCCAGAAAATTATTCAGTACTTTCAATATTAGCATTAGGACATAAGGAGAAAGAATCAAAGCCTTTCGACGAAGAGAAACTACAATGGGAGAAAGTTCATTATTAAAATTCAGAGATTCAGAACCTCAGAACCTCAAAAAAACTGATATTTTCAGGTTTTGAAATTTTGAGATTTTGAGATTCTGAATTTTAAGTTTCTATAATCATCCCGCCGCACAGGCTGCTGTCGCGACGCTGATTTTTATGCCCTCAATTTTCGACAATGTTCTTCCTGCTGCTAATAATGTCGCTCCAGTAGTAAGAACATCGTCGATTAATAAGACATGCCGTCCTTTCAGTCGTTCGCCGTTTTTTACGTCGAAGATATCCTTCACATTATTCCAGCGTTCCTCACGCGATTTCTTGGTCTGCGTCGAGGTAAACACCTTTCTATAAAGACAATCTCTCATTATAGGAATCGCCGTCTTTTCCTCCACGCCCCGTGCAATGACATGACTCTGGTTATAACCTCGGAGATGTTCTTTCTTTGGATGAAGAGGAATCGGGATGATATAATCAATGCCTTGAAACAAAGCAGCGTCTTTTATGCTTTCGCCAATCTGTTGTCCCAGAAAAAATCCAGCGTCTTTATTTCCCTCATATTTCAACTGATGAAGCAGATGTTGCACCTTACCAGTCTTACTGAAGAAAAACTCTGCCGTCACGGCATGAAAATCGACTTGTCCGTAAAACATCTGCGCCAAAGGATTGTCGGCGTTTTTCTCATATTCTGTCTTAGGAAGAAGATAACGACAGGTAAGACAAACGGTTTCTTCGTTACGCGTCAAGAGATTACCGCAAGCAGGACACACCTGCGGATAGAATAAATTGATTAAGTGGTTTAAAAATTTCGGTTTCATTTTTTAGTTTATTTGCAATGTTAATGGGTCACTGAGCCTGTCGAAGTGCCATTGCGAGCTTATGACTTCGACGAGCTCAGGCACCGTTCTACACTCAATGCAAAAATATAAACAAAATCTTTAAGTGATTTAAAATTAACACTTTTTAACATACGTTAACAAATATTAACTTATTAAAAGAAGTCAGGAATACAAACAAAAAAAGACGCCATGATGACGTCCTTTAGTTGAGGTACCAGACGGAGTCGAACCGCCGTACAAGGTTTTGCAGACCTCTGCCTAGCCACTCGGCCATGGTACCTTTTTGCGAGTGCAAAGATACAATTTTTTTTTAATGAACAAACATTAATTTAATTTTTTTTTAAAGGTCAACAGACTATAGACAACGGTCAACAGATTTTGTTCAAATTCTTGTTTAAAAAACTTGGTTTATATTAAAAACCTTTGACCTTTTGTCATTAGACTTTAGCCTTTCAACTCCAACGCCACAAACGCCATCTTGCCACCCAAAGGAGGATTCATCTTTCTTATCTTCAATTGAGCGTCTTTCACGTCAGGGAATCTTTCTTTTATTGTATTTAAGATTCTTCTTCCAACGTGTTCCAACAATTTTGAAGGAATCATCATCTGTTCTTTAACGACTTGATAAACCGCTGAATAATCAACAGTGTCGTCAAGTTCATCTGAAAGTTCAGCCTTGCTTGTATCGACATCCATTGTCAAGTCCAGACTAAACCAAGTGCCTATCTTCTGCTCCTCTTCAAAGTGACCATGATAGGCGTAGAATTCCATGTTTTCTATTGTGATTTTTGACATACCTATGACAAATGTCTAAAGGCTAAAGACGAAAGACTAGAGACTTTAGACAAAAGTTATTATTTTTTATTTAAATATTCTATCAATTTATATAATTGCGATGATATATGAATTGCTTGTGATTTCAATGATTCAAATTGTTCTTCTGTACAATACTTTCTATCCAAACAAACATATAACATTGACCTTACTTCGGAACAACTTCCTTTTGCAATATTCAGGAAGTTAATATATTTGGCATCGGTACCAGACTCAAAACCTTCTGCTATATTATTCATTATACTTACAGCGACTCTTTGAATCTGATCCCGAAACCCATAATTCTTATTATCATCCATCAAGTCATAAATAGAATTGACAAAGTCTCTAGCATTCTGCCATACCCTCAAACTCTCAAAATCCCCTCTAGCCATAAACCATATCTTTTCATCTTTAGACTTTCATCTTTAGACTTTAGACAATTCTACTACTCCTTTATCAATTCTCTTCATGGCTTCTTCTTTGCCGAGGAGTTCTAAAATTTCGTGGATATGTGGTCCTTTGCCAGCGCCGACAAGCATCAAACGAAGTCCGTTCATGACGAGTCCCATGCCTAGTTCGTTAGATGTAATCCATTCGTTGAGAACCTTTTCTATATTTTCAGCTGAGAAATCTTCGATGCCGAGGATAAGTTCTTTAGCTTTTAACATCAACTCTGCTGAGTTTTCTTTCCAGCGTTTCTTAACAGTGACTTCGTCGTATGTTGTTGGTTCCTCGAAGAAGAAGAAACTTTGATCCCATAATTCTTTCACAAAGTTGACGCGGTCTTTAACCAAGCCTGTCACCTTAACGACGTAATCTTTGTCAGCTTTGATACCTTTTTCTTCTTCAAGCCATTGGAGATATTCTTCGCCGACTTCTTCTTTAGATTTCTTCAAGATATATTCGTGGTTGAACCATTTTGTCTTGTCTACATTGAAACGTGCGCCTGACTTAGTGCAGTGTTCGAATGAGAAAGCTTGGATGAGTTCTTCCATTGAGAAGATTTCTTGTTCTGTACCAGGATTCCAGCCGAGGAGAGCTAACATATTGATGAAAGCTTCTGAATAATAACCTGATTCTCTGTAGCCAGAAGAAACTTCACCACTCTTAGGGTCGACCCAACGAAGTGGGAACACAGGGAAACCGAGACGGTCACCATCGCGTTTGCTGAGTTTGCCGTTGCCATCTGGTTTCAACAATAATGGAAGGTGAGCAAATTCTGGAGCTTCCCAGCCGAATGCTTGATATAAGAGAACGTGTAATGGCATTGAAGGCAACCATTCTTCACCACGGATGACGTGAGAAATCTTCATCAAATGGTCGTCGACGATGTTTGCCAAGTGATATGTAGGCATTCCGTCTGACTTAAACAAAACTTTATCGTCTAATGTATTTGTGTTGACTTTGATATCACCGCGGATGATGTCGTGCATTCTTACTTCATAATTTTCTGGCATCTTGAAACGCACTGTGTAAGGCACACCTTCGTTAATCATTTTTTCAACTTCTTCAGCAGCAATTGTCAAAGAGTTGCGCAATGTCTTGCGGCTTTCAGCATTATAAATAAAGGTCTTTTTCTGAGCTTCTGCTTCTGCGCGATATTTATCTAATTCTTCTGCAGTGTCGAATGCATAATAAGCGAAGCCTTTTTCAATAAGCTCGTCGCTGTATTGTTTGTACAAAGGCTTGCGGTCACTTTGTCTGTATGGACCATATTCGCCACCGACGATGTCGCTTTCATCGAATTTGATGCCACACCAGTCGAGAGATTTCACGATATAATCTTCTGCGCCTGGAACGAAACGAGTCTGGTCGGTGTCTTCGATACGAAGAATCATTTTACCGCCATTTTTCTTAGCGAAAAGATAGTTATATAATGCAGTCCTGACGCCGCCGATATGAAGCGGACCTGTTGGACTTGGAGCAAAACGTACGCGTACTTCTTTCATAGTATTTATTGTGTATTTTTATTTTTGCAAAGATAAATATTTTTTGTTTTCTATAATGTCTTCAAAGCTTCTAAACCAGACTCAAATTCAGAAATCATATCATCCACAATTTCCTTCACTGTTGGTATGTCTCTGATAATGGAACACACCTGCCCTATCTCAAGTTCTCCATTCTCGATATCGCCCAAGAAAATGCCCTGCTGAGCCTTGCCTTTGCCGAGTATCTCTTGCAGCTCTTCTTTCGATGCACCGGCTTGTTCCGCAGCATCCACTTGTTCGAAGAACTTGTTTTTTATCAATCGTGTAGGACTTATTTTCTTGAGAGAAAGCATAGTGTCGCCTTCGTTCAAGGTTGTACACAAAGTCTTAAACTCTGGACTTGCGCTGCTTTCACTACTTATTGCGAAACGTGTTCCTACCTGTACACCCTCGGCTCCCAGGGCGAAACATGCTAACATAGCAGCGCCTGTCGCTATGCCGCCAGCAGCAATGAGAGGAACGTCGAGCACTTTTTTCACTGCAGGAACTAAGACCATTGTGGTTGTCTCTTCGCGTCCGTTATGACCACCTGCTTCGAAGCCTTCAGCAACAACAGCATCTACACCAGCCTGCTGCGCCTTCAAAGCGAACTTGGAACTCGACACCACATGCGCTACTATAATACCATGCTGATGTAATGTCTCGGTCCACAGCTGCGGATTGCCTGCCGAGGTGAATACGATAGGTACTTTTTCCTCCATAATGACCGCCATCTGATCTTTAGAATATGGAGACATCAATGGTACGTTAACGCCAAAAGGCTCTTTTGTCAGTTCTCTACATTTTATGATGTGCTCACGTAACATATCGGGCTTGAGCGAACCAGCCCCGATGAGTCCGAGACCACCGGCATTACTTACAGCAGCTGCTAGTTTCGCGCCACTACACCAAACCATTCCTCCTGAAATGATAGGATATTTTATCCCGAACAAGCGGGTAACTCTATTATCAATACTTTTCATAGCTTCATTTTTTAACCTACAAATTTATATAAAATCTAAGAAATTTAAAAGCTTAAAATTACATCCTTAACACCTATTTTATAATTAAAAAAATCCGCAGTCTGCCGTCCGTAGTCTGTTGACTTTTCACTATCTTTGCAGGTTATTAATTTAGGTGTAATGTTTTTTGACGGAAAAATATCATATAACAGCATATTGTTGAGCAAGATAGAATCTTTCATAAAGAAATTCTATCTCAACAAACTCATTCAAGGCGCATTGATAGGCTCCGTCATACTCATTTTATTCTTCTTGATTTTCAACGGGATAGAATACTTATCCTGGCTCTCAGGAAAAATTAGATTGATACTTTTCATTACATTAATATCTATATTTTCTTTAGTATCAATATTTTATTTCATTATACCATCAATCAATCTCATTCGTTTCAGAAAGAAGATGTCATACAAAGAAGCTGCAGTATTAATCGGAAAGTTTTTCCCAGAGATAAAAGACAAGCTGCTTAACACTCTTCAGCTTACTGACAACATTGACAATAATTCCGACAACGAATTACTCATCGCGACGATAGAACAAAGAACCCAAAACCTACAAACCTTCAATTTCAGCGAGGCTGTAAATCTTAAAGAAAATTATAAATATCTGAAAATATTCGGGATCTCATTCGCAACATTGATTGCCCTCATCATCTTCTTCCCCGATTTCTCACAAAAGCCCGTCGAGAGAATTATCAATTACGACAAATTCTACGAAAAACCTCTTCCTTTCCAAGTAAGTCTTCAAGCAAAAGAAATCGAAGTCACACAAGGTGACGATTTAGAATTTAAAATACGTGTAACAGGCGAAAAGATTCCAGAGAAGTTTTACGTCAACACTTCCGTTGGAACTAGAATGATGACAAAACTGTCGATTAACGAATTCTCATACGTCTTCAACAATATTTATCAATCGGAAAAATTCCAGATTACAGGAGGAGAATACATCAGTCCAGAAATTAAGATAATCGTAAATCCATCGCCTACACTCTTGCATTACGAGACAGAACTTAATTTCCCCAAATATATTAACAGAAAAAAGGAAACTTTATCGGGAAAGACTCGCGTCATTGTTCCACAAGGAACTGATGTGAAATTTATCTTCCACACCAAAGACGTCGATGCGATGAACGTCATTCATGATTCGACATATCATAATATCAAATCTGAAGGAGACGATTTTGTCTATAATTTCAAAGCCATACAAACTTCCAAGTTTTATGTCAATATCTCCAACAAATGGAGCGAAAGTAACAATCCTATTCCATTTACCATTGAGGTAATTCCTGACGCTTATCCAGAAATTCAGGTTCAGGCTTTCAACGAAAACTTTTCAAAACAGACATATTACTCAGGATTGATTGCCGACGATTATGGATTCACAAAACTTCTTTATCATTTTGAAGTCGAGAACAAACCATATCAGTCTTTTATAAAACGCATCGACATAAACAAAAAAGAAACTCGCACTTCATTTTATTATAGCGTTGACATCGACACTCTCACAATATACCCTGGTGATGAAATAAAATCCTACTTCGAGATTTGGGATAACGACGGCATCAACGGAAGTAAATCGAGACGTTCTGAACTGTTCCACATCAGCGTACCAACACGCGAAACTCTCGATTCAATTGCCGATTCGTCCGAAGAAAACATCATTTCCCGTCTGGAGGACAAAACAAACAATCTAGAGCAACTTCGTAAAGACATCGAAGAAATAATAAAAGATTTGATGTCGAAGAAGGAACTCGATTGGACGGACAAGGAAAAAATCAAAGAACTTTTGGAGAAAGAAAAAGAAATCCAGGAAGAATGGCAGAAAGTCCAGGACGAACAAAAAGACCTTCAGGATTTCATGAAAGAAAACGAGCTTACCTCTGAAGATTTATTAAAGAAACAAGAAGAGATTAACAAACTTTTTGAGGAAGTCATTCCAGATGAGATGAAGAAGCTCATGGAAGAGATTGAAAAGATGCTTAGCGATATGCCTCGTGAGAAAATGCAACAGATGATGCAGGATCTCAAGAAAAGCAACAAAGAACTTCAGGAAATGATGGATAGAAATCTATCCTTGTTAGAACAATTAAAGGTAGAAAAAGACCTTAACGAATTGATTGACAAGATGAATGATTTATCCGAGAAGTTAGAAAACACAGATAAGAGCAATAACGACTCTTTAAGCGCTAAAGACGCTGAAAATCAATTCAATAAATTATCTCAAGAATTAGATTCCATCATGGAGAAGAACAAAGGTCTGCAAGAACCTTTCAATATTTCCAAAGACGAGAAGATGGAAGACGAGATAAATCAGGATTTAGAAGAAGCCCATGAGATGGAGAACAATGGCGATGATGCTGGTTCTAGTCAGAAGAAGAACGATGCAGGCAAGAAGATGAAACAGATGGCTGAGCAGCTCAGCATGGACATGATGATGGGCGGCATGGAACAAATGGGCGAAGACGCGCATCTGATCCGTATTTTACTAGAGAATGTAGTGCGTTCATCCCATGAAGAAGAAAAGCTAATGAACGAAGTCGGAAGGATGAAAAAAGACGACCCATCCTTATCAGATAAGATTAGCCGCCAGAAAGAGATTGTCGACAACTTCGCAATGGTTGAAGACTCATTAAGAATGATGGCGATGCGTCAACCTAAGATTAAAAACTTCGTTTTCACGGAGTTACAGCTGATAGACCAGCAATTAGGTCAAGCCATGAAAGAGATGAACGAGATGACATTGACATCTGCCACATCGCGTCAGCAGAGAGCTATGATGTCGATGAACAACCTTGCTTTGATGTTATCAGAATCACTCAACGAAATGAACGAAAGCATGATGGAATCCAGCGGTTCTTGCTCAAAGCCTAAGAACAGCAAGAAGCCAAGCAAGGGCAAACAAAGCATGAAAAACATGAAGGATTTACAGGAACAGCTTGGGAAGCAGCTGGAACAATTACGCAAAGAAATGCAGCAGAAACAGAAGGAAGGCAAGCCTCAGCAATCTATGAGTGAGGAGTTCGCCAGAATGGCTGCCGAACAAGAAATGCTACGAGAAGGCATGCAAAAGATGCTTGAAGAAATGAAGAAAGAAGGCCTGACAGGCGACGACGGTATCAATGAAATCATCAAAGACATGGAAAAATTGGAAGAAGATCTTGTCAACAAAAAGATTTCAAACCAGACCATAAAGCGTAACAGAGACATTTTATCACGAATGTTAAAAGCTCAGAATGCACAAGAGGAACGTGAAAAAGAAGAGAAACGCAAATCCGAAGAATTCAGAGGATCTTTTGAAAAACGCAATATTGACGAATTAGAATATCAAGAAAATTTGAAGAAGCAACAGGAATTTTTAAAGATGAACAGCATAGAATACCAGCCGTTCTACAGAGAAAAAATCAATGATTATTTCTTCAAGAAAAATATAAACAAAGGAAAGGAGAAAGAATGATAAGCATCAATTTCATCGACACTGAGATTCTGACTGAAGAAATGTCAGGAGTAAAAGAATGGATCAGAGATTTTGTCAGAAGCTACGACAAAGAAGTCGGAGAATTATATTACTCTTTTTGCAGCGACGAATATCTCTACAAAATGAATGTAGATTTATTAGGTCATGATTTTTACACCGACATCATCACCTTCCCTTTGAATGAATGCGAGACGATTTTATCAGCAGAATTTCACATCAGCATAGATAGAATCAGAGACAATGCCGTAACTTTCGAACGCAGTTTCAAGGACGAATTACACCGAGTGATGGCGCACGGAGTTTTACACCTAATCGGCTTTGACGACCTCTGTGAGGAAGACGAAGCTGAGATGAGGAGACAAGAAGACAGATGCCTTGAGATGAGACATCAAGTTTCCTAGTTGCCAAGTCACCAAGGATTAAAGAAAAAAAATAAAATTCAATTTAATTAATGAATATTAAGAAGTTATACAATACGTTTCACGTGAAATAAATAAACAAAAGATATGATTTTCGACAAGTATGATGTTATTGTTGTAGGTGGCGGACACGCCGGTTGCGAAGCTGCAGCCGCAGCTGCTAATATGGGAAACAAGACGCTTCTCATTACGATGAACATGAATGCCATGGCAGCCATGTCGTGCAACCCTGCAGTAGGCGGAATAGCCAAAGGACAAATAGTCCGCGAGATTGACGCTTTAGGCGGACAAATGGGCATCATCGCCGACAAGACGATGATTCAATTCAGAATGCTTAATAAGTCAAAAGGACCCGCTGTATGGAGCCCGAGAGTACAGAGCGACAAATTCGAATTTGCCGCAGAATGGAGAAACGTTTTAGAAAGAACAAGAAACTTAGAATTCTGGCAAGACCACGTCGATTCACTCATCGTCGAAGGCGACACAATAAGAGGTGTGCACTGCTCAATGGGTGGAGACATCTACTCAAAAACCGTCATATTAACAAACGGAACATTCCTTAATGGACGAATATTTATAGGCGAAAAATCATTCACTGGCGGCAGAATCTCAGAAAGCGCAAGTACAGGAATAACAGAACAGCTCGTCTCTTTAGGATTTGAAGCCGACAGAATGAAGACTGGAACACCAATGCGTATCGACGGTAGAAGCATCGATTTCAGCAAGCTTTCCGAACAAAAAGGCGATGAAGATGTAACAGGTTTTTCTTATCTAGAAGTAGAAAAACCGAAAGAACAACGCAGCTGTCATATTGCTTATACCTCCAAAGAAGTACACGATATTTTAAGAACAGGCTTCGAAAAATCACCGCTTTTCACAGGAAGAATAAAAGGTATAGGACCACGTTATTGCCCAAGCATAGAAGATAAAATCGAACGTTTTGCAGACAAAGACTTTCATCAATTATTCGTAGAACCAGAAGGCAGAACTACGGTAGAATACTACCTAAACGGCTTCAGTTCTTCCCTACCTGAAGACATACAATACAAAGCATTACGTCATATCGAGGGCTTTGAAAACGCAAAGATATTCCGTCCAGGATATGCTATAGAATACGACTTCTTCCCTCCAAACCAGCTTTATCACAGCTTGGAGACACACCAAATACACGGTTTATTCTTCGCTGGACAAATCAACGGAACCACAGGTTACGAAGAAGCCGCAGCACAAGGCTTGATGGCAGGCATCAACGCACATCGTTTAATTCATGATTTAGAACCTGTAGTTTTACGCCGAGACGAAGCTTATATAGGCGTTTTAATCGACGATTTAATTACAAAGAGCGTGGATGAACCTTACAGAATGTTTACCAGCCGCGCTGAATACCGCATCTTATTACGTCAAGATAATGCCGACGCTCGTCTCACAGAAAAAGGCTACGAAATCGGACTTGCTACAGAAGAACGATTGAATCACTATAAAAACAAATACGAAAAAGTACACGAGCTTGTCGATTTCTTGAAGACAACCAACATCAGTCCTGAGAGAATTAATGGCTTATTAGAATCAAAAGGAACACCAGGAATAGCTAACAAAATGCGTCTGGCTCAGATTCTGACACGTCCTCAAATCAATCTTACAGACATGGTTGGCGTTATCGATTCTCTCAAAGGAAACTATGATTTAAGTCAGGAATCTGTAAGAAATATTGTGGAAGAAGCTGAAATCATAGTAAAATATGAAGGTTATATCGACAAAGAACGTGAAGTTGCTGATAAATTAAACAGACTCGAAAACGTAAAACTCAGTCCTGACTTCGACTATTATGCTTTAAATTCTCTCACTATGGAAGCAAGAGAAAAATTAACCAAGCACAAGCCACAGACTTTAGGACAAGCCAGCAGAATTAGCGGTATTTCCCCTGCCGACATTTCTGTCATTGCTATTTTCTTAGGAAGATAGTTTCACGTGAAATTGAATTATAAATTATTGAAATAAAATATTATGAGTAAAAAATGTCCATGGTGCAATTCAGAGAATAACCATCAGTTCTTGGAACTGAAAGATTATTTTCTCACTCAAGAACAATTCGAGATTCTAGAATGTAATGAGTGCAAACTTCTATTTACAAGCCCATGCCCTACTCCAGATAAAATTGGTAGCTACTACAAGTCAGAGGACTATTTAAGCCACAACGAAGAGAAAAAAGGACTCTTCGCAAAAGTTTATAATAAGGTAAAGAAAATAAACATTAAGAATAAATTCAAGATTGTCACCAATAGCCAACAGCCAGCAGCCAGCAGCCAAAATCTGTTAGATATAGGTTGTGGTGTCGGAGATTTCTTACTTTATGCAAAAGAAAAAGGATGTAACATTACAGGTATAGAGCCTAACGAAGATGCAAGGAAAATAGCTGAGAAAAAATTAGATTGTAAAATCTTACCTCCAGAGGAACTTCAAAATATTCCAGATAATTCATTTGATATTGTAACAATGTGGCACGTACTGGAACATGTGGCCGATCTTAAAACAGAAATTCACCATCTTCAGAGAATTCTTAAAAAAGACGGCAAACTTGTCTTGGCACTCCCAAACTACAAATCATACGATGCAGAATATTATAAAGACAAATGGGCTGCTTACGACGTTCCTAGACATCTGAGTCACTTTTCACAGACTTCAATAAAGAATATCTTTAAAGAAACAAAGCTTCAACTAATTGATATTAAACCACTTAAATGGGATAGCTTCTATATTTCCATGCTAAGCGAACAATATCTCAACAATAAGAACTCTTTTATTAAAGGTATTTTAACAGGCTGGAAATCAAATAGAAAAGCGAAGAAATCAGGAGAATATTCTAGTCTTGTTTATGTTTTTAAAGTCGGCAAAAGTTCTTAAATCCGCCCTGAAAGGGCTAAACAAATATAGCATAAGGCATCGTCTTATGGTAAAAAAATGAAAAATTCGAAATAAAAGCGTTTTTAAGCGTTTTAAACGATTTTTAAGCAATTACGACCTAAGAGTCAAAAAATTAAAAATCATCGCTTAAATCGAAAGAAATTTTCAAGACATTATCACAAAGGCTAATTATCTGATTTATAATTATTAAGATACAAAATCGTACTTTTATGAATAAAAAAGGTGTTTTTCGTGAGTCTTTATACTTGTTTTTGCTCTTTGCATCATTGATTTTATGCAACATCATTATAAAATCAAAAAACAGCGAAGAGAATGTCATAAATAAAATTTCTTTTTCTCTTGTAAAAATACAAGACAGACACGATAGCATCGCCATCGACTTCAAAAATAATTTTCAAGACATAATTTCAAATCCTGAAAAATTTTATCCAATAAAATCAACAATCAATTCCAATGACAGTAGTAGAGACGCAATATTTTGCGTCTCTACGGAGGCGATTTATCTTTTCAAAAACGACAGCCTCATTTATTGGAATTCCGACTTGAACGACCCACAGTCATTATTACAGATAAATTCCGAAAAAAATATCTTCACTCAAGGAAACAATCAATTCTTCATAACACTCACACAAAACGACTCACTCAAACTTTACACCTCTACCCCACTCTACTACAAAAGCTCCAAAATCACAAACAAAAACATTTACCAGCCTGAAAAAATAAACGGGAACTACGAAATTGACTTTAATCTAAACAATAACCAAATCAATTTTAACATAAATTATCAGGCTAAAATGAACGACCTGGATTCATATCTGCTAGGTCTGTTAATTATTGCCATTTTCATAAAATGCCTGGTCATTGCGTTTAATCAAACACAGAATAGCAGAAAAAAACACTTGTCATTTCTGGTCAGCAGTTGCGTAATTTACCTAATCATAATACTACTACAAAACAGATTGTTCATATCAACCTCTGATTTATTCGAAACATCATGCTTGAACCATGGATGCAAATTCTCATTCAGCCTCGGAAGTCTAGCAGAATTTACAATACTCTTCTTCGCAAACATAATTGTGATTTCTCACAACATACCAAAAGAAATATCACTGAAAAATAGCAGCCGAACAATAATAAGTAGCGCATTATTCATTTTTGTCCTATTGACCTACACTTATCTCATCTACGAATTAATTTCTAATATCAACATTCCTTTCTCATTCCTCGAGATTTACAACACAACCATCAACAGCTACATACTCCTTATATTAATAGCAGCCCTCACCTGTTCCGTAATCATCATCCTACAAGCCTTAATGAAAATCTTCATCAGCGAGAAACAATCATATTTTTGGTCGATTGTAAGCTTTCTGGTAATAGGTGCAATTTTCGAAATTATTACAAATAAATTCATCGGCTTAAGGTTCTCTATGATTACCAATATTGTAGGAATATTATTTTATTTAAGCTTAATATGGGAAAAGAAATCAAAGCTTAAAATCAAGGATATTGTCAGAAACATCATTGTTATCACACTGATGACCACACAGTTAACATATATTCTATATTTAATAAAAGAAAATAAAGAATATAATGAAATGTCGTGGTTTGCCACTGTCATAGGCGATGAGTCCGACAAGAATTTCGAAGAAGCGATATTAAAAACAACAGAAAAGTTAAAAAACGATAACAATATCATCACTTGGCAGAAGAGAAACGATTTTCCTTCCGACGACAGCATATTGAATTACATCGACAGAAAATATTTTAACATCGATGCCATCAAAGATTATTATAAGGCAGTCACACTTTGCGACACTTCTACAATACTCATACTAGAAAACCTCAATTACGAATTAAATTGTCATGCTCTATTCAATGAAATTTTAGAATCCAACCACTGCAAAAAAATAAGCGAAGAACTGACTTTAGTCGATGACCCTACAACCGACAGTTACTACATCTTGAAACTCGACCTCTCCCCTATTGATTCAAAACACCAAAACATCTGTTACATAGAGTTTTACAAAGAATATATCTTAAATTATATCGGCATACCAGAGATAATATCATCGTCTGAAAACGTGAAACTTCCTAAACTTGTCAATTATTCTTTCAGCTGCTATGAAGGAAATATCTTACAATACAAATACGGCAACTACAACTATCCTAACGAGCTGAATAACTTTAGATATAAGAATGAAGAATATGTCAAGACAAGAATCTTCAAACATTTAATCAAAAAGATTGATGACGATAAAACAGTAATCGTCACTATCGAAAAACCACGTTTCATTGATATCGTGGCACCTTTCTCTTACATTTTTATCATTCTGATATTGATGTATTTTCTTAACGTCAAATTATACAAAAGACAAGAAATCATTAATTATCAGCAGACTCTGCATGCTAAAATGCAGCTGACCATCATCCTGACTTTAGGACTGTCATTCATTGTCGCAGGTATCACATCGTTCATATTTATGCGCAACTCATTAAACGAGAAATCGTTTGAGTTTCAATATGAAAAGAATAAGAGTCTGGTAAAAAACCTTGAAAATGACTTAGACAAAGAGCTAATCACTGAATTTGATTATCTTAAAAATTATAAAGAAAACAACTTCATCGATATCAACATTTACGATTTAAACGGCAATTTGATAAATACAACGCAGCCTAAGCTATTCGAAGGATTTAAGTCTAAGATTATCAATAGAAACGCTTACGAACATATCAAATTTAAAAATAGGTCATACTACTCTACTGAAGAAAAAATCGACGGAATAAAATACAACTCTTCTTATTTCGCTTTAAGAGATAAAGAAGGTAACACCCAAGCCATCATCAACATTCCATATTTCGACAACAACATCAAGAGCAAGATTAACATGTCGAATTTCATCATTACCTATTTAAATATCATTTTGGTCTTGATGGGAGCTTCTGCACTTGTGGTGATTATCGTGACGAGAAACACAATCAAACCATTGGAAATCATTCAGGACAAGATGCAGAAAATCAGTCTGACAGGTAAGAACGAAGAGATTGAATGGAACAGCAAAGACGAGATTGGCGACCTTATCAAGATTTATAATAAGCTTATCAAAGAACTTGAAATAAGCGCGAACAAGTTGATGCGTTCCGAGAGAGAGACTGCATGGAGAGAGATGGCTCGTCAGGTGGCACACGAAATCAAGAATCCACTGACACCGATGAAACTCAACATACAATTCCTTCAGATGGCATGGGACGAGAAAAACCCAGACATCGACAGAAAATTAAGAGAAACGACAAACACATTATTGGAACAGATAGACATACTTTCAAATATCGCCACGGCATTTTCAAATTACGCAAAATTACCTCAGAAAAACATAGAGACATTAAATATCAAAGAGTTAATCATCAACACAATAAATTTATACGACAATCAGCAAAATATTAAATTTAAATTTGTCGAAGAAAACGAAAGTGATTATATCATCAATTCTGACAAAAACAATTTGAGTATCGTCTTCGGAAACATCATCAAGAATGCGATTCAAGCTATCGGTAAAAAAGAAGACGGAAATATCTTAATAAAAATTAAGGATATCGATGAATTTTATAATGTTGAAATCAGTGACAACGGATGCGGAATAAGGGAAGAAGAAAAGAAAAAAATCTTCATGCCAAACTTCACAACAAAATCTAGTGGAATGGGTGTCGGGCTATCGATAGTTTATGACATTTTAGAGACTTTAGGAGGCAGCATCAGCTTCGAGAGCGAAGTCGGCAAAGGAAGTATTTTCAGTATCATTATTAAGAAATAAATAAAGAGTAAATTATTATATTTGCAGAAATAAAAATAGACAGAGTATGAGAAAGTTATTTTTGTGTTTAATCATAGCACTTATCACAGGCGTCAGCACACTTGCACAAAACGTAATTGACCCAGAATTACAGACCATATTAAATCAGAAGAATGATGAGAAAATTAGCATCAACATCATCTTCAAAGCTCAATTAGACCGCTCTGATTTAAAGGAACGTTCTAATCAATATTTAGATAAAGAAACCAAACGCCAAGCCGTTATCAAAGAGCTTAAAAATTTCTCTGTAGAGACACAGCATGAAGTTTTTTCTATAATAAAATCTTCAGAAAGCAAGAACGAAGTCACAAACGTAGTGAGTCACTGGCTTACTAACGCTATCACATGTACAGCCACAAAAGACGTCATTGAAGAACTTGCAAAACGCGATGATATTTTACTCATAGGCTATAATGGTGACCGAAACGCACTTCTTGAAGAAGTCAGCGGCGAGGCTGTAAGAGCCGACAAGGAAATAACAGAAAATGTCGTTCAAGTGAATGCTCCAAAAGTATGGGACTTAGGCTACACAGGCAAAGATGTTTTAGTTGCTATCTTAGACACAGGTGTCAACTATGAGCATCCTGATTTAGCAGACCACCTCTGGGACGGAGGATCGCAATATCCAAACCACGGATACAACTCATACGACAACAATAAAATCACCATGGATAACAGAGGCCACGGCACACACTGTGCAGGAACAATCTGCGGTGACGGTTCTGGTGAAAAACGTACAGGTGTAGCTCCAAATGTAACATTGATGTGTATCAAAGCTTTAAACGACAATGGCAATACAAATGCCAATGCAATTGTCAGCGGAATGGAATTCGCAGTAGAACACGGAGCTCAAGTATTGAGTATGTCATTAGGTATTGCCAATTCCTCAATAGCCGACAGGACTATGATACGTCAGACATGCGTCAACACCTTAGAGGCAGGCATAATCGCATCAGTAGCTGCAGGCAACGAAGGTGAGTCAATAAATAACAATCCAGCTCCAGACAACGTCAGAGTTCCTGGCAGCTGCCCAGCACCATGGATTCACCCTGACCAACAGGAAAATGCAGGCGGCACATCATGCGTAGTGTCTGTAGGCGCTGTCGACAAAAAAGACAAGGTAGCTTCTATATCTTCACGAGGCCCTGTCACATGGCAAGAGACATCTTACGCCGACTATCCATACGAACCTGGCATCGGTCTGATTCGCCCTGACGTATGCGCTCCTGGCAAAGACATAATTTCTTTAAACTATAACAGCACCGGCTATACAAAAATGACCGGTACTTCAATGGCTACTCCTTGCGTAGCAGGTATCATCTGTCTTATGTTAGAAAAAAATCCTGAGCTAACTCCTGCGGAGATAAGCATGTTACTCGAAACAACAGCAGTGAAACTAACAGAGAAAAAGAACAACGAAACAGGATCGGGTAGAGTAGATGCTCTCGCTGCAATCAACGCAATAGACTTGGGAGAAATTATCTTTAAAGATTTTACCTTCAGAGATGAAAACAACAACGGAAAGATTAACACCAAAGAAGAAATAAAGTTAAACATCGAATTCGAAAACACTTCAGAAGAATCATATAGCAACATCACAGCTAAACTAACTTGTACCAATGATTTAGTCAATATCACAAATAATACTACTACAATTGGTAATATCGATGCAAACCAGACTTTTAATATCGAAGATAAATTTAGTTTCATTATCGACAAAAATGTCAAAGACAAAGAAGTGCTTTATTTCGACGTAGAATTCTTTGATGGAGAAAAGAGAATCTCATCAACAAGATTTTCTCTTATCGTAACTGATAATGCTATCAGATTCTCATCTATAGTGATAAGTAATGATGACAATGGCAATGGCATTCTTGAAGCAGGCGAGACAGCAGACTTAGGCGTTGTCCTAAACAACTCAGGAAGTGAGATTGCAGTAAATCTGAACGGAATATTAAGCAGCACTAGCGAATTCATCACTATCGTCAACGACAATGCTGAGTTCGCATCTATAGCTCCTAACGCTTCAGCAACTGCATATTTCAAAGTGACATTATCAAATAACGCAACAGGCTATCTCGACATTCCTTTTGAATTAGAAGTGAAAGACAAATACGATGATGTGACAAACATCAGCTTCGACTACGTAAGCTCCTGCAACATCATCTATACCTTACGCGATGACTTCGGAGACGGATGGATGGGAGCAAAAATCATTGCAAGCTACAACAACAATTCTGAATCAGACACTTACACGCTCTCCAGCGGAGAAGTGGAAACATTTACCAAGACATTAAACACTGGCGTTGGAGTATCTCTCGAATGGAAGAAAGGCAGCATGGACTCTGAATGCAGATACGTAATAAATTATGAAAACGGCGCTGAGATATTCAGCGGCAAAGGAACTCAAAAAGGAACCTTCTTCAGCTGGGTCAACGACTGCTCAACACAAGAGATGAAGATAAAGACAAGCGAGGCTGTCAAGAATTTCAATATTGAGATGGGAAATAACATAGTGACATTAAAATGGGAAGCCCCAGAGACAGATGGCGTCACTGCTTACGAAGTCTATCGCGAGACAGTACTTCTCGACACTATAACAGAACTCTATTATAATGATGAGAACTTAATCAGCGGAACATACACTTACAACGTAAGACCTGTTTACGAAGATCATAACGGCGCTACTTCAACACAAGAGGTTACATTCTGCGAAGGCGTGGAAGAGATATTCATTCCAAACGTGACAATATATCCAAATCCAGCTAACGACAAAGTATATATCGAGACTGAAGTAGAGATTAAGGAAATTGTAGTTTACGATGTATATGGAAGAATTCAAATTCTCAGAAACTCAGAAACTCAGAAACTTATAAACTCAGTTGACGTAGCTGATTTGAATAGCGGAATCTACTTTGTTAAGGTCGTTACAGAAAACGGCAATGTTGTTAAGAGAATTGTAAAGTATTGATAATATGAAGAATCCTATCAAGGCATTAGCAGGACAGACTGTCATCTACGGATTAGGCACCATAGTGCCAAGGCTGCTCAACTATCTTCTGACGCCTTTTTATGTCCGTGTCTTCGTATCTGGCGAATACGGACAGATATCTGAGTTATATGCCTGGATTGCCTTGCTGCTCGCCATCTTGACATTCGGGATGGAGACCACATTTTTCCGTTTCTCGCAAAAAGAAGACAGCAGAAAGGTCTTTAACAATGCCGAAACGCTAGTACTTCTGATAAGTACCGTTTTCCTGCTCTTTTATTGTTTCTTCTATAAATCATTCGCGGAGCTAATTCATTATGAGTTCAACACTCATTATGTGTTACTGCTAGGAATCATCGTCGCTGTAGACGCAGCCGCTGCCATTCCTTTCGCGATGCTGAGAAAAGAAAACAAAGCAGGACGTTTCAGCTTGATAAAGACTATCAACGTCTTGACAAATATATTCTTTAATATCCTGTTCCTCGTCATCATCCCAGAGAAATCTATGATGATAGCAGAACATATCTTCGGACAACAAACGTCCTTACTCATCTGGGTGTTCGTCTCTAACATCTTGGCAAGTGTTTTAAACTTAATCTTACTCGCGCCTCAGCTTTCAACATTAAAGATAAGCCTCAACAAAGAACTCATCGTTCCAATGCTGAGATATTCATTCCCGATACTTTTGATAAGTCTGGTAGGAATGATAAATGAAGTTGCCGACAAGATTTTGATTAAATACCTCGTCACCATTCCCGATGCTGACACATTAACCGGCATGAACATAACAGGGGAGGAGTATGCCATGCAGCAGCTCGGAATATATTCTGCCAACTTCAAGCTCGGCGTGCTGATGACTATCTTCATACAGATGTTCCGTTTCGCCTCGGAACCATTCTTCTTCGGACATGCCAAAGACCGTAACGCCCCGACATTATACGCAAAAGTCATGACATACTTCGTCATCTTCTGCCTGCTCATCTTCTTAGGCGTGATGTTCTATATGGACATCCTTCAACATTTCGTTGGAAGAAACGGCAGCGACTATCGCGAAGGTCTCCGCATCGTTCCAATAATACTTATCGCCAATATGTTGTACGGCATCGTCTTCAACCTCTCAATATGGTTTAAACTATCCGACAAGACATATTACGGAACGATAATAGCCATCATCGGCTCGATAATAACATTGATATGTTTCTTCACCTTGATACCACGAATCGGTTATATGGGAGCTGCAATCGCACACCTGGCATGCTACAGCGTTATGATGCTGGTATCGTACTTCTGGGGACAACGCGTCTTCCCAATACCATATCAAATAGGAAGAATAACAATCTATTGCATCTTGGCTTTCGCCTTGTTTATAGTAAGTAATTTTATAATAGACTTTAACATTGTCCTAAAACTTACAATAAATACTTTGATGTTAATATCATATATCGCGATAGTTTTCGTTCTAGAAAGAAAAAATCCACTTAAAATAGAATAATAAAAAACAATACTATGACAGTAAAAATCATCAACAAATCAGACAATAACTTACCTGCATACGAGACAAGCAGCTCAGCAGGCATGGATTTAAGAGCTTATTTACCAGAAGGTCCAATCACTTTGAAACCAATGCAAAGAACACTCGTCCCAACAGGACTTTTCATGGAAATCCCAGAAGGCTATGAAGGACAGGTGAGACCACGCAGTGGCTTGGCAATAAAACACGGCATCACTGTGTTAAATACTCCTGGCACCATCGACGCTGACTACAGAGGCGAGGTAAAAATCATTCTCGTCAACTTATCAGACACCGACTTCGTCATCAACAGCGGAGAGAGAGTGGCACAAATAGTTTTCGCCAAATGTGAACAAATGGAAGTCGTTAATGTTGAAACATTAAGTGAGACAGAAAGAGGCGAAGGCGGCTTTGGACATACGGGGAGGAAATAAGACACTGAGTCACTGAGTCGCTGAGTTTCTGAGTCTGTGTTCAGAGTTCAAAGTTCAGAGTTCAGAGTTCAGCGGTGCCTGAGCCTGTCGAAGGCAAAGTTCGGTGCTTCGACAAGCTCAGCAACCGGAAAGTTCAGAGTTCATAAACAAAAAAAGTGGACAAAGTCTGTTGTCTGTTGTCCGTTGTCTGTTGACATATAAATTTGTCTGTTGACATATAAATCAAAAAATGCGTAGAATCTTATTCATATTATCATTATTGTCGGCAATTTCCGTCACGGGATTTTGTCAGGACACATTGCAACCTAAGGCGAGCCTCGCTCAGAATGCGGAGTTTTTCTCTAAAGGCATTCAAGAGAAATACAATGAAAACCTCGACATGGCGACAGGATATTTCGAGGAAGCTCTGAAGGCTTTCCCTGAAGATCATGCAAGCATGTATGAACTCTCTGCACTTTACAGCATAAAAGGTCTGCCTGAGAAAGGTTTTGAGATGATACAAAGAGCCGTCGAACTCGACAGCACCAACAAATGGTATAAGATACGCCTCGCTGAATTCCACAGACTCAACAACGATTACGAGTCGTTCGTCAATATTTATGATAATCTGCTCAAAGATGAGCCTAACAACCTGGAATATCTGGAAGTCTATATCGACGCGCTGCTTCGCCTTGAGAGATATGAGCAGATGATAGACAAGCTCAATGTCTATGAAGACAATATTGGCGTAAGCGAATACATCTCCATGATGAAGATTGAGACATACAATCTTCTTGGCGACAAAGACAAAGTCATAGAAGAGACAGAGAAACTCTCCAAAGCTTATCCTTATGAGACGAGATATATGTCGGTTCTAGCCGAGATTTATATGCAAGAAAAAAGAGAGCAAGACGCTTTGAACCTCTATCTTAAGATTAAAGAAATAAATCCTGAAGACCCTTATATCAACACTTCCTTGCTGGAATATTACCAAAAACAAGGCGAGCTCGACAAGGCTTTCGAAGAGTTTGTTCTAGTTATAAAAAACAAGAAACTCGATTACAACACCAAGACTCAGATTTATGAATATTGGTTCAATCAGAAAAATGATGACAATACCGTCAGGGAAGCTGAGATTGCAGGAAATGCTTTCATTGAGACACATCCAGACAAGGAGCTGGGTTATTATGTCATTGGCACTGTTCATTATAATAACGAAGACTATGTAGAAGCAAAGAAATATTATCTGGATGCGATAGCTCGCGACAGCACAAGTTTCACCTCATGGTATCAGCTCATCTTCACTGATATGGCTCTTGAAGACGCTGAAGGTTTATATAAACACTCATCAAGCGCGTTGAGATTTTATCCAGAACAGCCTATTTTCTACCTCTTCAACGGTGTGGCTCTCATCGATATGGAAAAATATCAAGAAGCTATCAGAATACTTGAAAAGGGAAGATTCATGTCGGCTGACAAAAAACTCACCGCCAACTTCGACACTTATCTCGGAGACATATACTACGAGCTAGGTGACAAAGAAAAGATGTATAAACAATACGACAGAGTGCTTAAAAACGACCCTGAAAATATATACATACTTAATAACTACGCCTATTTCCTTTCCGAAGATAATGTACGTTTGGATGAGGCTTTGAAGATGTCGGAGATAACGATAGAGAAAGAACCTAAAAATGTGACTTACCTCGACACTTACGCATGGGTATTGTATAAACTCGGTCGCTACAAGGAAGCAAAGAAATATATGGAAAAAGTGTTCTCTTACGACAAAAACGCCAGCGGCATCAACTATGAACATTATGGCGACATACTATACAAATACGGCGATACTGACAAAGCTGTACAAAACTGGAAGAAAGCAAAGAAACTAGGAGGCACATCAGAATTCATTGACCAAAAGATAAAGGATGAGAAGATTTATTAATAGACTTTGGCTTTTGGCTTTTAGCTTTTGGCTTTTGGTACTTGGCTCTTGTTCTACAAACAAAAACGTGTCAACTATCAGGAATTTATCTGCTAATCATATCATAAGAGAAGTAGAGAGAAACCAGTTTGAGTTTGAGAATATTGAGACTAAGTTTAATGTTAATGTAAAAGGAGACAACAGCATCGGACTGAAAGGTCAGATGAGGATGCAGAACGACAGCGTGATTTGGATTTCATTATCACTGAAACTCGGCATCGAAGTGGCAAGAGTGATAATAACAGAAGACTCGGTAAAATTCATCAACAGAACTGAAAAGACATATCTTTCAGAAAGCATAAACGAATTAAAAGACAGATTGCCTATAGAGACGTCATTGGACTTTTTGCAGGATTTGTTAATAGGAAATAACATCCATTTCAACGAGAAATACAAAGCCACAATTGAAGACAACAGCTACAAGCTCACATCCGACAGAGACACTTTCTGGGTAACGCCAAATACTTTTAAAGTAAAAAGACAACAAATATCAGCGGTGCCTGAGCCTGTCGAAGGCAGCATTAGGCACTTCGACAAGCTCAGTGACCAAACAGTAATAATAAATTACGACAACTTCCAGGAAATAAACGGAAAGCTTTTACCGACGAAAATTATCTTAGACGCTGGCGACATTTTTGACTTAAACATAGAAATAGATTATTCAGATATTAAAGTAGGGGAGAAGTTAAAATTCCCTTTTAACATCTCAAAAAAATATAGTAAAATATGAAATTCAGAATCTCAGAGTCTCAGAAACTCAAAATCTCAGAAACTCAGAAAATCAAAACCTCAGAGTCTCAGAAACTCAGAAACTCAGAAACTCAAAAATTCTGGATTCTGTTATTACTATTAATATTGACAGTTTCAGCTAATTGTCAGACAGTAGAGTCGCTGGAGAAGAAGATTCAGTCCATACAGAAAGACATAAAATTAGCTGAGAAATTATTGAAAGAGACTTCTAAAAACAAAGAAGCTACCATCAACCAAGTGAGTTTGCTTCAGACTCAGATTAAACAGAGAGAAGATCTCATCAAGACATACCAGAACCAAGTCAACGCACTGAACAAAGACATACAGAAAAATAAAAACGGTATCGCTGCCGCAAAGAAAGACCTCCAACTCTTTCAAAAAGAATACGCCAACTTATTAGTCATAGCCTACCGTAACAAAGGCAAGACCAACAATCTCATGTTTGTCTTCTCGTCTGAAGACTTCAACCAGGCGGTGCGAAGAATGCGTTATATCCAGGAACTCAACAATCAGGTCAAGGTGAAGATTGAAGAGATAAATGCTACTCAGGAAAAGATTAGCAGGCAGCTTGACAAGAACGAGGCCAACAAAAAAGACATAGAGAAAGTGCTGGCAAAGGAAAAAGAAGAGAGAGCATCGCTGTTGAAAGACCGCGACAAACTCAACAAAGACATTGCATCTTTAAAGAAGAAAGAGACACAGATTCAGAAAGACATCAAGAACAAGGAAAACGAGACCAAGAAACTCAAGAAACAGATTGAGAAAATCATAGCCGAAGAAATAAAGAAAGCCAAGGAGAGAGAGGCTCAGGCTAAGAAAAACAACACACAGTCTGTCGACTATAAGCTCTCCAACAACTTCGCGCAGAACAAAGGCAAGCTGCCATATCCTGTAGCGCAAGGCATCATCACCGGACGTTACGGACTGAGTCCGCATCCTACACAGCCCAAGGTAACCGTCAACAACAATGGCGTCGACATCAGCACCACCAAAGGAGCCAAGGCACGTAGCGTCTTCGATGGAGAAGTTTGTTTCGTCACCAGCCAAGGCAACAACAACGCAATACTAATACGTCATGGATTGTATTTCACCTTATATTCCAACCTCGAGAAAGTATTTGTAAAAGTAGGGGATAAGGTAACGACAGGACAAGACATAGGACGCATACACACCAATGTAAGCGACGGCAAAACCATATTACATTTCGAGATATGGCAGGAAAACAGAACCACAGTGAATCCGGCGGTGTGGATTAGGAAGAGTTAGGAGTTTGGAGTTAGAAGTTA